>DATFYE010000094.1:0-11599 GCA_035315185.1 Syntrophorhabdales bacterium | reverse complement strand
CTTCCCATGCCTCCCATGGTGATGATCAGGATGGAGGTGCAGAGGGCGCTAATCCCCACATAGGGCGACAAATGGTAGACCGCTGTAATCTGTATCCCGGCAATGACCGCCAGTGCGGTGCCGATGCCCATGCTCAGGCTCGAAATCAGGTTTACATTCACACCCATCAACGAGGCTGCCTCCCGGTCCTGGGCCGTAGCCCTTATAGATTTGCCTAACCGGCTATACTTCAGGAAGCAAAAGAGGCCCGCAATAACTAACAGGGCCAACGCCGCTACTGAAAGTCGCTCCATGCTTACGACGGTTCTCCCGATAGTCGTTGTTCCCCTCAGCATGGGGGGCAGCCCGCGGATATCCGGACCAAAGAGCAATACAGCTATGCCCTCCAATACCAGGAGTACACCCGACATACAGATAATTGAAGGTTCGATGCGTCCCCCCAGTCTCCGATAAAGCTTTGCCTCCACCAGCATGCCCATGGCGCCGACCAGCAATACACTTGAAAGAAGCGCTATGCCGTAAGGCAACCCGGCCTTTTCAGAAAAAACAAGAAAAGCGTAGGCGCCGGCCATGTAAAAATTTCCATGAGCAAGGTTCACCACGCGCATGACGCTGACCGTAAGCGTGAGGCCTGTGGCCAGGAGTACGTAGTTAAGGGATAGGGTGATCCAGAATATAAAGATGTCAAACATGGCTATGCCCTAGAAGGATTAGGAAAAGGATAAAACAGGCCGCTGCTCTTACCTTTACCTCCTACGGCACCACTGTGGCAAAGGTCACTACCGGCTTTTGTTCGCGCCCCGTTATTTTTGCTATTGAGGCATCATAGGTGAGCATCCGCTTGATGCCGTACGTCTTGTCTCCACTGGCCACACTGGTCCCATAAAAATGTTCAATCGGCTTCGACTCCAGTGTGCGAACAATATCCTCGGTCTTCACGCTGTTCGCAAGTTTGACCGCACTCACATATGCGGCAAGATGGTTGCAGCACCACGCAAATGAATCACCGAACGTCAGGTCCTTGCCATACTTATCCTTCCAGGCCTTTCGGATGCGATTGGCCATTTCCTTGAATTTGGGAGATGTTTTGGGGGAATCCCACGGGGCACACCCTGAGGTATAGACATACTGCGACCCCTCATATCCGGCTATCTTGAGAAATTCATCCACATCCGTCAGATTGGGAACGGTTACGATGGGAACCTTGAGCCCCATTTCATACGATTGTTTTGCAATCATGGCGAGATTGGGGACAGTAGCAGATGCGGCGAAAATCAGGTCTGCTTTTTTCGGAAGGGCTGCGATCTTCGACAGCCACGGAGTCATATCCTGGGCTGTTATCGGGAACATATCATCGTAGACCATCTCCAATCCGTACTTAGTCTGCCATTCCTGTTTCAAGCCCTTTATCTGTTCCGACATCGTACGCCCAAGCGTATCATCCTTACTTATGAGCGCATACGTTTTGACGTTCGGCAGCGCGGCGGCTTTCAACTTAGGGATATATACTTTGATGCCCTCAATCTGGGCCCAGCCTAGGTCGAACATTACCGGGTATTTGGGTGAGACCACT
This sequence comes from Syntrophorhabdales bacterium, assembly GCA_035315185.1. Lineage (GTDB taxonomy): Bacteria > Desulfobacterota > Syntrophorhabdia > Syntrophorhabdales > WCHB1-27 > JADGQN01. The sequence goes on along the minus strand of DATFYE010000094.1, from coordinate 10,026 downwards.
TCAATACCTTTGGCTTCCCGCACCATATGGAGAATGGGTATGTTGGCCGTCGTCCCATCACGCCCCATAATGGTTGCTATGGGCGGCATCCATCCTCCAACCATTGCATTTACCTTTTCCGTGTTAATGAGTCTGTCCGCCGAAGCCTTTATTCCGTCAGGGGAAGCTTTGTCGTCCGATACGATGAACTCTATTTTATACGTTGTGTCACCAATGGTAAGGCCCCCATCCTTATTCAGTAGATCGGCGTATATCGAAGTCACCTCTGATTCCGGAATACCCCAGGGCGACATAGGTCCGCTGAGCGGCATAGACGAGCCTATTTTCAGCACACCGGTTTTAGTGGCTTTTTTAGCTGGCTCTGCTGCCCACGCAATTGCAAAGAGCACGACTACCATGGAAACTATGAGACAGGCGCCGTAAAAAGATTTTTTTGAGTTCATTTTACCTCCTCCTAAAAAGTATCTCGAAGCATGTCGGTGACCACATGAACGTTTAATAATACGGTGCGCCGGACCTTGGGGTCAAGAAGAAAATAGGCTTCGGTTCGTCATCTACCCGCCGGCCATTATGGGGGACACGAGGATCATGTCTTCATCCTTCAAAAGTGTGCGCTTCAAGTCATGGCATGAAGAACCGTTCACCATCACGATCACGGGGAACCCTTCAGGGAGATTAAGTCGCGTCAAAGCCTGGGCTGCGCTTGTCTCTTCCGGCAGATCCCATGTTTCACCAAGGGCGAGCTTATCCGGAGAAGAGATGCACTGGCGAAGATGAGGATGTATTTTGACGTGTATTCTCATGCGTTCCTCAAGAGACCGTTCTCCGCATTGATGCCGTCTATTCCTTTCCCAGCGCCTTCAGGACCTTTGCCGGTGTGATCGGGAAATCATCGACCCTCACGCCTATGGCGTTGTGCACTGCAGGACCGAGGAGCGCCGGGATGACGGTAGCTACGTCTTCCCCGATGCCCACCAGCCCGTACGGCCCGTAACCCATCCCCGTCTCCACCAGAACCGTTTGTATCGGCCCGACATCGAGCATGGTTGCTATCTTGTAGTCGAGAAGGTTTCCATTGATCATCACGCCGGTGAAAGGATCGTAGACAACCTCTTCAGTCAGTCCTCTGCTGACACCCATGATAGTTCCGCCATACTGCTGCCCCTCGCACGTTTCCCAGCTTATTACCTTGCCCACATCATTCACGTTGACCACGTTTGTCACATCTACGGCGCCGGTCTCAGTGTCGACCTCCACTTCCATGAAGTGGGCCTGTCTGCACAGCCTGAGACGTGTATGAGAGTAGGCCCCCACCTGAACATGGAAGCTGTGAGCAAAGAGGGGCCGGGTCCACATGGCGCGGGCCATACCGCCCAGTTCTTCGCGGCTTACCGGGCCTGCCACGCCCGTGATACCAACGAACTCGGCTAGTGTCATTCTGATTGACGGGTCGCTCCTGGCAAAAATCACGCTCTCCCTCAAGTCCAGGTCGTCCGGCGTTCTGCCGGGGAAAGCAGGAGGGAAGCTCCCGCGCTGCCCTTCTCCGCGGGGTCTTGTGGCAGCTTCCAGAATCTGTTGCTTCAAGAGCCTGGCTGCGTTGCGGATGGCGGAACCATTGACCGACATATTGGTTGAAGAATCGGGCGTCATTGCGAAGAAGCCGGGATCTGTCTGGGGCCTGTAGAAAACGTCCTCCATGCGCATGCCCAGTTCGTCAGCGACGATCTGACAATAAGTCGTCTCAGCGTTTACCCCGTTGTCGCAGCGCATGCCGAGAATTATTGCCGTGCCGTCCGTGCGCTCGATTCGTATGGCCATTTCGCTTGAACCTGCCGAATCCTCCCACTCGTGAGTCCACGTAAATGCAAGCCCGTGCATCCTGCCGTTGGGAAGCTTTCTCGTGCCAGGCAGGTGCCATTTGTTGTCCCAGTCTATGGCTCGCTTCCCTTTTTCAACGCATTCTCTCAGACTGTCCCTGTCAGGAAAGCCCATTGCGGCCTTGCGGCTCGCAAGCCACGCCATATCGTGTCCGTGGCAGCCGTCGTTCCTCAAGGCGACTTCGATGGGGTCGAGTTTCAGTGCGTCCGCCACGTGGTCGAAGACGAGCGTGAAGCTGAGGCAGTTCGGGTTCTGCTCGCACCGTGTCGGCACGTTCACGCCCTTGTTTACCTGCACGGCCCGCAGTCTGCCATGCACGTTCGGGATTTTCGAGTTCTCGAGGAAATGGGTCACGAAACCAAAGACCGGGAAGTAATGGTTGGAGAGAATAGCTTCTCCCTTCACCGCAAGGATTGTTCCATCCTTTTTGGCGCCCACAGTAAACCGGTAGATCCCTTCGTCCAACTCTCCCCCATAAAAATCCTCGCGCCTGTCAAAGGTCCACTTGACGGGCCTCCCGGTTCGCCTGGCAATCAGAGCAGCGCAGTACGTGCCGCCCATGTTCCAGGCCACCTGGCTCCATCCCCCGAAGCTCGCCCCCTGGTAGAGGCAATGAAGCTGGATCCTGTTCATGGGAATGCCGCCAAACCACGTGGAAATGACCCTCTTGCATATATGCGGTCGCTGCTGTTTTACCCAGACCTCCGGATATTCGCCATTCCACCTGACGACCCCGCATGGCCGCTCCGGGCCGATCCACGTGTGCAGACGCCTCCGCGAGGTGAACTCTATGATCGCATCCGCTTCGCTGAGGCCTTGTTCCACGTTACCCATTTCTTCAACATCGCGCCAGCCTTCGTTGTACAGGTTCCCGTCAGGATAGAGCTCGGGGTTCGCGAGAGGGCTGCCTGGTTTAAGCGCTTCTTCAACGTCGAGCACGAATGGCCGTTCTTCCCAGTCTACGTCGATCAGTCTCAGCGCCTGAGAAGCAATCTCTTCAGTGTCTGCGGCCACGGCCGCCCCAACTTCCTGTCCCTGGAAATGGGCAATCCGAGGTAGAACCGGAGCGTGAGAAGGGCCGTGACCACCGAGTTCCGCAAATGCAGGCAGTTCAGGGTCATCATACCTGAGGATGTATCGGACACCCGGAAGTCGTTCAGCTTTGGTCGTGTCCATGCTCCTGATCCGTGCGTGCGTGTAAGGCGAGGTCAGGAAGCGCATGCAGAGCATGCCGGGAAGCTGGACATCCATAGTGTAGATAGCTTTGCCGCTCGCCTTCTCATACCCGTCGATGCGGCGCACGCCGCGCTTACCTATATTCTTGTACTCCGCGAGCGGGTGCCGGTCGGCGCTGAGGCTATCTATCCGCTCCAGTATCTCGGACTCGATCTCTTCTTTCCCTTGACCCATGACCCTTGCCCCTTGACCCGCGTATTTAGCGCGCTGTATAACCTCCGTCCACGACCAGCTCAGCGCCTGTAACGTAGCTGGACTCGTCCGATGCAAGATAGAGTACCGCGTAGGCAATATCCTCGGGTGCGCCTAAGCGTCCGATCATGGTGGAATCCTCTCGGAGCTTCCTCGCCTCTTCATAGGAGCATCCGGTAATCGCCGCTGCAGCACGCATTACTTTTTCAAGCATCGTGGTCATGATAAATCCGGGATGAATCGAGTTGACCCTGATGTTGTAGTCATGACCCAATTTGGAACACTGAAGAGCGGATGCTTTTGTAAAAAGCCTGACGCCTCCCTTGCTCGCGCTATAGGCCGCTGTATCACCTCCCATGCCGACCAGGCCTGCCACGGACGACATGTTGATGATGGAGCCGCCCCCGCTCTTCCTCATTGCTCCTATGGCATGCTTGGTGCCGAGGAAGACGCCATCCAGATTGACACTCGTTACCCGACGCCAGTCGTCCAGGGACATATCCGTAATGGCTTTGCTCATCAGGATGCCCGCATTATTGACGAGCACATCCAGCCTCCCGAATGAAGAGAGTGTCTGCCTGATGACTTCTGCCCAATCCTCTTCGCTGGTGACATCGTGTTTCACGAAGATCGCTTCACCTCCTGCACGCCGTATCTCTTCGACTGTTTCCTTCGGCTCAGCCTCGATCATGTCCGTCAGTACTATTTTAGCTCCCTCCTTTGCCAATAACAGAGCCTGGGCCTTACCCAGTCCGCCCGCTGCGCCGGTTATGACTGCTACTTTACCTTTCACACGATCCATGCTTGCCTCCTCTGCCCTACCGTTAACTAGTTCATTTCAGGCCTCAACCTGAACCTCAACCCTAGTCTGCCTTCATGCTCAGTGCGGCCCGGCCCTTTTCAGCCCTATAGCGCGGGCATACGCCGCCGCCTCATTATACTCTTTCAGCGTGGGTTTCCGGGAAATTTCCAAAAATCGTGAAGCCTGGTAGCAGGGATGGTACTGGGCCATGATATTCACGAAGGCATCGCGCGATATCTCCTGCCGTATAAAAAGCAGCACATCCTTCGTGTTTTCGCTAAGAGAAGGCATTACCAGGTGGCGAATGAGCAGGCCTCTTTGAGCAATACCACTTCCGTCCATGACAAGGTCTCCGACCTGCCGCTGCATCTCCTTGAGTACCTCTCTTACCACGTCCGGATAGTCGGGAGCATTACAGTATCTCTCTGAAAGCGCCCGCTTCAAGAACTTGATATCCGGCATATAGATGTCGACGATGCCGTCCAGAAGTTTCACGACTTCAAGAGATTCATACCCACTGCAGTTGTAAACGAGTGGTATGGACAGTCCCTCATCGATCGCCAGGGAAAGGCCCTGGAGGATTCTCGGCACGTAATGGGTGGGCGTCACAAAGTTAATGTTATGGCAGCCCTTCTGCTGAAGGTCGATCATGGCGGCTGCCAGATCTTTGTGCGAGTATCGGATTCCCTCACCCTTCATGCTGATCTCGTAGTTCTGACAAAAGAGGCACTTGAGGTTGCAATGGGTGAGAAAAATGGTGCCGGAGCCTCCCACTCCTACAAGAGGCGACTCCTCGCCGTAATGCGCGAAGACGCTGGAAATGATGAGCTCGGCCGGTGCCTGACAATAGCCGAGGGCGCCTTCCAGCCGGTTCACCCTGCACTGGCGCGGGCAGAGCGTGCAGGAGGTGAGCCTCGCCTCCAACTGGATGATTCTTTCGTCCAGGATGCCTTTGGATTTGGAAATAAGATAGCAGGGAGGTGCGCTCACGTACTCACTTCAAAAACTGAGGTTTATGACTTATTATATAGTACATAATCTACGATTCCGACAACAGTTAGAAGTGCGGGCGTCGGGCGATAACCCGATCTCTGATCGACGGAGCAGGGGGGACATATGATGTACGAATATACCATTGAATTTCTTGCGCTGGAGTGGACACCTCCAACGGGGGAGGCGACAGAAGAGGCAGGCAACATGGTTTACGCGTGCGGCGAAACAGGGGAGTGCACGGTGAGAGATTTTCGCGAGGAGCAGATGGCACACCTTCAAAATTTTATGAACGAGATGGGAGGCAAAGGCTGGGAACTTGTCCAGGTTCTCTTTAACCGGAATGGTGCCGTAAGTTTCTGGAAAAGACCCATTGCCGACCTGGAGGACATAAACACATAAACTGCCGCGCAAAGGGGGCGAGCCGGGTACCCGCGTGCGGGTGCGGGAGACTCCGGGGGGTTCGCCGCGGGGTACCCACGAAGTGGGTCGTGGGCGAGGCGAGCCCCAGTAAATGAATGAAGGCAACTTGGTATTACAGCGCAAGCTCAGGGAGAGGATAAAATGCGAAGGCCCGCTCACTTATGAGGCTTTCCTTGATGTGATCCTGTACGACGAGGAAGCAGGTTACTACAGGGAAGGAAAGCGCGTTCGCAAAGACTACTACACGTCTCCGGAAATTCATCCAATTTTTGGCAGAACAATCGGGAAATGCATCGAGGATCTCCGGGTCTCATGCGGCAGAGACAAGGTGACCATCATCGAGCTTGGCGGTGGATCCGGTGTTCTCGCAGAGCAGATCGTCTCGAGCTGTACCTGTCGTGGCAGTTTTGAATACTTCATCGTCGAGCACGGGAGAAAAAAGGAAATGGGCGACATAGTCTGGGTCAGTGATCCTGGCGCGCTACCGTCTATTGGAGGGCTCACCGTTATTGTCGCCAACGAGTTTTTTGACGCACTCTCTTTCCACCGCGTTGTGAGGACTGGTGAAGGGCTCGAGGAGGTGTACGTCGATTTTACGGATGGGTTTGTAGAACTCCTCGGCCCCTTGTGCCCTTCGGTAGACGCTTTTCTCAGGTCATACCCGCTCTTTCTGAACCTCCATCAAAGCTCCGAGGTGACGATAAGGACTGCAGAGATTCTTTCCCGAATGAACGGCATTATTGGCGAAAGCCTCTTGCTGGTCTTCGACTACGGGTATCACGCTGAAGATCTGGCACATGGAAGGTTCTTCGACGGCAGCACGATGGGATACAAGGAGTTCAGAATTCGAGAAAATGCGTTTCACGATCTCGGCAGCATGGATATCACTCACCACGTGAATTTTGATCACCTGGAAGCCATCCTTCGGGGTCTCGGTTGGAGAAAAGTCGGAGAGATAGAGCAGTACCGTTTCCTTGTCAACGCCGGCATACTGGAGCGGATGATGATGCTACCGGAAGCTGAGAGGGTTTCGGCAAAAACACTGATAAATCCGCAAGGGCTCGGCTCCATGCTTTCAGCCCTTGGGTTTACAAAGAATCTGTCCTGTGAGATGGCGGGATTCAAGCCGAAAACTTTTTTTTCTCAGACTGAAAAAATGTGATTTAATACATGTGAAGGTACGGAAAAGTGTGAAGTCTGAATTACGAGGTCCGGTTTGCTGAAAGGGGGTGAAGCCTCATGTCATGCGGAGTAAAGGGTTGTGGTGCCGCAAAGAAAGCAACAAAGAAGAAGCCAGCAGCTAAGAAAAAGAAATAGCAAGAAGTAGCTATGGGGGGATCCGTCCCCCCATGCTATTACTGGGACACCCGCAAGCGGGTACCCGGTCGCCGTCTTCGCGAACCAACCATACCCACGACCCATTATCCAGGGTACGAGGGGTGGCTGGCTTGTTGTGCTTGTTCTGCTCCCACGGGCGACGCAAGACACCACGATTGCACGCTTCGGCGTGGATGATGGGAGCGCATCCGGGAAGCAACACGGGCGTGCTCACGGAAATCTATTTTTATGGAAAGACAGAAAAAACTTTTCATCCTCAATGATGACCACGTACTCAATCGCGTCTTAAAAGAGTTCTTCAAGGAGTATGGCATCAAGGTCTTTGCATTTGCTGACGAGATAGACTTTGATGCAGAGATACGCGAGAAGAGGCCGCACGCAATCCTGCTCGATGTAGGGTTTTCGTCAGCATCTTCCACAGAACTTATCGATACGATCAAGAAATCGGAAGCGCACATGCCGGTCATTGTGATGGCGGGTATGGAAGAGTATGCCCGGGCGCTCGATTGTTTGAGAGCCGGGGCATACGCGGTTCTTAAGAAGCCTTTTTCCAGTTATGAGGAGATCTACCACGGCGTGAACAACGCGATCAGCCATTTTATGGAGCGGCTTGAAATCAAGGAGCTGACCGCAGAGATGGAAAAAAGGTTCGAGCATGACAAGCTCAACCTTCTGGAACTCGAATTCGTGAAGAGCCTCCAGCGCATGATCGGGGAAACAGAAGAAGCTGTTACCGTCCTGAAAAACTCTTTTACGCTGATCAGAAATTTCCTCAGCTTCGAGTTGTTTGCTGCGCTCGTGCCGCAGGAGAATGAGACAGAGATACACGTTTATCCAAATGGTCCCACCAATCCCGCCTTGGCTGAATTCATCCCGGGAACCCTGATCAGGAGGATGAGAAAAGCCTTACTCGAAGACAAACAGTTGAAGGTGGTCTTTGAGGGCCAGGAAGCCGGCATTATGCCCGAGGCCGAGGAAGACTATAAATCAGTGATCGTGACGCTTTCCACACGGAACAAGACGTACGGCTGTGCCGGCATCTATCGGAGCCGTCCCTTCGATTACTACGAGGAATCCATATTCAAGCGTTTCTGTGCCCACATCTCCCTGACGCTGGAAAAGATCGAGCTCTTCAAAGAGGTAAAAGCCTTGTCGGTCAATGACGGCCTGACCAACCTTTACACGCACCTCTACATCACGTCGAAACTGACAGACGAAGTGGCAAGGTCAACGCGCTATGGTTCTAATCTTTCGATCATGCTTTTCGATCTGGACAATTTCAAAGACGTCAACGATACCTATGGTCATCTGGCTGGGGACTCGATATTAAAAGAGGTGGCTCGCATCCTGAAAGGTAGTCTCCGAAGCCTTGACAGTGTGGGAAGATATGGGGGCGAGGAGTTTCTCGTACTACTTCCCGAAACAGACGGGGACTCGGCGAAAGTCATCGGGGAGCGTCTCAGGCGGAGAATAGAGGAGATAGACTTCATGTATGATGACAACAGGATTAAGCTGACTATCTGCGGGGGATTGGCAGTCCACAGGGAAGGCATGGATGAGAAAGCCTTGATCAAAATCGCGGATGAAAACCTTTACAAGGCCAAAAGAGAAGGGAAGAACATGGTGTGCTATGAGACGAAATGAAGAGGGCCTTAACCTCCTGAAATCACTCATACGGATTGATACGTCAAATCCTCCCGGTAACGAAGAGGCTGCGGTTCAGTTCATCGAAGCATGGCTTAAGAAAGAAGGCATACCGTCAAAGATTTTTTCTCCGGCGCCGCGCCGAGGTAATTTGCTGGCGCGGCTTAAGGGGAGGAAGGCGGGTGAGCCCATCGTGCTTCTCGGTCACATCGATGTGGTGCCGGCAGATGAGGCAGGGTGGACAGAACCTCCCTTCAGCGCGGCGGTTAAAGACGGCCACCTGTATGGCAGAGGCGCAGTTGATATGAAGTCAGATGTAGCTGCGCAGATAATGGCCTTCGCAGCTCTTAAGCGGGAAGGCATTACGCCTGAACGGGACATCATCCTCCTCGTTACCGGCGACGAAGAAGCCGGCGGTGAAATGGGCGTTAGCTACATGCTGGAAAAGGTGGAGGAACTCTCCGATGCAGCCTTTGTGCTGAGCGAGGGGGGCAGCATCATCGAAGAGGAAGGGGTGCTGCATGCCCAGGTTTCCGTGGGCGAAAAAAAGTTGTGCCAGTTCATGATCAGAGCCCACGGCACCGGTGGGCACGGCTCCATGCCGCACCGTGACAATGCTAACGACAAGGTCGTGCGCGCAGCGAACAGAATCATCGGACATAACTGGCCGATCAGGCGGAACAAGATTGCAACACGATACCTGAGCGGGATTCTTAAAGGCAAGAAATTCAAAGGATTCACTTTCTCGACCCTGTCAAACGCGTTAGGCAGAAAACATTTTCGAAGCTTTGTGGAGAACAACGTTGTCTATAATGCATTGCTCCGGAATACAGTGGCGCTGACGATTCTCAAAGGTGGTGTGAAGGTGAACGTGATACCGCCGGAATCGGAGGCCAGCTTTGACGCACGTATCCTGCCCGAAGAGCAGCATGAGCTTTTCTTGGCGCAGGTGCAAAAGGTGGCCGGGAAGGATGTGGAGGTAGTGCCAATATCCCGGGGGGAGTCGATTCCCTCGAGCTACGATACGGAGTTTTTCAAGGCGATACGGCGTGCGGTGAAAGCCCGAAGGGGGAACATCCCGGTGCTCCCCTTTATTACAACCGGTGCCACAGATTTGCGGTATTTCAGACAGATCGGTATAACAGCGTATGGCTTCTCGCCCATAGCCCTTTCCCGTGCGGAAATGTTGAGCATGCACTCCATTGACGAGCGCATATCCCTTGAAGGCTTTGCTGAAGGTCTGGACGCGACATGTGACCTGGTGAAAGACCTGGCCACACTGAGCACGAGAGACTGATGCCAGGGTAACAAGAACGTTCAATTGGTTTTATTAGTTCAATTGGTTTGATTGGTTGCGGCGAAAATCGGCCTGCTCTTCGGTGTGACCCCTGCTGTCAATAGTGGACACGAACATTCCTCATGCTGCCTGCTGGCCGGCATAGAACTGCCGTTCATAGGCGGCAGGGGATAGATAGCCAAGCCGTGCCTGGCGCCGTTGCCGGTTGTAGAAGATCTCGATGTAT
>DATFYE010000093.1:0-28511 GCA_035315185.1 Syntrophorhabdales bacterium | reverse complement strand
CCGAATTCGATCCTGATCAACCTGCGACTCTCGAAGAACTGGTGGCCCAGGCAGATCGGGCAATGTACGCGGCGAAACAAAAAAGGCAGAAACGCCCTCCGGGCAAAGGGTCAGTAAAGCAGCAGGCACAGGCCGAACTTGATCTAGCCTACGGGTCCGACAAGATCGCGGGTTGACATCCTAAGTCGGCGCGTCCTTTCCCCGACCGACAACTTGTGGTACAATCATACACAGAACGGCATAGGATTATGGAGGTTTTGATGGAGAAGAACAGATGGGTGAAAGTGGCCGCCCTTGTCGTCACTTTTTTCTTCCTGATCGGTTACGTACTTGAGGCAGACTCTTTGGCGAGAGTCGGAGGAGGCGGCTCCTTTGGCTCACGCGGATCAAGATCGTACAGCAGTCCGAGCAGGCCTTCCCCAGGGCCTTCTCAATCTTATGGCACCCCGACAAGGCCGACGCCACCGGCGCAGCAGCCCTTTCAACAGCCAGGGGGCGGCGGTTTCTTCAGAAGCATGCTCGGCGGCATTGCCGGAGGCTTTTTGGGCAGCATGCTTTTCAGGAGCCTTGGCTGGGGCGGTCTTGGCGATGGCATGGGAGGGGGCATCGGTCTTTTTGAGATTGCTTTACTCGCTCTTGTACTCTTCCTGTTGTACCGTTTCATCAAGAGAAGGCGGGAAGCTGCCATGACCGATACCTATTATCAGGATACCGGAACAACGGGATCCACCTATCAGCAATCCTACACGCCTGCGTATGGGCCTGAGCCTACGTACGGGACAACCGGTACGGCCTCTTCGGAGCCGGATACGGAACAAGGGCTCAGCTATATCAAACAGATGGACCCCTACTTCGACGAACAGAAGTTCAGGGACCTCTGTATGGATTACTTCTTCAAGATCCAGGGTGCATGGACAGGAAGAGATGTAACGTCCGTCCGGAACCTGCTCACCGCAGAGATGTACAGGACTATACAGGCCGATGTCGATAAGCTCAGATCAGAGAAGAAAGTGAACCGGCTGGAAAACATAGCTGTGCGCTCGGTGAAAATCACCGAAGCATGGCAGGAGCAGGGCCAGGATTATATAACGGTTCTTTTTTACGCCAATCTTCTCGACTACGTGATCGACGAGACCAGTGGTCAGGTTGTCTCCGGAAGCAAGGCAGACCCGGTAAAGTTCGAGGAGTACTGGACGTTTACCAGGAACGTAGGAAGCAACCCGTGGCAACTGTCAGCAATTAATCAGGCGAACTAGACGGGCTAACGGCCAAAGGATAACGGCTAGCGGATTACTACTTTATCGTTAGCTTTTGGCCTTTCTCCTTTAGCCTTTATCCGTTAGCCTGTGGCCTTTCTCCTAAAGCACTTCATACAGCTCCAGGTTCTTCCCCCACCTTCGCCTTGACTCTTCCGCCACGCGGGCCAACTCTAATGCTGGTGCGCAAGCCAGCCATGTTTCAGCCATGGCGCGAGCACGTCCCATGATATCTCCGTTTCGTACTATATCGCCCATCCTGAACCTCGGGATGCCGGCTTGCCGAACGCCCAACATATCACCGGGACCCCGTATCTTCATATCCTCGTCCGCTATCCTGAAACCATCTTGAGTTTCCTCCATGATCCGGAGCCTCCGCTTCGCCGTGGTGGTCTGCCCGGCAGCAGCAATGAGAATACATTTCGATGGATGGGCTCCTCTTCCGATACGCCCTCTGAGCTGATGCAGCTGCGAGAGCCCGAAACGTTCAGCATGTTCAACAACCATCGCGGTCGCATTCGGGATATCAATTCCCACCTCGACCACCGTTGTGCAAGCCAGGATGTCGATGTTGCCCTGCCTGAAGGAGAGCATGATCTCCTCTTTCTCCTCAGCCCTCATCCTGCCGTGCAGAAGGCCAATCCGATACTGAGGGAAGACGACCTCCTCCAAATGAGAGGCCATGCTCGTTGCAGCCAAGAGCTCTGTCTTGTCCGACTCATCAACCAGAGGATAGACGAAAAACGCTTGTCTACCGGCGCGTAATTCTTCTTCAACAATTCTGAAAACCTTATCCCGTCCTGCTTCATTGAAGACTCTTGTCACAATCTTCTGTCTGCCTTCCGGCATAGCATCGATCACACTGACATCCAGATCGCCGAAAACAACCATAGCGAGGGTCCGCGGGATCGGCGTAGCCGTCATGACAAGCATGTCAGGACTAATACCTTTTCCCATGAGCGTCTTGCGCTGCAGCACCCCGAAGCGATGTTGTTCATCGATAATCGCAAATCCAAGGTTCTTGAATACCACATCCTTCTGGAGCAACGCATGGGTGCCCACTATGATGGGAATCGTTCCCTCCTCGATCCCTTTCAGCAGAGGCTCTCTTTCCTGCCGGCTCATACTTCCTCGCAAGAGTACCGGCCGTATGCCCAGAGCCTCGAAGCTCCTGTGGATTGTGAGATACTGCTGCTCCGCAAGGATTTCCGTGGGTGCCAGGAATGCAACCTGATAGCCGCTGTCGAGCGCAACGCATGCGGCAGCGACCGCACAGACTGTTTTGCCGCATCCAACGTCTCCCTGAAGCAGGCGGTTCATGGGCTCAGGCTTTTTCATATCGGACACAATCTCTTCAAGCACCCTTTTCTGGGCCGGCGTTAGTTCGAAAGGAAGGCTGGCCTTGAAGGAGCTGAAAAGTGGACCACCGCTGCCGAGACTGATCCCTCTGTCATGTTTTATTTCCCTGCCCTTCAGAAGAAGTGCTGTTTGAAAAAGAAAGAACTCCTCAAGGATGAGCCGCTTCCGGTAACCCTCCCGTAAGCTCTCGGTAAGAATACTTTCGTCCGGAAAATGGAGGCACCTGAGGGCGTCGTTCAAGGAGGGGAAACCATGTTCTTGCTGAATGTCGGCGGGAATAGAACTTTGCACATGGCGCCCACACTCGTCAAAAGCCTCCCTGATGATGCGTCTCAGCGTTCCCTGCTTGAGCCCTTCGCACTCAGGGTAGACGGGCAATACACCCTGTCGTTCGTTCACGTCATGTTCATCTTCCACAAGAAAGACGTCAGGGTGCACCATCTCCAACCCGTCGCCGTAACGTCTGACCTCGCCTGAGACCAAGATGATGTTGCCTTTTCTGCAGAGTGTTCGAAGGTACTGACGAACGAAACGGAACCATTTGAGGAGGATGCTACCGGTACCATCCTCCAAAACGGCCGTGCGGAGCCTTTTCCGGGAAGCCCTGGAAAAATGCTCTTTGGATGTAACCACTTTTCCCAGGATGGTTACACGCTCACCCTCCGAGATTGCGTCGATGCTTCTGATGACTCTCCTGTCCTCGTACCGGGTCGGGCAGAAGTAGAAAAGATCCTCCACATTATGTATCTCCCGTTTCTCGAGGATCTCAACAATTTTTGGTCCTACTCCTTTAACAGAGCGGACAGGGGTTTCGGTAGGTGGGAAACTGCCTATTTCCATTGTGCCGATTTTATATTACAATATCTGGGTAGTCAACGCACGCGACCGGACATCATACAGGGCCACGGACCATATCATGGAAACGCTCAAAGAGATAAATATAACAGGAGTTCATGTGCGTATCGCGCAAGGGGACCTGACTGAATCTTCTACCGATGCAATCGTCAATGCCGCCAACTCGCGGTTACAGCACGGAGGCGGAGTCGCCGGAGCCATCGTGAGAAAAGGGGGAAGGATCATTCAGGAAGAAAGTGATAGGATAGGCTTTGTCCCTGTGGGAAAGGCGGCAATAACAGGCGGTGGCGCGCTTAAGGCGCGCTTCGTCATCCACACTGTCGGGCCTATGTGGGGCGAGGGAGACGAACAGATGAAGCTCAGGTCAGCAGTGCGCAGTACCCTAAAACTGGCCTCGGAACGGGGATTTGAAAGTTTAGCCATGCCGGCCATCAGCGCTGGTATTTTTGGTTTCCCTAAGGCAGACTGCGCCCATATCATTGTCGATGAGATCAGCTCTTTTGCCAGGACAGAAAAAACTTCGCTCAGAGAGATCACTGTCTGCCTGATGGATAAGGAAATCATCGGCTTTTTTGAGAAGGAACTGGACAAAGCAGGATCTGAATAATAACATGTGCGGCATCTTCGGCATTTTCAATCACAGTGAGGCATCAAATATCGCATATCTCGGATTGCACTCGCTCCAGCACAGAGGCCAGGAGAGCGCCGGGATAGTCAGTTCTGATGGCTACAATATTTACTCACACAAAGAAATGGGGCTCGTCTCCGATATCTTTGATGAAGCCACGCTGGAGAAACTCAGGGGAAACACAGCCATAGGCCATGTCAGGTACTCAACCGCAGGATCGAGCGATTTGAAGAATGCCCAACCTTTCGTCGTAGAGTATGCAAAGGGCCCTCTTGCTGTCGCCCACAATGGTAACCTTACGAACGCCAAGATTATCAGAGACGAACTGCAGAATTACGGCTCCATCTTCCAGTCGAACATGGATACGGAGGTGATCGTCCACCTGATAGCTTTGTCTCACGAGAACTCAACCCTGGAGCGGCTTATCAGCGCTCTCCGGCGTGTTGAGGGCTCATACTCGCTACTGCTCCTTACTGAGAAGGAGATGATAGCGGTGCGGGATCCTTACGGATTTCGGCCCCTCGTGCTGGGAAAACTGAAGGATTCGTTTGTTGTGGCGAGCGAGACCTGTGCCTTCGATCTTATAGAAGCAAGTTATCTGAGGGAGATAGAGCCCGGCGAAATACTCCACATCAGTAAAGAGGGCGGTGCACGGTCATTCAAACCGCTCAAAAAGGCGCCGCACAACTTCTGTATTTTCGAATACATCTACTTTGCGAGACCCGATAGTGATGTATTCGGAAGGACTGTATACGGCGTGAGAAAGGCCTTCGGCAGGGAGCTGGCACGAGAAAACCCGATTGATGCCGACCTTGTCATACCGATACCCGATTCCGGGATCAGCGCCGCCATAGGCTATTCTCAGGCCGCTGGAATACCCTTTGAAATGGGATTGATCAGAAACCATTACGTCGGCAGGACGTTCATAGAACCCAAAGACTCCATCAGGCACTTCGGGGTAAAACTAAAGCTGAATGCCGATCACGAAACCGTAAGGGGAAAGAAGATCGTGATGGTAGACGACTCCATCGTCAGGGCCACCACAGGCCGGAAGATCATCAAGATGCTGCGGCAACAGGGAGCGAAAGAGATACACTTCCGGGTGACGTCGCCCCCTTATCGTTTTCCCTGCTTCTACGGCATTGACACCCCGAGCCGAAGAGAATTGATTGCATCTTCCCACGAGGTGGAGGAGATCAACACCTACATGACCTCCGATACACTCTCATACCTGAGCATCGATGGTCTGAAGAGAGCGATAGGGAACGGGGCCGATTCCTTTAGCTACAACTTTTGCGACGCCTGTTTCTCGGGCCATTACCCCTTGCGCTTTCCCTGGGGCATGGAACTCGAACAGATGGAGCTCTTTGTGCAGGACAAGAAATAGAAAACAGGTAAGGACTAATACAAAGGTTGAGGTTAAGATTGAGGCAAAAGAAGAGGGGCTGCAGTCGGGGAAGGCAAGAATATCTTATACTCTCTTATAATATCAAA
This sequence comes from Syntrophorhabdales bacterium, assembly GCA_035315185.1. Taxonomy (GTDB): domain Bacteria; phylum Desulfobacterota; class Syntrophorhabdia; order Syntrophorhabdales; family WCHB1-27; genus JADGQN01. Next base: position 22,919 of record DATFYE010000093.1, on the reverse strand, counting down.
AAGTTTCATAGTAACTCTCAATATTAACGTTTGCTTTAGCTTTTACCTGTATTTTCCGGGGGTGTGACGTGGAAGAGGAAAAAAAGAGACTACTGAAAATTCTGAAGAACCTCTCCTACGAAGAGGGGGATTTTACTCTGGTCAGCGGCAAGAAAAGCGCCTTTTATATCGACTGCAAGGAGACGACCCTCAACCCGGAAGGCATGTACTTAGTCGGCCACCTCATGTACAATGCCGTACGCCAGATACCGGGTGCACAAGCGGTCGGGGGTGTCAGCATAGGCGGAGACCCTCTCGTCTGCGCAACCGTCATGGTCTCTTATGCTGCCAGCGATCCCATAGCCGGTTTTCTCATCCGCAAGGAACCAAAGGGGCATGGTCGAAACCTCTGGATTGAAGGCGGAAAGAACTTACAAAAGGGCATGGATGTCGTCATCCTGGAGGATGTGGTTACCACGGGAGGCTCCTCCCTCAAGGCAATAGATATCGCTGAGAAGGAGGGACTCAAGGTCAAGGGGCTTGTTGTCCTTCTTGATCGTCTTGAGGGGGGGAAAGAGGTAATAGAATCAAAAGGTTATACGTATAAACATATATTCACCCTTAACGATTTAAGAAAAGTCTGAAAAATGTCAAAAATATCGTTTCTTATTCTTAATGGCCGCTCATGTGAGAGCCATGGAGCTTAGGACCCCTGTGGGCCTGGGTACGGAGAGGTATATCGCGCACTTATGCGCTCTCGATGTTCGTCCGATAAACCTAGGGGAGATTATACCCAACCAACATTGTATGTTAAGGAGGCTGTGACATGCAGCAGGTCATGAAGGAATGTCCTTATTGCGCGGAAACGATCCGGGGAGATGCTCGCGTTTGCAAGCACTGCCATTCGAATCTGGCCGGCCCGCCAGAGGGCAAGTTCGTCAAGGTCCGCCTGAAGGGACGGGACAAGACCTACAGGGGAAACCTTTTCGTCCCACTTCATCTCAACCGCGTGAGTGACGCCATCAACGACGAACGGCAGTTCATTATACTCTCAGACGCAAAAGAGGAGGCAAAGCTTTCCGATATTCACGTGGGATTCTTAGCACTGAACAAGAATTCCGTTGAGTGGGTGCGGCTGGCCGAAGAGATCGATAAGGACGAGCAGGATCACTCTGCGCACCAGTTATACTGAAGGGGTCAGGGGCTCCGGTCGGACTCGTTAACCAAACGCTTTAGAAAGCTCTGAGCAAGCTTCAATTCAGTACCACGGACCTTATTCCTGGGGACGTTTAAACCGCGCTCTCAGGTTTAAGAGCGCCTGAGAGTGAATTTGAGAGACTCTCGACTCGGTGATATTCAGAAGTTCGGCTATCTCTTTCATGTTCATATCTTCATAATAGTAAAATGTTAATACCTGTCGCTGTCGCTCGGAGAGCTTTTCTATCTCTTTACCCAGCATGCGCTCGATGTCCCTTAATTCCGCGCGTTGTTCCGGGTCAGTCTCTTCCTCCATGGCGTACCCCGTGACCTCGTCAGGAGGCAACCCTGTCTTCTCCGCCAGTTCGTCAACGCTCAAGATTGTCAAGGTCCCGAACTCTTTGAGCATGGTTAAGTAATCTTCCAGATTGACACCCAGCTCCTGAGCTACCTCTGCCTCTTCCGGATATCTCCCCAGCCTCGACTCCAGATCACGGACGGCCTCAGTGATCTTTTTTGCCTTCGACCTGGTATTCTTGGGTATCCAGTCGCGCCTCCTCAGCTCATCTATCATTGCCCCGCGAATTCTCCAGTAGGCAAACGTGTTCAGTTTGATGTTTTTTCTGGGATCATACCGGTCCAGCGATTCGAGTAGCCCCATCACCCCGGCGGATACGAGGTCATCGATAAGCATGTCGTCATCAAAGCCATAGGAGAGCTTGTAAGCCAGATGCTTGATAACAGGCATCAGCTCTTCGATCGTCTTTTGTCGATCAATGACAACAGTTGTCGGAAAAGCCCCGCTTCTCATGAACGTTTCATCTTCACATGAACAAGGTGTTCTATGGTATTATCGGCAGGCGGACGACCAAGATAAGATTTTGGTAGGGCGGCAAACCTAATACGTGATCTTCTTAAGGAAGAGACCATGAGGAGGTAAGGTCTCGCCTGCCCTCTCCCGCTCTTTTGACGCCAGAATTTCTTTAAAGTTTCCGTGGTTTATCTTGCCTTGGCCTGTAAGGAGGAGCGTACCCGTAATGGTTCTTACCATGTAGCGGAGAAAACCCGTTGCTTCAAGGATCACGTAGATCATCCCTGCCCTCTTGACAACCTTGGCCCTTTTTACTTCTCTAACCGGGTTCTTGTAGAATTCGTTCTTCTTCTTAAAAGCGCTGAAATCATGCTCGCCGATGAGCCAGCTCACCGCCTCCTTCATTGCCCCAATATCGAGGCTGTGTGGCCAGTGGAGTACATATCGGATAAGGAAGGGAGAGTTGTATAGCTGATTAAGGATGCAGTAGACATACGTCTTGCTGCGCGCAGAGTAACGGGCGTGGAAGCCCTCATCTACATCGCTGGCATCCATGACCCTTATATCGTGCGGGAGAATGCTATTCAATCCCCTCGACAGATTCTGAAGTTCTATCCCTTTTTCCGTGAAAAAATTTATTACCTGACCCATCGCGTGCACTCCGCTGTCGGTTCGGGCACCCGCGTAGACCTTGGTCTCGTGGTCGAGGATCTTTTGGAGAGCTTCCCGTACTTTCTGTTCTATGGTGACGACACCAGGCTGCATTTGCCAGCCGTGGTAGTTTGTGCCGTCATAGGCAAGCACGAGAGATATATTTCTCATACCAATTCGCCTTCATTCATAGACCCGTGTTTAGACACGGGTACCCCTCTTTGTTGACTTCGTCGTCATCTCCTCCTGCCACCCGCGAATCCGGAGCTGGTGCCCGCGGGTACCCGGCAAAAACAATGGCTATATCCGTCGCTTCCTCCTCGTCGCCTCGTTCTATTTTTGAATCCGAATCGGTATCACTGACTTTTCTTTTTGGCAGGTTTCACGTCATTGGGCTTTTTCTTACCGTTCTGATCTTCCTGGACCCTTTGCACAGCCTGGACCTCTTCCTGGATCTTCCTTGCCACGTTTTCTCTTTCCTCCTTGAGCTTAACCTTCAGTTCATCCACTTCCTTTTTGAGCCCGACAATTTCGGCCTTGAGATAGTTATTCTCTTCCCGGAGAAGCCTGAGTTCCTCTTTCAGACTCGTATTTTCTTTCTCGTAGGCGCTGCAACCAAAAATAAGAAAAACTGATGCCAGGAGAATCACAACATACTTCATGGTCCTCTATTCTCACCGATGTACGCAGAATTGTCAACGACTTACCACTTATGGTAAATTACTTTAAAATTGTTGCGAGATGCGACGCCGCACCCGCAGGTTGTGAGTTACAGTTTGAAAGCCCGAATGACGGGCCACTTTTCATGATTTGCGGGTGGCACGCGCCGCTCGGTACCTGTTTAGAAAACAACTTGCAACTTTCGGTTCTCAGCAAAAGCGAATAACATCGCTCAACAAGGTGATTTAACCAAGGAGGCTCAGATGGCCACGGCAGCGGTCGTTGTACCCATAGAAGATGAAATGAGGCGGTCCTATCTAGATTATGCGATGAGCACAATCATAGGGAGGGCCCTGCCTGACGCGAGAGACGGATTGAAACCTGTCCACAGAAGAATCCTGTATGCAATGTATGAGCTGAATAACACGCATGACAAGCCCTATAAGAAATCGGCGAGAATTGTCGGGGACGTGATCGGTAAGTACCATCCTCACGGAGATCAGGCTGTTTACGATGCCATCGCCCGTATGGCCCAGGATTTTTCGATGCGCTACCCCCTGGTTGATGGGCAGGGCAATTTCGGCTCCATCGATGGCGACCCACCCGCAGCCATGAGGTACACGGAAGTCAGGCTCTCAAGGATCGCTGAAGAGATCCTAAAGGACATCGAGAAAGAGACTGTCTTATTCAGGCCCAATTATGATGAATCTTTGCGGGAGCCCGTGGTGATGCCGTCGAGAATTCCGAGCCTCCTCATCAACGGGTCATCCGGCATCGCTGTGGGCATGGCGACAAATATACCTCCGCATAACCTGAGAGAGGTGATCGACGGGACGATAGCCTTCATCGATGACCCCGACATCACCATAGCGGAAATCATGCGCTATATTCCAGGGCCCGACTTCCCCACCGAGGCAATTATTTATGGCCGAGCCGGAATAAAAGACGCGTACGAAACCGGGAAGGGTCACGTACTCCTTCGCGCAACGGCAAAGATCGAAAAAGGGAAGAAGGACGACAGAGAGGCTATCATCATCACGCAGCTTCCTTACCAGGTGAATAAGGCGCGCCTTATCGAGAGCATAGTAGAACTGGTGAACGACAAAAAGATAGAAGGTGTGGCCACGATACGGGACGAGTCGTCAAGAGAAGGCATCAGGGTCGTGATAGAACTGAAGCGGAATGAATTGGCCCAGCCCATCCTGAACAAGCTCTATAAGCATACGCAGATGCAAACCACCTTCGGCATCATATTCCTCGCTATTGTCAACAACGAGCCAAAACTTCTCAACCTCAAAGAGATGATCCAGCACTTTGTCAATTTCAGAAAAGAGGTGGTGACTAAGAGGTCTACATTCGAACTGGGCAAGGCTCAGGATCGGCTTCACATTCTCGAGGGACTTAAAGTAGCACTGGAGCATATCGATGAGGTCGTATCGATCATACGCAAAGCCAAGAACACGGAAGAGGCCAGGAACGCACTCATGGCCCGTTTCCGGTTCTCGGAGAAACAGGCCCAGAGTATTCTCGATATGCGGCTCGCCCGCCTGACCTCCCTGGAGCGAACCAAAATTCTCGACGAGCACAAGGCAACCGTGGCCGAGATAAAGCGGCTCAAGGAGATACTCGATAATGAGCCTCTCCTGATGAAGCTCATCAAAGAGGAGTTGACGGAGATAAAAGATAAATATGGGGACGAGCGGCTCACCGAGATAGTGGATCAACTGCCGGAGATCACCATCGAAGATATGATCAAAGAGGAGGAGGTTGTCGTTACCCTTACCTACGGAGGATATATCAAACGAACCTCGCTCGACCAGTACAAGCAGCAGATGCGCGGGGGCAAGGGCAGGGTCGGCATCATAGTCAAGGAAGAGGACTTTGTGGATCATCTCTACATTGCCTCAACTCACTCATACATGATCTTCTTTACAAGCAAGGGAAAAGCTTATGTACGGAAAGTCCACACAATCCCCGAAGCGGCTCTCTCGGCGAAAGGCAAGCAGCTGGCGTACGTCGTCAGGACCGATACTGACGAGCGCATCACAGCCGTCACCCACGTGAAGGACTTCCCTGAAGACAGGTATCTTTTCCTCGTGACGAAGAAAGGACACGTCAAGAAGATCAGTCTGTCCGATCTTAAGAACGTAAGATTTTCAGGGATCAAGGTGATTTATCTGCCTGAAGATGACGATCTGATCGACGTGCTTCCGTTGGAACCCAAGCAGGAGGTATCTCTCGCCACGAGGAAAGGCATGTCCATAAGGTTCAACGAGAAGCAGATACGGCCCATGGGAAGAACTGCTTACGGGGTGCGTGGCATTCGCCTGCGGAAAGGCGACGAGGTCGCGTCGGCACAGGTGGTCGATGAGTCGTGCTGGCTCTTTACCGTCACCGAAAAAGGATACGGAAAATTGGTGGCCTGCTCCAAATACAGACTGCAGGCCAGGGGCGGGACAGGCATCATCAATGTGAAGTGCGGCCCCAAGAATGGTGACGTCGTGCGGGTGAAACGGGTGGGACCAAAGGATGAGATCATCCTTGTCATAGATTCCGGCAGAACGATAAGGTTCAATCTGGAGACGGTAACCGAGCACAACAGAGGCGGGCTCGGTGTCAAAGTGATGGACCTCGCAGGCGACGAGAAGATTCGGGGCGTGGGCTCGATCGGTGAGGATTAGGACCAAGTTGCATTCAAAAATAGAGCGAGGCGCTCAAGCCGTGACGAACGGAGGCGTACTTCAAGTACGTTGGAGTGAGGCGGGGCGCAACACCCACTTGCGTGGGTACCCGGAAGCTATATGAATGAAGGCAAATTGGTATGATGCGCGTAGCGGTTGTTGGCGGCGGCGCCTGGGGTACTGCGTGTGCGATCCACCTAGCTCGAAGAGGCACGAGTTCGATCCTCTGGGTTTACGAACCCGAGCTCTGCGAGATAATAAACAGGACAAGAGAGAATAGTTACTATCTTCCAGGCGTCACTTTCCCCCAAGGTATCGAGTGCACCCATCTGCTCGAACAGGCTGTCAAAGCTTCGGACAACATCATTCTCGCAACTCCCTCCTTTGCCTTGCGTTCTGTTCTGCAGCAGGCTGCCCCTTACCTCTCAGGGAAGACTATCCTTATCCTCACCAAGGGACTCGAGGTCGAAACCTTTTTGAGGATGAGCGAGGTGGCTTCCCAGATCATTGGAACACAGGCCAGTGTCGCTATTCTTTCCGGACCTTCATTCGCTCAGGAGGTGGCAAAGGGCGTCTTTACTGCCGTCGTGATTGCTTCGCAGAGCAAACAGGTCTCCAGACATTTTCAGGAAATGCTCCACAACGAGAGGCTTCGGGTCTACACGAGCGAAGACGTCATCGGCGTGGAACTGGGAGGGGCCCTCAAGAATGTCATGGCAATTGGTGCAGGCATGATCCAGGGCCTGAAACTGGGGAACAACACCGAGGCAGCCTATGTCACGCGCGCACTCGCCGAGATGAGACGGTTAGGCAAAGCACTCGGCGCCAGAGACGCTACCTTCATGGGCCTTTCGGGCCTGGGCGACCTGGTACTCACCTGCACGGGCCCGTTGAGTCGAAACCGTCAGTTCGGCATCGATTTGGCTCGAGGAAAAAAGGCCATGGAAATAGTCGCTGGCCAGAAGGCTGTTGTTGAAGGCTACTACACAATCGACGCTGCCTATCGGCTTTCAAAAACGTGTGGCGTAGAGATGCCTATCACCGAAGAGCTTTATCGCATCGTATACGACAACAAAGATATACGGGCCTCTCTGGAAGACATAACAGCGCGAGTCTATAAAGAGGAAGAGGCCTGAGTCGCACGGTGCTTCGATGAGTACGGTCATTGTAGCCTGTAACACCATCGCAGATGAGCTCAATCTGGCCATTAAGGCCACAGGCGTTACCCACCCGGTTTTCTGGATCGATTCTAAGCTCCACACAAAGCCGGAGAAACTGAAGGAACAGATCCAGGCGGCCATTTTGAGGATAAGCAACGTATCAACCATCCTACTGGCTTTCGGTTACTGCGGGAATGCGCTCGTGGGAATCAAGTCGGAGCATGCGCGCCTCATATTTCCCAAGACTGAGGATTGCATATCGCTGCTCCTCGGCTCGGCGGAGAGAAGGAGAGCACTCTCGAAGGAAACATGCAGTTATTTCCTTACGAGGGGCTGGATCGAATCCGAAAATAATCTCGCGGATGAATATGCATACTGCGTCAGGAAATTCGGTCCCGAGCGTGCACTCAAAGTCATGCGAGCTATGCTTAAGAATTACCGGCACCTCACTCTCATCGATACAGGAGCTTACGACATTACGCCGCTTCAACCCAAGACAGAAGAGCTCGCAGCCACGCTCGGGCTTAGCCACAAGATAGTCAAAGGCTCGCAGCGGCTCTTTCACAAGCTGCTCACGGGACCCTGGGACGAGGAGTTCGCCCAACTGGAACCGGGCCAGGAAATCACCCTGGATAGTCTCCTAGAATGGTACAGGCAAGGCGAAACCGGCCAGGTGTAGTACCAATTCGGCTTCAAGTGTATACCCTCCGGGTCCCCGCTTGCGGGTGTGCTGCGTCAGCTCCTCGCATAAGTCTTAGTTTAATTCGTTTGATTGGTTTCATTAGTTGAATTGGCTGGGGTTGCACGAAGCCTATTGACAATTAATTCTGTCCTGTATAAAACGTGCAGCGTGTCAAAGTCTTCATGTCATGAGGGGCGCTGGATGAGAAAGTGTGTATGCAAAGCAACTCTTTCTTCAGCGATACTTGGATGCATACTCTGTGTCGCGGTAGCAAGCTCAGTGAAGGGGCAGCCAGCGTATCCAGCGAAGCAGATCGACCTGCTTATAGGGTATGCGCCCGGCGGGATCGTAGATGTTTCGGAGCGCTTTCTCGCTGGCAAGGCTGAGAAGCTTCTGGGCCAGCCCATGGTCATTACGAACAATGGCGGAGGCGGCAGTGCCGTGGCTGTGGCGATTGTGGCCACGAAGCAGCCGGATGGCTACTATGTTGCGGGATGCGCCAGTACAGGTCTCGTGAGGATTCCGCAATTCAGAACCGTTCCGTACAAATGGGATGACCTCACTCCGATCATGCACTTTGCCACACCGATTTTGACTTCCCTTGTGGTGCGGTCGGATTCACCTTTCAAGACCGTGAAAGATCTTGTTGAGTATGCGAGGAAGAACCCCGGAAAGGTGACCTATAGCACCACAGGTGTCGGATCGCCCATGCATATGGGTATGGAATATGTCGCTAAGCAGGAAGGCATCAAGTGGACACACGTCCCCTACCCCGGCACCATGCCTGCTTTTATGGCGTTGCTCGGTGGCCACGTCACAGCCCAGGTCGGAGCCGCCGAATGCGTCCCTTACATTAAGGAAGGTAAGGTCAGACTGCTCGCGACCATAAGCGAGAAACGCGTCAAAACGTTCCCAGATGTTCCAACGCTTCGAGAACTAGGTTATGACACCTTCAATGAGACCGTTTTCATGTTTGCAGCTCCCAAGGGAACGCCTCAACCCATCATTGATAAGCTCGACAATGCATTTCACAAGAGCATGGCCGACCCAGATTTTAATGGCTTGATGGCAAAGCTGGAGATGGAGCCATCGTACCGGAATTCTGCTGATACGATGAAATACCTGGAGGATGCTCACGGGCGTATCGGAAAACTGATCCGTGAACTGAAAATATCGAGGGAAGATGAAAAGAAATGATCGAGAGGTAGTTATGAGACCAGAAGGATACAGGGCACAACTTTTTGCATTGGTGCTTGGATGTGCGCTCTCCATCACGTTCGCCAGCTCTCTGTGGAGCCAGCCGGCATACCCCACCAAACCAATAGATCTCCTGATCGGCTATGCCCCCGGCGCCTCTGTCGATCTCACGGAGCGGATGCTCGCTGGCAAAGCTGAAAAGTATTTGGGCCAGCAGTTTATCATAGCAAATAATGGCGCTGGCGGTGGTGCCGTGGCTGTAACTCTTGTGGCGAAGAGGCCGCCGGACGGTTATAGCCTCCTCGGAACTGCAAGCACGCCCCTCGTCAGGGTCACGCAGTTTAGAACTGTTCCTTATAAATGGGACGACGTTGTGCCCATCATGCATTTTGCGGCGCCGGTCTTAACATCACTCGTGGTGCGATCGGATTCACCCTGGAAAACCCTCAAAGAACTCGTCGAATACGCCAAGAAAAATCCGGGCAAGGTGAGTTACAGCACCTTAGGCGTGGGCTCCCCCATGCATCTGGCGATGGAATATATCGGCAGGCAAGAAGGGGGCATCAAGTGGACACACGTCCCTTATCAGGGGACCATGCCTGCGTTTATGGCGTTGCTTGGCGGCCATGTATCAGTCCAGTTGGGCTCTGGCGAGTGCGTTCCCTACATAAAGGACGGTACGATACGGCTGTTGGCGAACGTCGGCGAAAGACGCGTGAAGAATTTCCCGGACGTGCCGACCTTGAAAGAGTTGGGCTATGACTACTTTAATGAAAGCGTCTTCATGTTCGCAGGTCCCAAAGGGACCCCACAGCAAATCATCGACAAGCTCGACACAACGTTTCGCCAAGCCATGGCCGATCCTGACTTCATTAGTCTGGTGGCGAAATTGGAACTGGAGCCTACGTACAGGAACTCCGCCGATACTAAAAAGTATCTGGAGGATGCATACACACGTATCGGGAAACTGATCCAAGACTTGAAGCTGCTTAAAGAGCCGGAAGAGAAGAGGTAATACCGATTTCTATTCAAGCTGCCGACCCACCCTTCGGCCGGGTATCCCGGACATCACCGGGCTCCGCCACACCTATCACACCGGTAGATTCTCCGTAGATTTTCCCGTTGGCTAAAAGTTAAAAGTGAACTGTCGTAAAAGTTAAAAGTGAACTCCTTTCAGATCCGCAGTTTTCAGACGATACACGTCGGTGAGTCTGCCGTTGTACCAGATGCGCGCTTCGCAGAGGTTCTTGCCGTCGGGGGTGATCCTCACGTCGACCTCATGATGAAGGGGCGTGCTGTGGACCCGTAGCTTGAGGTTGTCTATCGAGATCATGCGGTAGCCGTCCACCGTTCTTTTGATGCGAAGGCAAAAGATGTCCTTCAGCGATTGGAAGGGGTACGGAATGGTGAACTCGCGGAAAAGGGATTGCTTTCCCCGGAGGGCTCTCTCAAAACGGATGACCGGGATCTCGTCCGGTCGTGCTGTGCACCTGACGATAGTTGTACCGTTGTTCTTCCTGTTCCAGCACCTTCTGGGCTTCCTCGATGCCCGTAATGCGCTCCCGCGCACAGATACGCACGAGTCTGTCCTGAAGCCAGCGGTAGGGCCGTTCGATCTTCCCTTTCGCCTCCGGGCTCAGCGCGTAAGTCACCCTCACCCGTAAGCCATGGAGCACCTGTTTCCACTGCGGGTCCGCATCGTCGGTAAGAAGAGCATGCTTTCTCCATCGACTGTCTCGTCCCTGGACAAAACGGAAGATCGAATGATTATCCACGTAGTAGCCCATGGGGATACCCCGGGTCACGCACACGTGCTGGAAAGCCATGATGTGAGCCCAGGTACATCGCCCTCCTTATTTTGACATGGAGAACGCCGTACTCAATTTCGCCCCTCTACACAAGAGCTCACTTTTATCTTTAAGATAACATTCATCTCTTTTTTCCTTGACAATTTTGGACCGATGAAATACCAATGTAGCAGGACTGAAGCGTCGATCAGGTCAAGCCGGTTCCACAACCGAGGGTAAACCCGCCAATCGCATAACGTAAGCGGGGATTTATAACTTTGGGGGAGGGCATATGACAGCAGAAAGGGTGAAATTGAGCAAGGCAACGCGGATGGCTATGATTTCTCAGTTTCTTGGCTTCGGCCTCGATGCGTATGATATGGCGCTTGTGCTTGTCATGGCACCCATACTCGTCAAGGTCTTCGCCTCGCCGAAAGGGAGTGAGGCGTGGCAGTTCATCACGATAGTTCTGACCTACTCCATTACCATGGCTGCAAGACCCGTCGGCTCCGCTATTTTCGGTCACTATGCAGACAAGATCGGGCGCCAGTCACTCCTTGTAGTGACGATCGCGGGAGTGGGCGTGATGTCCCTCATCGCTGGATTCCTTCCGACCTATGCGCAGCTTGGTGTTTGGTCCTACGTGATCTTCTGTATTCTGCGCTTCATCATGGGTTGTTTCTTTGGTGGTGAGTACGCAGCCGGTCATACCTTTGCGATAGAGCATGCGCCGGCTAAGAAGCGGGGTCTCATAAGTGGATTCGTGCAGTCCGGATTTCCCTTGGGATATGTTTTTGCTTCCCTGGTCTTTGCCCTAATCTCAGCTCTTATGGGCAAAGACGCGATGTTTCAGTACGGATGGCGCATCGCGTTCGTGAGCGGCGTGGTGCCTGTATTCCTCGCTATCTATATCAGAAGGAGGCTGCCTGAATCTCCCGAGTTTGAAAAAGCAAAGAAGAGAGGAGATATCGAGAAAGCGCCTTTCTTTAGCCTGTTCAAGCCGCCTGCGCTGTGGGGGTTTCTCCAGGTATTCGTCTTCATGACCGGCCTTTTTCTCACGGATTATTCGGTATACGGATTCCTTCCCAATATACTCACTCTCGGCGGGAGGGGATTCAACACCACGACTTATGCCCTTATTTACGGATTTGCCCTGTTTATGGCCTTCCTCGGTTATAATTTTTATGGCTGGCTCTCCGACTACACGGGGAGAAAGCGCCTTACTATGTGGTACTGCGCATTTCTAATTGTTTTCGGGATTCCTGTTTACTACGTACTGTACAATGCCGCCGTCGCCCGCAACCTATGGCTCGCTGTTGCGGGCACCGTCATGGCCGCCATGCTGAAACTCGCCTGGGGTGCGGTACCGGCTTATCTCTCAGAGCGTTTCCCAACCAGGAGGCGGGCTGTAGGCGTAGGCTTCGGCTATTCCTCTGGTGCCCTGCTTGGCGCCGGCTTCAGTCTGTATGTCTGGTGGGCCCACAGCATTCCCGCCATACGAGCCATCGAGGGTCAGGATATGTGGCTCTCACCAGCGGTGATTCTGACGGTCGGCTCGATCATGACATTTATAAGTCTTATATTCAGTCCAGAAACCAAGGGGCTTGAGCTGGCAGAGATAGGCACCGCCAAGGGCGGAGCGAAAGCGCCCGCTGTGGAAGGGCGCGCTAGGCCAGCCTAAGAGGCTGTAGGTTCTTCCGCAGGTCACAAAGGTCTCGCAGAAAAAGTCGACGTTAGGCTCTTGACACGCTTGCGTCGCAACGTTAGTTGACGTTACTAAAAGGAGGGATACGGAATGCGCATTATCTTGTTGGGAGCACCCGGAGCAGGAAAAGGGACGGTTGCAAAGCTATTGACGGCCCACGATGGCTCAGTCCAGATATCGACCGGGGATATCTTACGGGCGGCTGTTAAGGCAGGATCGGAACTGGGCAAAAAAGCAAAAGGCTACATGGAGCGGGGCGAGCTGGTGCCCGATTCACTCATCATGGAGATTATGGAGGCGAGGCTGCAGGAGCCTGATTGTGGAAAAGGTTTTATCCTCGATGGATTCCCGCGCACCATTCCTCAGGCCGAGGATTTGAAGAAGCTGCTCGCCAAACTAAAACTGAAACTGGACCTGGTCGTAAATCTTGACGTACCTCGGGAAGTAATACTCGACCGGCTCACCACGCGGCGCACCTGTTCCAATCAGGACTGCCAGGAGATTTACAACATCAAAAGTAAGCCCGCGTCAGCCGACGGGAAATGCCTGAAGTGCGGTTCGCCTGTTGTTCAACGCGCTGACGAGACCGTAGAAGCAATTACGACGAGGCTTGAAACGTACAATCAGAAGACCGCTCCACTGATAGGCTTTTACCAAAAAGAGGGCATGCTCAAGAGCATAAGCTCCCTGAACAGCGAGCAGACCGTCAAGGAGATCACCGCAGCAATAAGAAAATAGGACAAAGAATAAAACAGGTTGAGGTAAGGACTAAAGCAAAGGTAGAGAGAGTGCCAAGTCCCTTGCTTTGAGTTTACCCTCAACCTGTTTCTTGCTTTTTTCTCAGCCTTCTGTTCGCTCTTTCCTCTACCTGCTTTTATCTCTTACCTGTTTTATACGTTGCCTGCCCATTAGGCGCGCAGCCGCTTATAAACAAGACTCGCAATAAAAAGAATAAAGTTGAGTATGACTATTGTTGCACCTGTAGGAAGGTCCAGCACGACCGACAAAAACACGCCTGCAACCACGGAAAGCACGGAAATACCGGAAGCGAAGGCCATGGTGCCTCTGAAACTTCGCGCAATCTGCAGCGCGGTGACAGGCGGGACTATCAGAAGCGAAGATATGAGCATGATACCCACCACCTTCATCGCAAGGACAACCGTCAGGGCCGTCAGGAGGACAAGTATCGTATTGATCCGGCCCGTCTTGATGCCTGATGCTCGCGCTGATTCCTCGTCAAACGTCAATGACAAAAGCTCATGGAAGAGCAGAAGCACCATGAGGATGACGCCCATGGACACGCCTATGGAGGTGATAACCTCGCTTTCGCTGATGGCCAGAATGTTTCCAAATAGGTAGCTGAAAAGATCAATGTTGAACCCGCCTGCGACACTGGCGAGGACTATACCTCCTGCTATCCCGAGGGAGGAGACCATGCCGATCGCAGCATCACCAAAGAGACGAGCCCTTTCGACCAGCTTGAGAATAGCGATTGAGCTGGCCATAACCACGGGGATCGCGGCGTAGAGGGGAAGCACGCCAAAAAGCATACCCATAGCCACACCACCGAAGGTTACATGGGCAAGACCATCCCCGATCAGGGAAAGACGTCTCAGGACAAGAAAGACGCCCAGCGTGGAGCAAGAGATGGCAATGAATGATCCAGCCAGTAATGCTTTCTGGATGAAGCCATGACTCAAGAAATCCAGGATTTCCAAGGCTCTAAACTCCTGCCTGTCTCCGCCAGAGGCTGAGCCTCTTAATCATGTCGGTGACAGATAACGTGCTGCGAGAATGGTCCGAAGTATTCACCCATGTCGGCAGAAAAACAGAATTCGTCGAAGGTTCCGTGGAAGATCACCTTCTTGTCAAGGTACAAAAGAGTGGAAGCGTACTTGCCGATGCTTCCAATATCATGCGTCACGATGAGAATGGTTGTCCCGCTGGTTTCATTCAAGTTGCGTAATACCCCGAAGAAATGCTCCCTGATCTCCGGATCAAGAGCAGCCGTGGGTTCGTCCAGTATGAGAAGATCCGGCTCGTTCACCAAAGCGCGGGCGATGAATACCCTCTGTTGTTGCCCTCCGGAAAGCTCCCCGATCAGTTTGTTCGCGATCCCTACAATATCCATCAGCTTCAGGGCACGCTCTATCGACTCTGCCTCATATTTGAAGGGACGCCGGGGAAAGCTGTGTTTTGAAAGAAGCCCGAGAGCAACGATCTCTTTCACCGTGGCGGGAAACTGCGGGTTAAAGGCCGCGAGCCTCTGAGGAACGTAACCAATCTTATTCCAACGTCTGAAAGTCAGGGGAGTCTCTTCAAAAAGTGTGAGCGAACCTGCGTCAGCCCCAGAAAAACCGAGGATGATTCGGATGAGCGTAGTCTTTCCCGATCCATTAGGCCCAACGAGACCGCAGTAGTCTCCTGTGTTCAACGTGAACGTCACGTTCGAAAGGACCTGAATCGAGTTGTAAGCAAAATAAAGTTCATGCGCTTGCACTGCTACCGGCATTCCAGACCAACCTTCAAGCTTTCGAGATTCTGCTCCATGATCTCAAGAAACGTGATACCCCGGGCCATCTCCTCCCGTGTCACATTATGTGCACCATTCAGTTTCAGCATACGCGCTCCCGTCTCATTCGCGATTATCTCAGCCACACGCGGCGTAATAAGCTCTTCATAGTAAATATAATGCACACCATATTTTTTCAACTGCTCCTTCAATGCTATCAGTCGCCTGGCCGTGGGCTCCGCATCGGGCGATCCGCTGTAAGCGGACGTATAGACGAGATGATAGCGCTTTGCGAGATAGTTGAAAGCAAAGTGGCCGCCATGGATGATGATATGCTTCTTACACGTTGCAAGCGCTCGCTGATACTCAGCATCCAGTTGCGCGAGCTTCTCTTTATATCCTTCCGCATTCCTCGTGTAATACTCCTTGTGAGCAGGATCTTTCATTACAAACCCTCGCAGAATGGTATCTACCATCCTCCGGGCGTTGGCAAGGTCAAGCCAGACATGAGGGTCGATATCGGTCCGGTAGCGCCGATTTTCGGTCGCTCCCAAAGCCCTCCGGTCGAGGATATATGGGCCCTTCTCTTCCTCAGGGAGGATGCCTGCGCTGGCATCAACCACGACAAGCTGTTCAGCGTTCACGCTTCTCAGGAATGTTTGCGCCCACGGCTCCATCTCCCGCCCCGTGTAGATAAAGAGATCGGCGCTCTCCAACTTAAGAATGTCACCAGGCTTTGGCTCAAAACTATGGGGCTCCACCCCCGGTGGCAGCAGAAGGCTCACGTCTGAACGCTCTCCTCCAACCTGTTTTGCAAAATCGTACAGGGGGAACAGGGTTGTGACAATCTTCAGTCTTCGCTCCACCGGGCCCTTATCCGCGGACTTACTGCACCCCGTTAAGAGGGCCAGGAGAAAGAGCAATGGGACGAATACAAGAATATATCTCTTATCTAAACGATGCCTCTTCACGAGATCAACCAGCCAGGCACTCCTTGCAATGACCATAAACCTGCACGAGATGCGAAACCACAGCGCCTTTCAAACTTTTCTTCACTTCTCTGTCGATCACCTCGAGCCCGCAGAAGCTGAGGTCTTCCACCCTGCGACAGGAAAGGCAGACAAAATGATGGTGATGGTGACTGTTCGGGCAAAAGTAGTAGTAGAGTCTCCGATCGGGATGAACGATCTTGATGAGCACCCCGCATGCTGACAGTTCCTCCAGGTTCCGGTAAACCGTGGGCAGGCCGGCCCGTGTCGATTTTCTCCGCATGCGCTTCCACACTTCTTCGGGAGTCAAATAAATCGACTCATCGGCCAGAACTTCGAGAATTGCCAACCTCTTTGGTGTAGCCTTTAACTTCAGTTCTCGCAGGCGCTTATCGAAGCTTATATCCATCGCATCTCGTCTAAATGAAAATCATTTCTGATTATAGCCACTGAGCAGCGAGGTGTCAAGAAGAAGCAGGCGCATACAGAGCGTCGATCAGATCTTTATACTTCTCCAGCACGACACGCCGTTTGACCTTGAGGGTAGGCGTAAGTTCTCCCGCTTCAAGAGTCAGTTCGCGGTCCAGCAGGGCGAAGGGACGGATCTTTTCAAAGTCAGCGAGGCTGCCGGTGAGCCTCTGAATCTCCCGGCGGATGAGCCCTCGCACTTCGGGAGCGCCGATAAGCCGTGCCGCGTCTTCTGTATCGACTTTGATAGCCTGCGCCAGGGCCCATTCTTTGAGCCGGCCGAATGCAGGCACGATCAGGGCTCCGATCGTGCTTTGGCGGTCGCCGACTATCACCGCCTGAGAAACGAAAGGGCTCTCGAGTAAGAGCGCTTCCAGATGCTGTGGCAGAACCTTCTTTCCGTTGGCCAGCACGATCAGGTGCTTCTTGCGATCCGTGATGACGAGGTACCCATCTTCATCAATCCGGCCTATATCGCCGGTGTGAAGCCATCCATCCGGTTCTATGGTTTCTCGCGTCTCTTGGAGCCTCTTATAGTAACCCTGCATAACGTTTGGACCGCGTACCAATATCTCTCCGTCATCAGCGAGTCTTACTTCGACCCCATCAAACGGTCTACCCACTGTACCAAATTTGATTTTTCCGGGAGGATTCACAGTCACAAGCGGTGAGGTCTCAGTCAGTCCATACCCTTCCATTACTGGGAGCCGCATGGCCGAAAAAAAATTTAGAGTAGTCCTGGAAACCGGTGCTCCGCCTGCAAAGAAATATCTCAGTCGATCCAGGCCAAGACGTTTCCGGATCGCGCTGAAAACAAGCCGATCGGCAAGCCACGCTTCAGACATGAGAAGCAGCCCCGGCTTCCTGCCCCCCTGTGTCTCATCTGTCTTCTTTCGCCCAACAGAGAATGCCCAGGCAACGAGTTTCTGTTTGGGCAGAGCCTCTTTGGCCACAGCAGCCATAAGGCCTTCCTCAAACATCTCCAACAGCCTTGGTACGACTGCCATATAGTGGGGCCTCACCTCTTCGATGTTCTGGCGAAGTCGCCGCAGATTTTCCACGTAGGCAACCGTGGATCCCAGGCTTATGGGCAGATAATGATCCGCCATTCTTCCGAAAACATGATTGAGAGGCACAAAAGAGAGAAGGATGTCTCCCGGTTGAAAGGTCAGGACCTTCCTGGCTGTGGTGTAGTTGGAAACAAAGTTGCGGTGGGAGAGTATTGCACCCCTGGGATCTGCCACGGTTCCGGACGTGTAGATGATACTTGCCCAATCCTCGGGCCTGACGGATGACCAAAGCTTTTCATATTCTTTGTCATCGAGAGGCGCACGCCCGGCCTCTCTCAGGATTGCCTCGTAAGAGAGAACGTTCTCATCTCCAGAATCCGGTCGGTTAATGCTGATGACGCAAAGATCCGGCAGGTTTTTCTTGACAGCAAGGGCTTTGCCAAGCTGCTCCTGGTCCGAAACGATCAAGCACTTAGCCCCCGAGTCGGCTACGATGAATTCCACCTGCGCAGCGGGAACGGTGGGGAATATACCCACGTTGACCGCGCCGGTGTGCATGATGGCAAAATCAGCAATGGCCCACTCAGGCCTGTTCTCAGAAAGAAGGGCCACCCTGTCTCCTTTATCGATGCCGAGGGACAGCAAACCTCTGGCCAGCAGGCGCACCCGCTCGCCCATCTCCCAGTAGGTAATGGCTCGGAACCGGCCATCGACCTTGCGAAGCAGTGCGGGATAATCCGCAAACTTCTGGATGCTTTCCTGGAACATCTCACAGAGCGTTTCAGCCATGCCTGTCTCCCCTACCCTCATCGCAGCTCCTTTAACCCGCAACCCGAAACTCGGAACTCGCAACATTTCCTTCTTCCCGTGCGAAATAAAGGAAGATCGCGCCACTGGCAAAAAGAGCGATAATGGCCATGATCGAATATCGGGGATTCCCTGTCACAACGGCTACCAAACCCATCAGAAAAGGACCGATGACTGCAGCGAACTTACCGAGCATATCATAGAAGCCAAAGAATCGCGCTGCACTCTCCGACGGGATCATCTTAGCATAGAACGATCTGCTCAACGATTGAACGCCGCCCTGCACGAGACCGATCGCCACTGCCAGCACATAGAATTCCATTTCCCGATCCATGAAATAGCCCCACACGCACACCCCGATATAGACGGCGATAGCAATGAAAATACCATTCTTTGTTCCCAGCTTTTCACCCACCCTGCCAAAGCCTATAGCCGCCGGGAAGCCCACGAATTGCGTGATCAGCAGGGCAATGATGAGCGTACCTTTATCGAATCCGAGAGATAAACCATAATCGACCGCCATAACAATGATGGTGTTCACGCCATCGATGTAGAGCCAGTAACCGGCTAGAAAGAGGAGCACAGCCCGGTTGCTGCCGATCTCTCCAAGGACGCGTTTGAGCTCTTGTAATCCGTTCATTGTGCGCGCTCCTGCCTGAGCACCCGCTGTGCGCGGCTCGCCTACAAACAGAAAGACAGGGATGGAAAATAAACCCCACCATACCGCCACACTCAAGAACGATATTCGCACGGCATCGTTGCCGCTCGCCAGGTTAAAGGTCCCTGGTTTGAGCGTCATCCACACGTTGAGCGCAAAAAGGATACCGCCTCCCAGATACCCCAGGGAATAACCGAGGGCAGAAACAAGGTCCATCTTCTCTTTGCCAGCGACGTTGACCAGCAGAGAGTCGTAGAAGACATTGCCTCCAGCAAAACCGAGCGTTGCGATGACGTAGAGGAGGAGCGCAATGCCCCAGTTTCCTTGAGGCACGAGAGTCAGGGTACCTGTCGTTACTATTCCAGCCGCAGCGAAGAAAAAGAGAAACCTCTTTCTCGCGTTCTTCTTGTCGGCAAGGTAACCGAGAAAAGGCGCGACACAGCCTCCGATGATAGCGGCTATGGAATTGGCCTCGCCAAGCCGGTAGGTGCTGAGAGCAGTATCAAGGCCTGTCGCCCAGAACTGTTTAAAAAAAACTGGGAAAAGACCGGCCATTACCGTCGTGGCAAAGGCTGAGTTGGCGCAGTCATAAAGCGCCCATGAGATTACCTTCCTTCGGTCGTACTCTCGCGTCAACGCCCGTCACCAGGACTTTTTCCTGACTTACACATGCGCATGATGATACCTGACAGTCACAAACAATGCAAGATTTAAGGATCAAGGAAGGCTCGTGAAAAAAACCAGAGCAGCAGGTAAAGAAAGACTTTAAGGCTCTTAATTTGAGTGCCAATGAGTCCTCAGCAAAAGTTCTCTCTTCCACCTACTACTCGTTTACCGAAGCAAATTCCAAAAAGTGAGGATTTACGTCTGAAAGAAAGTAACACGAGGATCAGCCCGAGCCGGATTTATCGGCCGTTGGCTGCATCGGTTCCTTAGGGCATTATGTGGCCTCAAGTCTTCATCTTTGTCGTGTACAGTAGACCCTCACGTTTAGTAAAGGCCACCGTGAAGGGCAAGCTCCGGCCATTCCCGCTGGCTATTTCTTGAAGGGATGGCGATCGGGAGCCTGTTTTGGCGCGGGAAGCACGGCCAGGATGCTCGGGACCGCGAGGTTAAGGACCGAGCTCCGGTGGCGCAGGTAGCCGTACATCGCTTGAGCCTTGGCGCCGATCTGGGCCTTCGGTCCCAGAGCCGTACGGCCCAGGACGACACGCGCCGCTCGCATCTCGATTGCCTGTGCCACGCCCGCATAGACCAGGGACACGTACAGCGGAAGGCCTCTGGCCGCCCCGGCCTTATCGAAGCCGGCGTAGTAGCCAAAGGCGCTGTCCCCGTCCCGTATGAGCGTGATGAAGCCGAGGATCTTGCCGCCCTCCTTGGGGCGGGCCACCACGGTGCGAAAATCGTTCTGGTATTGCCGTGCAAGGGCGGGGATCCACTTTTCCCCGATAGTCGCCAGGCGCAGCTTCTTGCGGTCGTGGACCTGGTGGTAGAGCCCGTAGATTTCGGCGGCGCGGGCCTCCACCTGCTCCGGGTCGAGGCGCTCCAGCACGATTCCCGATTCATCCAGGGTCTGTAGGGTCTTCCTTATCCTGCTCCGGTAGCCGGACTTCATATCATTGAGGCAATCGTCGAAGCTGGCCCAAGATGGCTTCAGCTGAAGGACCATGTTCGGCTCCGTTTCGTAGCGGCGGAAATTGGAATTCCGCAGGGCTGCACCCGCCCCGCCCTGCTCGTCCGTCAGGTCCTTTATCATCACCATGTCCGACTCGCCGAAGATTGTGCTGGACCTCCTCACGCGGTAGAGCGCTTCTACCACCGCCGGCCAGAGCCTCGCCGGCTCTTCGTCCTCGGCGAAGGCAACGCCGTGCGGACCCGTCGAGAGCAGGTTCCCGCAGACGAGGAAGCGCAAGTGGACCCACGCGACCGGGAGCTCCGCGGCACGCTCTGCGGCCTTCAACAGGTGTCGAAAGCGGTGCCAGAGGTCCAAGGCCACGTCGCGCCACAACTCCCCCGGGGCGACCGCTGGCACAGCTTCCTCGCGGAAGGGCCACAGCAAGAGGTTGTCGTAGAGCAGGACACGCTTGTGAACCCGACTGATGGAGCGCTGCGAAGCCTCTCCCAGGGAATGCCAAAAACCGGGCGTCATTTCGGGAAGGCTCCCAGGGGATAGGTCCGCAACCCGAATCGCAAGGCTCTGCGCAACCACGGTAGCAACAGGCCGGCCACCTGCATAAACGATGGCATAGTGCGTGGATAGGTTGCCGGGGAGGTGTTGTTCCAGAAGCCGAAGGAACGGACGCGAGAGGAACAGTCCGGAACGCGCCGCCACGCGGTCCCAGTGATCGGGGTTCAGAAAAGCGATGGAATCGGCAAGTGCAAAACGGAATTCGGCGAGGGCCATGGGATCGGATTTAAACATAAGCTTCCCTCCCTATGGTGTCATGCAGACGTAAGGTGGTCTGGACGTTAGGCTGTAAAAGTCTACCTTAGTTGGCTCTAGAAAACGACCATTCCTTGCAGAAACCTGGATGGTAAAGAGCATAGATTTGCCTTTTTGCAATCGACCTCTTCAGGCTTTGGGAGTTTAACTCTTATTCCTCCTTCAGAAATTGAGCAGTCTCCTCGGGGAAGGAAACGTTGATAGAGATACCAGATCCCAGTTCAAATCCAGCCGGGGTAGTCAGTCTCGGGATAATCTGAAGATGCCAATGGTAGTAATCCTCCTGTTCATCCTTTACGGGAGCCGTATGGATGACATAGTTATAATCGGGATTGTTCAGCTTGGAATAGAGTTTCAATAGGGTTGTCTTTAAGACCTTTGCAAATCTTTTTGAATCCTCCATGGAGATTAAGCCGAAAGAGGCCTGGTGCTCTTTGGGAACGATCCACGTTTCGAAGGGAGACTGGGATGCAAAGGATTGGAGGACCACAAATCTCTCGGTATCCATCACGATCCGCTTTCCAGCGTTAAGTTCCTCCTGAATCGAATCACAATAGACACACCTCCCGTGGTCATCGTAATAGCGAGCTGCCTCGTCCAGTTTCCTTCGAATAGTCGATGGGACCACCACAGTCCCGACGAGTTGGGAGTGGGCGTGATCCAGCGATGTCCCGGCAGCCTCTCCATGATTCTTAAAGATGATGATCAATTTGATCCTTCGGTCCTCTCTTAACGCAAGGTACCTTTCCCGATAGGCGAGAAGGACCTCCTCTACCTGTGTATCCTCCATCAGGGGGAGGAGCTGGTTATGGATGGGGCTTTCGATCACCACTTCATGGATGCCCACTCCATCCATCATTCTGAAGAATCCCGCTTCTTCTCTTTCTAAACTCCCCTCGGGGGAGAGGGCAGGAAATTTATTGGGAATAACCCTTACCCACCATCCTTTACTATCTGGCGCACCGCCACGTCGATAGGCCAGCGACTCATGAGGAGTGAGATGCTCATTACCCTGACAGAAGGGACAGTCTTCTTTATACGGAGGTTTTTCGATCAAGGTCTTGGTTTTTATGAAATCTTGGGGTCTCTTTGAACGCTCTGCGGCTATGATGACCCACTCTTTCGTGGTGGGATCCTGTCGTAATTGAGGCATAGGCACCTCCTGCAAAAAATTAGCGATCCTTCAAGGGGGGAAGAGCTCTCAGGAAAAACCTTCACCTTGCCCCTACAAGTCCGCAAGCTCTCGACGGATGCAACTTTCACACTTGGCTGAAATAGTGTAATGGGTCTCATGCTGAACCACCCTTCTTATCCGTTATGGCCTTCATAAGCTCAATCGGTAAGGGGAAGATGATTGTCGAATTTTTCTCCTGAGAGATCTCTATCAAGGTCTGCAGATACCGCAACTGGAGGGCCATGGGATTCCTGGATAGAATGTCGGATGCGTCGGCCAGACGGGTGGATGCCTGAAATTCACCCTCGGCACTGATGACCTTTGCCCTCCGTTCCCGTTCTGCCTCTG
>DATFYE010000092.1:0-28053 GCA_035315185.1 Syntrophorhabdales bacterium | reverse complement strand
CAGAGGCAGAACGGGAACGGAGGGCAAAGGTCATCAGTGCCGAGGGTGAATTTCAGGCATCCACCCGTCTGGCCGACGCATCCGACATTCTATCCAGGAATCCCATGGCCCTCCAGTTGCGGTATCTGCAGACCTTGATAGCAATCTCTTCTGAGCAAACTTCGACGATCATCTTCCCCTTACCGATTGAGCTTATGAAGGCCATAACGGATAAGAAGGGTGGTCCGGCATGAGAACCAGTATACTATTTCAGGCGGTACTGGTGAAGAGTGATCAGCCCAAATTCCTTATACCAGTCCAGCATAGTGTGGTATGCTTGGTGAGCAGACCATAACCGGTATTCCTGTGTACCCTACGGCATCTCTTTTCGGAAGTGAAACGCGGCACACCGCGATACTGGAAGGAGACGCCAGTTGAAGAAGCACCAGCCTGAGGCCTCTGAGGGCCGCCGCACCAGCAAATCCGGATCAGGACAAAAACCAGACACACTCCGCAAGCAGGCTGAAAAAAGGCTTTCTGAAAAGAGTACCCCAATGCCGCCGCAGGATGTCCAGAAGGTGCTGCACGAGCTTGAGGTCCACCAGGTTGAGCTGGAGATGCAGAATGAAGCACTGCTGCAGGCTCAGGGTACGATAATTGCCTCACGGGAAAAGTACACTGATCTGTACGATTTTGCGCCAGTGGGCTACTTTACCTTTGACCCCATGGGACTCATTACCGAAGTGAATCTTACCGGAGCCTCACTGTTGGGCGTTGAGAGGGGTCAGCTCAATAAGAAGCCGTTCTCCTTGTTCGTGGCAGCGCTGTTCCGGGACACCTTCCACCGGCATTACAGGGACACCTTGAAGACAGGCACCGCAGGCGCGTGCGAGCTGCAGCTGGCCAGAAAAGACGGTACCAGCTTTTACGTCTCGGTGCAAAGCGTGCCGGTAAAAGATGCCGCAGGGAATCTCACCGGCGTCAGGTCAGCCATAGAGGACATCACCGACCGCAAGCATGCAGGGGAGTTGCTTCAAACAGCCCACGACGAACTTGAGCAACGCGTGCAGGAAAGGACGGCCGAGCTGGGCGGGGCAGTTGAGGACCTGGCGAGACAGGCGGAACTATTGAACCTCACCCACGACGCAATTATTGCCCGCGACGTCAACCAAAGGGTCTTCTTCTGGAACAGAGGCGCCGAGGAGCGGTACGGCTGGTCCAGTGACGAGGTAAAGGGAACAGTGACGGATGACCTCCTCCAGACCATATTTCCCCGTCCGCGGCAGGAAATAGACGAGGAGCTTCTCCTTCGTGGCAGATGGGACGGGGAGATCATACACACGACTAGGGACGGAAGGAAGATCACCGTGGCGAGCAGGCGGGCACTACGACGGGACAAGGACGGGAAACCGATCGCCATTCTTGAGATCAACAGCGATGTCACTGAGCAGAAACGCATTGAAGAACAGCTCCGACAGGCACAAAAGATGGAGGCCATCGGCACCCTTGCCGGCGGCATCGCCCATGATTTTAATAACATACTGGCGGCAATACTAGGCTTCTCGGAGCTGGCCGCCGATGATATCCCTGCTGGCTGTCAGGCGCAAGATCACCTGAAAAGGGTGCATGAGGCAGGCTTACGGGCCAAGGAACTCGTCAAACAGATTCTGGCATTCAGCCGCAAAAGTGAAGGACAACCAAAGCGGATCAGCCTTTCGCCCCTGGTTCACGAGACGCACGCGCTGCTGCGGGCATCCCTGCCGACCACCATCCAGATGCCCCTTGCTATCACCACGAGCGACGATTACGTGCTTGCCGACCCTACACAGGTACAGCAGGTCCTCATAAACCTTGCAACCAATGGAGCCCATGCCATGGGGGAAGAGGGCGGACAGCTCACGATAGGCGTCTCTACGGTCACCTTTCCCCGGGGCAGCCTCCTTCCCGATCCCGGCATGGAGCCGGGCACCTACGTGAAAGTGACGGTGAAGGATACGGGCACCGGCATGACGGAGGAGGTCAGGCAGAGAATATTCGAGCCCTTTTATACAACCAAAGAGCCGGGAAAGGGCACCGGTATGGGCCTTGCGGTTGTATACGGCATTGTCAAGGGCCACGGGGGCGCTGTCACGGTACAGAGCGAAGTGGGACAGGGATCGATCTTTTCTGTATTCTTACCCCGGGTACAGCCGGAGATCAACAAGGAAGAGGAAACGACTTCCGCTCTGCCGACCGGCACCGAGCGGATACTCTTTGTCGACGACGAAGAGCTGCTCCTGGAGATGGGGCGGCATATGCTTGAAGGTCTCGGATACCACGTGACTGTCGCTAAGCACCCAATGGATGCCTGGAACCTGTTTCTTGAAGACCCCTCACGGTTTGATCTTATCATCACCGACCAGATCATGCCCGGTACGACAGGACTCACACTGGCTCAGAGGATACTGCGGGTGAGGAACGAAATGCCTATCGTCCTCTGCACGGGATACAGCGAAATCGTATCAGCCGATAAGGCAAAGGAAGTCGGTATCTGTGAGTTCGTGATGAAACCCATGGTGAAGAGAGAACTGGCAGAGACAATACGGAGGGCGCTGGACGGGAGAAAGGCAGGGGTCTGAGTTTCTACCACATTCTCGCTTTCCGATGGTAATGCTGGGGAGAAAACCATACTGAGAGGAGGGCGCTAAAATATGAAGAAGAGTCCACACAAGAAGACACTCATAACGAAACCGGCTTACGAAGTAGGGCGCAATACCGCCGTTACAGGTCGTCGGCTTCCCTCCCTGACCTACATGAGCAACGAATTTGTGCCAGGGTGTAATGTGTACGTCGAGTATGGCTGGATATGGGCCGTTCCTGAGCCTAACCCGCTTATTGGTGAACACGCTCATGATTACGATCAGATCGCATTGCATATTGGTACCGATCCTCACAATCCTGAAGACCTTGGGGCAGAATTCGAGATGATCATAGATGGTGAGCCGGTCACGATCAACAAGACTCATTCTCTCTACCTGCCAAAAGGCCTTAAACATGGGCCGATAACGTGGAAGAGGGTTGACAGGCCTGTCATCGAGATGACGATAACGCTCGGTGGTGGTACTGTCGAAGCCGTATCACCAGGCGGATTAAAATAGCGAGGAAGCCATGGTGACAAGGCATCTGAAAAGACATTCTTTCGTGACAGCACTACTTCTTTTATTTTTTGTATCGACGGCATTGGCGGAAACGTGGAGCAGACAGTATATCCGAAGCCTTCCGGATTCGGCCTTTGCGGTAATAGAAGTTACGAAGGACGGAACAAAAATTCGACACCTTCCTCATCACCAGCATAACGGAAAAGTTGATATTAGTCACGTGAAGAGCGCTCTAAGCAGAGTTTACCAGGTCAAATGGGTAGATCCCGCGAACTTTGCCAGGGCAAAAGAACATCTGGAACAGCACTACCAGGAGTATAAGGAGGGCCAGGCCAAAGCCCGCGGGGATTAGTTCGTCTAAATGACATAAAAGTGCTGCGCCAGTGCATTCAGGACACCCAGCCTTCTGTCAGGAACCTCAGGCGCTCATGGAATGTACTATGCTTATTTGGAGTCAAGATGGAGAGCGAGGCGCTCAAGCCACGGGGGGCGAAGGCGTACCTCGTGGTACGTCGGAGCTTCACGGGGCGAAGGCAACGAAGCTATACGCTTGAATCCAAATAAGCATCACACTCGTTTCCAGCGGTAGTACTTTTCGTCGGCCACATCCAGCATTGCCCTGTCACCCGCACTATCGCCATAGGCGTAGATATAATCAAAACTCTTCAGGCCGTACCGCTCCTCAATCCTCTTCACCTTCTCTTTTCCAGAGCAGTTCCTGGTGAGGAATCTGCCGGTTACGCGACCGGCTCTCATTTCCAGTTGCGTGGCTATAAGGTCCACACCCTGGTTGGCGCACCAATCGGCCAGCCACAAGTCTATAGATGCTGAAACAACGACAACTTTGTCCTCTTTCAGCTTATGCCAGCCGATTCTTTCTAATGCAATCTCTCTGACGATGCGGGGTAACCGTTCCCTCGAATAGTTTGAGGCAAGTGTTTTGAAACCGCGCGAGTCCCAGCCCCCGAAGAAATAAGTCGACACAATTTCCTTGGCCCTCCAGTTGCGAATAAAACCCAGCGCATATGCGACTAGCATCGGGCTCAATAGGATGGCGCCCAGGATGAATTTTTTGCGACCAACCGCATAGACGATAAAGTCGCCGAAGCTATCTTTGAAGGTAATTGTGCCGTCGAAATCAAAGAGTGCCAGTGCCATTCGGGTATAACTTCTTCCACAAATCACAAACAAGGCAAGCAGTGAGCGGCTTTCCCCCACGCTTTTCCCATCGGCCGTGTATTCTCCCGCCTACAAACTGACCGATGCAATAGGCGCCGACCAGTGCTGGAAAGGTGACGAGCTGCCAGCCAAGTCCACTCAGCACGCGCAGGGAAACGGCCAGAAGGACCGGTAAATGCACGGCGAGAAACCACTGAAAGGAAAATTTACCTGCATGAGCTCGCCAATAGCCAAAAGGCAAATTGAACACAAGAATGGTTGCCGACACTATTCCGAGATGCATAAGGACATTAGTTTACCACGTTTATTCGGGATGAGAAAAGGCAGCCTCGTACGGGCGCAAAGATTTTTCTTGCATTACAGCGCGCCTATAGTAAGATTTCCGTAAGACGGACGGGGAGGATCATGGTCAAAATCATAAACAATCTTCAATGCCCAGAATCTGCGGTAAAGTGAACTATCCTAACGCTATGCTTGGAATGCAGGCTTACACCTAGACAGAACGTGAGCGGGTTTGAAGGCCTGCTTATTGCAAGAGGTTGTGTGCAGGCTGCGCCCGAGTGCAGCTACGGGCGGTAGCTTGTTGGCACTCTATGGTTCATAGCATGACAGACGCCGGATTCTCAGTCTCCTTGCTTCCCTATCTGGACAGCACCAGAGCAACCACTTACCTGAAGTTCTCTCTGTCTACGCGGGAACCTTCGCTTCTGGAAAAAATCACCACGCCTTTCCTCGTTATCGATGACTCGGATCCCCTTGCTCGCCTGATGGAAGCCCAATTCCTGACCGACGCAGGCAACGTGTTACGCAAGGTGTTTGCGCTGGTTCAAAAGGATCGATACCGTCTCGCAGAGGACGAGTTATGGCCGGTCGCCAACCAGGATGTAGAGAACGCCTGGCAGCATGCATTTTCTTTCTTCAACGGAGAAGGCGACCGCCGGCAATTGACCACACTTTCGGGTCAGATAACCGAAGGAGGCAAGCTTATCCCTCTAGCACCCCTCTTTTTCTGCAAAGCGAGACAGGTCTTTTTCGGACCGCCTTGCCCCAGATGCGGCGCGGCTCTTCACCAATGTACGGATGACGACCTGCTTTCCGCCAGAGGCCTTCAGCCTTACTCGCGATCCTTGAAACGTTACCTTTTTTGTCCTTCCTGCGATGCGCGGGGCCCGGCTGACTTTTATATCTATGAGCTTGATAATCACGATCCACCGGGGCTTAAGGACCGGTGGACTTTAATCAAGGAGTTCGGCCTGTTACTTAAGAGCAGCGCGCTTGCTGGTGAATTCCCCTGTCGCACTTGTGACAGAAGCGGGGAATGCTTTGGATTGGATATGGCGGCCCCCTCGAGGATAGTTCCCTTCGCCTTTTATCCGTTTTACATGTTGATGTTCGAAGCAATGTCCTTACAGGCCGTGGATTTCCTGGCGCTCCTTTCAGGAGCAACGAGTGAAGAAGTTGAGGCCGGGCTCAAATCGAGGGGAGAGTTTGGGCGACTTAATTGTTTGACCATCTTTCGAGATGCCGGGTTATTGGAGACTCGCTTCTTCTATGAGCACCAAGAGAAGTTCTTCCTTGAAGTGCTTTATCTAAAGCTCTCCTTCCTCGGCGAGGTCGTTCGGGTGTTTTCCACAGCAAAAGTTTTTGAGCATCCTGACATAAGGCTATCCCTGCATCATATATGGGTCAAGGTGGCTGATCAGAGCAACCTTCTTCCCTCATTCTGGAATTTCAGGGCGGAGCCTGTGAACATTAGCGGACCAATGAAGGAGAGCGCAGCTGTCGCGGGATCTCCCTCCAATTCTGCCCTTTATTTTAACGGCCTCGTCTGGTTCTATACTCTCCTGGTCAATAAACGCCAGGGTATCTCAGAAGTCTCTCGCTTGCTCAAGGAACTCCTGGCCGGCGATGCCCCTATTCATGGTCCGTCATCCGGCACTCCTTTCGAAAACCGGAATAGCCCCACATTTGCCCCGGTCAATCTCTTTTGGGACGTGCATCATCACTACGTTCCCGAAAGCTGGTATCGCCTTTGGGAGAAATCTCTGACACTGGGATGGTCGCTTTTGGTAGCCGGTATACGGGGAGATCCTCAGTGGTCACAAGAAGAATTCTCGCGGCAATTTGCAGAGCTGAGAGACGAGGTCAAGGTTGCGCTCTTTGACCAAACGTCTGACCGTTACCAGGAGCCGTATTCTCAGCTGGTCCGGCAACTGCCCGATGACGCGACTATTCATGACGTGCTCGTGAAACTGATCGCCAAATGGCGGGCCGCAACGGAGGAGGCTGAATCCGGAGTCCGGCCTGAGACCAGAATGGAAGAAAAAAAGGATGAGATGACGCAGACGATCATAGTTTCGATGGAAGACCTGAAGAAAGAATCAACTACGCTCCTGGCGAAGGCAGAGCAGATGATGGAAGAAACCGCCATAGTATCTGCCGGAGAGGGAGAAATGGTTCCCGAGACCGTCATTATTTCTGCGAATGAGATTGGCAAACAGGCTGAACTTGGGGTAGAATCGAAGGAGTCAGGCCTGCAAGGCGCCCAAAAGGAGAAACCAGAAAAGCATGGCGAAGACGAGTTTCTTGCTGAGACAGTGATTCTCACCATAGAGAAGAAAAAAGCGAAATGAAGGGGAAGATCGATACGCATGAGTGACGCGGTTTCCATACAAGAGCTCGCACAAGGACTCAGGGCGCTCAGTCAGTCAAACCCTTCGGACCTCCAAGTTGCAATAGAGAGTTATCTTGGTGACAAGCTGCGTCTCGCGCGACAAGGCGAGGGGCTGGTTCTGCTCGAAAGGCTTGCCCGCCAATTTGATATGAGTACTGAAAGCAAAGCAGGACTCCCGCTTCCGTCGGAAGAGTCCTCACGGCTGGTTTCGCTGCTGCTTGGGAAGCAGATTTCAATATCAGATCTTTGTTCTGCAGAGCTGTCGGAAAAACTGGCCGAGTCGCTGAACACTGTTTTCAACACACTGAATGAGATTATTGGGGTCATCAATACCACGTTACTAGGACATAGGGCTGAACAGGAGACGATCCGTCAGATAATTGGTATGCATATAGGAGGTGGAGGAGGCGATAATTCGCTTCAGAATTATCTCGACCAGATTCGAGACGCTTTTCTGACGGCGCACAAAGCATTCAGACAGGCCACTGAGGGCCTGTTTCGCGAGATGCTGACCGAGCTCGACCCCGAAAGGATTGAGGCGTCAACGGACAAGGGTCTAAGATTCGGCCCACTCCGCAAGGCTGAGCTGTTCGATAGCTATAAAGATAAATTTCGCACCATCAAAGAGGGATTCGAATCGGGCCGTCTTACGGAAGAGTTTTTGAGAGAGTTTGA
This sequence comes from Syntrophorhabdales bacterium, assembly GCA_035315185.1. Classification (GTDB taxonomy): domain Bacteria; phylum Desulfobacterota; class Syntrophorhabdia; order Syntrophorhabdales; family WCHB1-27; genus JADGQN01. Next base: position 20,409 of record DATFYE010000092.1, on the reverse strand, counting down.
AAAAGTCTGTCAGAAGCTTTACAAAACGGAAGGGAGGGGGATCTCTTGAAAACCTGTGTGTATGGCTTGTTGCTCTTTTGCCTTATCGCGACGCTCTCGTCCTGCAGCTCAGTGAGCCGCACGCCAGAGTATACCTATCAGAAAGAGGCGGTCACCATAACGTTGAGAGCCGACCCTCAATTGAATCTCTACCAGGGAAGTCCGCACACGCTTGTTGCCTGCACCTACCAACTCCGCGATCCCAACGCCTTCAACCAGTTGGTTGACGAAAGAGACGGGCTGCCAAAGCTTCTGGAATGCGGCCGTTTTGACGCGAGTGTGGCCTATGCTAAGAGGCTGGTGGTTCAGCCGGGGCAGGAGATGAAGGACAATCTGGACCGTGCAGAGGGCGCAAAATATGTGAGTTTTGTTGCCGGCTATTATAACCTGCAAAAGTCGAACGTCGTGCGTTTGATCCAGATTCCCGTAGGTACGCTCAGCTCAAAGCCGCAAAGCGTGAACATTGAGCTCTACTTGGGTCCCCAAGCGATTCAAGATTTGAAGAGGAGATAATGGATATCGAGAGACCTTTATACTGGCACCAGGGGCTGTTCCTGCAGCCCCAGCACTTTCAGCTACTGGAGCGATCCCTTCGGTCGCTCCTGGTCCCTTTCTACGATTTCGCCGAACCCCACTTTTGGGGCGTCGGCGAGATGGAGATTCAAAAGGCCGCGCTGGGGACTAGGTCGTTCAGCCTTCTCAAAGGCAATCTCCTGTTTCCTGATGGTTCGCACGCTGTCTTCCCCGGTAACGCAGTCATTGCGCCCAGACCTTTTGACGAGGCATGGGTAAATGGTGGAAAACCTTTTACGGTCTACGTGGGCCTCAAGAAGTGGAACTCCGCAGGCGAAAACGTCACAGTTCTTGAAAAACTTGAGGATATGGAACGCGTGGCCACACGGTTTATTGCGCTGGCCGATCCCGAGGAGATTAACGATCTGCATTCAGGCGGGCCCGCAGGCAGAGTGCAACGGCTCTACTACGCGCTGAAACTTTTCTGGGAGACTGAAAAAGAGAAGCTGGGCGATTACCTCCTTATCCCCGTAGCCCAGCTTGAAAGGATGGGTGAAGAGGTGCGGCTTTCGGACCGATTCGTTCCCCCCTGTCTCGCGCTCATCAGCGCGCAACCTCTCATAAAACTCATCAAAGAGATTAGAGACCAGATCGCAGCCCGCAGTCATCAGCTTGAGGAGCTAAAGAGTCAGCGCGGTATCCAGACAGCAGAGTTCGGGTCAAGGGACATGGTCTATCTCCTGGCCTTGCGGTCGCTCAACCGATACGTGCCCATGCTATTCCATTTCACTGAAGCTGCAGCGGTACATCCCTGGGCCGCGTACGGGCTTCTCCGCCAGCTCATCGGAGAGCTCTCCTCTTTTTCAGAAAAAGTGGATGTCATGGGGATTGTGGAAGGAGAAGACCGGGCCCTTCCGAATTATGATCATGAGGCGCTCTGGGCGTGCTTTTCCCAGGCCCAGGCCTTGATCTCGCAGCTACTGGATGAAATCACGGCCGGTCCAGAATATGTAATCCGCCTGGTCTATGACGGTACCTATTATGCGGCTGAATTGAAGCCGGCCATCTTCGAGGGACGTAACCGCTTTTACCTGGTCTTCAGAACCGAGACAGATCCGAAATCCGTTATTCGGTTGGTTACAACCATTGCCAAGCTCAGCTCCAGAGAGCACCTGCCCATCCTCATCGCGCGAGCCCTGCCCGGCGTGAGGCTGGAGCATCTCCCGGTTCCGCCACAGGAGTTACCGCGCAGGGCGCATTCGATCTATTTTGCTGTTGATTACCAAAGCGACCAGTGGGCCCCGATCAAAAAAGGAAACAATGTCGCATTCTATTGGGACAACGCGCCTGAAGACCTGGAAGTTGAGTTGATGGTCGTGGGGAGATGATGGTTATGCATTTGACTGACTGCTTCATGGACCTAATGGCCTACGTGGCCTATTTTACGAAGACGGCGGCTGTTAAACAGCCCGAGTATCAGCAGGTGAAGGCTGACGTCCTCCGCCTTCTTACCAAAAGTGAAGAATGTGTGAGTAAAGGCTGGTTCTCGCAGGAGGAGTACGACCAGGGCCGATTCATGATCTGTGCCTGGGTGGACGAATCAATCCTCGCATCAGCCTGGCAACATAAAAGCCAGTGGCAGAGAGAACAGCTTCAGCGTTTGTATTACAACACCACTGAGGCAGGGGAGGAAGTCTTTGAACGCTTGAACGCCCTTTCGTTTCACCAGAAGGACGTAAGGGAACTCTATTATCTCTGTCTCAGTCTCGGATTCAAGGGAAGATTTCTCAAGCCCGAAGATGAATATCTCCTTGACCAGTTGAAGACTTCGAACCTCAAGCTGCTTCTTGGCGGTTCGGCCAGTGTGCCATCTCTGGAACGGACCGATCTCTTTCCGGAATCTTATCCCGCGGAAGGAGGAGATCTCGGGTATCAGAAGAAGAAATTTCGGTTCTCGGTCTTAACTCTTGTTGCGCTGGCGGGGCCTATTCTGCTCTTTGGCCTCTTGTTCCTGATCTATCATTTTTCGCTCGATGGCATAGCTGAACACGTTTTGCAGATGGCGTCGTAAATGAAAAACATATTCGTAAAGCTCCTCAAATTTTTACTTATCGTTTTTGCAGTTCTTCTTATCATCCTGCTCGTCTTCGGCCTTGTTCTCAGGATGGACTGGCCCTGGTGGGTGGGGCTGTTCCTGTTGTTGATTCTTGCGGCTCTGGGAGTGGGATTTCTCTTCTTGCGAAGAATCCTCGCGAGGAGGCGCGAACAGCGCTTCGTGCAGCAGGTAATAGAACAGGACGAAGCCCGCATCAAGACATTCGCGGGAAAAGAAAGAGAAGAGATGAAGGCTCTCCAGGACCGCTGGAGAGAGGCTGTCGAAGCGTTACGCCACTCCCATCTCAGAAAACAGGGCAATCCTCTTTACGTGTTGCCGTGGTATATGGTGATTGGCGAGAGCGGCTCCGGAAAGACTACAGCGATTGGCAGCGCCAAGCTCTCTTCACCCTTTGCCGAGGTAAGACGGGCTTCCGGTATTTCAGGAACAAAGAACTGCGACTGGTGGTTCTTTGAGCAGGCCGTCATTATCGACACGGCCGGCAGATACGCGATCCCGGTCGACGAAGGAAGAGACAAAGAAGAATGGCAAAAATTCCTCACGCTCCTCGTCAAGTACAGGAAGAAGGAGCCTCTCCATGGTCTCATTGTATCGATAGCGGCGGACAAATTACTCGGAGCTTCTCCGGAAGTTCTGGAAGAAGACGGACGGAGCATCCGCCGCCGCATTGACGAGTTGATGCGCGTGCTCGGAGTCAAGTTCCCGGTTTATCTTCTGGTGACAAAATGTGATCTGGTCCAGGGCATGACCAGGTTTTCTGAACAGCTTCCGGACAAGAGTCTTGATCAACCCATGGGGTTCATCAATCAGGCTCTCTCAAAGGATGTCGCTGCCTTTCTCGACAATGCTATGAACACCATAGGTGAGCGGTTGAGAACGCTGCGGATTCTGCTGTTGCATCACCCTCAGTCAAAGAGTGTTGATCCCGCGCTTCTCCTTTTCCCCGAGGAGTTCGCGCATCTGAGAAAGGGACTCGACTCTTTCATTAAAGCGGCTTTCCAGCAGAACCCTTACCAGGAGACACCTGTTCTCAGGGGTCTCTTCTTCAGCAGCGGGCGCCAGGAGGGCACTCCTTACTCACATTTCCTGGAAGCACTCGGTCTGATCGGAGAAAAAGAGGTCCTTCCGGGAACGAGCAGGGGATTGTTCCTGCACGAATTCTTTGCGAATATTCTGCCTGCAGACAGGCGACTTTTCGCCCCGACCTCGCGGGCGCTCGAGTGGCGTGCGCTTACACGAAATCTTGGACTGACCGCGTGGATCTTACTCGGTGTGGCCATTTGCGGCCTGTTGAGCTTTTCTTTTGTGAAGAACCTGAGAACCATCAGGGTGGGAACGCACGAGCTCGGGCAGGCGCCCGTCCTGAAGGGAGAGCTTCTTTCAGACCTCACAACGATGGATCACTTTGGACAGACGATCCTCAAGATAGAAGCACAGAATCAGAACTGGTGGATTCCAAGATTCGGGCTGTATGAGAGTGTGAATGTCGAGCTTGCGCTTAAGAATGGTTACTGCAACCAGTTTCACAAGGGATTCCTCGGACCCTTTGATAAACAGATGGCTGACGTCATGCCCAGGCTCCTCACTACCACAGCCTCGGATGACGTTGTGGCCCAATATGTGGCCCATCTCGTGAGGCGCATCAACCTTCTCAAAGCGCGCCTGGAAGGGCAAGGAATTGACAAGCTAAAAGAGAAACCCCAGCCGTCGTACGTCTCTCTCCTCGGATCCGATCAGGCAGCCGCACCCGAAGTAAGAAAGAAATTCGGTTACCTGTATCTCTATTATCTCGTATGGCGGGGGGACACAGGCGAGATCAATAAAGAAGTAGTCGTGCTTCAGGGGTGGATCAAGGATCTGCTGGCATCGCGAAACATGCAGTGGCTTGTGGCCTGGGTAAACAAAGAAGGGGGACTCACTCCTGTCACACTCGGGGAATTCTGGGGAGGCAGCCTGGCGCTGCCCGACGAAAAAATGGTGGCGCCTGCTTTCACCCGTAAAGGTAAAGAAATGATCGATGCTTTCCTGAAGGAGACAGAGCGGGCTCTGCCCGATCCGGTCATGCTCTCCGGTCAGAAATCGAATTTTGAGAAGTGGTACCGCGACACCTCTTTTGATACGTGGCAGACATTCGGCGTCTTTTTCCCCAAAGGAGCAGCGAGGTTGAAGGGATCGAAGGAATGGCTCGAGATGGCTCCCAGAATGGCGAGTGATAAAGGGCCCTACTTTGCGTTTTTTAATAAAGCTGCAATCGAGCTGGAGCCCATATCCGGCACGGATGCCTCGCCTTTGTGGCTGCAGCAGGTATATCAGTTCCAGCTCGCCAAAGCACAGTCTTTTGGCAAAGCCGACGGCGCTGTGGCGAAGGCAGCGGAGCAAGGCAAGAAGATAATGACGGCCGTTGAAAAACAATTGGGTAAGGATGTAGGAGCAGATGCCCTGGAGGCGCAGATCGCGGCAGGTAAAGCATACCAGGAACTGATGGCAGCATTAGGTTCCATCGGCCCCGCTGCGACATCAAGAGCCCAGGCGTACCAAATGGCTGTCCAGACGTATACTGAAGAATCCGCTGCGGGCAAGTCCCCGTTTTATGCTGGGTATGCGGCCGCAAACAGGCTGAAGACGGGTCTCGGAAGGGGCAAACCTGCCGAGGATATGATCGCCAGAATGATAACGGGTCCTCTCGATTTTCTCTGGACCTGTGTGAGGATGGAGACGGCCTGTTACCTTCAGAAGCAATGGGAAGAAAAGGTGTTGGCAGAGGCTCAAGGGACGAGCGGAGCGCAGGCAGCCCAGATCATGCTCGGACCGGATGGTCCTGTTTGGAAGTTTGTCAAAGGCTCAGGGATAGCAGCCCCTTTTATCGGGTGGAGCGTACAGAGACGTTATTATTCGAAAGAAGTCCTGGGCGGATCAATACCGTTCGATCCGCCATTTTTTGCTTTTCTCGCCAGGGGGGCCAAGGTTACGGCTGCGGCGACTGCGGCGGCTGCGGCGGGTCCAGCCGCTACACCAAAAAAAGAGAATTTCAATGTGATGATAACGGGGCTGCCTACGGATGTCAATCCCGAAGCGAGGATCAAGCCACACGCTACAAGGCTGGAACTTCAGTGTACCGGCGGGGTTCAAAATCTGCTCAATCAAAACTACCCTGTGAACAAGACGTTCGTATTTTCTCCTGATGGTTGTGGCGACGTTCTTTTTCAGATTGAGATCAGCGATTTCGTCCTGACCAAGAAGTACACGGGACCTCGGGCATTTCCGGAATTCCTGCAAGACTTCAGAGGCGGCAGACGCACGTTCAGTCCCGGCGACTTCCCTCTAGAAAGGGTATCTCTCGAACGTCTCGGGATCAGATACATACGAGTCAATTATCAATTCAGTGGCGAGGGCGCTATTTTGGGAGCAGCTGCGGCTGCAGCTAAAACAAGTGCCCCGGGCCAGACACCAAGGAACATTGTGCAATGCTGGAAAGATTAACATCCGAACGCCGTTGGCAGTGGGCTGCTTACGGGAAGCATCCTGCTGCTAAGGACTACTTTAAGCTCGGTCAAGACTTCCCGTTGATGAGCAGTTTTTCAGGTTGGATAGAAAATGGGTACCAGGTGTTGGCCTCCAAGGATAATCCTGTCAAGGCGCGCCGTTCATGGCGCTTCTGGACCAAAGAAGCCAGAAGAGAGAATATTGTTTGCGGAGTCGTCCGGGACAGCAAGGACAGCCTCGGCCGGCCTTACCCCCTCCTGATCATGGGAACGGGTCCGCTCAAGGATTGGGGCAGCCAATGGGATCTGGTACCGCTCGCGTGCGAGAGCGTATGGGGCCGGATGGAATATCTCTCGGAAAAGACCTTCGCCGACCTCAGAGAATTGGAGGACCAGATACTGAACATAACGCCACCTGCAGCCGCATGGCTTGAATTGGCCAGGAAAAGGGAAGGCTTCGGAGAACCAGGGCCTCTGCAACTCAGGGAGCTGGAAGCAAACGCGTCTGGCCTTTCAGGCAGAACGGATTGCGTTATTCCTGTAGCACGGGTTTCGTCTCGGGATAATTTTGAAATGATCTGCTTATATCATTCTTTCGTGAGAGCGCGCATGGAGGCTGCCCCAAGCGCCATGTTCATGGGGGGCATGGCGGAGAAGCTGTATGTCGCGCTTTTCAGACGTCCTCTGGCCCCGTCCGATTTCATTCGTTTGTGGTCTATCACTCCTCAGGAAGACAACCGTGAGTAGTCAACGAAGGGCTTGTTTCGTGTTCAGCTCACGCTGGCAATGTTTTTGCGTGCTCAGGTGCTTTCCTTTTACGGCGAATGGGATAAGACGGAACGCCATCTTGACGTGATTGTATCGCGTGATCCGAGCTCAGAGACCGGCGTACAAGTATACAAAAACCTGCTCAATGCAGAAAGAAGTCGTTGCACGCAGACGTGTTCCCGGCTTTCTCACCGGAACGTCTGCCTACCTGGAAGGCAGGCTCAATGCTTGACGGCAGATTGTGTAATATCCCCTTGAGCTCCGCTAATGCCATAGGATTAAGCCCTTTCACTGACAAAAAATAGCCCACCGACGTATTTCTTTTCTGGCTAACCTGCTCTATGCTCTTTCAATACACATCTAGGACCAGCCCCGAAGGGAAAAGCATGAAACGCAGAATTGACATAGACGCAGTGCTGGCTCCCATAGCAGGGGGAAACCCCGCCGGAGAAGATCTGCGTTACAGCCAGACTTACGAGGAGATTAAGGAGGCGAGAAAGTTTGACGAACCGCTCGATATGGGCCATTGGAAGCGGGAAATAAAATCGGCCGATTGGGATAAGGTCACCAACCTATCAATTGACGCACTCAGCACGAAGAGCAAGGATCTACAGATCGCTGTCTGGCTGGCTGAAGCACTGATGCTGACCGAAGGATTTGAAGGGCTTGTCACGGGCATTAAGATTATCACGGGCCTGCTACAGGACTACTGGGAACAGCTCTACCCGCCCGTAGAAGAAGGTGACCTCGATTTCAGGGCTGCGCCTCTCGAGTTCATGAATGAAAGATTTTGGTCTACCGTTAAACAGATACCGTTGACAGACGAAAGCAAGACGCCGGGTTATTCCTGGCTCAAGTGGCAACAGTCGCGTGAGGTGGGCTACGATTCGGACACGCGCAATAAGTATGGTGACGTGGATGAAAACAGAAAGAGAAAGCGAGATGAGGATGTAGCAGAAGGAAAGGTGACTGCTGAAGAATTTGATAGTGCTGTGGCCATCTCTTCAGCGTCTTTTTACAAATCCCTGAGCGATCTCCTGCTCCTATGTCTGGACGAGTTCAAGATATTCGACGCGACCATAGACGAGAAATTCGGTCAACAGGCACCCAGACTGGCAGAGCTTGGAAACGCCATTGAAGAGTGTAACCAATTGGTCACAAGGTTCTACAGGGAAAAGCAGCCCACATCTGCTCCGGAGCCTGCGCCCCCCGTAAAAACGGGGCAGCATCCTGCTCCGGCAGAACCGCAAACGGCGGAAGACAGGCGGCGCCCTGTGCTATCGCCCGAGGAGGTGCCTTCCTTGGCCACACTGTCAAACTCGCGGGAAGAAGTATCGGAAGGAGTTCTCTGGGAAGAGGCGCTCCACATTCTGGAAACGGCCGGCGTAAAAGAAGCCCTCGACAGACTGCTTGCAGCCTCGTTCAGCGCACCGTCGGTGAGAGAGAAAAATCGCTACAGGCTGCTTATGGCCAAGCTCTGTCTTAAGGCTGAAAGGCCTGACCTTGCCAGACCGATTGCAGAGGAATTACACGCTTTGATGGAGGAGCTCCATCTGGACCGCTGGGAACCTCCCGTATGGATAGCAGAGGTCCTCAACGTTCTCTACCAGTGCCTCGCAAATGGAGAGTCCTCCGACGAGGATCTTGGTAAAGCAAAGTCACTTTTCCAGAGGCTGTGCACCACGGATGTGACCAAAGCAATTATGTACAGGCACTGATTGCGCGGTATTAGAATTACACGGGCAGGCGCGTGCCATTGCATAAGCTTGCTCCGGGAAGTTATCCAGGCAAAAGACCTGGCATTAGCAGAGCGTCCATAGAAAGGAGAGTGCACATGGCAAAGAAAGAGAGTTTACAGCATAAACTTGACAGAGTAAGAGCTCCCAGGGTCCAGATAACGTATGATGTTGAGATCGGTGATTCAATCGAGATGAAAGAGATACCCTTCGTCCTAGGGGTACTCGCAGATTTATCGGGTAAACCTGATGAACCGCTTCCCAGGCTCAGGGACAGAAAATTTGTAGAAATGGACAGGGACAACTTCAACAACGTGCTGGAGGGGATGAAGCCTAGAGTGGCGTTTAAGGTGGACAATAAGCTGAGCGGGGATGAGACCAAGCTGGCGGTGGAACTGCGCTTCAAATCGATCGACGATTTTCGCCCGGAGAATGTGGTGACGCAGGTAGAACCATTGCGAAAGCTGCTGGATGCGAGACAGCGGCTTTCCGGGCTCCTGAATAAGTTGGACGGTAATGATAAACTCGATGATCTCCTTCAGAAAGTAATTGCAGACACGGACGCTCTCAAGAAACTGGGTAAAGAGGCCGGCGTAGAATAACCGGAGGAATAAAAGGAGGGACCCCATGGCAGAGAAGGAAAGAGAGGAACGGCGAGAGGCTGCTCAGGCTGGAGCAGTCACAAGAGAGGAAGGCCTTTTAGACCGGATCATTTCGGAAGGCCGGCTGGCCCGTGACGAAACCCAGAAGACGCTTGCCAGGGATCTCATCGGGGAGTTCGTCAAGCAGGTCATGCAGGGGGCGATGGTTGTCTCGAAAGATACGGAACTCATGATCAATGCGCGGATCGCCCAGCTGGACAGGCTCATATCACAGCAGCTTAATGAAGTGATGCATCACCCTGACTTTCAAAAGCTGGAAGCATCGTGGCGCGGCCTCAATTACCTGGTCCATCAGAGTGAAACAGGGGACATGATGAAGATCAGAGTGATGAACGTCTCAAAAAAAGATCTCCTCAAGGATATGGAAAAGGCGAGCGAGTTTGATCAGTCTACTCTGTTCAGGAAGATATACGAGGAAGAGTATGGTATGTTTGGCGGCTCCGCGTATGGCGCCTTCATAGGTGATTACGAGTTCGGCAACAACCCTCAAGACATGGCCCTCCTGGAAAAGGTGGCCGGAGTTGCGGCTGCGGCGCACGCGCCTTTCATCTCTGCGGCATCATCGACAATGTTTAACCTCGACAGCTTCACGGAGCTTGGAACGCCGCGAGACCTTGCGAAGGTCTTCCAGAGTGTGGAATACGCGAAATGGAAGTCTTTCCGCGGCTCCGAAGACTCCAGGTACGTCGCTCTAGCCCTGCCTCATATCCTTATGAGGCTGCCGTACGGCCAGGCAAATGAGCCGGTCGAGGGTTTCAATTATGAGGAGGATGTGGACGGAACAGACCACAGCAAGTACCTCTGGGGCAATGCGGCTTACGCGCTCGGCACGCGACTGACGGATGCCTTTGCAAAGTATCACTGGACCGCAGCCATCAGGGGAGTTGAGGGTGGCGGGCTCGTGAGCGGGCTGCCTGTCCATACCTTCAGGACGGATGAGGGGGATGTTGCGCTTAAGTGTCCTACCGAAATTGCGATCACGGACAGGCGTGAAAAGGAGCTGGCAGATCTCGGTTTGGTACCGCTGGTTCACGCCAAAGGCACTGACTATGCTGCCTTCTTCAGTGTACAGACGACCAACAGGCCGAAGGCGTACGACACCGATGCCGCGAATGCCAATGCTCGTCTCTCTTCCCAGCTGCAGTACATTCTCGCGGTTTCCCGGTTTGCTCATTACATGAAGTCAATCATGAGAGACAAGATAGGCAGCTTTATGACCCGCAAGAATGCTGAAGATTTTCTCAATCGTTGGATTTCCAACTATGTGCTTCTGGATGATGACGCCGGACAGGAACTGAAGGCGAGATATCCTTTACGTGAAGCGCGCATTGACGTGACTGAGATACCAGGAAAACCAGGGTCATACCGGGCCGTGGCGTTCCTCAAACCGCATTATCAGCTGGATGAGTTGACCGTGTCGTTGAGGCTGGTGGCAAACCTGCCGCCTCCCGCAAAGAGGTAACAGGAGACTAAATCTTTTGGTCCTATAGAAATAGCCATTTAGGCACTTGATGTATGTTCCAGGCAGGCCTAAAATGGAGGGAAAGCGCAAGACCAATTCCAACAAGGGGGTAGACCATGGCGTTTGATGCATTTTTGAAGATTGACGGTATACCGGGAGAAAGTACGGATGACAAGCACAAGGACTGGATAGAGGTACTTTCCTACGGCATGGGGATCCAGCAGCCGACCTCCGCTACAGCCAGCAGTTCCGGCGGGGCAACAGCTGAACGGGCAAACTTCCAGGATTTCAGCATTACCAAGGCGCTCGACAAGGCGTCTCCCAAACTCGCCCTCGCCTGCGCTAACGGCCAGCATATTACATCGATCATCCTCGAGCTCTGCCGTGCAGGTGGTGACAAGCTGAAATACATGGAGTATAAGCTCACCAACTGCGTCATCAGCTCTTACCATGACGGCGGATCTTCGGGTGGCGCCGAGAACTTGCCTACTGAAACCGCGGCGTTTAACTACGGCAAGATCGAGTGGACCTATACCCAGCAAAAACGCGCCGACGGCACAGGCGGAGGCCAAGTCGCAGCGGGCTGGGATCTACAGATCAATAAGAAGGTGTAGGCTGTCGCGTACTGCATCGAACGGTACCGAGAACATTGGAGCACGGACCTGCGCAGGCTTCTCATTAAGGGGGCTTGGGCAGGTTCTAGCTCAGCTCCGCCAGCCTCATTATGCTGGAAGAAGAAGCCCCAATAGGCTCCGCATGGTCTAACCCACCGGAACGTTTCTTGCTACCAAGTTATGCACCATGGTATAGAGCGTGAAAGAAAAGCAGGAGAATATTCAGGCTTCCATCCTCGACAGGCTTATCGACCGGAAGCCACAGCTCTCCAGTGAGTCAGTCCAGTATCGCCTGCTCAACTTCAATCAGATCAAGGCAGCGGTCATCAGGGACCTGGAGAATCTCCTCAATACCAAGGGCCAGATAATGCCGGTCCCGGCAGCGTACAAAGAGGTGAATGACTCTGTCTTTGTCTATGGTCTTTCCGACTTCACGTCTCATAATCCGAAGAGCCCGTCGGTAAGACAACTGTTTCGCCAGAACATAGAGAAGGCAATCGTGAAATTTGAACCCAGGCTCAAAAACGTGAATGTGCAGATTGAGCCTCCAAACGAGGAAGTGCGGACGATCCGGCTAAGGATAAGCGCGCTTCTCGTTCTGGACCCTGTGGCTGAGCCCGTCACGTTTGACACCTATTTCGATATCAACAGGGGCGAGTATTCTATCCGGAGATAAAGGACAGATGGACGACGACATTCTCAATTACTACGAAAGGGAACTCACGTTTATCCGCGAGATGGGAGCGGAGTTTGCGAAAAAGTATCCCAAGATCGCAAGCAGGCTTCTGCTGGAACCGGACAAGTGCGAAGACCCGCACACAGAGCGGCTGATCGAGGCGTTTGCCCTCCTGAGCGGGCGCATACACAAAAAAATTGACGACGATTTTCCAGAGATAACAGAATCGCTTCTCAATATTCTCTACCCCCATTACATCAGCCCCATCCCTTCAATGTCGGTCGTCAAGTTCGAAACGGGAAAAACGATTCCTCCGACAGGTTACCACATCGAGAAGCATACGCCCCTCTATTCCAAGCCCGTTAGCGGCTTCCCCTGCCAGTTCAGCACTACGTACCCTGTCACGCTCTGGCCTGTCGAGGTCGTTTCGGCAAATCTCCGCGATCCAAAGAAGGCTGTTCCTAATGGCCAGCAAGCCATCGTAATCCAGTTGAAAACTCGCAATAATCTGAGCTTCTCGCAGCTCGGCTGGGAAGAGACACGTTTCTTCCTGAATGGCCCGGGACAGCACGTCTTTCATCTTTACGAGCTTCTCTTCAACAACGTGTGTCACGTTGAGTGCGAGTCGCGTGACCGTAGCGGTGGCTCAGAGACAATACCGTTGAGCCCCGACGATATTGCGTCTGTCGGCTTCAATCCTGAAGAGGCCCTGATCCCCTACCCTTCACGGTCATTTCCCGGCTACCTTCTTCTTTTCGAATACTTCTGTTTTGCCGAAAAGTTTCTTTTCTTCGACCTGAAAGGCCTGAAGGCCTTGCAGGGGAGAGATCTTGGCGACAAGATCGATATCTGGATTTACCTCAACCGGGTAGCAAAATCTAATCTCCTGATCACTCCCGACACGTTCTGCTTACACGCTACTCCGATCATCAACCTCTTCAAACGTATTGCAGAGCCGATTCTGATCGAGCAGAAGAAAACGGAATACCACGTTATTCCGGATATCAGAAGGGCTGAGGCAACGGAGATATTCAGCATAGACAAGGTGACCTCCTCGTCTTCAGCCCCTGGAGAGCATGGCGCCGATTTTAGACCCTTTTATTCTATGTGGCACCACCTTATGGATGACGACGATACTGATGATCGGAAAGCCTTCTGGCTCCAACACAGGAGGCCTTCCGGGAAGAAGGGCGATGATGGGACAGAAGTCTTTCTCTCGTTCGCGGATTGGAACTTCAAACCCGTTGAGCCCAAGGTGGAAACAGTCATGATAGAAGTAACATGCACCAACAGGGGCCTGCCTGCTCGCCTTCCCTTCGGTGATCCGGCAGGCGATTTTGAGATGGAAACGTCAGCCCCCATTGCCCGGATAAACTGCTTGATAAAACCGACGCCCACGCGCAGGCCTTCGCTGGGTGGAGCTCTCCAGTGGCGCCTGATTTCTCACCTGTCACTCAACTACATGTCGTTGGTCCACGGAGGAGAAGATGCGCTCAAAGAGATTCTCAAGCTGTACGATTTTGACAATTCGGCGGCCACAAGGCAACAGATCAGCGGCATACTTTCACTCAAGTCTGAGTTTACTACAAAACGGATCGGTCAATCGTTTTGCCGGGGGCTGCAGGTTACCGTGGAATTCGATGAGGACAAATACGTGGGCGCAGGACTCTATCTGTTTGCAAGCGTGCTGGAAAGATTCTTGGGGCAGTATGTCTCGATCAACTCCTTCTCCCAGCTCGTTGCGAAGACCACACAGCGAAGAGAGGCATTAAAGAAATGGCTCCCCAGAAACGGGAACCGGGTACTACTGTAAGAGAACGCCTGTTCAAGGAATTCTACGGGTTCTCCTTTTTCAAGGCTGTTCATTTACTCGAGACCCTTTCTCCGGACCGTAAGCCTTTGGGGCAGACACTGAACCCGAAGGAAGAGGCGGTCCGCTTCTCGGTGAAGCCTGGCCTTACTTTTCCTCCGAGTGATATCTCGGGCTTGAAGCAGTCGTATGAGGACAATCCTCCTGAAATGGATGTGGCGTTCATGGGACTGATAGGTCCTTCCGGTGTCCTTCCTTACTGGTATAATGAGCTGGCGATCGAGAGGGCGCGTGAGAAGGATGTTGCTTTCACTGCCTTTCTCGATATCTTTCACCATCGCTTGATTTCACTCTTTTATCTCGCCTGGAAGAAATATAACTTACCCGTGACGTATGCTCCCGGCGCGAGAGACAGGCTTTCCAGGTATCTGTTAAGCCTGATCGGCCTCGGGACAAAGGATCTCCCGGGCATGATCCGGCTGCCCGAAGAAGCGCTCATATTTTACGGTGGCCTGCTCTCAAGGCAGGTTCCCTCGGCGGTCGCTGTTGAGGCGGCCGTAAAGTATTTCGCAGGCACACAAGCAGCCATAGACCAGTTCATTGAACGGGTGATACCGATCGACCCTGAGGACCAGACACACTTAGGCTCGGCCAATAGCGAGCTGGGTGTGAGCACCGTCTGTGGTGGCTACGCCAGAGAGAATCAAACGAAATTTCGCGTCAATCTCGGGCCGCTGGGTTATGACCGCTTTCTAGGTTTCCTGCCTTCCGGGACTATGCTGCATACCATTTTCTCTTTCACAAGGTTCATGGTGGGAATGGAATATGAATTCGAGATCCGCCTTTTTCTCAAACGTGAGGAAGTTCCGCTATGTACCATAGGCGTTGACACACCGGGTGTGTCGCGCCTCGGCTGGTCAACGTGGCTGAAAACACCGGGAACAGTGCAGGCACAGGATCCTTACATAACCTTCGAGGAAAAGGATTTGTAAAGAACGTGTTACGAGCTGCGGGTTACAGGTTACGAGTTAGAACCGCCTCCGTCGTCTCCTTGCCTGGCTGTCCGAGATAGAGTATAGTGATCGTCGGATCAAGACTGGGGGTAACCTTAATGCAGCCGTGGAGGATTGATCGTTGACCCAAAAGAATGCTGCCAGCCCCGATGGACCATCGACCGAATTTGCGCCGTTTGAACGAAGACCCCTGCAGGACATCCTGCGTCAGTCCGATGCGCTTTCAAAAGCTCCGCTTCTTACCCGGACACTCGACGCGATGCCGACTCTCTGCATGATCCTCAATAAAGAACGGCAGATTGTTTTCGCAAATCGCGCGTTTCTTGGGGCACTGGGCCATGTCGATCTTCCCTCTGTGCTCGGGTTGCGCCCGGGGGAAGCGCTTGACTGCCTGCATGCTCTTGAGAGGCATGAAGGATGCGGCACAAGCGAGTTTTGCAGAACGTGCGGTGCAGTGAGGTCAATTCTGGTGAGCCAGCAAGGGACAGAAGACGTCCAGGAGTGCCGCATTATACGGAGAGGCGACACAGATGCTCTTGATCTCCGGGTTTGGGCAACACCGATTACAGTCGGCAGAGAAAACTATACCATGTTCACAGCCACTGACATAAGCGGCGAGAAGAGAAGGGCCGTACTTGAGCGCATCTTCCTCCACGATATTGTCAACACAGCGGGCGCTATCCTCGGGTGTTCCGAACTCCTGGAGGAAAGTTCAGGAGAAGACCTTGATAAGTTCAGAAAGAAAATACAACTTCTCTCCGCACGCCTGATGGAAGAGGTCGACGGTCAGAGACAGTTGATTGCGGCGGAAAGTGGAGAGCTTTTCGTCAATCCTTCTCTTATAGAGACGTTGGGGTTGCTGGATGAGATTGTCGCACAATACAGCGGAAATGCTCGTGGACGCTTCATCAGGATTTCCCCTGCATCCAGGAACGTCAGCATCAAGAGCGATCGCATGCTCTTGAGACGTGTTATAGGTAATCTCCTGAAAAACGCCTTGGAAGCCTCCAGCGAAGGAGAGACCATTACCGTAGGGTCCGGTGAAGCCGAAAATGGGATCGAAATCTGGGTGCACAACCCGGGGGCCATGGAACGCGACGTTCAGCTCCAAGTATTCCAGCGCTCCTTCTCTACGAAAGGGGTGGGCAGGGGTGTCGGGACTTACAGCGTACGGCTGCTTACGCAACGATACCTCAAGGGAACGGTATCGTTTACCAGTTCACCCGAAGAAGGAACGACTTTCAGAGTCACTTACCCTCACGAGCTCTAGCA
The DNA here is from genome assembly GCA_035315185.1 of Syntrophorhabdales bacterium. GTDB lineage: Bacteria > Desulfobacterota > Syntrophorhabdia > Syntrophorhabdales > WCHB1-27 > JADGQN01. The sequence goes on along the minus strand of DATFYE010000092.1, from coordinate 4,246 downwards.
AAACCAAGAAAAAGATAATGCCCTCGTGCTCCGCAAAGGAGGGAACAAATATCGAGACAGCGATGTCTTAGGTAGTAACTCGGATTGCGGAATGAGCGATCGAAGAATTCAGAAATGGGAAACGATCATATGATCAAAGCGGCACCTGCGCTGAAGGGTCTTTCTCTGCTGTTGGCGCTCCTGCTCCTCGCATGTTTATGGAGCAGTGCTTCGAAGGGCGCCCCCGCGGGTGCGAGCACTCAGCCTGAGCAGAGAATTGCACAAAAGGAGGCTAAACCGTTGAAGCTTATTTCGTGGACAGGTAAACCCGACAGCACGTGGAAAGCATACGACAAGGCTGTCTCGGAACAGAAGTATGAGCGGGCGTACGAAATCGCTGAAGGCAATCTGAAGGCCGCACGCTCTTCCCAAAACAGTGAGGCATGGGTCCGTGCGTTGATCCGCTGCGTACAGACGCAGACGGCCCTGCACGGCTACGAGACAGCCGTACGCTTCTTGAAGGAACAGCCCTGGCCCGAGGACCTTCTGGCACAAACGACGCTCCAGCTATACTACGCGCAAGCGCTCATGACCTATGCCCACGAGTACTCTTGGGAAATGCGCGGTAGGGAAAAGGTTGAATCGAAGGGGACGATCGATCTGAAAGCATGGACCGTCGAGCAGGTCTTCGCGGAAGCGCACCGTTCTTATGAAATAGTCTTCTCCCATAGGGGCCAACTGGGAGAAGAGCCCGTGGCAATACTCTCCGAATATATCGAGTTGAATAATTACCCGAAAGAGATCCGCCCTACCCTGCGCGATGCGGTCACCTATCTTTATGCGGATGCGCTTGCAGATACTCTGGGTTGGGCCCCCGGACAGTCGGACGAAGTCTACGCCCTCGACCTGGAGAGGTTGCTGACAGAGAAGCCTTCTCTTCAGATTGACCATCCGGTGGTCAAATACTGCGAAACGCTGGGTGACCTGGAATCGTGGCACGCGGGACGAAAAGAGATCGAAGCATCCTTCGAGGCCCGGCTGGAGCGGCTCAGAAAGCTTAAGGTAAATTTCTCCGAGAAAACCGACCGGGAACGCATCAGAAAAAACCTCGAAGCGCGACTGCCCGACGTGCGCCGCTATCCCTGGTGGTCCGTTGGCATGGCTACCCTCGCCGAGTTTGTAAAGGAAGAAGATGCACCCGACAACCTCGTCCGCGCTCATAAGATTGCCACGGAAGGACAGGTTGCGTACCCCGATTCAATCGGAGGGAAACGCTGTCTCTATGTTGTAAGGTCGATAGAAGCACCGTCCTTCAGGATCGAGGCCATGGCGCAGGATAATTTGAAGCGGGCTTCCATCGGCATCGTGTATGACAACTTGACCGAGATCTATTTCCGCGCTTATGCCGGGGACCTCAGCAATAAGGTCCGGGACGCGGACGATTTCAATGTAGCAATCAACGGTCGCGACGTCGAGCGGATGATGAGCCAACAGAAACCTTATGCAGAATGGACGGTCAGTCTGCCGCAGGCCATCGACTTCAAGAGCCACCGCATGTTCGTGGTTCCCCCGATGGATCAGCCAGGCTTCTACGTGATAGTCGCTTCCGCGAGAAAAGACTTCTCAAAGGAGAACAATCAGATGCAGGCCGTTCCCATGAACCTCGGGGACCTGGTACTCGTCACCCGTACAGAAGGGACCGACGTACACGTCAAAGCCCTTCAAGGCTCCACGGGCAAGGCGCTGCCCGACGTAGACGTGACCCTCTATCGCCATGATTATCAGCAGCGGCATCAGCCGATTGGAACGCTAAAGACAAATGCCGACGGAGAGGTGACCTTTGTTGCAGGAACAAACGTCTCGTACTTTATACTGGCCCGCTACAACGAATGGACCGCGATCGATTACAGGGGCTTTTCTGTTTATCTTCAACAATCGCAGGAAGTCACGAAATCCGTCGTCTATACCGATCGGAGCATCTACCGGCCGAACCAGAAACTCTTCTTCAAGGTGGTGCTCTACCAGGGTCAATCGGGGCAGGCCAACTACCGGTTACTGCCCAATACCTCGCTCACCGTCTCACTCCGCGACCCGAACGGGCAGGCAGTAGAACAGAAGCCGTTGGTGACGAACGCCTACGGCACTGCATCCGGCGAGTTTGTCATCCCGGGCGGCCGCCTGCTGGGTCTTTGGCAAGTAGTTTGTTCGCACAGCGGCTCGACAGCCGTGCGGATCGAAGAGTACAAGCGACCAACATTCGAAACAAAGCTGCTCGACCCCGAAGAAGAACTCCGTCTGAACAAACCTGCAACCATAAAGGGTGAGGCCCGCTACTACTTCGGCCTGCCGGTCACGAACGGCAAGGTCAAGTGGCGCGTGAAGAGGACTCCGGTCTATCCATGGTGGTGGGGCTTTTATGGCTGGGGTGTTGAGACCAAAGGGCAGACTGTTGCAACAGGGAGCGCTCCCCTCGGCGAGGACGGCCGCTTCTCGCTCTCCTTCACACCGGCTGCGGATGAAAGATTGGAGCAGTCATCAAAGGGCATTACCTATCGCTATGCAGTCGATGCGGATGTGACCGACGAGGGCGGCGAGACTCGCTCGGCTTTGCGAGCATTCAGGCTCGGATTCGTGGCGGTCGAGGCCAGTGTGAAAACCGATAACTCCTTCTTCCTGGAACAGCAACCGGAGAAGCTCTCCATCGTGCGGACCAACCTCGACGGGAACCCTGCTCCCGGCTCGGGAGCCTACCGCTTGCTCAAGGTAGCTCTCCCGGACAAGACGCTCTTGCCCGCAGACCAGCCATTGCCACCCGCTCCCAAAGGCTCGGCAGAACCTCTTCTTAAAACTCCCGGAGACACCCAGCGCCCGCGCTGGGATGTGCAGTACAAGCCCGATGCGATCATGCACGAGTGGCCGGACGGATCTGAGGTCAGCAGTGGCGCCCTTACCCACAACGATAAGGGAGAAGCTGAACTGACGCTTCCTGAGCTGCCCGCAGGTCTTTACCGGCTCAGGTACGAGACGAAGGACGCTTTCGGCGCAACGTACGAGATGTCGAAGGAGATCCTCGTCGCAGGTCCAACATTGCGCCTGCCCCTTCCCTTCCTCTTCCTCGCGCAGAAGTCCTCGGTCCCTGTGGGCGGCACAGCCCGGTTCCTGGCCCTTTCAGGGTTTGCAGGGCAAGACCTGATGTTCGAACGCTTCAAGAACGCAAAGAAGGCTGACGGAAGGACCTTGCGTGCGGGCAGTGCGAGCCCGATCATAGAAATCCCCATCACCGAGAATGACCGCGGAGGATTTCTTTTTTCAGCTGCCACCTTGCGTGACCATCAGTACGTCGAGTTCAGCCGGACGGTATTCGTACCGTGGGACAACAAGCAATTAAGAGTTAAGTTTTCTACGTTCCGCGACCGGCTCCAGCCCGGCCAGAAAGAACGATGGACCGTAAAGATCTCCTCTGTGGATCAGGCGAGCATGCCCGCAGCAGCTGCCGAAGTCCTGGCCTACATGTATGACCGCAGCCTGGATGCCTTCGGGCCGCATCATCCGCCTTCCCTGATGAGCATCTGGCCCAGCTTCCTGCAGCAGCCATTTTGCAGGATTTCTTTGTCGCTCGCCGGCGCTATCTGGATCCCCACGAGTGGCTTCAAGAAACTGCCGACCTATCCGGCCCTGCAGCCGGACAGGCTCAAAGCTTACCATCGCTACGGCGTAGGCGGCCCGGGACGCAGAATGTACAAGGCTGCTATGCCCATGGCGGCCGGAAGGCCGAGCGAGGCGGAAGGCGCTGTTCTGGCAATGAAGAGTGATGAGGCAACGCCGGGGCAGGCTCCGGCAAAGGCTGCCGTTGAGGAGAAACATGACGCCGCTCTCGCCCCTGAGCCACAAGCCCCCGTGCAGTTGCGCTCCGACTTCTCCGAGACCGCCTTCTGGTTCCCACACCTTATAGCCGCCGAAGACGGTTCGGTCTCTTTCGAATTCACTGTTCCCGACTCGGTCACCTCGTGGAATGTCTGGGCACACGCAGTGACCAAGGACCTCAGATCGGGATCGGTCCAGAAAGAGACGAGAAGCGTCAAGGACCTGATGGTGCGGCCCTACCTCCCACGCTTCTTACGGGAAGGCGACAGGGCAGATATAAAGGTCGTGGTTAATAACGCTTCGGATAAGGAGATGAAGGGCACGTTGACCTTCGACATCATCGATCCGGAAACAAATAAGAGCCTCCTCGACTCCTTCGGTATCACGGGCGACGCTGCAAGGC
>DATFYE010000091.1:0-31332 GCA_035315185.1 Syntrophorhabdales bacterium | reverse complement strand
GTTCTCCTTCCGCTTGCCTGTGGAACTCGCGCACGCCTGCTGTCGACAGCAGGCTTACCGCTCAGACAGTCCTCGGCATGCGCCCCACACTGCGCACCGCTCCCTCCGAACATAAGACGGGTCCCGAGAGACTCCCGTAATGCTTCGCTCAGGAAAGGTTGAGCCGCGCTCTTCAGTTTTCATAAAACTCTTGACAGTACCGGGCATTTCATCAGATTAGTATGAATGCTTTCTCGATCCTATTGGCTTTTTCTCTTGGATTTTTGGCCATCCCCTCGGAGAATGGGCGCTACTATCTTCTTGATTTGCATTGCCAGAACACGATGCGCTTCGGGGTCCAGATGCACCCCGTCGACCTTGCTCGCTTTAACGTATTTCGACGCGTCCAAGAAACGACATCCTGAGGAATCAGCTATTATCTTGTATGCCTCCGGAAGCGCTTTCGCCGTCTCCTCGCCGCCTTTATAAAAGAGTCCCATTATTCTGGACATCCTGCCGAGCATAGAGGGGGCGATCAAGAGAATCTCCGGAGCCGCACCATCAGGACCGGCCTGGCTTTTTTCTATGGTCCAGATAAGCCCGAGACATCCGCCCGCTATGTCGGATGCCGTGAGGTGATAATAGGGAGCGACATCGTTTGTTCCGAGCATCAGGATACAGAGGTCGATGGGGGCATGGGACTCGAGCAATGGCTCGAGCATCTTGAGCCCGCTTCTATTAGGAAGCAGCGGGTTCTCTGTAAAAGTCGTCCTGCCGCTAAGCCCTTCTTCGATGACACGAAATCCGCTGCCAAGCTCTTTTTCCAGCACGCCCGGCCAGCGCTGATTAAACGGATAGCGGGTCCCATCCCGGGGGTCATAGCCCCACGTCAGCGAATCTCCATAGCACAGAATTGTTTTCATTCTGGACCTCCTCAGGCCGTTGAATTATCGACCTGCTTCACTTCAGAATCCATTGATGAACAAGAGCGGCGAGGAACCATACGCCAAAACTCGCGACGAGAACGATCGGAAGAGGGAGATTTCTCTTGAAGCAGAAGAACGCTGCAACATAGAAGAGGATGCTGGGCAGAATTCCCCAAAGCGCCCCTTTGGCAAAGCTCTGCATGATTTTGGGATTACCCTCGTTTTCCAGATACATCCACGTGAGCACGAGAGCGCCCGCAAGGGGCATGACAGCGATGAGCCCTGCGGTAGATGGTAATCTTTTGCCGATCGCTGTGGCACCAAGAATGATGGCAACGCTCAAGACTGCCTTAATGAGAATCTGCATGTTGACGGTTACTCTACATCAAATTTGAAGATGTGTTCCAAGTTTGTCATTACTTGATGTTTAGCTTGAAATCGTCCCGTTCTTCTTCCAGTTGCTGGAGCAACTTCACTGCCCGATCAAAATCCTTGCCCATCGATTTCTTTGAATGATCAGCGAACTTCCACTCGATCTCGAACGAGCCTTCGACGTCGGTGGAAAGGACATCCCATAGCGCATCAAGATTGCGGCCGAAGTGCTCCGGCAGATCAAGCAGGATTGAGAGCTGGTCGTACAGATCATCGAGCGAACGTATCTCTTCCCCGTTCAGGATGCATCTTCTCAGCGGCATGCCGGCATCTCCACAAAGGTCTTGTAATGGTCTACGGTCACGAAACGCTGCCCGTCCTGCGAAAAGACAAGACGTTTGCCGCCCCGATGCCCACCCTTGTAGTCAAGATCTGCCTCACGCCATTTCCTGTCGGGTAGCCGACCTTCGAGATTGTTGAACCGATCGCCGCCAATGCTTGAGCCCCGGAGTGCGCTTACTGACCATAAATCCTTTCCGGGTTTCCATCCCCGTGATTGGGCCTCCCTCTTGGTCACAAACTTGGGAGGAAGTTTCTTGTTATTGGTGCTGTCCAGGCTACGCAGGATCTCGATCAGCTCCTGCTGGTCGATCTTGGGTGAGAGCCTGGCATTGAACGCATCGACCACCTGCTCGCAGGATTCGGTACGCGCCTGCCCAGGAAGGAGAAAGCTCACTAAGAGGAGAAGTACGCCTGCTGCGACGATTCGCCCTTGTGTCATTGAAGTTCTCTCTTTGATTTTGTGCGACGTGAGCATCACCGGAAGCGGTACGCGATACGGCGCATGCCGTTGTTACGTTCCCGATCTTTTATTTGGCCCGTCGTTTTGCTTCTCTTTTTTCTTTTCCATTTCGACCTTAATTTCTTGGGCCATTTGCTCGGAGATTTCATTGATCTTTTGCTGCAATTCAGGCCCACGTTTCTGGGCGAGTTGCATGGCCTGTTGCATTGCCGCCGGCATCTTGTCAATGACAGCCTGGCCTAAAGGACTCTTATAAAATGTAACCATACCTTTGAGTTCGTCCTCAGTGAACGTTCGCGTGTAAATGGAAATATAGTCCTCTTTCAAAGCCTGCCAGCTCAGGGTTTGCTCCATGACGCTAAAAAGCTTATCGGTATATCTATTAAGTATGGGTCTCAGGTCGTCGGAAGCGCCCATTTGGGTGAACTGTTGTTCGAACATTGAGCGCATTTGAACGAACAGCGGTTTTGTCATCTGATCGACCTTCATGGTTCGTAATAACTCCTCGGCGATCATTTTTTGCGATGCTTCCTCTGCATGAGCGACAGCATTCAGAGAAATCAGAACGAGAAATGCACTAACTATCAGAGTCTTCATTGATCCCTCCAGCCTTATCATGAACTTAACGATCAATACCTAGTTTATTTTTTACATCCTACCGCTGTCGGCTGAGAACCGCAAGATGAAATATCCCGTAACTGTGGGCGAGCCAACCAGTAACCCGATCAGTCAATCAGCTGTTTTTCCCAGCGATGCGGGCGGCCGCGTCGAAGCCGCTCCTGACGCAATCGCCGATGCCTATGCCCCTGTAGCTGCAGCCGATAAGGTGAAGACCGGGATGACGCTCCTTCAGCTCGTCAATCCTTGCAAGACGCTCCAGATGGCCGACTGTGTATTTGGGCATGCCCTTGACCCACCGATAGACTTTAGAGAAAACGGGCTTCGCATCGATGCCTGCAATACTGCGGAGTTCATCGAGCACGATGCCAACCAGCTTCGTGTCATCTTCAAAGATAAGCTCCTCGTGGTGGCCACCCCCTACGAATGATCGTAGCAATAAATAATCATCAGGGGCGCGGAAGGACCACTTGATGGAACTCCAGCTTGTCGCGTTGATGCGCCTGTTCTCGATCTTTGGCACGATAAAACCAAAGCCCGGCAGCTTCACTCGGATATCTTCCTTCTTAAATGCGATGGAGATGGTGGCTGTTGAGGACCATTCCATGGCCGAAAGACGCTCCGAAAGCTCTGTGTCCGTGTCGCGCAGGAGTTCTGATGTGACGTAGGCGGGAGTTGTGAGCACTGCTTCATCGAAAAGCTCGCCCCGTTCGTCGAAAAGTTGCCCCTGGCCGTTGCGACCGTTGAGCAGGAGCCGATAGCCGGCCGATGTTTTTAACACCCTATTGATCTCGTGGCTTGTCTTTATTCTCTCTTTTCCGATGCGCGCGATGCACGTGTCCGTGAGCTGCTGCATGCCCCGCTTAAGACTCATGAAATAGGTCATCCTTTTTTTTGAGGGATCAGGTGGCGGGATCTTTTTCAAGGCGGCCAGCATGCCCCGTATGAGGCTGCCATACTTCTTCTCCATCTCGACGAAGCGGGGGAATACGGCGAGAATACTCATGTTGTCCGGGTTGGACGTGTGAATACCCGCAACAAGCGGCTCAGCTATTTTCTCGAGACACTCCCTTCCGAGACGTCTTGTTACAAACTGGGCGAGGCTCTCATCAACCTCATCTTTCTTGGGAGGCAGGAAGAACTCAAGCCCCATGCGGATCTTTCCCGGCCAGGAAACGAGGCTCGATCTGAGAAGGGGCATGATCATCGTAGGGACCATCAGCATAACGCCTTCTGGCAGCCGGTGGAGGCGGCCACCTGAACAGATGTACGTGCCCTTGAATTCGTCGTTTGTGCAGAGAAGCTCGTCTTCGAGGCCGACTTTTTTTATGAGATCGACGGTCCAGTACTTCTCCGGGAGGAAGCTATCCGGACCGCCCTCCACGAGAAGGCCATCCAGCTTTTCCGTGAGGAGCTTTCCGCCCGGGAGAGCCTCTTTTTCAAAGATCGTGAAGTCGATGCCTTTTTGCTTGAGTGCCACGCCGCACGCGCAGGCTGACACGCCGCTGCCGATGATAGCGACCCGCTTCACAACGGGTCCTTCAGACCAGCCAGTCGCATGATGAGCACCTGGTGCTTTGCGCTTCGGGTCGGGATAATGGTCATGCTGCTTCCTGCAGGGAACGGGAAAGGATCTGTTTCAGTGTTTCGATGAACAAAGGGTCTGTGTTGAAGCAGGTGACTCGAATGTGAGTCAGCCCTTTGGCAGCGGCATATTTCTTGTGAACGATATCGATGTCGTAAAGAGTTTCCATGTGGTCGGTAACGAAGCCTATGGGCACCTGCACAACGATCCGGAATTGCTTTTCCGCCACTTTGTCAAGCACGGCTTCGACCGTTGGCCCGATCCAGGGTTCAGTTACATGAGCCGGTATGCTCTGCCAGCCCATTCCGTAATGGGAAAGACGAAGTTCCCGGGCGACGGTCCGTACAGTCTCTTCGATCTGTGCCTTATACGGTTCATCCGCGAGAGCCTCGGGCAGACTGTGAGCGGAAAAAAGGTAAAAGGCCTCGGGGAACGAAGCCTCCTCCTCTATTCTTTTCGTCCAGCACTCGATAAAGAGCGGCTCCTTATACCAGCTATGGATGAAGAGCACGTCAGGATGATAGCGCAATGAGTCGAGATGGCGTTTGGCCGTCATAATATAATCGCCGACGGTTCTGCTGGTGTAATAAGGCGTCATCATGAAGAAAAGGATGCGCGCAACCCCTTCCTCGCAGCACTCGTTGATCCTTTCCTCGATAGACGGACGAGAATACTTGAAAGCAGGTCTCGTGATCAGGCGGAAATCTATTGCGGCGGCCAGGAGTCTCGCCTGCTCCTCTGCCGTGGCAGGAAGGGGAGAGCGCCCGCCTATGAGCCTGTAACGCACGACTGCCTGCTGTTCAGTGGCTGCGGGCAACTGGCGCCCTGTGAGCATGCGCATGAATTCTGGTACTTCGTCGATAGAGCGCGGCCCTCCAAAATTGACGAGCAGCACAGCGCTTTTCTTCACCTACGCTTGCTCCCGCTGTGCACTGCTTCGATGAGGAGAGCGACATTATCGACCGGTGTTCCCGGATAGATGCCGTGGCCGAGATTGAAGATATGGCCGTTACGGTTTGCAGCGCGTTTCAGGATGTCTCTTGCAGCTTCAACCAGGTGCTCTTTGGGCCCGAAGAGCAGGGCAGGGTCAAGATTGCCCTGGATGGCCTTCTTCAGGCCTGCTTGCTTCCACGCTTCGTCCAGCGGGGTGCGCCAGTCTACACTGTTGACGTCCGCGCCGGCAGAACCCACGAGCTTGAGCATGTGGGAGGCGCCCAGAGCAAAATGGATACGAGGCACCTTGGGGTCAACAGAGGCAAAGAGTTTCTTCATATGGGGCAGGACGAATGCCTTGTAATCGTTAGCCGAGAGGCAGCCAACCCAGCTGTCGAATACCTGGACAGCCTGCGCGCCGTGCCTGATCTGGGCGTTAAGGTAGGCGATAACCATGTTGGTCAGTTTTTCCATCAGGCGGTGAAAGGACGCCGGTTCCGCATAGATCATCGATTTCGTCTCGACGTAGTTGCGGGACCCGCCGCCTTCGATGGCGTAACTCGCAAGGGTGAAGGGTGCTCCGGCGAACCCGATGAGTGGAACCGTTCCATTGAGTTCGTTGCGCGTCATCTCCAAAGCTTTCAGCACGTAACCCAGATCTTTTTCCGGGTCCAGTTCCCCCATCCTTTCCACGTCTCTTGCTGTTCTGAGAGGATTGCGCAGCACAGGCCCGCCTCCATCCGTGAACTCCAGGCCGATGCCCATGCACTCGAGTGGAAGGAGGATATCTGAGAATATGATGGCAGCGTCGAGCTCAAAGCGCCGGACGGGCTGTAGCGTGATCTCCACAGCAAGCTCTGGTTTTTTACACATTTCGAGAAAGCTGTGAAATTGCCTAACATCACGATATTCCTGAAGATATCTTCCAGCCTGTCTCATCAACCAGATCGGGGTTCGGTCCACATCCTGTCCGCGGCATGCCTTTATAAACCGATTTCGTCGCGACATGTCTTCTCCTTTACGCTAAAAGGGGTCTTTTTTTAGTATAGCGGAAAATCTGCTGCAAGGGTAGGAGAAAGTGAATTTGGCACGTGAATTTCGTTGACATAGCTCAATGTTATATATTATACCGTTAAGGTGAAAGTGAAATTTTTCATCAACGGTGTAAGGGGCAAGCTAACGTCTCGTGGCCTTAGGGCGGTATTGTACACGGTTTTTCCTTTCTTGACGTAGCGAACCTCTGAAAATACACACTCTTACAAGAGGAGGTCGTGATGAGTTGGAACGAAATTTGGGACTTGCTTGTCGGCACATTGCAGACCACGGGTTTCCCCACGATGACCTGGCAGCATGTGGTCATGTGGGCTATAGGCGGCTTTTTTCTTTACATGGCCATAGTCAAGGACTTTGAGCCATTGCTCCTTCTGCCCATCGGTTTCGGGATATTCCTGGTAAACTTTCCGAATACCCCTCTGTTCGGGTACACGGAAGGTCACCCGCAGTTGCTCCAGTTTTTCTACAAGTACGGCATTCTCTGGGAGGTGATCCCCTGCCTCATATTCCTAGGGCTCGGGGCAATGACAGACTTTGAACCGATGATCGCCAACCCGAAGATGCTCCTTATAGGGGCCGGGGCCCAGTTAGGTGTCTTCGTCACCTTCACGGGCACCATCCTGTGCGGCTTTAGCATCAAAGAGGCTGCATCGGTCGGTATCATCGGGGGCGCTGATGGCCCAACGACCATCTACCTTACCGCCAAACTCGCACCCCACCTCCTGGCTGCTAATACGCTCGCCGCGTACTCGTACATGTCGATGGTGCCTATCATCCAGGCTCCCATTATGCGGGCGATGACGAACGGGAAAGAGCGGCTCATCAGGATGAAGGTATCCAGAAAGGTCTCCCGCACCGAAGTAGTCCTCTTCCCCCTCATCTGCGGCGGTATCATCGCCCTGCTCGTGCCCGCAGTCATGCCCCTCATGGGTATGCTCATGTTCGGCAACCTGATGCGGGTGACCGGTGTGGTGAAGCGCCTGGTCAATACTGCAGCCAACCCGCTGATGGACATGGTAACCATGTTCCTGGGCTTGAGTGTCGGCGCGTCTATGCTGGGAAGTGTTTTTCTCACTTACAAGCCCCTGCTCGTGTTTGCGCTCGGCCTTCTCGACTTTGTGGTCTGCACGGCCGGCGGTATTCTGACGGTGAAAGTGATGAACCTGATTTGTAAGGACAAGATCAATCCCCTTATCGGCAACTCCGGCGTTTCTGCCCTCCCGATGTCACCAAGGCTCTCGCAGGTCATCGGGCAGCAGTACGACAAAAAGAACTACCTGCTCATGTACGCAATGGCCGCATGCCTCGCCGGTTCCATTGGCTCACCGGCCGCGGCAGGCATGCTTTTATCGATGTTCGAGTAGAGGGAGGTGCGAGCTATGAAAACTATGCTATATGCCATATTGTTCAGCGTGATGGTGGGAACGGCCCTCTTGCCCGCTTCTTCATACGCCTTCGGCGGTGGCGAGCCGCCCTGGAGCGCGCCCATGATGCCCGGCGGCAAGATGATAAAGACTGAAGGGACCGCTGCCTATTATGAGTTTGACCAGCCTTATGATGCCGTGCTCGCCTGGTACAAGGAAGCCTTGAAGAATTACAGGGACCCCAATTATGCCCATGTAGATTGGGCAAAGTACCGGGATTGGAAAGATCAGATGTACATCGAGGACCAGGGCGCTGCGCCGTGGCACTCCATAGGTATCCAGAAGGGTGGTGGGAATAAAACAGTGGTGAAGATCGTCAGGGACAACTTCACCTGGATCTTCAGCACCCTGCTGATCCGGTTCGCCGGGGTCTTCTTTGTTCTCATCGTCCTGTGGCTCTTGCTCAATCTCAATGGCGCGGTCATGAGGAGGTACTTCTCGGAAAAGGAAGCGAAGGCGAAGGTCGGTTGATCCGGCAGCGCTGGAAAGTGTGAATGAGAGAAGGCCCCTTTTAGGTGCGAGGGGGCCTTCTGTTATACCAATTTGCATTCAAGATGGACGACCCAGCCTTCGGCCGGGTGCCCCGGGCGGCAGGAGGAGAGCGACGCAGCGACAACGAGGGTATACACTTGAAGGCGAATTGGTATTAGTACTCCGGCCCCACTGGTGGCGGGCGATTTTCATCCGGCTGCTTGTCAAATTCGCCTCTTGCCCTGCGTCTTGATCTATCGATCCTGATGAATCCCATGTAAAGCAAAATGAGTGTCGCTGCGAGAAAAAACCGGAACGGTATTCTCTTTGGTATAAGGTTTGAAAAGCTAACTTTGCGCTTCGGTTTATCGACAGTGATGGGAGACGGGCTTTCTTCGCCACCCTGCTTGTCCTTTCTAATTGCGATCCCCGCCTTGTAAATGATATCAACAATACCTTTATCCTTTGAATAGCCCGAGAGAAAGGGAAATACCATTAAAGGGATGCAAATACCGATGAAAATAAGTATTATCCCGACTTTTTTCTCGCGATCCATGCCGTTCATGCGTTCCATGGATTGTATAATATACCATCTGTGTATACGAAAACAATAGTCGGAGCATGCGGCGGTCAGCGCAGACGAGGAGGCTGGTCGGCCTGCGCGGTTCCTGGGACGCTGCGCCTTTTTCGACTCTTTGTCTCTTGTTAGTTTCCGGTAGCCTGCGGCTCCCCGATGCGGAGCTGGTTCTGCACGTCTTTAACGCCGAGGGCCGATGCGCTTACATCCTCAGCCAGCCTCTTCATGCTGCGGTTCGGTACGGATCCCTTCAGAATTACCACCCCCTTCTGCACCCCCACCTCGATGTCGCTCGCGTCGATGTGGCCGTCCTGTATGAGACGTTCTGATACGTCCTCAAGGATACGATCATCAGAGCGCTTGTACCCTTTTGGGCCGATACCTGCGTACGGTCCTGGCTTTGTTTCGCCATAAAGATCTTTCTGCTCGTCCCCGGAGAAACTCCAGTAACCGCCCCCGAAGTGTTGCTCTTCGGGATGGACCGGTTGGCCCATCTGTGCGTGCCGGTATGAGGGATAGTCATGGGGATAATCGATTGCGCCCTCCTCCCCCTCAAAACGTTTCTGCGGCCGACGGCCGCTGGCATTGCTCAGCCTTCGCATGGCGCCCTCCTTGAGTAGTGGTTGAGTAGACTCTGAAATAATAATAATACCGCGTCCGCTACAGTGCAAGGATGTGCTATCTGCGGGCCATGTCAAGTGTTTCGCGTCAACATGAAGACCAATCACCCATAGGTTCATACTCTCGTTCATGGATACGCCATACTCGCAATGTTTGTTCTATTGCTCTGATACGTGTGGGGTGACGAAAAATGCTATAGTATGTGACAGGTTAGAATGCCGAAGGCGGGACTTGAACCCGCACAGGCTATCGCCTACTAGACCCTGAACCTAGCGCGTCTGCCACTTCCGCCACTTCGGCACTATATTGTAGGTTATAGGGAAACGATCTTGCTGTCAAGAGGTGATTATGCAAGTTTTTGAGTCTCTCGATCTTCCGGTAAAGTTCCCCAACCCGGTACTGACCATAGGGAACTATGACGGCGTTCATGTCGGCCACAGGACAATCATAGAGATTACCAAAGGTAAGGCCCGTGAGATGGGCGGAACATCGATGCTCATGACCTTTCATCCGCATCCCCTCCACGTACTGAGACCAGATAAAGAACTTCCGTCCATCACACCCTTAGAGGAAAAGAAAAGGCTGATAGAGGAGGCTGGCGTGGAAGTGCTCCTTATTGTCCCTTTTACAGAGGAATTCAGCCATTTCACGCCTGAAGATTATGTCAAGGATATCCTCGTTCGCAGGTTGGACATCAAGGGCCTTGTGGTTGGTTACGACTTCAGGTTCGGTCGAGGTGGGCGGGGAGACATTGAGGGCATGAAAAAGTACGCAGAGGCTTACGGTTTTTTTGTGGAGGTCGTGAGCGCTGTTACCATTGGCGGGGAAAAGGTAGGTAGCAACAAGATCAGGAGGCTGTTGCAGAGTGGTGACATCGATAGGGCAAACCTTCTCCTGGGGCGTCCTTACATGGTTAGCGGTAAGGTGATTCGCGGAGAGGGTAGGGGGCGTGCCTTTGGTTTTCCCACGATTAACCTGAAGACAGATTTCGATCTCGTACCTCCGAACGGCGTGTACATCAGCCAAGTGGTGATTGGGAACCAGACATTACAGTCTGCCACAAACATCGGCTGCAACCCCACGTTCGGCGGGCAGGAGCGCACGATCGAAACTTTCATATTTGATTACGGTGGAGAACTATACGGAAAGGATGTACGTCTCTTTTTTCACGTCAAGTTGAGGGAAGAGGTGCGATTTGAGAGTGTAAGCGAACTGCGCCAGCAGATAGAACGGGATGTGATCGCCGCGCGAGAGTATTTCGCCAGACGGACCGCGTGATAGAGAAGTTGATCTGGTTTGTCTCGTTTTTCTGGTTTTTCTGGTTAAACGAAAGAAACTAGAGAAACTAGAGAAACCAGATTAACCAGAGAAACCAGATTAACCAGAGAAACCGGTTAGTGTTGACTCGTCTGGGCGACCCCGTTAAACTCTACCCGTCCATCCCTCGAAAAAATAGCCCAACACCTGTATGTATCCGAGTAAAGCACCCCATAACCCGCAGACCACTCCACGAAGCCTACCCCATCGGCGACAGATACCAAAAGAAGGCCAAGAAAGCGGAGTAATGTTTGGTCGTCAAGGAGGCTAAAACATTTATTGCCGATGAAGTGCACTTTTTCACCCACGGAGCAGGTCTCATCCCCGAGGGAAACGCTCCCGTCTTCGCGAAAAACGATCTCGATCCCATACCCGGCACTGACCGTCACCCCGGAAGTGTCCACGGTTACACTTCCTCTGCCCTCCTCGACAGACTTGAGCACAGAGAAGAGCTCTTCGAGGTGCATGGTGCTCCATTCCTTGTACAGTGCTTCCGATGATGCCTTTTTTCTCGTAGAACGCCACGCTGACAAATCATGAATCATGGTGCGGCCTCCTCATCATTGGCTTCTAATTAGTATATCGGTCGAACCAGCCGGGACTTAACGGCAGGATGGTAAAGACAGGTAAAAGCAAGAGCAGGTTGAAGAAAAAACAAGAACGAAGGTTGAGAGAAGAAGAAAAAGGTTAAGGTTGGGCTATGGTTTGACACTTGGGCTTATACCAATTTGCATTCAAGATGGAGACCGAGGCGAGCCGAGGCCTGGGCTACGCAGGCGTACCTGGCGGTACGTCGAGTAAGAACAGGCCGACGGGCAACGAAGGTATACGCTTGAAGGCGAATTGGTATTAGAAGGAGGGGTCTCTGTAGACTATTTTGCCGTTGACCATGGTGAGGCGGTTCTTACCCTTCAGCTTCCATCCGTGGAATGGCGTGTTTTTTCCTTTCGATGCAAATTGGGTTTTGTCAACAACCCAATCTGCATCGGGGTCGAAGATAATGAGATCGGCGGTCGATCCATCCCGAAGGTTTCCGTAGGGCAGGCTAAGCAAGCGCGCGGGATTCTGTGTGAACTTCCGGAGCAGTTCCTTAAGCGTGAGCAGACCATCGTGCACGAGCGCCAGTGAGAGGGAAAAACCCGTCTCGAGGCCGACGATGCCGTAGGAGGCGAGATTGAATTCGACATCTTTGGAAGGGAGATCATGGGGCGCGTGGTCCGTGGCGATTATGTCGATCGAGCCGTCCCTTAGACCCTCCCTGACAGCCGTTACGTCCTCCCGGGACCGGAGCGGCGGGTTCACCTTTGTGTTCGTGTCGTAGGTTAACGTAGCATCATCTGAAAGCGTGAAGTAGTGCGGACAGGTGTCTGCAGTCAGCCTGCTGTACCTTGTTTTCTCATCCCTTATGATCCTCACCGTCCCACCCGACGAGATATGCGTGATATGGATCGGCGCACTGATATATTTGGCGAGCATGATGTCCCGGAACGCGATTGTCTCTTCGGCCAGAGCAGGTGCAGCGTCCAGGCCGGAGAGCAAAGAAGCGTGTCCCTCGTGGACAACGCCCTGTGAAAGATTTTCGTCCTCGCAATGAGACACGATGGGCAGCGCAAAACGCTTGGAATACTCCATGGCCTTGAGCAGCAACCCCGCGTTCTTGACCGTTTTGCCGTCATCTGAGAGCGCCACGATACCTGCTTCATACATCTCGCCGATCTGAGCAAGCTCTTCTCCCTTCAACCCCTTGGTGATGGCCCCACAGGGGAACACCCGGCAGAACGCGTCTGCCTGGGCTTTCCTCACGATGAACTCGGAGACGCTCCGGTTATCATTCACCGGATCAGTGTTAGCCATGCAGACGACCGTCGTGAAGCCACCCCGAACGGCCGCCTGGGTGCCGGTCCTGATTGTCTCCTTGTATTCGTATCCCGGTTCCCTCAGGTGTGCGTGGATGTCGATCAGACCGGGAGCGACAACGAGTCCACGTGCATCTACAACCTGAACGCCGGCGCCGGCTTGCGGAATCTCCCTTTCTATCTTTTCCACCTGGCTGTCGTTGACGAGGATATCAACCTTTTCATCGCGGTCGGTTGCCGGATCGATAAGACGACCGTTCTTGATGAGGATTCTCAACTCTCGCCCCCGAGGAGAAGGAACAGGATAGCCATCCTGACAGCCACTCCGTTTTCTACCTGATCGAGTATCACCGAGTATGGGCCATCCGCCACAGCATCGCTGATTTCAATGCCCCGGTTCATCGGACCGGGATGCATGATAATGACATCTTTCTTTGCGGTTTGGAGATGTTCTTCCTTCAGGGAGTAAAATATCGCATACTCCTTGACGGAGGGGATGACCGATATTCCGCCCCGCTCTTTCTGGATACGGAGCATCATGATGACATCCTTGTCAGCCACGGCTTTGTCGAGTCGGTACTCGACATTCACCCCCAGGTCCTCAAGGAAAGGCGGGATCATTGTCGGCGGCCCGCAACAGGTCACATCTACATCAAATTTTTTCATGGCAAAGATATTTGAGCGGGCCACTCTGCTGTGCGCGATGTCGCCTACGATCGCGACCTTGAGTCCGTCCAGAGTGCCCTTCTTTTCTCGTATCGTAAAAAGGTCGAGAAGCGCCTGCGTGGGATGTTCGTGTGCGCCATCACCGCCGTTTATGATGGAGGAAGCGAGCGCCCCTGCGAGGATGTGAGGCGCGCCCGGCATGCTGTGCCTGATGACGATCACATCCGGTCTCATCGATTCCAGGTTCCTGCCCGTGTCCTTCAGGGTTTCGCCCTTAACAGCGCTGCTCGTTGTGCCGGAGATAGAGATAGTATCAGCGCTCAGCCGCTTGGCTGCGATCTCAAAAGAGACGCGTGTCCTTGTGCTTGGCTCATAGAAGGCAGTGATGACTGTTTTTCCGCGAAGTGTTGGGACCTTCTTGATGTCGCGACGCGATATCTCTTTGAAAGACTCTGCCGTATCGAGAATGAGAAGTATCTCTTCTCTCGAGAGCTCCCTGGTGCCCAGCAGGTCTTTGTATGGCCAGTTCATGCTGATTGCGTTAGTATTACCTCGTCTAAACCATCTACCTCGCGAAGCTTTACAAAAATTTCTTGATCAACGCCCGCAGGGTGAAATATTCCGCGATAGTCAGGATGAATGGGCATCTCTCGTGAACCCCTGTCGACGAGTACCGCAAGCTGTATCTTCTTGGGACGCCCCAGGTCCATGATCGCATCGATTGCCGCCCGCGTTGTTCTTCCTGTGTGCATTACATCATCGACGAGAACCACGGTTATGTTGTTCACGTCGAAAGTAATTTCCGTCCTTTTTACCTCAGGGGTTTTCAGCTTGAAGATATCATCCCGGTACATGGTGATGTCAAGTATTCCGACCGGCACTTCCTTTTTCTCGATTATCCTGATCTGTTCCTGGATTCTTCTGGCGAGGTAGACACCACGCGTTCTGATACCGATCAGGCTTAAGGAGCCCGAACCATTGTTTTTTTCCAGGATCTGGTGGGTAATCCTGCTGATACTCCGCTCTATCGCCTTTTCGTCGAGCAGGACAGTGGTATCCATCAGTCAGTTACCCATGGAGATAGCCTTTTGAGGGCATGTCTCAACACAGGCTGTGCACTCAATGCACTCCTGCGGGTTAAGTACGGCAACCAGTCCTTCCAGGTCACCGAACACGTCGTAGGGGCAGATGTCGATGCATTCCCCACAGTTCTCGCAAAGGTCCTGTGATATCGCAGGTCGCATTTGTGTAAGCATAATGGGTTTGCAAAAAAAAATCAATTTGAAAAATGAGGCAGGTGTTGAGGCCAAGAATTCTCTTGACAATCAGGCGGAATGATTATAAGTTTCTTACGCTTTTGCGCGCTTCCCCGCGTAACTTCATTTGCTGAGGTACTAGGTGCTCAAGTCACTCAAATTTCGCGCTATACTTGTACTGGTATTCCTCGTTATCTTCGCCGTCTTTCTTGTGCCCAACTTTGTTGACCTGAAAGGGGCCGCGAAGCGCTACCTTCCGAGCGACAAGATACGCCTGGGCCTCGACCTGAAGGGTGGCATGCACCTGCTCCTGGCTATGGACACGAGCAAGATGATGGAAAACATGACTGATCGGAAATTCAACGGACTCAAAGACGGCATGATCCGGGATGGCGTGCGTTTTTTGAATCTTGAGAGAAAGGGCGAGGTGATCTCTGTCTCGATAAAGGCAGACCAGAAGGATAAACTTTATAATCTCCTGGGCAAAGAGTATCCCGACCTGAAGGTTGCCACCAGCAGGACCGAAGGCGATGTGCTCTCCGTTGATCTTTCGATGGTAGAGAAGGAGGCTAATCAGCTCAAGGAGAACGCGGTCCGTCAGGCTCTGGAGACTATCCGGAACAGGATCGACCAGTTCGGTGTGTCGGAGCCCATCATCGTCCAGCAAGGGGAGGACCGTATCCTCGTGCAGCTTCCGGGCGTCAAAGACCCGGAGCGGGCCCTGGAGCTGATAGGCAGGACTGCGCAACTCGAATTCAAACTGGTGGACGAAGATAATGCCGCAAAGTACAGTTCCACCGGAGTGGTGCCCGAGGGAGACGAACTGTTGCCGATGAAGTCGAGGAACAGGGAGACAGGCGTTACCTCCACGACGCAGATCCTTGTCAAAAAGCAGAGCCTGCTGACCGGTGATTTACTCACGGATGCACGGGTGAGGATCGGGGGAGAGGTTGCTGGCGAACCGTACGTTGCGATTGAGTTCAGCAGTGAGGGGGCCCGGCTCTTCGATCAGATAACCGGTGCGAACGTTGGCAAGCGACTGGCTATCGTGCTCGACAATACCGTTTATTCGGCTCCGGTCATCAGGGAGCGGATTTCGGGCGGGAAGGCACAGATCACCGGTAGCTTTTCGATGGATGAGGCAACGGACCTGGCCATCGTTCTGAGGGCCGGCGCTCTGCCCGCTCCCGTGAAGGTCATACAGAATATCACCATAGGCCCTGCCCTGGGTCAGGATTCGATTCGCAGGGGCGTTTACGCAGCTATCCTTGGCGCCCTGTTGATCATTTTTTTCATGGTTTTCTACTACAAGGCCTCCGGTATTGTGGCCGATATCGCGCTCTTCGTGAATATGATCTACCTCCTTGGAGCATTTGCCGCTCTGAAGGCAACGATGACCCTCCCGGGTATCGCCGGCATCATACTCACGATGGGTATAGGCGTTGATACGAACGTCCTCATCTTTGAGAGGATACGAGAAGAGCTGAGGCTCGGCAAGACGGTGAGAGCAGCCATTGATGGTGGCTATTCGAAGGCATGGGTAACGATTTTCGACGCCCATATCACGACTCTCATAACCACTTTTATTTTGTTCATGTTCGGCACCGGGCCTATTAAGGGTTTTGCTGTCACTCTGAGCATAGGTATCGTGATCAACCTTTTCACTGCTGTTTTCGGTTCCAAGGTGATCTTTGACTGGGTTCTGCAGAAATACAAGCCGAGGAGTTTAAGTATCTGATGGCATTCATCGAGATCGTTAAGAAGACGCATATAGATTTCATCGGGCTCAGAAAAAGGGCCTTTGTCCTCTCATTCGTGCTGGTCGGGCTGGGGCTTCTCGCTTTTGTCATGGTGCTTCTCGGAAAGGCAAACGAGAGCGTTGACTTCACCGGGGGTACGGCCCTGCAGATCAGGTTCAGCACCCAGGTGCCGATACATGATCTGCGCGCGGCTTTGCTGCAGGGCGGCATCAGTGACGTCCAGATACAGGAAGTGACGGGAACCCGGGATTTCTTGATAAAAACAAAATTGTCTGACGTGGGTCAGGAGAAGATACAGGGCAAGGTAGGCAAGATACTTTCAGCTTCATTCAAGGATAAGAAATTCGAAATCCTTTCGGCCAACATGGTGGGAGCGAGCGTTGGCAAGGAACTGAAGAAGGATGCGGTCATTGCCATTGTCCTTGCCATGCTCTGTATTGTCGCGTATATCTGGTGGCGCTTCACCTTCATATTCGGCATTGCCGCAACCATCGCGACTTTCCATGATGTTCTTGCTATGCTCGGTCTCTTTTATGTACTCCACCTCGAGATGAATATCCTGTTCATCACAGCGCTTTTGACCGTAGCAGGGTATTCCCTCACGGACACTGTTGTTGTCTTTGACCGGATAAGAGAAAATATGGGTAAGATGAAGTCAAGGGATGAGTTTGGCGGCGTGATTAACAAGAGCATCAATGAGGTGTTGAGCAGAACGTTGATTACGTCTTTGACGGTTTTGCTCGTGCTCGCGGCGCTTCTCGTGCTCGGCGGCGAGGTGCTCTTCGACTTTTCTCTCGCCCTTTTCATCGGTGTCCTGGTCGGCACGTACTCATCAATCTTTGTCGCAAGTCCGCTCGTCTATATCTGGAGAAAACGGGCGGCCTGATCCCCGGCGACACGTCGAAGCCACGATCCACGTATCATGACAATCTCGGAGTAGCCTTCTGGAGGCGTCCGAAAAGTGCTTGACAAACCGTCCACAAATATTCGAACATCAGAATTACAGTTTGACTAAACAGGGGGCGTGCTATGAGGGGGTGTGGCGTAATTGCAAAAGTATTTGCCAGCTGTCTATTTGGATTCGTATATCTGCTGCCCTTTGCCGGGACTGCGCGGTCTGAGTTTCCGGATAAGCCGATCACTATTCTGGTTTCGTTTGACGCCGGCAGCACGACCGACATCCTTGCACGGGCTTTAGGGATCGGGGCCGAGAAGTATCTCAACACACGCTTTATTTACGAAAATAAAGGTGGTGGCGGTGGGACTGTAGCACTGGGAGTGTTGTCTGCTGCCAAGCCTGACGGATACACCATATGGGCCGGGAATAGCGATTCTTTTGTGTATACGCCCATGATGCAAAAGGTTCCTTTCAAACCGTTCAAAAGTTTTACTCAGATAGTGGGCTTTGCAGCGGCGCCGTATACCGCCTTGATTGTGAAACCTGACGCTCCCTGGAAGAACTTCCAGGAGTTTGTAGAGTATGGGAAGAAAAACCCCCGCAAGATAAAATATAGTACCTCAGGCGTGGGAACCGGCATGCATCTCGCCATGGAATACATCGCGAACAAGGATGGCATACAGTGGGTGCACGTGCCCTATAAGTCTGCTGCCGCAGCAAGGATGGCTTTGATGGGCGGACACGTCGATGCATGCTCGGCGGGAGCTGAGTTTGTGCCGTTCGGAAAGCAGGGGATGGTAAGGGTACTGGCCACGCATGGAGACAAGAGGTCACCTGCTTTTCCTGATGCTCCCACCTTGAAGGAATTGGGATACGATTTTGTTAAGGACACGATATTTTCGCTGGCAGGACCGGCCCCGCTTTCGCCGGACGTGCTTAAGAAGCTCGAAACCGCATTCACCAAGGGTACGGAAACAGCCGAGTTTATTTCGGTGCGGGAAAAGCTTGACTGTCTGCCGGTCTACTACAATGCGGCCAATTATGATAAGTACCTGAAGGACCTCTGGGTGCGCACGGAAAAGATGTTTAAAGATGCTGCGATCATAAAGGAGCCCGCCACGCAGCCGTACTGAAAGCAGGCGCGGCCGCGCCCCGCCTGCTTTACATTCTCCTAATCCATTTCATCTTCTTTGAGAATCGGATAGGATCGTGAAATCTCCGCTGCCTGCTCCTCCTCGGTCATGGCATAGACTTTTTTCCTCCAGTCCTCCCACTTCTTAAATATCTTCGTTTCGAATTCTTTGGTGAGGGCCTCGATCTGTTTATCGAAGGATGAATCTCCGGTGGTTAGCTTGTGCCATTTCATATCTGCCAGTTCTATCGATTTCTTCATCGGCATTCCCGTGGGTGCCCAGTGTCCACCCCAGACCTTATCGTACGGATAGTCGAGCTTTTTCGTTGCATCGATGATGACCTTATCCGTGTATTCAGGCTGATTCCGTGGTACTGAAGGGTCGGAGCGGGAGGTGGTGCCGTACGGGAGCACCTCGATATCCCTGCTGCCCTGCGTCCTCGTCACAATAGCCCACCAGACCTGACCCAGGTCAAAGGGATCGATATCGTCATCCACAACCACAACGTATTTCATATATTTTCCTACGCTGCTCGAAAGCAAGGTTCTACCCACGTTCCGCGAGTGGCCGATGTAGAAAGGCTTCATGGAGATCACCATAGAGCTGATGGAATCGCCTTCCGGGGGGCAGTGGACTGCAACAACACCCTGGGGCCCATGGGTCTCAAACATATTGAGCGCAGCACCCGAATAGATGATGTCATAGAGCGTGTGATCTTCGGCGGTCGGCTTGCCAAGGAGACAACCTCTGAAGATAGGATCGTTGCGATGCGTGATGGCGGTCACCTGGAAGATCGGCCGCATACGCACAGGGCCACCGTGATAACCGGTATGTTCCGAGAAAGGCCCTTCGGGTTTTCTCTCCCTGGGAAGAAGGAGCCCTTCCAGCACGATCTCCGCGTTAGCCGGGACTTCTAGGTCAACCGTTTCACACTTGACGAGCTCTACCGCTTCTTGTCTGAGACCTCCTGCCATGGGCAGTTCATCGACGCCCGGCGGGAATCCGGTTGCGGCGACCATGGGGATGACTTCATCCGCCCCTATGACGATAGCCATCTCCAGGGGCTTGCCCATACGTTCCCTCTGGGCATAATGGTAACCCATCTGGGTAAAGGGCAAGAAGCCCACACCCGTACGGTTCTTATCATGGATCATGACGCGGTAGAGTCCCGTGTTTCTGACGCCCGTTTCCGCGTCCTTGGTGATGATCCCGTGCCAGGTGCCGATATAACGGCCTCCATCCCTCGGGGTCCACCAGGGAACGGGAAATTTGTAAAGGTCTATATCTTTCCCCTTCAGGATATTTTCTTTGACCGGCCCTTTCTTCACCATGACGGGCTCGATCGGTTTCTTTATCCGCTCTTTGTAAACGTTGATGATCTCGGGTGGGGGCGTTTTCGGAGAAAGACCGAGCGCAAGAGCAAAGCGGGGATAGGTCGCTATTCCCGCTGAGAAAAGCCGATACCCCTTCGGATAGCCCTTGATGTTTTCAAAGAGGAGCGCCGGTCCTTTCGGCCTCATATCAACACTTTTGCGAACCCAGCCTCCTATTTCGTACATCCAGTGGACGGGCATGGTAACCTTCAGTAACTCCTTGTTGCGGTCGAGAGTGTCGATAAACTCCCTCATGTCCTTGTAAGCCATATGTTCTCCTTTCTTTGCCTGATGTAGTCCTTATTGCCAGAGTGATTTCATACCCTGCTCCTTGGCCTTTTTCTCCCAGAAGTCACCACGCTCCTTCAAGTAATTGATCCAGCCGTCGATCTCGTCTGACTTGAAGCCCTTGGACATCAATTCCTTCTTGTAGGCCACGATCACCGGCTCTACTGCTTTTTCCCATCTCTTCGCTTCAGCGTCAGATAGCAGGATAACCTGCCCGCCGCGCTGTTTCAGGAACTCGAGACCTTCAAGATCTATCTCATTCCACGCCTGGGCGTGCTTGGCTTTAAACTCCATGCTGACCTCGTCGAAAATCTTCTTGATATCGGCGGGCAGGCCGTTCCACTTCTCTTTGTTCATTACCGCATAGAAGGTATTCGTGGCTCCGACCCGCCACGAGGCCGTGACGTATTTGGCGAGTTCCCCTAGTCTCCAACCCTTCAACTGTTCGAGGGGGCCCAGGCAGCCTTCTATCACGCCTCTTCTCAGCGCTTCATACGTGTCGCCCAGTTCCAGCGGTACAGGCGCACCGCCGAGGGCTTCCAGAGTGTCTGCCGTCTTTCCGGTCGCCCTGATTTTTACACCCTTCAGGTCCTCCAGGTTCTTGATCGCCGTCTTGGCGGTGTAGATGATGTTTGGACCACTGGCACTCATAAAAAGGACATGTACGCTGTCCCACTCTTTGGGCGTGAACTTGCGGTAAAAATCATCAGCCACCTGCGCGCCCACCCATCCACTCGACTTGCCAATAGGCATGACCGTCAAGTCTGTCACGGGAAACCGGCCCTGGTTATAGTTGGTGACTGACCAACCAAAATCGGAGAAGCCCGTCACGACGCCCTGAAATATCTTGGGCGCCGTAGTAAGGGTCCCACCGGGATAATGCGTGATCTCCACCCTTCCGTTGGTGCGTTTCTTGATCTCTTCGCAGAACTGACCGGTCAGAAGTGACATCCGGTGAGTCCCCGGCATATAGTTGCTGTATCTCAGCTTCATCGTTTCCGCAGCATAGGTTACTGACAAGGTCGACAAGAGAACCGTCATCACCACCGTTACAAAAGCCACTATACGTTTCATACCAACCCTCCCCTTTTTCATTACTACTTCATTAACACCGATGGAAGCCATAGTGCAATCTGCGGAAATATGAATAAGAGAATCCCGATGAGAACCAGAGAAATCAGGAATGGACAAACGCCTTTGTAGATGGTGCCTATGGGCACCTTGGAAATATTCTGGACAACGAAAACGCAAATAGCCACCGGAGGGATTACGACGCCGATCATGACCGTCACAGCGATTACCATACCGAACCATATCGGGTCAAAGCCAAGCTTGAGTACTGCCGGGTAGAAAATGGGTGTTGCCATGACCATAAATGCAAGGTCATCAATAAAAGAGCCTCCCAATTCATAGATCAGGCAGATGAAGAACATGATGAGGTAGCGATTGAGCGGCAACCCAACGATCCAATCTGCGGCAATCTGGGGAATGTTGGTAACAGCAATAAAATGGCCCAGTACCGTAGAACCGGCAATAAGCATGAGAAGCATACAGGCCGTGCCCAAGGCTTCGCGGAGGGATTTGCTATATTTCTTAAACGTCAGGTCCCGTTTCACCACGGCCAGGACGATTACTGCAAAGGTCCCGATGCCGCCGGCCTCCGTGGGTGTGAAGAAGCCGGTCATGATGCCTCCTACAACCAACAGGAAGATGAATCCGACCCAAAGCACTTCCGGAATGGAAGCCCTCCGTTGCTTCCAGGTTGATTTCTCTGCCCGCGGAGCAAGGGCAGGGCTCAGCCTCGCCCAGCCGTAGATGATCAAAATGAAAAAGAATGCAGTGATAAGCCCGGGGATTATGCCGGCAAGGAAGAGTTTTCCCACGGATTGTTCAGTGAGGATGCCAAACACGATAAGGAAGACACTGGGCGGTATGAGGTTGCCCAGTGTTCCTACAGATGCGACGATACCGGTCGATAATTTCCTGTCGTAGCCATAGCGTTCCATTTCGGGAATCGCAACGCTTGCGAAGGTCGCGGATGTCGCAGCTGCTGATCCGCAGATAGACTTGAATCCAGCCGCTCCCATCACCGTAGCAATGGCGAGCCCGCCCGGGATATGGCCGACGAACTTGTGGGCAGCGTCAAAAAGTCTGACCGCAATCCCGGCGCTGAATCCAATCTGGCCCATCAGGATGAAAAGGGGAAAGACGGTGTAGCCGTATGCTGAAAATACCTCCCACATATCTCTACCCAGCACATTCACGGCCGAATGGAAGGATACAAGGCAGGTGACTCCCACAAAGCCCACTGCTGCCATTGCAAACCCCAGTTCTATCCCTGTTGCAAATAAGAGCAGCAAGACGAAAAGCCCTACGATGCCTGCCAGCACCCCAGTCATTGTTCCTCCCGCCAGATCTTTATGATGTCGCAGATGAAAACAATGCACTCAATGAAACAACAAACCCCGACGCCGTATGTCACCCAGTAGAACGGTATGTGCAGTGTTTGCGAAACTTCCCCGGCAGTGCGAAATTCATTGCCAACCGAAAACAGGTTATAGCCTATGAAGCCAAAGAGGAGGATGCAAATGATCCGCGTCGTTACGTTTAGAACGTCCCTGTTTCCCCTGGCCAGTTTGGCGAGCAGAACATCCATGGAGACGTGGTTTTTATTCCAGGAAGAAAGCGGAACTGCAAACCCTATGACGAGCGGCCCGCAGATCAGGCCCACGATTTCATACGCCCCGACAACAGGACGTCCGACTGCGCGCAGGAACACATCCACAACCGTGGTGGCTATCATCAGCGTGAGTGCGGCTGCCGCTATGCCGTTCAATATCTTGCTTATCCGAAGAACGGTATCGAGTAGCTTCTCCATGGCACCTCCTTTGAAAGTCTATCCGGTTCGGGCCCATCTTTTCAATTCTGATGAATTTAAAGAAAAACTGCAAGAAGAATTTTTGACTGGTTGGTTATCCGTCTTAAGAAGCATCGAGCGAAACGGAACCAGGTACCGTTTGCGGGTGGGGGTCAGACCTGCATCGCCAGCAAGCGAGAGAAAGGGTGCGACCAGGTCAACGTAATTGTTTCACAGGTTTCTGCCGAGCGGCCCGTGGATGGGTATTATGCCGGCGGGATTCTCGCCATGTTGTACATATACGGCCGAAGTACTTCCGGCACCGTGAAGGAGCCATCAGCCTGCTGAAAGTTTTCCATCACTGCCATGACGGTTCTGCCGATCGCCAGACCTGATCCATTCAATGTATGGACAAACTCTATCTTGCCTGTGCCGGTCCTGTATCTGATTCTCGCACGCCGGGCCTGAAAGTCAGAAAAGTTGCTACACGAAGAAATCTCTCGGTAGATATTTTGTCCTGGCAGCCAGACTTCGATATCGTATGTCTTTGATGATGAGAACCCCAGATCCCCCGTACAGAGAGCCGAAACGCGGTAGTGGATATTCAACCTTCTCAACACCTGCTCCGCATTGAGAAGCAGGCCTTCGAGCTCATCATAGGAATTCTGAGGAAGAGCGAACTTGACCAGCTCCACTTTATTGAACTGATGTTGACGTGTCAACCCCCGGGTGTCTTTGCCGTGTGCGCCTGCTTCGGCCCTGAAACAGGGTGTGTACGAGACATACTTAATCGGAAGCTCGCTTTCCTTGAGAATCTCATCTTTGAAGATATTTGTAACGGGAACCTCCGCGGTGGGAATGAGGAAATAATCAAAACCCTGGAGCTTGAAGAGCTCTTCCTCAAACTTTGGCAACTGGCCCGTTCCGGTCATGGTATCTCTGTTCACCATGAAAGGGGGAAGCACCTCGGTGTAACCGTGTTCCCGCACGTGGAGGTCGAGCATGAAGTTGATGAGGGCCCGCTCAAGAAGGGCCCCATACGATTTGTACAGGACAAACCGTGTGCCTGTTATTTTGGCTGCGCGTTTGAAGTCGAGTATGTCGAGTTTTTCTCCCAGGTCCCAATGAGCCAGGGGTGCGAAATCAAAGATCGGTTTTTCGCCCCACACACGCACGACCTGATTATCGGCCTCACTCGTGCCAACCGGCACCGTCTCATGAGGAATATTGGGGATAATGAGGATAAGGTCTTCCCATTCTTTTTCCGCAACCTTGAGATCCTTCTCTATCGTCTCAATGGTTTTCCCGACAGTCCTTAAATGTTCTATTTTGTCAGTGGCATCCTGACCAGCCTTTTTTTGCCTGGCTATCTCATCGGAGGTCCTGTTTCGCTCGCTTTTCAGATCCTCCGCCTGCCTGATCAATGCTCTCCTTTTTTCATCAATGGCGATCACCTGCTGGAGGTCAAACTCCGTCCCTCTTTTCTGTAAGCTGGCTCTGACAATGTCTGGTTTTTCCCGTATGAGTTTTGGGTCGATCATTCAGTCCTCCGTAAGGTCCTTGTTTAACGCAAGGGGCAGGTACGTGTACACCACTCCTCCAATTGTATACGCAGGCGCTCCATCCAGAAGGAGCTGCACCTTATTCACATATTTGAAGCTTGAGGCGAAAGAGTTTACCAAACTGTAAACCATCATGATGTCCGAAGGTGCTTCGGGCTGTGCTTCGGCGAGGTTCTTGGAGAGATTCAGGTATAGCACGCCGTCGAGACCGATTGCCACGTCCCGCAGTTGCACACCCGAGCCTATCGTCTTATCTTTTTTCATTTCTTTGAGGACCAGATCTGCCCTTTCTTTGTCGGTGATGTCTGAGCGTACTTCAAACACGCGGTTGCCCAGTTTGGTTTTGCTCACAGGAGAGAAGAGGCGGACAATCTCTTTCTGGGCGGTGACGGGCGACCTCTGCTGAGAGTTAGTACCTTCTTGAAACCAGTAAAGATATTGGTAAGCCACAACCGCTACCAGAGCGAGACACGCGATAGCGAGGATGATTTTATACGTTCGCCCCATGCTCGTATTCAGCCATAAAGTCTTGAGAAGTCATAACCCGGAAGAGAGGAAAGAGCGAGGAACGGCGATGATTGTTCAAGGTGCTCTCGTGATGTTCTCTCCTTGCCGCGGCGCACAGATCCTCCAGGAGGATCGTGTAGAAATCGTGGCAGATGGCATCGATCGCGGTAGCTATGACACAGACATGCGTGTTGATGCCGCCGATTGCCACAGTGTCAAGGCCGTACGCTCTCAAGGTCTGGTCAAGGTCGGTCTTGAAGAAAGCGCTGAACCTCCTTTTGGGGAGGATGACGTCTCCTGTCTCAGGCGCGAGGTCATGCAGCACCTGTTCGCCAGCCGTACCCCGTATGGCGTAAGGCTTCAGTTTACCCTTGAAGATGAAGTCTTCTTTCAGAAAACTGTCATTGGCGAATATCACGGGGATAGAAAGAGCCCGGCATCTTTCCAGAAAGGTCTTCATGGGCTGAACGATCTTCTCCTCCTCCCGCTCTCGATGCCTGGGCTCACGGAAGCTATCTTCAAGCATGTCGACTATGATGATGGCAGGATTCACGAATTATTGCTCCCTTTAACGAATAGGTTGATGAAGTTGTCGCAGAGGACCGGAGATACTTCTTCCACCGGCCTGCCCAGAGATTGCGCTATCTGTGTCACAACCAGGGTCACAAACGCAGGCTCGTTCCGCTTTCCCCGGTGCGGTTCAGGTGTCAGAAATGGTGCGTCTGTCTCAGGTAGCATGCGGTCGAGGGGCATGTACCGGACTATCTCGCGAAGAGAAGATGCTTTGTTGTATGTGACCGTTCCTGGTATTGAAAGATGAAACCCCATATCAAGGAGCTCCTTTGCGGTGCCGAGATCGTAAGAGAAACAATGCATGACGGCTCCGTTGTCGGCGCCGCCGGTCTCGCGCAATATGCGGAGCGTCTCTTCGCGAGCCTCTCTCGAATGAACGATGATAGGAAGCGAGAGTTCTTTGGCCAGCGCTATCTGCGCCTGGAAAGCTCTGATCTGGACCTCCCTCGGCGAATAGTTCCGGTAAAAGTCGAGACCTATTTCACCGTAGGCAACAAGCTTCTTATTTGAAAAGAACCCCTTGATTTTCTCTGCAAGCTTGTCGTTGAATTCGTGACTGTTATGAGGATGGATTCCGAACGCGCCGTAGACCACATCGTACGAATCGACGATCTGCAGGGCAGCCGAAAAATATTTTTCCTCTGTAGCGACCGTAAGCATGTAGCCAAGGCCCGCCTTGATGCCCCTGTGTATGACCTTGTCCCGGTCGGCGTCGTAGCTTTCCATCTCCAGGTGACAGTGAGAATCCACGAACATGGAATCTTTATAGCATGGGCATGAAGGCTTCGTCAAAGGGTCAGCCACCTCGGATCGTCGACAATGCCGCTGAGGGAGCTCGATTTATTTCAGTCTTGTGTTGGTGTATAGTAACGCTCGGTGCGGCATGAAAATTGTACAAGGTCCATAGACATGAAAAACAAGAGAAGAGCAATCTTTATCGGCCTGGTCCTCCTTCTCCTGCCGCTGCTGGCGCGGGCGGAAGAGGCGTCCTTCGCCGTCATTAGCGACACGCATATAGGATTGCGTGAGTCAGTCTACATTACCTTCATTCAAGCCGTCGAAGAGCAGAAAATACGGCTCATCATCCATACGGGTGATGCTATAAACAGGCCCGGAGACCTGATCCAGTGGGCCAGATTCCTGCAGATCACGGGACCGGGAAAGGAATTGCACGTCGCGCCGGGGAACCACGATATAGATGACAAAGAGTCACTGGCAGTATTCCTGAAGTACTTCTCTGAGCCCTACCATTCTTTTTCCGATGGAGACACGCTCTTTCTTCTTTTGAATACGGAGCTTCCCGGCCAACGGAGCAGAATAGAGGGAAAGCAGCTCGCATGGTTGGAGGCCGAGCTGCAACGACCATTCAAGTACAAATTTGTTTTTCTGCATGAACCGCCTTTCCCTGTTGTCCACTTGCACGGCCTCGATCGGCACAGAGAGCCCAGAGACCGGCTTCATCAGCTCTTTGTCCGGACAGGAGTTTCTCTCGTGGTTGCGGGCCACGACCATCTCTACGACCGAAAAGTGAAGGATGGCATCACGTACGTCATCTTGGGAGGCGGAGGAGGACAGCTGGCATACATCCTGAAGAACAGCGATTTCTATCACTATATGGTGGCAAGTCGGAGCAACGGTGGTTACCTGTTCACTCTGAAAGATATTAGCGGCAGCACGAGGGATCAGTTCTCTGTGAACCGGTGACCGTGAAAACAATGTTGATCTTCTTCGATAACGGCTTCACCGCCACGCGGAGTGGCATTTCATTCACAGGTTCAAACAAGCTTTATATGAGCCGGCTGTGATTGCGTGCTGGAGGTATAGGCGATGACGAAGGTGATGATCCATCCCGCTAGCTATGAGAGCGTCCGTCAGGCTTTAGACCGGGCATTCGAAATCTTTCCTTTGGAGTTCCGTGGAAAAAAAGTATTTATAAGCCCCAACGTACTTCGGGGCTCTGAGGCGCGGGAAGGCATCGTCACGCATCCCGCGGTGCTTCGCGCCGTGGTGGAGAAAGTGGAGGCAATGGGACCGGCATCCATCGTGGTGGGCGACAATCCCGGGCTGCACGGTTACGGAGCAAACGAGGAATGCTTCAGGAAGACAGGCTTGATGGAGGCGGCTAAAGGCTATTATCAGAACATTGGAAACGATGCGCGCAAGCTTGATTTCAACTCTGATTTCATGTCTGAAGTAAGTGTCTCCACAGCAATACTGGAGGCGGACATCGTCATCAGCCTGCCGAAATTCAAGACTCACGGCCTCACGGTCATCACCGGCGCGATCAAGAACAGCTACGGTTTCTTGCCCGGCGCGCAGAAAGCAAAGCTCCACAGAGCCGCGGGGTGCGCCGAGCACTTTCACGAAATGCTTGTGGATGTGTTCCGGCTCCGTGTGCCCGACCTGTTCATCGTCGACGCCGTGGTCGGTATGGAGGGCAACGGCCCTGCGGGCCCTGACCTCAGAGAGATCGGCCTGATCCTGGCTTCTGACAATGGTGTGGCCATGGACGCTGTCATTGCGACCATGATGGGCCTCCAGCCGGGCCAACTGCGATTCCTGCAAAGGGCGAAGGAGGTTGGTCTCGGAGACTACGACCTGAGTACGATTGATGTTATCGGGGAGCTGAAGCCACTTCCTGATTTCAAGCTTCCCCCGTTGCACGGCGAAGGGAATCTGCAAGACCCGAACTTGCAGGAATTACTCCAGAGTCGCACCGTTCTGAGACCCCACGCTGACCCCGGATCGTGCACAGCCTGCGGCACGTGCGTGGATCAGTGCCCTGTGTCTGCGCTGTCTTTAAGCGAGGAGGAGCGTCTCCCCGAAGTGGATGACGACACCTGCATCACGTGCTTCTGCTGCCAGGAGATTTGTCCGGAGAAAGCCATCAGCCTGAAGTAACGTCCTGGGTAATAAAGGGCGAACGGTAATTATATTGCAGAAAATAGACCGTTGAAAAAATTCGTTCGAAAAAGGATTGACAACCCATATGCACGGTGCTACAAACGTCTATAAGTCCATGTGTATGACAATTACGCTCAGATCATCGCCCAAAGGGGATACATCAGGCTTGTGTGAATCCCAACATGCAACGAAGATTTTAAAGGCGTCTACATATACCCAGACTAGCTCAATTTGTGAGGTGGATTTCTGATGAGTGTTATCGAAAAAGACCGGGAACGTCACAAGAAAATCTTCGGTGAAAGAAACAAACAGAAAGACTATTGGGTCTACAGTGTCTGTTCACTCTGCTACAACGAGTGTGCTAACAGGGTAAGAGTCCTTGACGGCAAACCGGTTGCCGCGGAGGGTGTTCCTGAGAGCGACAAGGGCGCTCAGGGGGGGCTCTGTGCCAAGGGCGTTACCGCTGTCATGGACTGGCATAACCCCAACAGGATCCTCTACCCGGTAAAGAGGACCAATCCGAAAAAGGGGCTTCATGAGGATCCGAAGTGGCAGCGCATTTCATGGGAAGAAGCACTTGATACCATTGCCGAGAAGCTTATAGCAGCGCGAAAGAAGGACCCGAGGTCGACGGTCTTCGCCATGACCCCTGGCCCCACGGGCGGGATGAGGGCCAACTCAACATGGTCCCGTTTTATTCCGGCTTTTGGCGGCAACTCCCATGGATCCGGTGGTCCCGGGGTCATGTGCGGTGCCAGCGCCCATCACATAGGGGCGCTACACTATGCTGCGTGGGATATCGTCCCCGATTACCGGTACTGCAATTATGTGCTTCGCTGCGGCGGAAATGAAGGGTGGGGCGGAGGCCGCAATGCAAGCGCCAGTATCAGACAGGCAGCAGCGGCCAGAGAGCGGGGCCTGAAAATGAAGGTCATGGACCCTCAAGGTTTCACTGTCGCATCCAAGGGAGAAGAATGGATTCCCATCTTACCCGCAACGGACATAGCAGTCTTTCTGGCTATGGCCAACCTCATCGTGAATGAGATCGGAATTTACGACAAGGAGTATATAAGGCACAAAACGAACGGTGCCTACCTTCTCGGTCCCGACCGTCTTTATGTGCGGGATGAACAGACGGGAAAACCACTCCTCTTTGACGAAGCTGACCAGAAACTGAAGACCTATGATGATCCGACGCTGACGCATCCGGCGATTGAGGGAAAGCAAACGGTGCACGCCGTCGAATGCCAACCCGCTTTCGCCCTCATCAAAGAACACCTGAAACAGTATAAGCCGGACTGGGCTTCCCAGATAAGCACCGTTCCTGCAGAGACCATACGACGGCTGGCGAGGGAACTTGTTGACGAGGCGAAAATAGGAAGTTTTATCGAGATCGACGGCGTGAAAGTGCCATACAGACCGGCCTGCGTTGTCGGGTACAAGGGACTGCAGACCCATTCGAATTCCTTTCACCAATATACTGCCATGCACCTGATAAACATTTTGCTCGGCAACCAGGATGTATGCGGAGGCCTTCTCGGTTCCGGCACGGCAAGAAGCCTTGGCTACCCGGAGACAGGCGGGTTTGCCTACTCGGCTTATCGTGGTCTTGAAGGGATGCTCACTACCGGCGCCTGGCCGGTTGGAACGCCAGCGTGGCCGCCCGGTAAAGTGCAGGAGCCGGGCAGTTTTCTGAACTTTTATGATGTCTTCTCTCATGCAAGGACAAATATCTATCCTTACGCAGAGGACTGGGAAAAGTTATGGCAGAACGCAGGCCATCCTTTTGAACCGGAAGTTTTCTTTACTTATGGCGCCAATGTGGTAATGAATATTGTCAGACCGGAAGCCGCGGAAAAGTTCCTTAAGCGAATCCCCTTTGCCTGTGCGCTTCAGCCATTCCACAATGAGACAACCGAAGGTTTTTGCGACATCGTTTTGCCTGAGTCTCATTACCTCGAGACGCTGGACATCTCCACTGGCTTCAGCACCACCTACAGCTATCCCGTGGGCATGGACAAGTGGAGTTTTCACGTGCGCATGCCGGTTGTTGAGCCGAAGGGCGAGGCAAGGGATATTCAGGATGTCATGTTCGACCTTGCTGATCGGGTGGGAATAAGGGATCAATATAATGCGCAACTCAACGATTATTACACGTTCACAAAAGGAAGGCGGGCGGGGAAAGATATAGAGATCCCACCAATTATACGACCTGAAGAAAGGATATCAAACATAGAGCTTGTTGACAGGGTATTGAAGTACCACTTCGGTGAAGAGCGAGGCCTCGAATGGTTCAGGGATAATGGTTTCATGACCTGGAAGAAGAGGCCCGAAGAGTCCTACTGGCGCTGGTTCATAGACGCCCGGGTGCCGATGTATTACGAGGTGATTGAAGTAGACAAGGAGGAGACAATCAAGGGCGCTGAAAAAGTTGGCTTTCATCTGAACTGGGACTATTTCACCGGACTGACCAGTTATTTCCCTTCTATCATTCACACTGAGCTCCCACCAGATTCTGAATTCGACCTTTTCGTCGTCTCACAGCGCGATGCGCTCATGACGTATAGATTCACCGCGCACAACCCTTACATAAACGACGCGGCTTCGCGGAATCCTTACACACACAACATAGCCATGAATGCTGAAACGGCCAGAAAAAAGGGGATAAAAGACGGGGACACCATTTGCCTTGAAAATCGTTGGGGGGACAAGATAACGGGCAATGTAAAACTGAGCCAACTGGTTCATCCCCGGGTGCTGGCAGCGGTGGGTTTAGGGAGTTGGGCCAGGGGGATGCCTATTGCTAAGGGTAAAGGCGTGAACCCTAATGCCTTGCTCCGTCAAGATCAGCATCGTTTTTGTCCTTTGTCGGGCTCAGCGGAACCAACGCCGAGGGTTAAAGCGTATAAAAATCAGAATGCGAGGTCGGCAACATGAGATGGGGCATGCTCATAAATCTGGTGAAGTGTGTTGGCTGTTACAGTTGCGTGGTCAAGTGCGAACAGGAGCACTTCTTGCCCC
>DATFYE010000090.1:0-34465 GCA_035315185.1 Syntrophorhabdales bacterium | reverse complement strand
ATCGTTCCCCAGGGTGCGGGCATTTTCTTCCGCCACGTCAAGGATCATCCGGAGGACTTCCGGAAGAACGTGACGGTGATCGACATCGGTCACCATACCGTGGACATGACGTTCTTTTGTGAAGGGAAGTATGTGGAGAGCGCCACGGAGAGCCGGGAGATCGGCATCTCCCTTATTCTGGACAGCATCATGAAGGCCTTCTACCGTGAGCACAGGTTCTCCATCGGCTTCAAGGGTGCATTCGACATCCTCCGTGACGGGCAGATCACCTACCTGGGAACGCCGTACGCCATCGATGTCCGGGAAGAGCTCACGCGTTACACCCAGCCTCTCAACTCTGTCATGGATCGGTACCTGGAAAAGCTACCTGTCCCGCCCGACGTGGGTATTCTGGGGGGAGGCGGGGCGGTGGTGATAAAGGATCTGGCACACTTCAAACAACATTTGCTCTTGGTTTCTGAGCCAGCCATGGCGAATGCGATCGGCTATTGGTATTTCGGCACCAATGCCAAGTAGCGGAGGTCAAGGTGGCCAAGGACTTCGTCACGTATAAGGTGCATATCCACAAAGCGAAGCATGAGGAACTTTATAGACTCCTTGAGGACATGCCAAAATCCACAAGAGGAATCTTCATTAGAGAAGCCATAGAGCACTACGCCAGAGCGAAAGAGCTGCTCGGCGAAAAGCCGAAGGCATCCGGCATGGAAGGCATTTCCCTTCGAGCTGCCTTCGACCAGGACTTTGGCGGACCGGTATGATATTCGTTGAGGGTCGCCTGGTTTATTGTCAAAGGCTATCCGTCGGCGAGAAGTAATATTCTATAACCACCCAGTATCTTCAGTAAGTCCACCGAGAGATCACTGCTCAAACGGACAAGGCATGAATACGTGCGTGTTACACAACGCGTGTGTTCCCGACATACCCCTATACAAGCCCGGAGGTGAAGGCATGAACCGCCAAAGGTCTACCTGGCGGTAGGAGAAGAGGATGTATAAACGTGACACCGAAGATAGCATGTCAAGCCATGGCACCAGACTGAAAGGAGGAATAATGACGACTACGAACATGGAGTGGGTTGAAGAGAACGGTACCGCGGCACGGGGGAAAAGAGAGTATCTTTCCTTCCTCGGGGGGCAGCATCTCACCATGAAGGAGCGTATTCTGGCAAATTGCTACGAGTGTACCGGGATGTACACCGATGGCCGGGAGGACTGTGAGATGGAAACATGTGCCTTTCACGTCTACATGCCGTATCGGAAAAACGGTGTCGTGAAGGTGAGAACCTTGTCCGGAGAGACGAAAGCAAAACTGAGGGAAGCGCGGCTGCAAAGAGGCGAAAACCTCAAATCTGTCGTTGTGGCGTGATCTCTGGAGCTTTTTCAGGCCATGAAGGCAGAAGCCAAGGACCTTCATACAGGGGGCAGTGCTGATGTCCGAAATCAAGGAGAAGAGATGAATCGGTTGTCATGTAACTTCGAGCTATGGCCCTAATTGACGATCTTTGCTTAAGGAGGCCTTGACCGCGTGGGTCCTGCTTCACCTCTGTCAAGAACATTGCAGTTGACAGACCTCGATACTCTTCGTATGCTTCTCCAGGGGTATGAGAGCGTGAAGGGTGACGGGGCGATCAGAGCAAGAACGAGATGTCCAGTCTGTCACAAGAATTTCACGGAAATAAAGGGCGTTGCGTTTGTCTGTCTACGGCACAAGACGGTGCCGGCTAAATTGTATGTTGATCTGCCTTGGAAGGGGCAGAGGATACGGATTTACTCGGACAAAACGGGTCAGGTACTCGACACCTATGACCGGGCAAACACGGTGCTAAAGACCATACGGAGCGAAATCGAGGCGCATACCTTTGACCCTCAGAAGTACATCAAAGCTGATGCTTCGAAATTCTGGACTGCGAACCTTCTTGCAGTATTCGAAAAGCACAAGCTAAGGAACCTCGCGCCTGGGTACAAGAACTATTTCTCGTATATGGTAGGGATTGCGAAGGACTATTTCGGTAATCAGGATGTGCGCGATATCCGAAAGCTGGACCTTATCAATTACAAGGACTACTTAGAAAAGACGTTTACCTGGAAACCTAAGACACTCAAAAACGTTCTCGACGTGTTCAAGGCCTTTCTCCGATACGTGCGCAACGATTTTGAGATGATCACAACTGTCCCATCATTCCCGGTCGTCGAGGTGCCTGATGCCGCTTTCAGGTGGATCGGGCAGAAGGACCAGGCGTCCCTCTTCGAGAAAGTACCTGACCAGCATAAGCCCTTTATTGCTTTCCTCATGCTTCACGGCTGCCGTCCCGGAGAGGCCCGAGCGCTGAAGTGCAAGAACGTCGACTTGGAGCATGATTCCATAACAATAGCCGCGACCTTCTCAGGTGGGGTATACTGTGAACGCCGGAAAGGCAGAGGCGCGAGGATCCTCGTCATTCCGATTCATCCTGAAATGCGGGAGTATATCGCCCAGCGGGTAAAGAACTCGCACCCGGAGGCTTTTGTCTTCGTCAACCCGGTAACGGGTAGACCTTACAGCGAGACGAGGATATGGAAGTTATGGGATAAAGTGCGAACTACGGCGGGCGTGGGGCACGGGCTGCGCCTATACGACGCCTCCCGTCATTCCTTGGCGTCGCAGC
Source organism: Syntrophorhabdales bacterium (assembly GCA_035315185.1). GTDB lineage: Bacteria > Desulfobacterota > Syntrophorhabdia > Syntrophorhabdales > WCHB1-27 > JADGQN01. The sequence goes on along the minus strand of DATFYE010000090.1, from coordinate 31,821 downwards.
TTGTTAATAGCGGGGCAAGTCTGTTCATGGTGTCTAAACTGTTGGGCCACTCATCAACTAAGATGACCGAACGTTACAGTCATGCGAACGTCGACAGCATGAGAACTGAGCTCTCAAAATTGTCTCTTAAGAAAAAAGAAACTGTCTCTAGACTGTCTCTGCGAAAGGAAGACAACATAAAAGATAAATGATTACACATGGTTATATAGCAAGAAGACGGGTTCAAATCCTGTCTTCCCGATTTTTTATTTTAGGGTAAGCATCGCCTGACTCCATACATAGTGTATCGTTCTGCAGATCATGAAAATCGTCAGTGACAGGATCAAACTCAGCACCAGAGGTAACGGGACCCTCATCGACATCAGCGGTCAACTGGCACAAAAAGTCGAGGAATCAAAACTCAAGGTCGGCAACCTGACGGTCTTTGTCGTTGGCTCAACAGCAGCCATTACCACATTCGAGTATGAACCGGGGCTGAGTAAGGACATGCTGGAGCTCTACGACAGGCTGGCCCCGGAGAATGAATCGTATCACCACGATGCGACCTGGGGAGACGCCAACGGGTTCAGTCACGTCCGTGCCGCATTCACGGGCCCTTCATTGACCATACCGTTTGAGCAGGGAAGGCTCTTGCTCGGCACATGGCAGCAGGTGGTATTGGCTGAGTTCGACAACCGGCCAAGAGAGCGGACCATCGTCGTCCACATCATCGGCGAATAGCGATGCCACGTCGCCTTTTGCGCCTCTCTTCGTTGCTCTTCGGCCTGTTCTGCATCGACGTACCAGAAGGTACGCCTTCGCAGCCCAGTCCTCGAAGCGCCTCGATATGCATCAAAATTCAACGTGGCATACTTATGTCGGTAGCCCAAAGAATAAGGTGATAAAGTTATAGCATGCAGGCCGCGAGGACCTTTTTGGAGCGCCTAGAGAGTGGAGAAAACGGTGCGAGCGGCCCCGCCAGTTGGTTGTCTGGCTCCGTCGTTATCTGTAAAAAACCGCGCCTGCGAAGCTAACTGAGGACGCACCATCGGTCCACTGATCGTAACTGACGATATCACACGTCGAACCTTCGAGCAGAGAGAGCTGGAAGTAGATAGGTGCGAGCCCGCAGATCCTTCTCCTGTCTTCTTCTGCGCGGATTGTAGCGAGAAAGCGCTGGCCATCGACCTGCCTGACCGCCTCCAGGACCCCTTCATCTTTTGTCTTGGATTGGAGCAGCGTCGAGCGATCCAGGGCGTACCTGTCCCCGAACTGGGCCCCTATGTGAGCGAGGTCAGCCCCGGCAACAATCACATATGGTTTGCCGTATTTCTCAAGGACCTGCTTCAAGTTAATGGCAAGGTCCTGCAATACCTTTCTATCCGGTTGTCTCTTGCCGCTGACATACTCTTGCATAGACCCCGTGAGGATGGAGAGGATCTCTACTTTCCTACCCTGAAGCTGGTATTGGATCATGGGAAGCTGCAGCTCTATAGAGTGTTCGGCTCTGTGGCACCACTCGTCAAGGTGTTTGTTGAGGACGGGATTCTCTCTGACGAGGCTTGCCATTCCGCTCGCGCATGGCAGGATACCCAGAGGGGTATGAAAATTTTTTAGAGAGATGTTCCACAGGTTTGGGGTCAGGCCGTGACATGTCCCGAAGATAACGACGAGCTGTTTGTCAGTGAGAGGCAGGTACCTGTATATCTGCTGGTAGACCCTATGGCCCCGCGTGTAATCAATGTGGGGAGCCAGAATACCCTGCATCTCTCCCAGCATTTCCGGGGGCTCGGTGTCTGTGAATATCTTATCCAGGTATGCGAGCAGATCCTCTCTATTATCAGGATAGCTCTTTCCGGAGCAGCATGACGGCCGGTAAGGTGCAGCTTCATACTCGTTCTTAAGCTGCTGAAGACAGCTTTGAAAGCGTTCGTTGTCCAACAGGAGGCTGGCGTCCATGGCTTCAACGACAGATTGAATCTGTTCAAGATGGACAATACTTCCCGATGCTCTTACATATTCTTCCTGAAGGTCCCTCAAGGATCGCTTGCCATCCATCAGCGCGATAAGGAATAGCACATCTTTGGAGACAACAAGCGACTTTTCAGCCAATCCTTCCGGATCCCGGAGATAAAACATCTCCCGCCCGTCCTGCGACACGGGAAGGACCTCAGCCCATCTCATTTTCGGATATTCCGTGGGATGTTCCATAGCGGACATATATACCACAGCCGGACGGATAAAGATAGTTGAGGAAAGAGTGAGTAATCGTTGCTTTTTGGTGCTTGTGTACTTATACTGTTTAAAATAACGTCTGTTTTACAAAATAAGCCAATGCGCCGCGCGGCCCTGCTAAGCTTTTTTGTCATTCTTTCAGTGTTCTGCTGGTCCCTTGATGGAAGGGGAAAGGAGGAAGACTTTCCCGTACCACGCCCTCCCTTCAGCGAAGGCATCTTCCCTTGCTCCAGCTGCCATGCCGGCATGGAAGTGAATACCAAGAGACGGGAGTTAAAAGAAGAGCACACGAATATTCAGCTGAAGCACGGGTCAATATCGCGCTGGTGCCTCGATTGCCACGATGCGGCCAACAGGGATATGCTGAGATTAGTCAATGGCGACCGGATTGACTTCAGTCATAGCTATGAGCTTTGCGGTCAGTGTCATGGACCGACATACAGGGACTGGAAGGTAGGCGTTCATGGTAAGAGAATCGGCTATTTCGAGGGAGGGCCAAGGACATATTTTCTGTGCGTGAATTGCCACAACCCTCACGACCCCAAGTTCAAGCCAATAAAGCCTGAGCCGCCGCCTTTTAAACCACTTTACAGATACAATCCGGCTGCAGGAAAGTAACCATGGCGGATAAACGCTTCACACGGAGAGACTTCCTCAAGATAGCATCCGTCGCCACGCTTTCGGGCGTCGGCCTGTCGGGTATCTCCTGCAAGAAAGCCGACCTGGAGGAGTTCCTTCAGAAGCACTACCTGGAGATGACCGACGAGGAAAAGAAGCAGACCATCAAGCGGCTTGAAGAGAAGTACCTCAAGAAATACGGCAAGAAGTTCACCATAAGCACACAGGGAGCGAAGCCTGGCACGTTGTGGGGATACGGTCTCGACCTCTCCCGGTGTATAGGGTGCCGGCGCTGTGTTTACGGCTGCGTAAAAGAGAACAATCCGTCCAGGTACAATCCCCAGTTGCACTGGATCAGGGTAGTACGACTGCCTGAGGGCAGTCTTATTAATCTTGAGAAGACCGAGCATTACTATAATCCCCCGCTCGTGCCCGAGCCCGGCTACGTCTACATGCCGGTGCAGTGTCAGCACTGTGAAAACCCACCCTGCGTGAAGGTTTGTCCGGTGCGCGCTACCTGGAAAGAACCCGACGGGCTTGTGGTTGTCGATTACAATTGGTGTATCGGCTGCAGGTACTGTATCGCGGCATGTCCCTATAAAGGCAGGGTGTTTAACTGGGCCGAGCCGAATATACCGCCGGAAGAGCTGAATACGGCCGTTCATTATCTGGGCAATCGGCCGCGCTACAAGAACGTGGTTGACAAGTGTACCTTCTGTGTCCAGAGAGTGCGACAGGGGCGTTACCCGGCTTGTGTGGAGGCTTGTCCAACCGGCACGCGGAAGTTCGGGAACCTGCTCGATCCGAATAGCGAGATCCGCTATCTCATCGACCACAAGAGGGTGTTCAGGTTGAAAGAGGACCTGAATACTGAACCAAAGTTTTATTACTTCTTTGGATTGTGATGGCTGATATGGAAGCATGGAGATTCTTTAAGCAGACGCTTGTCCTCGTGGCAAAGGGAAGGCCGATCTATTACCTTTGGTGCGCGCTTCTCCTTTTTATTATGGCCGTGGGTTTATGGTTCTACACGAAGCAGATGGAACAAGGGCTCATCTTTACAAGCATGAGAAACGAGGTCTCCTGGGGCCTTTACATAGCCAACTTCACGTACCTCGTTGGTGTTGCGGCTGCTGCCGTGCTTCTTGTTATCCCGGCGTACATCTACCACTTCGGCCCGATCAAAGAGATCGTTGTGCTTGGTGAACTCTTTGCAGCTTCGTCTATCGTGATGGCACTGCTCTTTGTCACTGTGGACCTCGGGAGGCCCGAGAGGTTCTGGCATCTGATTCCGGGAATAGGCATACTCGCGTTTCCGAACTCACTTCTTGCCTGGGACGTCATTGTGCTCAATGGGTATTTTTTCCTGAACGTGATTGTCCCTGTCTATATCCTTGTAAATTCCTATTACGAGAAAGAGCCCAACGCGAAGTTCATAGTACCATTGATTCTGCTTTCGATCCCGTGGGCGGTCGGCATTCACACGGTCACGGCCTTCCTGTACAACGGGCTCGCGGCGCGGCCTTTCTGGAACGCTTCCATTCTTGCGCCGAGGTTCCTGGCAAGTGCATTCTGTTCCGGGCCCGCCATAATCATCATTATTTTTCAGGTAATAAGGAAAATTTCTCAAATCAAGATTGCCAATGAGGCACTTTTCAAGATTGCCGAACTGATTGCCTATGCAATGTTCCTCAACCTTTTTCTGCTGGGGGCCGAGGTTTTTAAAGAATACTATTCGAACACCATACATCTTGCACCGCTTGAGTACCTGTACCAGGGGCTCCGCGGCCACCATGCGCTTGTCCCGTGGATGTGGCTCTCTCTCGCGTTTAATGTAACGGCATTCGTCCTTTTCCTCATACCGAGGACCAGGAAGAATATTCCCACGCTTAACGTTGGCGCGTTCCTGATCATCATTGGTGTCTGGATTGAAAAGGGGCCTGGTTTTGTAGCGCCAGGATTCATCCCTGATCCGCTTGGCGAGATTTACGAGTACTTCCCTAATTTTGCGGAGCTGGCCATATCGCTGGGCGTGTGGGCTTGCGGCCTTCTCGTTTTTACCCTCTTTATGAAGGTGGCCATCCCCATAGTGCGGGGTGATTTCATCCATTCGAAGCACGTGAAGATCGGCCCAAGAAAAAAGCGAGCCCAATTGAGGGATATGTGAAGGTGATATATACGTGCTATTTTTAGCAGTTGACAGTGTCTCGTCATCTGTATTAGTTTACCCGCACATACAGGGCTAGTTCTATGTGGAAACGGATACCCGAACAGATACGCCACGTCGTTGTACCAATTGTGGCCCTCGTTGTCATCTATCTCGTCGTCAGGCATCTTCTCATCCCTTCCAGTTTTGGCTTGTGGGGACATTACAGGGCCGCATCCGCCGTGCAGAATGCCGAACTGCCCTTAAAGTACGCGGGCGCCGAAGCCTGTGCCGATTGCCATGGTGAAATCGCCTCCACGAAGAAAGAGGGATATCATCGCGGTGTGGCCTGCGAAACCTGTCATGGCGCTGCTTATACGCATACCCAGGACCAGGAGAAGCAGAAACCTCAGATAAACCGTGCGAGGTCTCTCTGCCTGCTCTGTCATGAATATCAATCCTCACGACCGACCGGTTTTCCGCAGGTTGTTTCCGACTCGCACAATCCTCTGAAGCAATGCATAGCATGCCACCAGCCACACGATCCGAAGCCACCGCATCCGCCGAAGGGCTGTGACGCATGCCATGCCACTATTCAGCGCACAATAGCTGTTTCCAGCCATGGTAACCTCGCATGCAGCATGTGTCATGAGGTGCCGAAAAACCACAAGCTCTCCCCACGGGGCAATCCGGCCAAATTACCGCAGCTGAGGGAAACCTGCGGTAAGTGCCACGCTCAGGACTCTTCCGCGTCCAAGGAAATTCCGAGAGTTGACATGGCCAGCCACGGCGGGAAATACCTTTGCTGGGAGTGCCACTATCCCCACATGCCTGGAGCTCGCTAGATGAAAAGGGACCGCCCTGATAAGGGCCTTGACAAATCGAGAAGAGACTTCTGTAAAACGATCCTTTTGGGAACCGTATCGCTCGCGGTGCCCGGCTCGATACTTGCGGCCACGGAGAAGAAAGGCCTGAGCGACTGGTATGGCACGAAGTATAAGCCTGCCGAACACCTCTATGCCATGGGTATAAAGGTAGACCGTTGCATAGGCTGCGGTCGCTGTGTCGATGCTTGCAAGAGAGAGAACAACGTGCCTGACTATCCCTTCTATTTCAGGACCTGGATAGAGCGCTATATTGAAACCGAAGATGGTCAGACCATCGTTGACAGCCCCAACGGGGGGAAGGATGGTTTCAAGGCCCCTGCCTCTGACAAGAAGGTTTTCAAGACTTTCTTCGTTCCGAAGATTTGCAACCAGTGTGAAAAGCCTCCGTGCGTTCAGGTTTGTCCGGTCGGGGCGACTTACAGAACTGAAGACGGCGTTGTTCTCGTTGATTCGCAATACTGTATCGGCTGTCGTTACTGTATCCAGGCCTGTCCTTACGGCATGCGCTACATTCATCCGACAAAACGCGTTGCGGACAAGTGCACCTTCTGTTACCACAGGACCGTGAAAGGATTACTGCCCGCGTGTGTTGAAGTATGCCCCACTCAGGCAAGAATCTTTGGTGACCTGAAGAGCAAGGCAAGCCCGGTCAACCAGTTCATGCGCTTCAACAAGATTTTCGTCTTGAAACCGGGCCTGAACACAGAACCTAAAGTCTATTACGCGGACATTGACCTGGAGGTTCGTTAATCTTGAATCACGAAATTGCACGTCTCTATGAAACGCTGAAACTGGTGGTCGGGTTCATCTATCCCAACGAGATTGAACTGGGCTGGAATCTTCTCATCGTGGTGTACCCTTACATTACAGGGCTTGTTGCGGGTGCTTTCATCCTGGCCTCCCTGGTAAAGGTCTTCAAGGTGAAGGAGGTGCAGCCCACATACCGGCTTGCCCTGCTGACGGCCCTGTCATTCCTGATTGTAGCTCCCCTGCCTCTTGTGGTCCACCTTACCCACCCGGAGAGAGGCTTTGAGATGTTCCTAACCCCAAGCCCGTCGTCCGCCATGGCCATGTTCGGCTTCGTATACGTCTGGTATCTGATGGCGGTACTGCTCCTGGAGATTTGGTTCGACTACCGGAAAGACTTTATCGTCTGGGCCGAGCAAGAGAAAGGTTATAAGAGGTTTGTATATAAGCTCCTGTCTCTATTCACCCGAGATACATCTCCGGGAGCACTTTCATTTGACAAGAAGGCAGTTTACGCAATAACGGTTGTCGGTATCCCTTCGGCGTTCCTGCTTCACGGTTATGTTGGTTTTATCTTTGGGTCTGTCAAGGCGAATCCCTGGTGGTCCAGCGTACTGATGCCTATTGTCTTTCTTTTCTCCGCAATAGTGTCGGGTATTGCTCTGGTCCTTCTCATTTACATGGTCGCTGTCCTTGTCAGGGGAGAAGAGCCAGACATGGCTTGCATTGACAAGCTTGCCAGTTTCCTTTTTTACATGATGATTGTCGATTTCTCTCTTGAGTTCCTCGACTTTGTGCACCGCATCTACCAATCAGAGGAATCGATTCACATACTGGGACAGCTGATATCCGAGAGACTTTTCGTCAGTCTTATCGTCATTCAGCTCATTCTCGGTATGATCCTTCCGCTCGTGGCGATAGCCCTGATTAAGATGTTCAAGTGGCCTGCCGAGATTCGGAGGCTCAGCTATTTTATTGTCGGCCTTCTTGTCCAGTTTGGTATATTCAGTACCAGGTGGAATGTCGTTATCGGTGGGCAGCTTTTCTCAAAGAGCTTCAGAGGTTTAACCGCTTACAAAATGGCGGTGGGCGGTGTGGAAGGATTGCTCGTCTCGTTGGGTTTTCTCATTCTGCCTTTCATCATTCTTTATGTCCTCATTCGGTGGCTCCCCCCTTGGGAAAAAGAGCGCGCCCCGTCCGTGCCGAGCCGGTAGCATCACTTTTCCATCACTTTTCGCCACACCAAGACCTATTGACAGTTCCCCTTATCGTCCACAAATTACAGTTTGGAAGAGAAAATCCCAGCCAAACGCATAATAGTAGAGGAGGAACAGCCATGAGTGAAAAGATGCAAAAGAAGAGCCTTTCGCAACCGGATGAAACGCGGACCTTCGATAAAGGCAAGGTGGAACTGGTCACGTTGGGTGGTATTACATTCGGACGCGCCACTTTTCAGCCCGGCTGGAAATGGTCAACGTCCGTAAAGCCGATAGCGAAGACAAAGAGTTGCGAGGCTCCCCATCTCCAGTACCATGTGTCGGGACGTCTCCATATTGTTATGGATGACGGCAGCGAAGCAGAATTCGGCCCGGGCGATGTCTCCCTTCTTCCTCCGGGGCATGATGGGTGGGTCGTCGGCAGTGAGCCTGTCGTTGTAATTGACGTCTCGGGCATGGTCAATTACGCCAAGAAGTAACGAACGGCTGATAGAGCAGCGCGTCTCGTTCGAGGCCGCAGAGCCGCGGGGGAATGGGGCCACCCGCGTGGGCAGGATGCAGGATGTTGAGCTGATCGTCCCTGCTCCTTGACAGCGCCCTTTCGAATGACAATGTTATAAGACAAACGAATTGTGGGGGGGCGGTCATGGAACGTACGGGGGTAGTTACTTTTGCGGGGAACCCGCTGACTCTGCTTGGAAATCCAGTCAGCGTGGGGGATAAAGCTCCTGCTTTTACCTTGGTAGACAGAGATCTGAAGGAAGTGGCTCTCTCTGACTTCGCGGGGAAGGTCAAGTTAATCAGTGTCACTCCTTCTCTCGATACTCCTGTATGCGATTTACAGGCACGCAGATTCAACGATGAGGCACAAGCATTATCTGATGCTGTGGTGGTTCTCAACGTCAGCGTGGATCTTCCCTTTGCTATCGCGAGGTATTGCGCTGACGCGGGTCTTGACAGAGTGAAGGCACTCTCCGACCACAGAGAAGCCGCTTTTGGTATGTCTTACGGCGTTCTTATCAAAGGATTGAGGTTGCTGGCACGCTCAATTTTCGTGATCGATAAGGCAAATGTCATCCGATATCAGGAGATTGTGCCAGAGGTGACTCATCATCCGGATTACGACAGGGCGTTGGCCGAGGCAAAAAAACTGGTCAGTTAGAAGTATCGATCAGCAAAGCGGAAGGAGGGTCTTCCGCTGAGGCTACAATTCATACAACCGGGTGGTACAGGCTTAATCGCCACGTCCTGTGGTTTGCGAACTACAGCGGACGCCACAATAGAGAAGGGAGGAAGCGTTATGTACACTGCAAAGGATTACGCAAGGCTCATCGGTATGGAAGGTTTCAGCGAAACACTCCTGAAGAACCACTTCACACTTTATCAGGGCTATGTCACGAACAGCAACAAGGTTTTGGAGACGCTTGACGGGATGGCGAAAGCAGACAAGTTGGGTACCCCGGAGGCTGCGGAACTGAGGCGGAGACTTGGCTGGGAATTCGATGGGATGCGGCTCCACGAGTATTACTTTGAGAACCTCGGGGGCAAGAGCGCTCTCAACAAGGATGGGAAGCTGGGCAAGAAAATCGCTCAGGATTGCGGCAGCTACGACGCCTTCGAAAAAGAATTCAGAGCCGTGGCCACTATGAGGGGCATCGGTTGGGCAGTTCTCTATCAGGATCTCGCCAACGGCAACCTGATCAATTTCTGGATCAATGAGCATGACGTAGGCCATCCGGCGGGATGCAACCCACTCCTCATCTGTGACGTATTTGAGCACGCCTTCATGATCGATTACGGGCTGAAAAGAGCTGATTATATAGAGGCGTTCTTCAAGAATATCAACTGGGCAGCGGTGGAAGGACGACTGAAGTAAAGCAGGGTCATGGGTCACGGGTCAAGGGTGCTTGCTTCCCGAAACCATGAGGCTCTTGGTGCGGCAGTCAAGGAGAGATAGGGAAATGACCTCAAGACGATATATCACGGGGCTCGCCCTGCTGCTGCTTCTCTTTGTTGTTGGCGACTGGCGGGCTCGGTCTGAAGAGCCCAAGGCAGCGGCAGGTGACGTTCAACAGGAGAGCCTAAGAGGTGTTACCCCGCAGGAAGCGATCGAGCTTGTTCAGCGTAACAAAAAGAATCCAGACTTTGTGATTCTTGATGTGCGCACGCCCGAAGAGTTCCAAAGCGGACACATCGAAGGGGCGATCAACGTGGACTACTACAATCCGGGTTTCGAAGTAGAGCTGGGTAAGCTGGACAGAGCAAAGACGTACCTGGTTTATTGCAGGACGGGTAGTAGGAGCGAAGATACCTTCGCACACATGAAAGAGCTGCAATTCAGGCAGATTTATGATTTGGAAGGTGGCATCACGGCTTGGCGTGCTGCAGGTTTTTCCGTGCAAGGGCAAAAGCATCAGTAGCGCCGACTGACTGAGGCCTGAATGATTGCTTCTATGAGCTATGTGGAGAATCGAGAGAAGCTAGGGGCTGCGGTCTGCGACCCCCAACGGAGAGGTTACGATTATGGTTTCCAGACATCGGCTGCACATATTGCTCGTGGATGACGAAGAAGATATAGTCACCATGACGGTTTCTATGCTCGAACGCCTGGGGCACAGCGTGCGAGGCGAAACGGAAAGTCTTAACGCTTTAAGGCGATTTTCGGAAGAGCCCGAGCAATTTGACCTCGCAATTCTTGACCACGTGATGCCGGAGTTGACAGGGTTGGAACTTGCTCAGCGCTTCAGGCGTATTCGACCCGGTTTCCCGGTGCTCCTCTATGCACAGCACAGGGACAGGCCCCCGACTGAAAAATTGGAAGCGGCCGGCATTGGGCGGTTCATCGTTAAGCCAGCGACGTCGGCAGCGCTGGGAGGAATGCTACGCAAAGTTCTTGCTAGGTGAAAAAAAGGCGACTCATTAACTACAAATGACGTTACGAGTTGGGGCGCCGAAAGCCTTCAGCCTTCGGCGCAGTTACGAGTTACGAGTCAAGGCAGCGATCCACCGATATCCCATCAGCAGATTTCTCAAATAGCCTTTTTGAACTCGTAACCCGTAACCCGCAACAAGTTTCATTTTCTTAACCCCTCGCTGTTACCGCTCGCTGTTTCGTTGACATTTCAGGTGAATGCGGTTATAAACTGAATTGGTGTTTCTACAGATTTTCTGAAAGGTATCCCCTTACTTGGATTACGAAGCCGTTCCCATTGTTACTATGAGAGAAGGTGAGGAGGGTATAGTCGACTCGGTCTCCGGTGGGGAGCGTCTGGCTTCCAGGCTTGCGAGCATGGGCCTATTACCCGGGATAAAGGTAAAAGTCCTGCGTAAGACAGGCGGTTCTGTCATTCTCCTCGCCTCAGATACCAGGATGGCCTTGGGGCGGGGAGAGGCATCCAATATAAGTGTCAAAAGAACGGAGACAGTTCCGGGAGTCAGGAAGCTGCTCGTCGGGCTTGCAGGACAGCCCAATGTGGGGAAGTCCACGGTATTCAACATTCTGACTGGCTTGTCGCAGCACGTGGGGAACTGGCCCGGAAAGACGGTGGAGAAGAAAGAAGGGGTACACCTGGCTGGCGACGTGGAGATGCACCTCGTGGATCTGCCAGGCACCTATAGTCTGACCGCCTTTTCAGAGGAGGAACGGGTAGCCCGGGACTTCGTGATTCACGAACATCCTGATGTGGTCGTCCTGGTTGTCAACGGCGCGGCACTGGAGCGGAGCCTTTACGTGTTAGCTGAATTGCTGCTATTGGATCCCCCGGTCATTCTGGCCGTTAATATGATGGATGTTGCTGAGAACCAGGGGATACATATAGATGTCGAGGCGCTCGAACGAGCCCTTGGCATACCGGTTATTTCCCTCGTTGCCACCAAGAACAAAGGAGTCAAGGAACTGAGGTCTATGGTCATAACCTTGGCTGAGGGTGAGCTTGAGTACCTTCCCCACCTGCCTGCCGTCTCGGCCGACCACGCGGTCATTTACTCGAAGCTGCTGGAACTGGTCAAGGGATACGTCCCGCCGTTGTATACACCCCGTTGGATGGCGACTAAGCTTATGGAGGGCGATTCCGAAGTCGGCGACATGCTCAAACAGATAGTTCCCGAGTCCTTATGGAACGAGATCAAGGGCCTGCTGATCAAACACGAGGATGCCCTGCGGGCGGTAGTCGGCGGCCGGTACGACTGGCTTGAGGACGTTACGCGCGCAGCCGTTTCCCGCTTCAAGAGGGGACAGGTGCTGATGACTGACCGCATCGACCACGTGCTCACGCAGCCCCTGTTCGGTATCCCCATTCTTCTCGCGATTCTCGCTCTTGTGTTTCTTCTCACGTATGAAATAGGCTTCCCTGTGCAGGACCAGATGGAGAAGTTGATGACCTTCTTTGCCGCACGAGTCGAGCCCCTCCTTTCCGGTGCCCCGGGCTGGGTCAGTGGTTTGCTGGTCAATGGAGTTATCGGGGGCGCCGGCTCGGTCCTAACGTTTCTTCCTATTCTCCTGATATTTTTTGCGTGTCTGTCATTTCTTGAAGATGTCGGCTACATGGCGAGGGCTGCCTTTGTGATGGACCGATTCATGCATATCGTGGGGCTTCACGGAAAGAGCTTTTTGCCCATGTGTCTCGGGTTCGGGTGCAACGTGCCGTCGATCATGGGAGCGAGGATCGTTGAGTCGCGCAAAGCCCGGCTGCTAACGATTTTTTTGACGCCTTTTGTGCCCTGTACCGCGAGACTGGGTGTCCTGACGTTTGTTTCAGGGGCCATGTTTGGAAGACAGGCCTACCTTATCGCATGGCTCGTTGTTTCGATCAATATAGTGGTGCTCGGGGTATCGGGTATGGTGATCAGCAGACTCTTTCTGAAGGGCGAACCAACCCCTTTCATAATGGAGCTTCCCCTTTATCACAAGCCGGACGCGCGCACTATCGGGGTTGTCATCTGGCACAGAATGCTGGCCTTTGTGAAAAAGGCGGGTACCGTGATCCTCCTGGTGTCTGTTGTAATCTGGGTTTTGTCAAACGTGCCTGGAGGGACAATACAAACGAGCGTACTCGGCCATCTTGGCAAGGTGATCGAGCCGGTGGGACGGCCGCTCGGACTTACCTGGCAAGAGATGGTCGCTCTTGTCTCCAGCCTGATGGCGAAGGAGAATTCCATAGCAACGCTCGGTGTATTATATGGAGTGGGCCGGGAAGGCTTGCAGGGAGTGCTACCCAGGGTTATGAGCCACGCATCGGCATTTACCTTCATTGTCGTTCTCATGCTTTTTATTCCCTGTGCTGCCACAGTGGCCGTGATGAAGCAGGAGATGGGTAGCTGGAAGTGGTTCCTCGGATCGCTGCTCTTTATGCTGCTCGTATCTTATGTGGTCGGTATCATGGCATTCCGTGTTGCGCTGCTCGCAGGATACGGGTAACAGGAGAAGAAGAAGGAGGAAAAAGATGAAGCAGGTTAAGATTTAGGTTGAGGTTAAGCGGCCGGAAGCCCCTTGTTTCTGCTCTTTATCTTTTCTTGTTTTCCTCAACCTGTTTTTTAATGTGGCATCTTCTTTGCATTTAACTATTTCTGAAAATTTCCGACAAATACTCATGACCCAACGGCGGGATTATTTTACCCTTCTGGTCCCCGCTGAAAGTCGAGGCTGTGCTTGCTGATGGCAGGTAAGACAAGGATACTCATCGTTGAGGACGAAGGGGTCATCGCCTTAGAGCTCCGCGACAGACTTGCCGACATGGGGTATGAGATTGTTGGTCCCGTGCCGAGCGGACAGGAGGCTATCGACCATGCCCGGGAACTCCTGCCCGACGTCGTGCTCATGGACATCATACTCGCAGGCCAGATGGACGGCATAGAGGCAAGCGAGATCATTAAGAATAGTCTTGACATACCTGTTATCTTTCTGACTGCTCACGCGGATGAGCGGACCTTGCAGCGAGCAAAAGCAACCCAGCCTTTCGGATACATCCTTAAGCCCTTCAACGAGAGGGAACTGCAAGTCTCGATTGAAATGGCCCTGTACAAACACGAGAAAGAAAAGATGGCCCGGGAGCGGGAGGAGTGGCTCAGCGCCACACTGACAAGCATAGGGGACGCGGTTATTACCGTCGATGATCGATCTCGTGTCACGTTTATGAACGCTGCCGCTCAGGGGCTTACGGGCTGGAACCCGAGAGATGTCATAGGCAGGAAAGCCGGCGACATATGCAATATTATTCAGGAAGATGGGCTGATAGATGGCCGGTTTATTCCCTCCGGGGCAGTACGGGAGGATATCCTCATCAACAAAGAAGGCAGGGAGATACCTGTGGATTATAATGCTTCGCCGATCAAAAACTACAAAGGGGAGACGACCGGCATGGTCTTTGTCTTGCGGGACATTTCCGAGCGCAAAGCGGCCGAGGAACGCATCAAATACCTTAGCTTTCACGACAGGCTTACAGACCTGTACAGCCGCGATTATTTTGAAGAGGAACTCCGACGCTTCGACACGGCGAGAGAACTGCCCCTCAGCCTGGTCATGGGGGACGTGAACGGTCTGAAGCTCGTCAATGACGTGTTCGGTCACCAGGAAGGCGATACATTACTTCGGAAAATCGCGGAAGCCCTCAAGGGATCGTGCCGAAAGGAGGATATGGTTGCCCGCTGGGGAGGGGACGAGTTTGTGGTCCTTCTGCCCAAGACGACAGAGTTCCTTGCCCTTGAGTTTGCCAAGCGCGTCAGGGCCCTCTGTGGTGAGACCGATGGGACCCCGATACAGCCTTCTATTGCTTTGGGCATCGTAACAAAAGAAAGGGCTGACCAGGAACTGGGTGAGCTGCTGAAGATAGCAGAGGACCGCATGTACAGGAACAAGCTGATGGAACGCAAGAGCACTCGCAGCGCCATCATCTACTCTCTGCAGAGAACAGTGCAGGAAAAAAGCCTGGAAATGGGTGAGCATGCCGTGCGCCTCAAGAGTGCGGCATTGGATGTAGGACGCGCCATAGGACTGCCGGACGACAAGCTCGACGAGCTTTCTCTTCTTGCTATGCTTCATGATATAGGGAAGCTGGCAATATCGGATCAGATATTGGGTAAGCCGGGCAGATTACTACCTGAAGAATGGGAAGCGATGCAAAGTCACCTTGAGATCGGCTATCGGATTGTGGAATCAACACCGGAGCTGGCCCATATTGGGGAGGCATTGCTCGCTCATCACGAGTGGTGGGATGGAACGGGCTACCCCAAAAGACTAAACGGGGAGCAGATACCCCTTATCTCGCGTATTCTGGCGATCGTTGATGCCTACGATGTTATGACCCATGACAGGCCCTACCGTCTGGCAGTGGGCAGAGATGAAGCGCTTAGCGAGCTGCAGCAGTGCGCAGGCACCCAATTTGATCCGCGGCTGGTTGGCGCGTTTGTCGAAGTAATTCGTTCGAAACAAACCGAGGGATCGGTAGCCACCAGCTACTAGTCGTCGGTCGAACCGAAGTAAATTCCTAAATTCCAAGTACCAAGTTTCAAACAATATCCAATCTTCAATTTTCAAACAGGCCGCTCCAACAAACAGCGCCATTTTGCATGATTTGGTCATTGAGCATTGTTTGGGATTTGCATATTGAGATTTGGAAATTTCTCGCTTGACCCGTGCCCCTTGACCCTGTCCTTAGAACATGTAGCGGCGCATGTTGACGTTGAGGACCAGCCCTGCGCCTATCAGACTGGAGATGAGGGATGAGCCTCCGTAGCTGATGAAGGGAAGGGGGATCCCGACGACAGGGGCGAGGTTTATGGCCATGAGAATGTTGATGGTGAATTGTATAAAGACAATGGACGCAATGCCGAAGGCGATAGTGGCCCCGACCTCATCTGACGCGCTCTGAGAGATCTTGAGGCACCGGAGAACAAAAGAGATAAACAAGAGAAAAAGCACGACAGATCCGATGAAACCCCACTCCTCCCCGAACACGGTGAATATGAAGTCGGTATGATGCTCCGGTATAAAGTGGAGCTTGTGCTGGGTGCCGTTGAGATAGCCTTTTCCAAGAAACCCTCCTGAACCCACGGCAATTTTAGCCTGGATGGAGTGGTAGCCAAAACCCGATGGATCGAGGTCGGGATTGAGCAGGCTCAGGATGCGCATCTTTTGGTAAGGTTTCATCAGGTACTTCCAGAAGACGGGGAGGGCAGCGGCAGTGACGCCGAGTAGAAAAACGTATGTAGACTTTTTTAAGCCGACGAACCAGAGGACAGAGAAGCACGAGAGCAGTATGACGACGGCTGTCCCGAGGTCAGGCTGCTTGAGTATGAGGACGCAAGGGACAAGTACGAGAGCCAGGGGAAGCAGGATATCTCTCAATCCGAGGGGCTCGCCTTCTCTCTTCTCTTGGTGGAGTATGGTTGAGAGCAGTAGTATCATTACGGGCTTCATGAGCTCGGAGGGCTGAAAAGCAACGCCAGCTATGTTGAGCCATCTCTTGGCCCCGCCCGCTATGGTCCCGAGAATCAGCACTACTATGATCAGCAACAGGGTGGTGCCGTAAAAGTATTTGGAATAGCTCGCTATGACTCTGTAGTCGTACGAAACGATCAGGGCAACGCCGACCACTCCAATGCCGAAGGCGAAGACCTGTTTCATTAAGAGACTATACGGTCCGCTATCCATGGAACGCGCCGCGCTGATAAGGTTGAACAGGCCCACAGCGATGAGGGCAAGCCCGTTGCAGATAAGGTACCAGTCCAGATGGTAGAGTCGTCTCTTATCGATATACATTTTAATTGGGCCGCAATTGGGCCGATTTAATCTCTTTCTGCTCTTTGAAGTAGCTCTCCGTAACGATCTTTGCGATGGGAGCGGACATGGATGCTCCGTGTCCTCCAAACTCGATGAGAATAGCCATGGAAAGCACCGGATCGTCGCTCGGCGCGAAAGCCACGAACCAGGCATGATCACCTTTGCCGGCCCCGAGGGAAGCTGACTGAGCCGTACCCGTTTTGCCGCTTATGCTCACACTTGCCAAGCGAGAGGCGTACGCAGTACCCCGTGGTTCGTTCACCACGCCCTTCATCCCATCTTTAACGATCGCTATTGCCTGTTTATTCAACTTGGCGTTGGTCAGCATCGCCGGTTCATAGACCTTGATTACCTTTCCCTGGGGAGATACGATCTTGTTCACGATTTGCGGTTTGAAGGTAACACCCTCGTTAGCGATGAATGAAGTAAGCTGCTGTAGTTGCATCGGGGTGAGCCAGACAGCCCCCTGGCCTATGGAAACCGAAACCGTTTCACCCTCATACCATTTCTCACCGTACGTTTTCAGCTTCCACGCGGTTGACGGCACCATCCCGGCCTTCTCCCCCGGAAGGTCTATGCCGGTCACCTTTGTAAGGCCTATGGTTTCAGCCATCTCGTGTATGTTATCTATACCGAGCTTCAAACCTAAGTTGTAAAAAAAGACGTCACACGATTCGACTATGCCCCTGTGGACCGCAATCGATCCATGCCCTTCTTTCCGCCAACACTTAAAGACCCTGTTTCCGTAAAAAAAACCGCCATGGCAGGAAAATGTACTGTTTTCGTTGATGATGCCTTTTTCCAGGCCTTTGAGGGCGAGCACCGGTTTGAAGGTAGAGCCCGGCGGGAACCTGCCTTGCGTCACCCTGTTCTGTAGTGGATGTGTCTTGTCTGTGGCGATTTTGGCCCAGTAATCCTTTGTAGCGCCGGAGGAGAGCTGATTCGGATCGAACGCCGGATGACTCAGAAGGACAAGTACGCCGCCACTTCGCGGATCTGTCACCACGCAACCACCCTTCTTGCCTTCAAACGCCTTTTCAACGGCTGCTTGCAAATCCATATCGATATTCAGGTGAAGGCTATTCCCGGCGATAGGCTCTTTCGTGTCGAGCACGCGCACTTCTCGCCCCGTCGCGTCTACTTCGACGCGTTGTTCCCCGTCAATGCCTCTAAGGTATGGCTCATAGGCCTTCTCCAGACCGAACTTGCCGGTGTAATCCCCAGGTGCATACCTTTTGTTTTCTTTGGCTGCGAGCTCTTCACTGCTTATTTCCGAGACATAACCGAGCACGTGGGCCAGCATGGTCCCGTAAGGATAGTTTCTCTTAGGCTCGATCTGTATGGTCACACCCGGAAGGTAAAACTTGTTTGTTTCCACCTTTGCGACTTGGTCTTTGTTCAGGTCAGACTCGATCTTCACCGGAAAAGAGGAGGGATAATCCCTGGCTTCTTTCAGCCTGGTGATAATATCCTCTCTGTCGAGCTCAAGGAGTCTAGCCAATCCGTCGACAGTCTGATTAAAGTCGCGTATGTCTTCCCTTATGAGATAGAGGTTGAAAGATGGCCGCGTGTCTGCAACCACCTTTCCCTTCCGGTCGTAAATCATGCCTCTCGGAGCGAGGATCTTTTTGACACGGACCCTGTTCTGCTCCGACAGCCTCCTCATCTCATCGACCTTGAGGATTTGTAGGTCGAATAGCCGCATGCAGAGGACTATGAGCGCGAGCAGAACGACCCGCTTACACCACTTGTATTTACCGTCGCTAATAGGTTCCATAGGTCACGCCACCCCATACGGTCGGAGCTTCAGCCGCTCGAATACAGGAAAGAGGAAGAGCGCCAGAATACCGGTAACCACAGCATCCGGGAGACAGAATTTCAGTACTGTCATGATAGCCCCCGCCTCGCCTTTTCCGAAGAATGCAAGCGCTACGAAAAGGACCGATTCGAGCAGCACGAAGGATGATGATATGGAAGCAAACAGGTACGGAGACTCGATGTAAAGCCTGCTCCTCAAAAAGATACAGGAGAGGAAGAGGAAAACTTTGGTGAAGATCAGGGCACCGGGAGGTCCCACAGAAAGTATTTCCTGAGCAAACCCCACGAGGAAAGCTGTGATAAGCCCGTCTGCCGGACTCAGAAAAAATGTCGCGTAAATAACGCACGGCACCCCGATATCGGGCTTCGAAAATTCGATAGGAAGATAGGAAAATAGCGCTGATTGAAGAACCATTAAAAGTACTGTCAAAACAAGCGCGAAAACTTTTCTCGTCATTTCCTTACTACCAGGACTTCGTCCAGTTTTCTGAAGTTATTAAAGGGCATAACCTCTACTTCGGCGAAAAGACCCACCACATTCTTATCCACGCTGATGACAACGCCTACCGGCAATCCCCTCGGGTAGATGCCGTCCTTCCCTGAGGTGATCAGCCTGTCTCCGGTCTCAATGTCATCGTTCTTCAGGACATACTTCATCTTGAGGGTGGTTCTCCCCGTGCCTGCTAGAATACCCCGCGCCTGTTTTCCCGTGACATACACGTCTATTGCCGAATTCGTGTCGATTAGTATCATCACCTTCGTGTGCCATTGGTCTACCTCTACAGCCTGTCCTACGACCCCTTCGGGCGTAATCACAGGCATTTTCTCGCGGATACCGTTGCCATGACCTTTATCGATGATGATACATTTAAACCAGTTAGTGACGTCCTCCCCGATGACACGTGCCGCAATGAGCGTACCAGGGCTTTGATCCATGAAGTGTAGCAGCCGGCGGAGCCGCTCATTCTCTTTTTCCAATTCGGCGAGTTTTTGGTTCTGGAGCTGTAGCACTGCCAGCTTCTTCTGAAGCTCGCCGTTTTTTCTTTTGACATCGACGAGGTTAATGTATCCGTCAAACATGCCGTGAGTGAAACGGAATGGCGCGCTTACTCCCCTAAGCGTGGGTCCGACCACGTTGGCGAAGTAGACTTTTGCCCTTGAGTATCTTTTGGCAACAGGGCCAATGTCAGAGAAAAGCAGAAATGATACAGCGAGGATTACCACCGCTGTTATGACGACAAGAGTACCCTTCAATGCTCCTCTTTAAAATTTTGCTGCTATTTCTTTGAGGAGAGTCACTTCGTCAAGAACCCGTCCAGCACCTTCTACCACGGCAGTGGTAGGATTTTCAGCAACGATCACGGGCAGCCTTGTCACTTCCCTAATGAGCAGGTCGAGATTCCTGAGCTGAGCACCGCCGCCGGAAAGGACGATACCCTTGTCAACAATATCCGCGGCCAACTCAGGCGGGGTCCGCTCCAGGGCGATGCGCACCGAATCAACAATTGCATTAACCGGTTCAGCGATAGCCTCCCGGATGTCTTTGGAAGAGATCTCCAGGGTTTTCGGTATGCCGCCCACCAGATCCCGGCCTTTTATTTCCATGCTCATCTCATGTTCATTTGGAAATGGATAGGCAGAACCGATCTCTATCTTGATCATTTCGCCCGTGCGCTCTCCAATCAACAGATTATACTTCCGTTTGATGTACTGGATGATTGCCTCATCGATCTTGTCACCGGCTATGCGCACCGAATTACAGTAAACAATGCCGGCGAGGCTTATAACTGCCACTTCCGTGGTCCCACCGCCTATGTCAACAACCATATTGCCGCTCGGCTCGGTGATGGGGAGGCCTACGCCGATTGCCGCTGCCATTGGTTCTTCTATCAGATAGACTTCGCGTGCACCCGCAGACTCTGCCGACTCCTTGACCGCCCTTTTTTCGACCGGCGTGATGCCGGAGGGAATGGAGATCACGATCCTCGGCCGAGCATACGATTTTTTGTTGTGGATCTTCTGGATGAAATATTTGAGCATCGCCTCGGTGATTTCGAAATCGGCTATGACACCATCCTTGAGTGGCCTTATGGCCACAATGCTTCCGGGCGTTTTACCGAGCATCCTCTTTGCTTCCTCACCCACGGCGATGACCCGTTTGACGCCTCGCGGGTCTCGGTGGACAGCCACCACTGAAGGCTCGTTGGTGACGATGCCCCTGCCCTTGACATAGACGAGCGTGTTTGCGGTGCCAAGATCTATTGCCAGGTCCTTTGAAAGCCAGCCAAAAAAGGAATTGAGCATTTGTTATCCCTTCTGTAACCTCTCGAAAGAATGGAGGCTATTGAAAAAACAGCCCTAATATACTATGTTAAGGAGTCAAAATCAATAGAACCGGAGCGCAAATGTTACGATTCATGCGGAAGCACGCAACTGGCTACATGATCAAGGCGATGTTCATGCTGATCATCATCGTCTTCATCTTCTGGGGTGTCGGGTCATTCAGAGGAGGAGAGAAGACCCTAGCGGAAGTGGGCCCCTACAAGATATCAGCGATAGAGTATCAGAAGAACTACCAGAAGCTTCTCGATTTTTACAGAATGATTTACAGGGAACAGCTCGATGAGAAGATGATGGCTCAGCTCAAGCTGAAAGAGAATGTTATGAATCAGCTCGTAGATAAATATCTGATGCTTGTGAAAGCAGAGGAATTAGGTGTGCGGGTTTCTGACAAAGAATTTACAGAGCATATTGCCGGTATCGAGGCCTTCAAGCGGGATGACAAATTCAACAGGGACCTGTACATGGAGATCCTCAAGAGGAACGGAGTTGATCCCAAGGCGTTCGAGGAGAGCGAGAAGCAGTCCCTTCTCGTGTCAAAAATGCTGGCCATTCTCCAGGACAATGGGGTCATTTTCAATGATCGCGATGTGCGCGACAGTTACATGAAAGAACGGGGGCAGGTGCGGCTGGGCTATGCGGTTTTTGATCCGGCCGACTACAAGGACCAGGTGCGTGTGCAGGAGAAAGAGATAGAAGACGCGTACGAGAAAGAAAAGGCAATGTACAGAAGCGAGAATTCATACCATCTCAAATACATGGTTATCGATGAGAAGAGTTCGATAAAGGACGATCAGGCTTACATGGAACTCCTGAAGGTAAAGGATCTGACGGCTTACGCAAAATCGAAAGGTCTGGAGGTCGTGGATCTCGGGAACATGAAGGAAAGTGACGCCCTGTCGAGACTATCCCGGCTGAAGGTTGATACCTGGCTGAAGGGGATGAGCCAGGGTGACATCTCGCTTCCTGTGAGAGATAACACAAAGTCTTACATCTTTCAAGTGGTCGAGAAGGAAGAGGGTAAACCGCTCACCAAAGAGGAAGCGTTGAAGATTGTCAGGACAAGAATGGTGGGTGAGCGGGCAAAGATGCTGGCGAAAGCAAAGGCTGAAGAGGCCGTCAGAGATAAGTCGACGAACTACGCGAAGGAGACCGGTATGATGTCACGCCAGAGCCCGGAAATCCCCGGACTCGGCCCGATACCAAAGGAGAACTCCGATCTTCTCCAGCTTTCTCCCGATCGAAGGGTGTACGAGAAACCTGTGGATTTTGGCGGTCGATATTACGTGTTCTCTTTTATAGGGGAAAAGCAGCCTGATGAGGCGCAGTGGCGGAAGGAGAAGGACGCATACAAACAGACCTACGCGGCCAAGAAGAGGGCTGAATTCCTCAGTTCGTTCAGGGAGGACATGAAAAAGCAGGTTAAAGTCAAGGTCGAGTGGGAAACGTTCTAAAAAAATAGTGTCGAGTGTCGAGTGACGAGTGAAAGGCGACAAGTCTGGGTCCGCGAGTTCGTTCTCTTCAGGAGGACTGCTGTTTCCCTAATGTTCTTCACTTGACACTCGACACTCGACACTTTCTTTATGATTATCCTCGGCATAGACACATCCTGCGATGACACGTCAATGGCCATTCTTCGGAACGGAACCGAAATTCTTTCAAATGTCGTTTCCAGCCAGGTTCAATTGCACAGCCCGTTCGGAGGGGTCGTACCTGAACTTGCGTCGCGAAAGCATGTGGAGCTCATAAACCGTATTTATGAACGGGCGCTCTCCGACGCCAATGTGAAGCTTGAGGAGGTAGAGTGCGTAGCTGTGACAAATGGCCCGGGGCTGATCGGGTCGTTGCTTGTCGGCCTTATGTTTGCGAAGGGCCTCTGTCTGTCAGCATCGATGCCGATGGTGTCAGTCAACCACGTCGAGGCGCACGCAATGAGCATTTTTCTGGAGCGAGAGGTCGGGTTCCCCTTCATCGCGCTTATTGTTTCCGGGGGGCATACTGCCCTTCTTCTCTTTGAGGAACCGTGTCGCTACCGCCTCATCGGGAGTACGCGAGACGACGCGGCTGGTGAAGCCTTCGACAAGATCGCGAAGTATCTTGGACTTGGCTATCCCGGCGGCAGAGCCATAGAAGAGATTGCAGCAGCAGGCCAGCCGAAGGCGATTCCTTTTCCGCGACCGATGCTTGATGAAAACAATTATGATTTTTCTTTCAGCGGTCTGAAGACGGCATTTATCAACCACGTCAAGAAACATGGCATCACGGAGAGTAGTCGTCCCGATCTGATTGCTTCCTTCCAGGAAGCGATCTGCGATGTTCTCTGTCGAAAGACAATGAAGGCTTCGAGGGATTGCGGTATCAGCAGCATAGTCGTGGGTGGAGGTGTAGCGTCAAACGGGCGTCTGAGGACACTATTCGAGGAGTGGGCCGTTCGTGAAAAGCGCTCTGTGCTCTTCCCTCCACGTGATCTTTGCACTGACAATGCAGCCATGGTAGCCATCACAGGATCCTTCTATGCGGCAAGGAATCTTTTTTCGCCTGAAACAGTAAGAGGCTTTTCACGCATGGCACGGGGCTAGCGTGGCGCTGAAGAAGAGCCTGTCACAACACCTGCTGAAAGACAAGAACCTGCTCAATAAACTGGTGAAGCTGGCGCGCATCGGTCCGGATGACGTCGTTGTGGAAATCGGTGCAGGCGAGGGCGACCTTACCCGCTGCGTCATCCCGCATGCTCGTTTTGTCCACGCCGTGGAATTGGACAGGCATTTCAGGGATTCTCTCGGGCTTCTGGAGCACCTCTTTCCGAAGGTCAGGGTGAGTTTTGACAGTATTCTGAATCTACCCTTTCGCTCTTTCATGAAAGAGGAAAGGATAAAAGTGATCGGGAACATACCTTACAATATCACGGGGCCCATACTCTTCAAGCTGCTGTCTGAAATGGACGTTATCGAGAGCGCCCATCTGACGATGCAGAAGGAGGTGGCTGAAAGGCTTGTAAGCGCGCCTTTTTCCCGGAGCTACGGCGCGCTCTCTGTGATCTTCCAACTGTATGCGTCAGTGAAGCTTCTCCTTAAGCTCAAGCCTGCCCTCTTCATCCCTCCGCCTGAAGTGGAAAGTGCATTCGTTGCAATCATCTTCAATCAGGAAAGAATAAAGCCGGATCAAGGTCTGATCGATTTTATCAAAGCCTGTTTCCGGTATAAGAGAAAGTACCTGAAGCATTCGTTGGAGCCTTTGTTTGGTAAGGACCGCGTGCATGCCCTGTACGCGTTCATGGGTTTTGAGCCTTCAGTGCGGGCGGAGGAGGTTCAGCCGGAAGCCTTCGAACGCATGTATGCGTACATGAAAGACAGGGTCAACCACAGTAGTGAGCAGTGACCAGATAGACCAGATAGACTAAATAGACTAAAGGCAGCGGGCGCGTGCTTATGTTAAACGGGGAGCATGGAGACGATTAAGCGGGTGAGTATGCGGAGGGACGCGATAGGCTTCTTCAAGTGGATACTGGAGTCGTACGAAGAGATTGCATTGTTTACGGTACTTGACGGCAAGAAAGGCGAAGTGGAGCTGATCTATCCCTCAAGTGTTGAAGATACTCTGAGGGGAATCATGGAAGATATGGCAAGGTATGATATCGTGTTCCAGGAGGTAAGGCATGCGGAATGAGGCCGGGATACTCGATGCTATGCTCAGGGGAAGTGCGGTATATGCGGATATTTTTGCGGAGAGAAGGACGTACACGCACATACAGGTGGAATCGGAAAAGGTTGAGAAGCTTGAGAAAGGGTTGGATCAGGGTGTGGGCCTGCGGGTGATTGTCCCGTGGAAAATGTTTTTTGCATCCACCACTTCTCAGGATGAAGCGCACCTCCTCGACCTAGCCCGCGACCTCGGGCGCATCTCGGGGGAGAAGGCTGCGGGACAGCTCAGAGAAGAGCCGTTCCTTAAAGGACATTATGCCTTTTCTATCGCGCTGGACCCGAAAGATGTGGAGACGGAGAAGAAGGTGGCGATGGTGCGCAAGATAGAAGTTGCAGCCAGAAAAATGGAGAAGCGCATCAAGCAGGTGAGGGTGATGTACCGCGACATAAGGCAGACTGTGAGGATCACACCCAGCGAAGGCTCGCCAGTCGTTGATGACAGAACTCAGTTGATCATGACCTTGCTGGTCATCGGAGAGGCGAAGAACCAGATGCAGACTGCATACGAGGCGATAGGGGGCTTCTACGGGTTCGACTTCTTCAGCGCTGAGCGTCTCGAGGCGTTTGTGTCAGCAACAGTGAGAAGGCTTGCCGGTCTTCTCGATGCGATTGAGGCACCCATGGGCATGAAAACCGTGGTTCTGGCATCTGAAGCAGGCGGTACCATGGTTCACGAGGCCATAGGCCACGGGCTGGAGGCTGATCTGGCAATGGAAGGTCTTTCGTGCTACAAGGGCATGCTGGGTTCTCAGATGGCGAGCCCCTTGATCAACATCGTGGATGATAAAACGATTCCGCACATGCGCGGGACCTACGCTTATGATGATGAGGGGATCCCTTCGGAGAGGACCCTTCTCGTAGAAAACGGCATTCTCAAGAATTATCTGTTCGACCGGTTCCACGCCCTCAAGTACGGCATGAAACCAACGGCCAACGGGAGGCGTGAATCCTTCGGGTTCAAGCCGATACCGAGGATGAGTAATACGATGATCCTGCCGGGCACAACTGATCCTGATAAGATCATCGCGTCGGTGGATCACGGAGTGCTCGTGAAGAGGATGGGAGGAGGGCAGGTCGATACGGTGCGGGGTGACTTCGTTTTCGAGATACAGGAAGGATATCTGATCGAGAAGGGACAAATTGGCCCCATGATCAAGAACGCTACCATGATGGGCAACGGGCCTAAGGTGCTGCGTGACATCGATATGATAGGGACTGACCTCGGGTTTGGCATCGGCACATGCGGCAAAGACGGCCAGGGTGTACCCGTGGCTGACGCGCAACCGACGCTGCGCATTCCTGAGATCATTGTCGGCGGTAGACAGCAGTGAAGCAGGTGGTTGGTGCTTGGCTGCGGGTGATTTCTCAATTGCATTTCTCGGCTGTCTGGATATAACTTTGTATACTGTGTTACCATACTATATAGGGGTGCCTGGCCGCCGCACACAAGGGCAAAATTTCTCTGTAGGCGTACCGTAAGGAAGGCGTGATGAGTGGTATCTATAGCTTGTTTGAGTTGCTGGGGCGCATTTTCCTCGCGCTCATGTTCCTTCAGTCGGGATTAGGCAAGATAGGGAAATATGCAGTTACCGGTCACTACATGGCAGCAAAAGGTGTCCCCCCCATGCTGTTGCCTCTAGTGATTATCCTTGAGATCGCTGGGTCCATAGCCATAATTCTGGGATGGAAAGCCCGTCCCTTTGCATTTGCTCTGGCCGGATTTTGCATTCTGGCCGCCCTCCTGTTTCACCGGAACTTAGCCGATCAAACCCAATCGATCATGTTCATGAAAGACATTTCCATTGCAGGAGGATTCCTCATTATTTTTGCTCGAGGAGCAGGTGATTTGAGCTTGGACAGGAAATCGGGGAAACCTCGTACGAGATAAACTAAGACCATAATAACCCGCCATTCTGAGAGACCGCGGAGATCGGAAGGAGCAACCATGGATATGGCAGACAGTAGGGAAAAAAGGAAGAAGAAGTTCTTGAGGGATCGCGTTTACACGGGCATAAAGAACTCTATTATCAGCGGTGAGCTTGAGCCGCGTAAAAGGCTTATTGAGGAAACTCTCGCAGAAGCCATGCAGGCGAGCCGGACGCCCGTGCGCGAGGCCTTCCGGAAGCTTGAAGAAGAGGGTTTGGTGTACAGGCGTCCGCGTGGAGGCTATGCGGTCAAGGGGCTGACCGAAGATGAGGTAGACGAGATTTTTGGCCTTCGGAGCATTCTCGAAGGATACGCCGGATTCCTCGCCGCCTCAAGGATAACCAGAGACGAGTTGAAGGGGCTCAAAGATATCGTGCGGCAGCAAGAGGCATGTCTGAAGGAGATGGACACTGAAAAGTTCATAGAGGTTGATGCTCAATTTCACGACGCGCTCCATAGGGCCGCCAAGAACCGACGTCTTTATACACTTCTCCAGGGTCTCAAGGACCACATGTACCGCTATCGGGTCATTATCCTGCGTTATCATCCGAAGCCCGGTGTAGCCGTCGAGGACCACAAGAAATTGGTGCAAGGGCTTGAAGCACGTAAGGCACGCCAGGTGGAAAGTCTGATACGCAAGCATATGACCCGGGGGGAGAAGCTGATCAAGAGAAAACTGCAGCAGGTTATCTGACGTCTCTGCTGTCTTGCGCCCAACCTTTTTTGTTGAACCGGGGACCCCTGTTTCTGCTTTCGCGGACGAGATCAGAACAATCGATCCGGAAGTACTTTGCTCTTACGCTTCTTCCGTGGCTTCTTAGGCACATTTCTATCCAGGGGACCCTTAGCGGCGTCAATGTACTTGTCGAGGTCTTTTCTGTCGAAGAGGGTGCGTTTACCTATCTTGACAGGAACCAGCTCGCGTCTGTCTATCATCCTGTAAAGCGTAGGCGGAGAGATTCTGAGATAGCCGCACGTCTCCTTGACTGTGAGTAATCTGCTCGCTTCTTCCATATCTGTTAATCATAACCTCTCACACTGTAAAATGCAAGGTCAAATTATCAAAAGTAGTAAAGTTTGCAATTATAATATGAAATTATATGGTCATCTATGAAATAATATGAAATCACGCCCCGCGCGGAGAGCACATCCAAGAGTATCAACATGAACAAATTCACGAAAGTAAGTTGAAACTTCTAAAGAAACGAGTCAGGAAGCGCTGCAGGCCGACTTTACACCACGGGAGTGGCAACTCCTCGAGCCAGGTTGGCCGAGTTGGCTATTACTTCTATGCGTTGCAGTTCGCCTGTCAACAGCCTCGCGCCATGGTGTACGCAGCTGAAGCAATGCCATATTTGGTATATTTTGATATATTGTGTAACAGAACAATATTATATGATACACTATCCTAGCGGAGTTCCTTCAAAAAATAAAGTAAGCCGCTAGCGAGTACTGTGCAGAGGCCGAGAAGGAAGATTCCCAGCCTGAAGCTTATGAGATCCCCGGTCAAGCCGAGCAGGTACGGTATGATGCCGGAGCCGGCCATACCGAGGGTAATGATGAAGCCTGTAGCTTGGCCTCTGGTCTCGCTGCCGAACATACGGGAGATGGCGACGAGCACCAACGGTGGATAAGCACCCGAAACAGTAGCCTGGACACAGAGAAAGAATTTGATCCAGCGAATCTCCTTCACCGCGAGGGACATGGTCAGGAGGCCGGTGAAGAGGATAACAAAGAAAATAGCTTTCTTCAGCGGCACACGGTCGACGATGAGGCCCGCAGCGATCGTAACCAACACCATGCCCGTGCGGGAAAGGCCAGCGATGGAGTTGGCACGCTGGATGGTCATCCCGATTTCCTTTACAAAGTAAAGCGGGAGGACGAAGTACAGACCGAGCACACATCCGGAGGCAAAGATCCAAATGGTACCCATTATCCAGAAGGCGCTTTTTTTGAGGATACCTCCGCGAAAACTGGGCCTGCCGTTTCCTGAGCTTATGTCGGTGGCGGTGAGTTGAAACACTATTGCGCACATAAGCGAGACACTTCCCATTACAATAAAAATGAGACGCCAGGAAAGAAATGAGAGGAGGAACAGGGCAATGAGGGGCGCGGCAAAGATGCTCAAGGAGCTGGCCGATTCATGGAGGGCAATGGCCTTTCCCCAGTCTTTCTCCATATAGTAATCTGTGATCATGGGGATGATGGTGGGCAGGTAGATTCCCAGAGCGAAGGCGAGCACAAAGACAACGGGATAAAAGATACTAAATGCATGTATTGTCGGGATGATGAAGAAGACACAGCCAGCGGTCAACAGTGAGGCAAGGATGGTTCTTTTAGAGCCGAGGAACCCTGAGACGAGACCCGAGGAAAAGAGGGCGAAGCCGAAACCGAGAGAGATGAACGTAAAGATGCTGGCAGCCCGTGCATGTGAGATCCTGAACTCGTCCTCGATCAGGGGTAAGATCGGCGAGAAAAGGGTCCGCCCGTTGAAGTTCATGAACCAGATGAACCAGATAAAGAGAAGGAAGAGGAGACCCTTGCCGCGAAGAGATGAGAACCGGCGCACAACCCTCAATTTAGCGTGGCGCTTCCAAAAATGCAATCACTATGAAATGCCTGCTGTTCCGTCCTTCTCCAGCGAGTTACTGCGTAAACAGTATCACCTGGCCAGCGCAAAATGCAGACGGTTTGTCTCGACATCGGCCATGACGATACGCACTTTAACGTGGTCGCCGATCCGGTAGATCTTTTTCGTCCTCCTGCCAAGCAGCCTGAATTTGTCTTCCTGGAAAGCATAGTAGTCGTCATATAGACTGGAGAGGAGGACGATACCTTCCACAAACACGTCGAAGAGTTCCACGAAGAAGCCGTACGATGTGATGTGGGAAATGACCCCCTCATATTCCTCTCCAACCCTCTCTTTCATGAAGAGTACCCGGACCCTGTCCTCCAGTTCCCGTTCTGCTTCCATGGCGATTCTTTCCCGATCAGACAGGTGAGCGGACATTTTCTCCAGTTCTTGCTCCGGGTAAGGGGGTCTGCCTCCCTCGATTATGTTTTTCAGGATGCGGTGGCAGATCAGGTCAGGATACCGCCGAATGGGAGAGGTGAAGTGTGTATAGGAGGCAAGTGCAAGTCCGAAGTGCCCTTTGTTCAGCGCAGAATATCTGGCCTGTTTCATGGACCGCAGGAGGATTCTGTTGACCAGGAACGCATAGTTCTTGTCTTGTACCTCGCGCAAGATCGATTGAAAGGGTATTTGGCCCCGTGAGTCCTTTCTGTACTCTACCGAAAGGGTGTGCAGAAGTTTCTGGAAGTCGTGCAGTTTTTCTTGTTCCGGCGGTTCGTGAATTCTGTAAATGGACGGCACTTTGCGTCCCTCGATAAAAATCGCGACCGCTTCATTTGCGGCGATCATGAATTCTTCGATTATGTTTTGCGAGAAGAGCCGTTCCGATCTCAAAATGTCCTTGACGCCGCCCTCCATATCAAGGATAACCTCAGGTTCCGGCAAGTCGAAATCGAGACCACCCTTCGCCTCCCTTCTTTCCTTCAAAATCCTGGCGAGTTCACCCATACGGTCGAGCTCCGGAAGGAGATCCTTCAGATCTTCTCTTGCTGCCTGTTCTCTTTTAACCAGGGCGTCTTCCACCCTCCTGTAGGTGAGCCGTTTGGCGCTCTTGATGATGGACTTGTGGAAGGAAGTTTGAAGGAGACTTCCCGAATCGTCGTACTCCATCCTGGCCGTCAGGGCAAGGCGCTCTTCGTGCGGATTCAGACTGCATATGCCGTTGGATAACTCTTTGGGAAGCATGGGTATGACGCTGCCTGGAAAGTAGACGCTGGTGCCGCGCGCATAAGCTTCCTCATCCATGGCCGAAGAAGGACTGACATAATGGGATACATCGGCTATAGAGACATACAGAACGAATCTCCTTCTTGCCTTTTCTACAAACACAGCGTCGTCAAAATCTTTAGCGAAGTCACCGTCAATGGTAACGTGTTTGAAGGATCGAAGATCGAGTCTGCCTTCTTCCGGGACGCCTTCAGTGACCCTTGCCTCCGCGTCCGTCTGTTTTTTGAATCTGCTTTGCAGATTATGCTTGTAAACGATGAACTGAGATATGGACTTTATATCGTTGAGACCTTCGAAGCTCTTTACGATCGCACATTCCGGGTCCGCCCCTTCCTCGGGAAACCGCGTTATACGCGCTGCCACCAGGGTTCCATCCTCCAGCTGTCCATCCTTCTTATAGCTGCCTACCAGGAAGTGAGATGAAAGCCGTTCGTCCTCGGGGACGAGGAACATCAACTCTTTATACCGTCTCAGAAAACCTATGACGTTCTTGGACCTGTGCTGTGTCACCTTGACAATACGGCCTTCTCTGAGGCGATGCTCCGTATGCTCGACTCGCACGACCACCTTATCCCCATGCATTGCAGTCTTGATGTAACGCGCCGGCACAAACACATCTTTGTGCCCCTCTTTGTCCGGTATCACAAACCCGTTTCCACTCCTCGTACACCAGAGCGTTCCAATCTCCAGATTCAATTCACTTGGAATGCCGAACCGGTTTTCCCTGATACGAACGAGCTGGCCCGCCCTTACCAACTCCTTGAGAATGCGTTTGATCTGTTTTCTTTCCGACTTCTGGAAATCGAGAACACGCCGGAGATCTTCGGTAGAAAGGGGTCGCCTCTCCCGTTTGAAGAGTTGGAGAATGGCATTTTCGGAGAGCTGCTGGTCTCTATTTTTTTTCACGGGATGCGAGCTAACTACGGTGATCACGATAAGATACCATTTTGCTTTGCCGTCATCAACCATCTATCGCAGTGCCGCAGGATGGAATAAAAATTCAAATTATCTAAAGTTCTTCTTGTAGGTTGCGAAAACCTTATTGAACTCAAGGCAAAATACTAGGCATAGGAGGGTAGTTCGATGTTCTGCAGCGTCTGCGATAATGAGATCTCGCAGAGAGGTATGCTGTGTGTGAAATGCGGTGCGCCCACCGGCTGGGAGGCGGTGATAAGCGCTCCTGCAAAAAGCCGCGTGGCATATATGGTACTGGGTTTCTTTCTGGGTGTCCTGGGCATTCACAATTTTTATGCTGGATATCTCAGACGGGGAATCGCGCAGCTACTCATCTCATTGGCGACATGTTGGCTCATCCTCCCTCTTGCAGGGGTATGGATCTCGGCCTTAGTTGAGATTTTCACGGTCAAGAAAGATGCTCAACGGATCGCCATGCGATGACGTAATACTCGCGGAAGGATTGCTTAAGGTGAATTCGTGGTAACAGAGAGATACTGTCAATAGTTGTTGATGAGAATTTTGGACGCATCCTGATTTCTTCTCCATTACGCAGCCTGTATCGCCTCGTCTACTAATTCGCCGTCGACGAATCTGACCCCGTCAATTACTTTAGCA
>DATFYE010000089.1:0-17078 GCA_035315185.1 Syntrophorhabdales bacterium | reverse complement strand
TCTCTCCATGCGATCTTCGATGGCAACCTATGTCGGGCCTGTATGATACTTGATCAGTGTCCGGTGCGGGCTCCGAACCATCGCACGAAAGGCTGCCAGGCCGGTGACACCAACGGAGATTTTCGTCTCGAGATCACCCCTGAGATCCGCCTGCGGGATCACATGTATGCCATGCAGCAGACAACTGAATGGAAAGACCGGTATAGGATTCGCTCAGGGATCGAGGCAACAAACTCTGAACTGAAGCGAGCGCACGGCATCGGCCGACTACGGGTGCGCCGGATAGCAAAAGTATGTTTCGCCGTGGCATGTAAGGTAATCGCCTGCAACATAAAGAGATGGGCCAAAGCCCATACAGTCCTGAAAGGAGCCCCGCAAGGCTGTTTATCGTCTCTTTATGTTCGCGTGAAGCTATGGTCCGACCTGGTACGGGTACCCTTGTTCAAGAAACAGACCTTCACGACCGTGGTAACAATTTGATCGCTTCAGAAAGGGCACTTACTTCTCAGGGATCAGAAATTCACATTTGGTCGCACATTCTCGAAACTGAAAAACTAAAGGGCGTCCCCGGAAATGTCCTCTTTGTGGGTTTGGGCGTTTGGTTCTTGCTCCTGGCTAACCAGCGCGTGACCCTCTACGAGGATGCGATTGAAGTGACGGGATGGTTATCGACGCGCAAGCTTATGCGCGACGAGATTCTCGGCTACCGGATAAGAGTAAATCCGAAAGGTGGTTTCCAATACATCATTGCGCCGATGGATAGGCGCAAACGGGCGTTGAGACTACCCATCTTTCTACATACCAATAAATTTTTTTCGCATGGAGGAGGGGGATTCCTCACATCAAAGAGCGACGTTCCATCTTTGCGCCAAACCTGATCCGAGAGAATCGAGTCAGCCCTATGGTCGATGCCGACGGGGCAAGAGAAAAAGGTATCAAAGCCTCTGCCAAGAAACTGCTCACCAAGAAAAAAAGACTGTCAGGAGTACCAAGAAGATGCTGGACGAGTAAAGATTTGTTTGCACCTTTCTCGTGGTAATGCGCAATACTCTCGTTATCCCCGAATACTCCATTTGTAGGTGCAAGTGCGCAATTACTGATCAGTTCTGAGTGCCGAACATTATGAGTGGCAATCAAGTGCCCGACGATTCCCTACGCTCCCGTGCCTGCTGGTGAACGAGGTGAGGAACGTCTCCATTGCCCCATCCGAAGTGAACTGCCTGACACGCACTCTAACCACAGCATATTCCATCAGTCCGTCCCTTGGCGTGGCAGGTTACCGGTACCTCCGCATGATTGATAGCCCAGTTCCAGTGCTGGAACACGCAGGTCCCTTGCTGGATGCGTGGGAGACGGGTATTGCACAATAGCGCGTAAAGCGGCTTTCGTCTGATCCTCAGGTAAGTCTGCCCGCGCGAGGGCACAGCCAGCCCAGGCATCCGCTCGTAATTCCCGATCCCACGACTCAGGCATCCAGGCTACGTTCCCTCGGCCATCAACAACATGGCCGACCTCATGAGCAAATATTCCGAATACGGCACCGTCCCCGAGACCCTTTTCGAGTGACTGCAGGAATTGCGGCTTATAGACGATTTTAGCTGCGCCATTCGGGAAAACAAATGTCAGAACATTACCTGCGGTAGGGTTGCGAATCAGGGCAATACCGCACGAGCCGCTGCAGAGGGCGTTAGCGACCTTATGTGCGATACGGAGCGCATCCGGCGTCGCGTTCATGTCTGAATTGGGGTTGTAATAGCTGTCTCCTCCAGGCCCGAGCGAACAGGCTAATTGAGCCCTGGCAACTCCAGCCAGAACCAATGAAAAACCCAAGCAGATAGTGATCATCACCTGCCTTCTGAGCATTATCGTTACTCCTTCGCTTTCACGTACGTTCTGTGGTGCTGCTATAACGAAGCCCGTCCTCAGTTTAGCCTTCGTTGGCCCTTGCTTGTCCACGACGACCTCTTGCCCTGCGACCGAAAACGCTGGAGCTCCTCCCTGAGCCACTCGCCGCTCGGGACCGGCACGCTGTCGCCGCACTTGATCTGGTAGGCCTTGCCGCTCATGCTGCTTCTGGAACCTGCCCGCTCGATCATGTCCTCGGCGCAGCTGACCACGCCTTTCCTGCACAGGTAGTGGTACTTCAGTTCCAGGTGGGCACGGGCCCGGTGACCGTCATACCAGCTGCCGTTCCGGTAAAACTGGCATCCGGAGTTCTCGATGTAAGCAAACAGATGCGTAACCTCGGCCTGAACCGGAGGCGGCGGATCCGCCGCAAGCGTAACGGAACAGATGAGCATGCCGAATAAGAAAGAGAGAAGCATCACTTTTCGCGATCGACTGGCGCTCACGCCAAAATCCTCATATGCAGCGCTGCTTAGCCGAAACGGCCGGTGATATACTGCTCCGTCCGCTCGTCCTTCGGTGATGTGAAGATAGTCTCGGTCTTGCCGAACTCTACAAGTTCACCGAGCAGCATAAAACCTGCGTAGTCAGAAACGCGCGCGGCTTGCTGCATGTTATGCGTTACGATAAGGATGGTGTAGTCCTTTTTTAGCTCTGACATCAACTCTTCTATTCTGAGTGTAGCGATCGGATCAAGTGCGGAGCATGGTTCGTCGAGAAGGATTATTTCCGGTTCGATCGTCAATACACGGGCAACGCAGAGCCTCTGTTTCATCTCGTCGGACAGGTTGAGTGCCGGCTGTTTAAGCTTGTCTTTGAGATCATCCCACAGACCCACAGCCCTCAAGCATCTCTCTACGGTATCAAGGTGCTGCTGTTTCTTTACCCCGTGGACCTTGAGACCGTAAACCATGTTTTCGTAGACGCTGAAAGGGAAGGGGTTGGGCCTCTGAAAGACCATACCGACTCTCCTTCGCAGGTCAATCACATCGATCTCGCCAATAGGAGTCTCATGAATGTGTATCTCACCCTCGATCCGCACCCCTTGAATAAGCTCATTCATGCGATTGAAGCAGCGGAGCAGGGTTGATTTGCCGCAGCCCGAGGGGCCGATAAGGGACGTAATGGAGTTCTTGTAAACATGGAAGTCTACGTTTATGAGTGCCTGAAACGCGCCGTAGTACAGGTTCAGATGCTCTGTAGCCAGCGCATATCCGCCATTGTTCGTTGCAAGCTCCATTAGCCGAACTTCCCCTGGATGTAATCTTCCGTCATCCTGGCTGCGGGCGTGGTAAAAACTTTGTCGGTGT
Organism: Syntrophorhabdales bacterium; assembly: GCA_035315185.1. GTDB lineage: Bacteria > Desulfobacterota > Syntrophorhabdia > Syntrophorhabdales > WCHB1-27 > JADGQN01. Next base: position 13,863 of record DATFYE010000089.1, on the reverse strand, counting down.
GACCAAACTCGATCAGCTCACCCATGTAAAAGAAAGCGACGAAATCCGTTGCACGTGCTATTTGCTTGGTGTTGTTGGACACAAGGATAATCGTGTGTTGGTCCTTTAATTCAGACAGCGCCTCCTCGATCTTTGCGGTTGATATCGGGTCAAGCCCTGAGCATGGCTCATCAAGAAGAATAATTTCCGGTTTGAGGGCGAGCGTCCTCGCCAGGCAGAGCCTTTGCTGCTGACCACCGGAGAGCTTCATGGCCGATTCCTGGAGCCTGTCCTTGACTTCGTCCCAGAGGAAGGCCTTCCGCAAACTCTCTTCTACCAGTGCGTAAAGGTCGGGCCGCGAATAGTTCTTGTTCAGCCTGGGGCCGTAAGCGACATTCTCGAATATCGAACGCGGCAGAGGAATCGGGGTGGCGAAAACCGTTCCTATTCTCTTCCTCAAACCCACTTCGTCGATGTCGCCGTTGATGATATCTTCTCCGTCGAGGAGCACGCTTCCGCTCATGGTAACCCCGTCCTCGAAGCTGACCATCTTGTTGATCACGGAAATGAGGGTTGATTTCCCGCTGGCTGCAGGTCCCATGAGCCCGGAAATCCTGTGTCTGAAAATATCGAGGTCAATGCCCTTCAGGACCTCCTTCTTGCTGAAACGGACTCTCAGTTGTCGTATTGCTACCTTGACATCCACGCCTTAGCTGTACCTTCCTATCATTTTATTCATAGTATAGTAGGCTGCAATGTTGATGAGCAGGATGCTGACAACCAGGACCAGAGCGGTAGCGTACGCCTTCTCCAGAGATATGCCTTCCCGCGCGAGGATGTAAAAGTGGACCGCCATGGTCCTTCCTGAATCGAGCAGGCTCGTTGGAAGCCGCAGGGAGCTGCCCATCGTGAAGATCACTGCAGCTGTCTCGGAGACGGCCCTGCCAACGCTGAGCATGATGCCGGTCAGGATTCCTGGTGCGGCAGAAGGCAAAACGACTTTCGTCACCGTCTCCCATTTTGTGGCGCCGAGGGAAAAGCTGACGATGCGCAGATTCCTTGGCACTGCCTTGATAGCCTCTTCAGCAGTCCGTATGATTGTGGGCAGCACCATGATCATGATGGTGAGCGTGCCTGATAGGAGGGACCATCCCAGCTTAAGCTTTATGACGAAGAAGATGAAACCGAAAAGGCCGTATATGATTGAAGGTATACCCGCTAGGGACTCGACGCCAAACCGAATGATCCGGGTCAGCGTTGACTCTTTGGTATACTCGGTGAGGTAGATGGCGGTGCCTACGCCGAGCGGCGTGGCAAGGGCGATGGAGAGCACAGCAAGAAAGACCGTCCCGAGGATGGCGGGGAATATGCCGCCGTGGCGTCCCATGTCTTCTGGATAGGAGAAGATAAATTGCGGGGTGATGTTGGCAGCTCCTTTGATGAAGACGATGAACACGATGAAGACAAGGATACTGACCGTGAAGAGGGCCTGGAACAGCAAAGCGCCGCGTATGAATTTGTCTGTGAATCTGGGATTGAGCCTCACCCGGTCACCTTCCTCTTCACCCAAAAATTGGCAACAAAGTTCAATATCATGATGATGATGAGCAGCACAACGCCGGTGGAAAAGAGGGCACTCCGGTGATCCCCTGCCGCGTACGCAAGCTCCAGAGCGATGTTGCTTGTCAGGGTTCTCAAGGGATCGAGCAGGCTCATTGGGATGCGCAGAGCATTCCCCGCGACCATAATGACGGCCATGGTTTCACCTACAGCCCTGCCCATCCCCAGGATGAAGCTCGCCAGGATTCCCGATCGGGCTGCCGGAAGAACCACGTTACAAATGGTCTGCCATTTAGTTGCGCCCATTGCAATGGATGCCTCCCTGTACGTGGGCGGAACGCTCATCAATGAATCGAACGAGATACTTATGATCGTTGGCAGAATCATTATTCCCAGCACAGCCGAAGTAGCGAGGATGGAGAAGCCAGGCCCGCCCAGGTATTCTCGTATAAGGGGAACAATATAGACGACGCCAAGGAAGCCATACACGACCGAAGGGATACCGGCAAGGAGTTCCAGCGCGGGCTTAAGGAAGAGCTTCATCCTTCTCGATGCGTACTCGGACAGGTACGTGGCGCAACCAAGCGCCAGAGGAGCACCGAAGATGAGAGCCCCGAGCGTTACCATGTACGAGGAGACGATCATGGGGAAGATCCCGAAGAACCCTTTGGTCGGTGCCCATGTGAAGCCGAGGATGATCTTGATAACACCCACTTTGTAGAAGAGAGGTAATCCTTCTCCGAGGATAAATGCAAAGATAATGAAGAGAAAAAGCAGCGACGAAAAGGCAGCTACTACGAGCAAGCACTTGATTAGGTGTTCCCGACTGAAAAATCGATTAGCCACGGATCGGTACGAGCCCCTCCTTACGTAATATATTCTGCCCATCCCGAGAGAGCACAAAGTCTATGAAAACCTTTACCGCCCCGGCTGGTTCTGTCGCGGTCAGGTAGAGGAAGGGTCTGACCATGCCGTACTTCTGCTGTATTATGTTCCTGACGCTCGGGATTACACCGTCTATGGTGAGAGCTTTCACTTTCTGATCAACGATGCCGAGCGAGATATAGCCGATGGCGTACGGGTCGGTGGCGACGACCTCTTTTACAGAGCCGTTCGAATCCTGTACCATGATGCCGTCATCGATGAACGCCTTTCCCATGACGAGCTCCTCAAAGGCACCCCTCGTTCCCGAGCCCTCCTCTCTGCTCACCGCGTCAATATTCCGGTCGATCCAGCCGAGTTCCCTCCAGTTTCTGATCCTTCCGCTGTAGACCTTTTGTATCTGGTCAAGACTGATGTCACGTACCGGATTGCTGGGATGCACAATGATGGAAATGCCGTCGTAACAGATGAGTATCTGTTTGTGGACTTTCTCGTCGTCTTTCAGGTTCCTGGACGACATGCCGATGTCGACGGTTCTATTGATGGTAGCCTGAATGCCGGCGGAGGAACCGCCTCCCTGAACTTCAACTGACAGCCTGGGATGGCTGAGCATGAAGTATTCTGCGAGCTTTTCAGAAAAAGGCATGACCGATGTTGAACCTGCGAGGGTTACGGTGTCTTTCCGGCCGGCGCCCGACTTGCGTAAATCGAAAGTTCCCCAGCAGATCAGGGCTATGAACAAGAGCAGCGCTATCGGCGTTGCCAGGTTGCTTCGCATGCTATGGGTTCGGAGTAGCCTTCAGATGGCGAATGATTTTACCTTGCACGAGAAATATCACGAGCTCGGCAATGTTCACTGCGTGATCGGATAACCTCTCCAGATACTTTGAGATGAAGAGCAGTCGTGTGGCCCTGGAGATTGTTTTCAGGTCCTCGGACATGTAGGTCAAAAGTTCGCGGAAAATCTGTTCGTTCAGTTGATCGACCTTCGCATCATCCTGGGTCACCTTCCAGGCGAGCTGCGGATCTTCCTTCACAAATGCATCAAGGCTTTCTTTAACCATCGTCTGAGCTATCTCTGCCATCTGTGGCACGTCTATGTAAGGTTTTAGCTGTGGTTCCAGGTTGAGCTCCAGTACCCGCTCGCAGATGTTCACAGCCATGTCACCCATCCGTTCCAGATCATAATTGATCTTTATCGCGGTAGCTATGAACCGCAAATCTTTTGCCGCCGGCTGTCTCAGGGCCAGCAGTTTGAGACAGAATTCATCGATCTCCACTTCCTTTGTGTTGATGACCTCGTCATCCTCTATTACCTTGCGCGCGAGGTCTGAATTCCTTGTCAACAAAGCGGTCACAGCATTTTGTACCGCCCTTTGGACAAGTTCCCCTTCGAAGAGCATCGATTCCTTCAGCTCTCTCAGTTCTTCATCGAATATGCGGCTGATGTGGCCTTCCATGTCACCTCTCTTTTGCCCGGGTGGCATTATGGGACAATAGAAATCTAGTACAGTATAAGCAGATTAGACCGCCGATTACAACAGAACGTGACAGGAATTTATGGTGAGTTATTCTTTTGAAACGTGGAGTTTGAAGCGTCAGTTTTTATGCGGCGCTTCACTGGGCAGGGTCACAGTTACGGTAGTTCCGACACCCTGGCTGCTCTGCACCTCAATGGTGCCGTTATGGAGGAGAACGATATGTTTCACGATGGAGAGGCCTAAGCCCGTCCCCCCGATCTTTCTTGAACGAGACTTGTCCACCACATAGAACCGTTCGAAGATGCGCGGGAGATCCTGCTTAGGGATGCCTATACCTGTGTCCCTGACCTGGACTAAAACCCACCCGTTCTCCGGCCGAAGGGCTATGGTTATTCCCCCCTTCTCCGTATATTTGAAGGCATTGTCCATAAGGTTAACAAACATCTGTTCGAGCTTGAACGGATCGCCGGTCACCTCTGGCAACTCTTCAGCGGCTTCAAAGGAAAGAGTCAGCCCCTTCTCCCTCAGAGGGTGGTCGAACATGCGCAGAACATTCTGCGCCACGGTTTTGAGATCGATCTTCTCTACCTGAAGCTCTTCCTTCTCTTCCATCTCTGAGAGGAGGAGGAGATCGCTGACTATGTTGATGAGCCTGTCGGTGTTTCTCCGGATAATGTCGAGGTAACGCTTCCCGACATCGGTGACTTCCTCTTCCAGGGTCTCTACAAAGCCCTTGATTGCCGTGAGCGGTGTCCTCAGTTCATGGGAGACGTTGACTACAAAATCTTTCTTGACGCGTTCCAGTTTCTTGATCTCTGTGATGTCGTGGAAAACCGATACTGTCTTTTCTCCCACAGGAAGGAATGTGACACTGCACGCGTAGACCCTATCTGCGAACTCTACCGCGCCCGTGCAGCCGCTACGCTCCCTGCGGGATTGTTCCAGCAGTTGGGTGAAGTCGGGGCTTCTGAAGACCTCCCAGAAGAGTTGGCCCGCAGCGATTTCCGTGCCGACGAGCTTTTTGAAACTCTCGTTGAAATGGAGTATGATCCCTCTTTTGTCGAGTACGACGAGCCCTTCGTTAAGAGAAGAAATGATGGCATCCAGCTCTTCTTTCTCGCTGGACAACTGTGAGAAGGCAGCGCTAAGCTGCTCGGCCATGTAATTAAAGCTGGATGCAAGCGTTCCGATCTCGTCCCGGTTCTTCAGGAAGACTCGCGCACCGAAGTCACCGGAACCGATTCTGCTCGCCACCGCGGTCAGTTGCTTGATTGGTCTGGAAAGGCTACGCGAGAAAAGAAGGGCACCGATGAGGGAGAGGACGGTGATGATGAGGGCGACCTCGAGTATGTCGGCCTTAAGGGTCGATAGAAGGGCCTCGATCTGTGTGAGGAACAGGCTGGTTCTCAACACCCCGACAACCCTGCCGTTTTTTTCCAACGGGATTGCTACATAGAGCATCTCTTGGTTCTTGGTGCTGCTGAAACGGAGAGCTTGGCCGGTCTTGCCGGAGCCGGCCTCTATAACTTCCGGGCGCGCCCCGTGGTTCTCCATTTTTTTTGGATCCTCCTGCGAATCGGCGAGCACAACACCCCGGGCATCAATCACGGTGATCCTTGTATCTGTTTCTTGTCCGACGTTTCTCAAAAGGCTATTCAGGGCATCCGCATGCTCCTTGTCCAGCAGCGGCAGTACCGCCGGCTTGAGAGCAACACTGATGTTCCGGAGCCGCTGGCTCAGGGCTTCGAGGTAGTGATGACGGATGGTGCTGAACGAAAAAAGGATAACAAACGCAAAAAGAGCGAGGATTATAAAAAGGTACCCACCGAATACCTTGGTGAAGATGGATCTCTTCATGCTTCCAGCTTGTAGCCCACGCCCCGTAGGTTCTTAATCAGTCTCGCGGCTGGTCCCAACTTCTCGCGAAGGTGTTTGATGTGCACATCTACCGTTCTGTCTACAACCGTTTTTTCGCTTCCCCATAGGTAGTCGAGGATCTTTTCCCTGGAGAAGACCCAGCCTTTTTTTGAGGCAAGCATTTGCAATATGCGAAACTCAGTCGACGTGAGGTCCACTTTTTCTCCTTTTACACTTACCTCATGTCTCCGCAAGTCGAGAGAAAGAATGCCTTCTATGTCGATTCTCTCCGCCTCTTCTCTCCGGGGCTCCTTCCTTCTGAGCACGGCCTTTACCCTGGCAACCAGCTCGCTCGGAGAAAAAGGCTTCGTCACGTAATCGTCCGCGCCGAGTTCCAGGCCGAGGATCTTGTCGGTCTCCCCTACCCGGGCTGTGAGCATGATGACCGGGACGGCGGCAAGCTTATCCGTCTTCCTCAGATACTTGCAGACTTCAAAACCGTCCGCATCCGGAAGCATCAGATCCAGAATTACCAGGTCGGGGGTTTCCGAACGGAGAAATTCGTAGAAGCTTTCCGCGTCCGCAAATGCACGGACCCTGAAACGGTTTTTCTTGAGGTGGACTGACAGCAGCTCCAGAATATCCGGCTCGTCATCGAGAACCGCAATGAGTTCATTCATTTTTGAAATTTATTCCGTCCTGCAGATTTGCTTCCCCATCAGAGGGTGCCAACTATTCTATTGTACCTCCTGATGTTCAACTTTACAACACAACTACCCGAACAGATTACCTGGCTGATGTTAACGCAGTTTTTATGTTCTGTTAATTTTCGGTTAACTTCGCGTCCTGTCACTATCGGACTGCTTTTGGAACCGAGCATGCTCACTGCCGCTCCCCGGCGAGGTCCGCGTCTGACGAAGGTAAAAAAATCTGATCTGTTTTTTCCTTGTTGTCTTGACTCGTCTTCGATTCATGCTTCCCATCATATCCTGATACAGTAAAGAACCGATGTATATTTGATGAATTTTTCGTTAATTTTGAGGGATCTCGTCGGATCGTACGATCTGCGAATACGTGTCCGACATCCGGCACGTAGAACCATGCGAATGTTTGCCTGAATCAGAAACCACACGTTCGATCGAGGATCAATAGCCAAGGCTCGCCGTTTCTGCTTGACCTGATGCCTCTTTGCCCGTATATTGTTGCGACCGCGTGGGACGTAGGACGTCCGCTGCGCTAGGGCGACCGTCACGCAGAGCGCGACTGGCACGACCGTCGCACGCACCCCTGTGCGGGTAGCCGGCGACTGGGACGATGGAAGGGGGGAACGGGATAAAGAAAATGGTGTGTGAATGAAAAAGCTGCTTATCGAGAAAGTGCCGGAAAACAAGGAACTGGAAGGCGTCAAGCGGTGGGAGGAAGAAAAGGGCGAATTCGTGCAGATTGCCTATGGAGAGCTGATCCGCCACCTCGCATGGTTTACCATCAGAAACGGTTCCTGGCGAGGCATGCATTACCACGAAAAGAAAGAGGAGATCTTTTACGTGATCAACGGCAAGATACGGGCCGTTTTCATTGATCTGGACACAAAGGAACAGGAAGAGCATCACCTGGGAAAGGGTGACAAGATAAGGATTCAGCCCCGCTGCTGGCATATCTTCTATGGATTGGAGGATGCCTCTGTTGTAGAATATAGTCCTCAATTGTACGACAAGGGGGATGCGCCAAAGGTAGACATGGGTGTCTGAGTATGACTGAGATAAAAAGCGCTATTGAACTTGCCATGGAGAGGACTAAAGGCCTCGTGATGGATGAGAAGGAGAAGGAGAAATCGCTCATCCGGGATGCTGAGAACAGGCTGAAGGTACTGGTGCGCCGCTTTCTTGAGGGTGGGATGGATATCGACGATTTCCAGAATCAGTACGATAAAGTGGAGCTCGCGGAGGTTGCCAGACGCTCTCTACTCGTGGACATGGTCGTGAGCGGGTTTAATGTGGGAGAAGACACGAGACTTTTTGATCTTCTTCACGTTGTGGACCGCAAGCTGGACAAGGGGCTTAAAAAAGAGTTGGACACTTTGCAGAGACAGTTTTCAGAAGCACTGGAGAAGAAGAACGGGGAGGTGCGGAAACGTATCCTAAACCGGCTCAGCAAAATGGGTATCGCAGGAAGCTCCCTGGAGCCGAATCTTGCTGCCTGGGATGAGTGGAGGGAGGCGGTAACCGAAACGAAACAGGCGTTCGGCGGCCGGCTCCAGCGATGGAAAGACGAAGTAAAAGCTGTCACGACGTAATCTCTCTTCACAAGCCTTATGCCAACGTGCTATCGATGAACGCAAATTGCTATTAAAAGGAGCGGGTCATTATCCTCCGCGACGCGTACAACAGGGAAAAAGGGACTATTGCAGGCATGATGGGGAAAGACCCTGTTGCCTTTGTGCACGAGTATGCCGGCGCTCGGGACAGGGAGGTAGCGGGCTTCATGGCTTCTCAGTTCGCCTACGGCAACATCAAGGCTATGAAACAGTTTCTTGCGCGCCTCTTTGCCGAGATGGGAGAAAGCCCTTACGCCTTCATAAAGAAGGGCAAATTCTCCTCGATTGGCAGGCTCTATTACCGCTTTCAAAAGGGAGAAGAGATCATCGATCTTTTTGACACTCTGCGAAAGATCCTCAAAGATTATGGCTCCATGGGGGCGATGCTTGAAGCACATTATGACGGGGATATCAGGAAGGCTTTGTGGGAGGTCAGGGAGCGCTATTTCGGCAGCGACAGCAATCGGCTCATCTTCTTCTTTCCAAAGCGTTCTTTGACGAATCCACTGAAGCGATGGAACCTCTATCTTCGCTGGATGGTCAGAAAAGACGCGATCGACCTTGGTATCTGGCATTTCATCGATAGGCGGGACCTGATCGTGCCGCTCGATACGCATCTCTATAAGATCGGCAGGTGCCTCGGCTGGACCACGGCACAGACCCAGTCGTGGAAAGCCGCATGTGACATCACGGGAGCCTTACGCGAGCATTCACCGGATGATCCGCTTAAGTACGACTTTTTTCTCTGTCACATGGTGGGCATCGAGGCAGGATGCACGGGAAGCAAAAGCGCCGCGTGCGAGCAGAGGTGCAGGATATATGAAGTTTAGGATGGTGAGCCTTGGCTGCCCCAAGAACCTCGTTGACTCCGAATATCTTACCAGCCGGCTTACCGGGTCCGGACACGTGCTTTCTGATGAGGCCGAGCTTGTCGTGGTGAACACGTGCGCTTTCATAGCCGACGCGGCCAGGGAATCGATAGAGACGATAATCCAGGAAGGCAAGACTCAAGCCGATAGCGGAAAGAGACTCGTTGTGACGGGCTGCCTCGTGGAGCGTTATGGTGCGCAGCTGCGGGAGCTGCTCCCGGAGGTTGATCTCTTTGTGGGCCGGGGTCGTTACGGAGAATTCGAGAAGCTCATCCCAGGCAAAGGGTTCTTCACCGGAGAAAATGGCTTCACGGAGACGTTCCCGCGCACGGTTCTGACCCAGCCTCCCTCAACCTATCTCAAAATACAAGAGGGCTGTCGCAACCGTTGCAGCTATTGCACGATTCCCAGCATCAGGGGTCCGCTCGTAAGCAGGAGCATTGATGCGGTGCGGACCGAATTTGAAACTCTTCTCCAACAAGGATTCAAGGAGTTCACGATCATAGGTCAGGATATTACCTCGTTCGGACAGGAGCGCCAGGGAGGTATCAATGAGGACCTCAAGGGACTGTTGCGCAGCCTGATCTCGATCAAGGGCGATTTCTTTTTGAGGCTGCTTTACATGCACCCGAAGGGCGTGGACGAAGAGCTCATCGAGCTTATCGTCGGCGAAGAAAGAATCGTCAACTATTTTGATCTGCCGATTCAGCATTCAGAAGACCGTATCCTGGGGTTGATGAGAAGAAGTTATACCAAGAGAGATATCGAAGAGTTGGTCAACAAGATACGGGATCGCATACCCGACGCGACGCTGCGCACTACGGTGATAGTCGGTTTTCCCGGAGAGACAGAAGAGGAGTTCACCCGATTGTGCGACTTCCTGGGAGAATGGCGGTTCGATAATCTGGGTGTGTTCATCTACTCTAAAGAGGAGGGAACTCCTGCTGCGCGGCTGAAAGGCCATTTGAGGAAAGGCATCAAGAAAGCGCGCTCTGAAAAGGTTATGGATTTGCAGAAGGGGATATCAAAGGAGAAACTGAAACGTTTGAAGGGAGAGCGGGCAAAGGTGATCGTTGAATCCGCCGAAGGAACGGGTATGGTGGGGCGCATACTGCAGCAGGCTCCCGACGTGGATGGTCTTGCCTTCATACACGGCGACTGCAAGGTTGGCCAGATCAGAGAAGGCATCATAACAGGCACGCTCGATTACGATGTGATTATTCGTCTGGGAGGAAGCGATGGAACCGATACATGACCTGATTGCGGTGAGGAAGGAGAAAGCGGAGAACTTAAAGAGCGCTGGTATAGAGCCGTATCCCCAGGTAAAGTGGCCCTGTACGGATAGCGCCGAGCTACAGCGAGAGTTCGGCGGTCTCGACGCAGCCGAATTGGAAGCAAAAGGGGCGTATGTTTGCGCTGCAGGCAGGATCATGGCCTTCAGGGACTTCGGCAAGAGCACCTTCCTGCATATCCAGGACCGCAAGGGGCGCGTGCAGGTCTATGCCAGGAAGGATATCCTCAAGAACCCTGATTATGCGGTCTTCAAGAAATTTGATACAGGTGACATCATCGGCGTGGAAGGGAAGATATTCAAAACAAAAACAGGCGAACTGACGATTCTTGCGGAGAAGGCTCTCCTCCTCACCAAGTCGATGCGGCCACTCCCGGAAAAATGGCACGGTCTCAAGGATGTGGAAGAGCGCTATCGGCATCGGTATGTGGACCTCATCGTCAACGAGAAAGTGCGAGAAGTTTTTGCGAAGAGAGCACGGTTGATAGAATGTATAAGAAGATTTTTTGCGGCGCGGGACTTCGTGGAAGTAGAAACACCCATGATGCAGCTCATCCCGGGAGGCGCTGTGGCCAAGCCGTTCGTCACTCACCACAATGCGCTCGGGCTCGACCTTTACCTGCGCATTGCGCCCGAGCTCTACCTGAAAAGGCTTATTGTCGGCGGCCTGGAGCGGGTCTTTGAAATTAACAGGAATTTCAGGAATGAAGGCATATCGGTGCGCCACAATCCGGAATTCACGATGCTTGAGTTCTACCAGGCGTATGTGACGTACGAAGACCTGATGGATCTTACCGAAGAGATGATCTCCTCTCTGGTCCAGGACCTTTGCGGACAGCAAAAGGTCGTATATAATGAAACAGAGATCGATTTTTCCAGGCCGTGGCGCAGGATGACCATGCGGGAGGCCCTTGCTGAGCTGGGTGGGATCGATATGACCGCGGAGCCTGATATTGAATCTCTGAGAAGTCGCGCAAAAGCCCTGGGAATAGAAGGTTTGGAGAAGGCACCCAGAGGGAAAGTGATCACTGAGTTGTTCGAGAAGCTCTGCGAGGAGAAGCTCCAGCGGCCGACATTCATAACTGGTTATCCGGTTGAAGTCTCTCCGCTCGCAAAGCGATCCAAGGAGCAGCCGGACCTCGTGGAACGGTTTGAGCTCTATATCTGCGGCATGGAAATCGCAAATGGATTTAACGAACTGAACGATCCTGAAGATCAGCGGGCACGGTTTATGGAACAGATAAAGGAAAAAGAAGAGGGAGCTTCGATGGACGAGGACTACCTTATGGCGCTCGAGTACGGTCTGCCGCCCACGGCAGGAGAGGGCATCGGCATAGACAGGCTAACGATGATCCTGACTGACAGTCCTTCGATCCGGGAAGTGATTCTCTTCCCGTTGCTGCGGCCGTGAGAGGTTAGAAACATAACGTGAAATATGAATCCCTGATCGCACTGAGATACTTGCGCTCGAAGAGAAAGGAGAAGTTCATCTCCTTTACCACGTGGGCTGCCGCGGTTGGCATCGCGATAGGCGTGATGGCGCTCATCGTTGTAATCGCAGTGATGACGGGCTTCCAGGATGAGATCAGGGACCGCATCCTCGGTGTTAATCCGCATATGCTCATCACAGACGCCCTTGGCGGCCCGATCGTTAACCCGGCCCGGGTGGTGGCAGCAGTGAAGAATACTGAGGGTGTTACCGCCGCGTTTCCCTTCATCACGTTTCAGGGGCTGGCTCAGGGCAGGCAGCGTGTGACGGGTGTTGTCGTGAAAGGCATGGATCCCAAGGACCTTTCCTTTTTGAGCCACCTGGTTAAGGAAGGAAGCATCGATGCCTTGAATGAGAAGGGGACCATCCTGCTCGCGAAAGAGCTGGCCAGAGATCTCGGTGTGAGTCCGGGCGACGTCTTCACCGTACTGGTGCCCTTTGGCGGCATCTCACCCATGGGTGCAACACCTGAGACCGTCCGCGTGCGTGTGGGCGGGATATTCCAGACAGGGATGTACGACATAGACAGCATGCTCGCGGTCATGTCTCTTGCTGACGTGGAAGTCCTCCTGGGAGCCGGTGTGAGCGGCATCGAAGTGAAGCTCAAGGACGTGTACGCCGCGGATGCGGTGCGCTCCGATGTGACGCGAAAGTTAGGGCCGCGCTACATAGTGCGCACGTGGAGTCAGATGAACAGGAACCTCTTTTCCGCTCTCAAGCTGGAGAAGATTGCCATGTTCATTATCCTTGTGTTGATCATTCTCGTGGCGAGCTTCAATATCATCAGCTCACTTGTCATGACCGTCATGGAAAAGAAAAAGGACATCGCCATTCTCAAGGCCATGGGTGCCAAAAACCGGAGCGTCATGAAGATTTTCATGGCCGAAGGCTTGACCATCGGGGTCTTCGGTGCCCTTGCCGGTTCCGTGATCGGCTATCTGATGTGCGTCATACAGAATTGGCTCCACGTTATAAAGCTTTCCGAAGAGGTTTACACCATCAACGTGCTGCCTATGAAGATCAGTGTGACCGATGTTCTTCTCATCGCATCGGTCACCATTGTGATCTGTCTTCTGTCTACACTATATCCCTCGTACAAAGCTACAAAGATTGACCCCGTGGAGACCCTGCGCTATGAGTGACCTGATTCTCTCTGCAAAAGGCATCAAGAAGAGATATGACAAAGACGGGGCGAGTCTCGAAGTTCTGAAAGGTATCGATCTTGATGTTTTTTCAGATGACTTCATTACCATCATGGGTCCATCCGGAGCCGGGAAGAGCACATTCCTTCACATCCTTGGGTCGCTCGACAGGCCGACCGAAGGAGAGATTCGGTACAGGGGAACGGCTTTCGCTGAGTATGGCGAGCAGGAACAGAGCGACTTCAGAAACAAAAAAATAGGATTTGTCTTCCAGTTCTACCATCTGCTTCAGGACTTTAATGTGCTTGAGAATATCACGATGCCTCTCTGGATCAAAGGGGTAAAGCCTGAAGATGCGCAAGCTTCGGCCGAGGAGTTCCTCGGCATCATGGGCCTCGCAGAGAGAGCAACTCACCGGCCCGGGGAGCTGTCAGGCGGAGAACAGCAACGGGTGGCCATAGCCAGGGCGTTGATCAATAAGCCGGAGCTTATTCTTGCAGATGAACCAACAGGGAATCTGGACCGGAAGACGGGTAGGGAAGTCCTCAGTTATATCCTGTCTGTGCGCGAGCGGTTGGCTGCGGCGCTCGTACTGGTAACGCATGACCCGGAAATCGGCGCGCTGGGGGAACGGCGTCTGCAGATGGTAGATGGTGAGCTATCCTCATCGTAAGCCCGCCCGGTCATCTTTCGCAACAGCAAGCGCCGGCGTGGGTTTGAAATCCTATACGAACGCATCGGGTATTCCGGGTCCGGATAGAAAGAAGTGGCATCCTGCTTCTGTCTCGTCAACGTACCGCTAAAAATAGTGCCCTTCGCGCACTGTCTTTATTCGATACAGCCGGATCGGGAATGCGGTAGTGACGTATAACGAATGGGCGTCGGCACCCCGGCCAAAGCCGAGTTGGGTCGTCAGGCCCTCACTCGGCACGGGAATTCGTTCCACGGTTTGGCCTTCCGGATCCAGCACCACAATGCCTCTGTCCGGAGCCTTGGGAT
>DATFYE010000088.1:0-6922 GCA_035315185.1 Syntrophorhabdales bacterium | reverse complement strand
AACCTCCTCTCTGGTAATGGGTACGATTATCGCACGGAAAGGGGCCTCGGGTGCACGATGTATTGGCACAAAAACCGGCATTAAGGGTAACCGATGTATTGGCACATCAGGGTGCACGATGTATTGGCATTTCTCAACTATGGGGTAGCCGAAGTGGAATGTTGAAGCCGGGTGATGGCGTACCAGACGCTGTCCAAAGGTTTCTCGAGGGGACACGACGTATGAGCACAGCACGCACCATGAGCATTGCCCCATCGCAGTCCTGTAGAACCCTGCTGATCATCATTCTTTTCACCTTGTCTCTCGTATCGTGCAGCTTCAACTTTGACATGCCTTGGGACAACAAAAAGGTCCCCGAGGTTGCTCAGAAGAAGGTTACCAAACCTGAAACAGCTCAGGAGCAGGCAGGGGACCAGTCGCCTCCCATGCTCTCTTCCAGTGTCTGTGAGGGTGGGAGGAAGTGGACCAAGTACTCGACAGATGAGGATGATGTCAAGCATTTCTATGACGAAGACGCGGTCACTCGACCTTCCGGAAACATCGTCCAGATATGGAGGAAAAGGGAGTTCTCTTCTGGAGCAGCGCAGAGGCAGATTGTAACCCTCGAAGAAATAGACTGCCGTAGGGCGGAGTATCGTACTCTCGAACTTTGCGTGGCATACTGGGACGGGACGACCGGGAGGTCTGAGAAACCTACCGGGTGGGTAAAGATTTACGAAAACTCTCATGAATCATACTTCATGAGCGAATATTGTAAATAGTTCTCCCTTGACCAGAGGCCGGATTATAATTGAACTCGCCACGTAGGAGATGATGCCACAAGAATTCTTAATATGCATGCTTTGAACGGAAGGAAGGATGGGACATGAAAATAATTGCTGCCGTTTTGTTCTTCTCTGTCCTGGCTGTGATCTCGGGATGCGCAACCATGCCAACAGGCCCGAATGTCGTGGTGCTTCCGGGCCCGGGAAAACCTTTTGAAGTATTCCAGGCTGATGACGCTGTTTGCAGGCAGTGGGCCCAGCAGCAGATTGGCGGGGCGTCACCCAGTCAAACCGCTAATCAGAACACCGCCACCGGAGCAACTGTCGGGGCGCTCGTAGGGGCCGCGATGGGCGCAGCGATCGGTGCTGCCACGGGCAACGCGGCCGCTGGTGCTGCAATTGGTGGTGGGACGGGTCTCCTGGGCGGAACCGCCATGGGAAGCAACGCGGGCGCTGCATCGGAGTACCAGCTCCAGAGGCGCTATGACATCGCCTATCAGCAATGCATGTATGCGAAGGGCAACCAGATTCCCGGTGCCGTGCGCCGCCAAGCGCGAGCCTATGTGCCACCGCCACCGCCTCCACCGCCACCAAAGGTCGTGGTGGTAATGCCGCCGGCTCCCGCAACCGTTCTCCACGACATTTACTTTGATTTCAACAAGGCTGACATCAGGCCCGATGCCGCAGAGACCCTGAAGAAGAACCTCGAGTGGTTCAAACAGAATCCCGGAAAAAAGGTGAGGGTCGAGGGAAACACTGATATCACGGGAACGGAGAAGTACAACATGGGCCTGGGCCAGAAAAGAGCTGATGCAGCCAAGGCCTACCTTATCAAACTCGGCATCGACGGGGCACTCCTCGAGGCAATAAGCTACGGTGATACGAAACCCGTCTGCTCGGAAAAGGACGAAGCGTGCTGGGCAAAGCAGCGTAGGGTCCACTTTGCACCGCTTAATTAGTCTAGTTCTTGTTTGCTACTGTTGCGGAGGGCAGGGTACTGGCTTAGAAAAGTCAGGAATCGGATTGCCGTTTTCCTTGATGATGTTGCCGCTTTGATCGGCCTTAGGCGCGTAACATTGATTTGGTGGCATCGTGGGGGACGGTGCATCTTGATAGGTACTCGAGGCTTCGGGCTCATATGCAGTCGTAGCCTCAGGTGGAGGAACCTGAATCACATAGGGAGGGGCAGGGTAGGGGAACTGGTAGTAGGGATCGTAGTAGCTTGGCGGTACCGGTTCGTAATAGTAAGGCCACCAGAAGGGGCTATACATGCCTCCGACAACTACCCCGCCAAAGAAAAACCCGAAGGATGCGCCGTAGGGGGCATAGCCTCGATAATAGTACCTGTTGTAGCCTCCGTAGTATCCTCCGGGATAATAGTGGCTTCCATAGTAGTGTCCCGAAACAAAGCTTCCTTGTGATCCTCCACTGTAACCGCCTGTATTACCTCCTCCGCTATAGCTCCTTGTGCTGCTGAGGGAAGCATGCTGGGTAGATCCTCCACTACCGGATGCTCGGCTCCCACTAATAGATCCACTGGACAATCCTCGGCTCCCGCTAACAGACCCACTGGAGGATGCTCGGCTGCCGGAAAACCCGCTATAAGATCCGGTATGTCCGGAAAACCCGCTGTAAGATCCAGTATGTCCGGAGAACCCGCTGGAAGATGCGCGTCCGGAAAATCCACCGGAATATCCCCCTCCTCCGCCACTACGACCACCGCCATGACCTCCTCCATGGCCGCCGCCGCCACGTGCCTCCAAGTTCACAGCCAGCAGCAATGGTAACGCGATAACAACAGCAACTGAAGCGCCCAGCAGATTATTCTTCAGGGTAAACATGATACTCACCTCCTGCCTGCTTGAGGCAGACACGTACACGGAAGCTGAGTCCATTTACTTCCAGCTGCAATGCGGGCCTTTAATTCATCCATATATATAGTGTAGTCGGACAGGTGTAAGAAAGTAAACCCCTTTCTAGGTATAAAGACTATCTCTTTCGGGTATCCCTTTCGGGTATAGGTCACGGAGGAACATCATAAGTTATTGAAACGATTAATCCATCTGTCTTAACCGCTGTAAAAAGTCTCATTGCGCCTTCGCAGCGATATTAGTATAATTATACGCATATGAACCTACTTTTGCGCTATGTGCAGGGCTCACCTCGCGCAGTACTGATCTGTGCTGCCATTCTTATTGCGGTTATTGCTCTCCTGGATTGGAGCCTCCGTATCAACGTCTACTTCGGCTTTCTCTACGTATTCCCTATGCTCCTTGTCGGTACCGTTCTTCGATGGCGGCAAATCGCCTTGGCAGCAATCCTTTGTACCGTTCTTTCCGAGCTCTATGACCCGTTCTCGTTTGAGCCGGCCACGTCATTGCCGCAGGACCTTTTACTTTTCGTTGCGCTTGTTGGTATGGGATTGTTTTCCCGCCAGGTGACCGTAAACCGCCAGCGTGACCTGGAGCATCGCCAAAGGGTCGAAAAAGAAGTTGCGGCCCGGCGTGAGGCGGAAGAGCAGCTCGCATTTCTCATCCAGACGAGCCCCGTCGCTATTCTCGTCATGAGCGCAGGTGGGGAGATTCTTATTGCTAATTCCGCGGCTGACCGCCTTTTTAGAGTACGAGAAGGAGAGTTAACCGGGAAAAATATATCACGCTATATTCCGGCGCTTGAACGCGTGCCTTCCGCGGAAGACACGGCGCAGTCCTTTCGAACCGAGATGCAGTGCCGTGGAAAACGGGACAATGGGGACATCTTTTTGGCCAACGTTTTCTTTTCCACGTACAGGACGGCCGTGGGTCCCCGCCTTGCTGCTCTGGTAGTAGATGCCTCCGAGGATCTGCGGGATCGAGCGGAATACGGTCTGGAGCAGCTTATGGCGGGATCGCGTATTCTGGTGGGGGCTGTTTCCCACGAAGTGAGAAACGTGTGCAGCGCTATTACCGTCATGTATGAGAACCTTGCACGAAGCGGAGATTTGCGGAAGAACCCTGATTTCGAAGCTCTCGGCTCCCTGGTCGAGACGCTCAATAAGATCGCGTCTCTCGAACTGCGAAAGAGCACACGCGGCTTCGAAGCTACGGTTGTTGATCTGGCCGATGTTCTCGATGAGGCGCGCATCGTGCTGGAGCCCTATTGCGCAGAATCGGATATCACGGTGTATTGGAATATCCCCGAAGAGTTGCCTTCAGTGTGGACCGATCGCCATAGCTTGCTGCAGGTGTTCCTTAATCTCACAAAAAATAGCCGTCGCGCATTGGAAGGCGCAAGCCTTAAAAGAATCGATGTCTCGGTTGGGGTCGAGCATGGGATCGCGGCTATTAGAATCTGTGACACGGGGCCGGGCATCGGCTCGGCCGAAAAGCTGTTTCAGCCTTTGCAGAAAAGCGCCGACACCACGGGGCTCGGGCTGTTTCTTTCCCGCGCTTTCATGCGATCCTTCGGGGGCGACCTTCGCTACGATCCGGAAACTCCCGGGTGTTGTTTCGTCATTGAACTGGCCGTAGCCGGTATCGCTGAAGCAGATCACGGGTGAGTTGGGGCAAGGATGCAGCGCATACGACTCTTGTTGGTGGACGATCATCCCCTCTTTCGGGAAGGCCTGGCGCGCCTGCTGGCATCGGAGCCTGACTTTGAAATGGTTGCCCATTGCGGAACCGCAGCCGAGGCTTTGGAAGCGCTCAGCCATTCTGAGATTGATATGGTGCTGCTCGATTTCGATTTGGGCGACGAGCAGGGGAATCACCTCGTGTCGACGTCGCGTCAACACGGATATACGGGCAAGATACTCATGGTCACGGCCGGCATGAGCGCGAAGGAAGCCTCCGCTGCATTGAAGATGGGTGCATCGGGTATTGTGCTCAAGCATAGTTCTCCCGGCACGCTGGCAGACGCTGTTCGGATGGTTGCCCGTGGAGAAATGTGGGTCGACCAGAAGGTCATTCAACAAATGGCCGACTCCCTGCAGGGCGACCAACAGCGCCCGCCGCGAACGCTTACGCAGCGGGAGGATCAAGTGCTCCAGGGCGTGTTCGAAGGACTGATCAACAAAGAAATCGCGGCAAGAATAGGTGTATCGGAAGATTCAGTGAAGGCAACGCTCAAGCAATTATTTCTCAAAACTGGTGCGCGAACACGCAGCCAGCTTGTCCGCATTGCACTCGAAGGCTCCTTCCGCTCGAAGAAGTTATGAATTTATCGTCTTTTGCCAGCGATGTGTTCTGTCTCGGATACTTGCACGATTGATGGTCCGGCTAGCGTCACGATCTCCTGAACTTTTCGTTGAGCACGCGTTTGAATCGCGGAGCGTAGATGATGTCAAAAGCCTCCTCTTTGTCGGGAAAAAGGAGGAGCGCATGTTTCTTGACGCCTTCCACAATGCCTATCGCCTGATCGTGGGTGATCTCCTGTGTTCTGATGTATTGGAGTGCAAAATCGACAATGAAGCGTAGGCGCCGCACCTTTTTGGTCTCTTCCGTAACTGCCTGCTTAAGTTCGTCGTCTTCCATGTTAATCCTCGGGGCACGGGTCAAGGGTCACGGGTCACGGGCAACAGAGTATTCCGGGAATCTTCGGGCGCGGGTTCAAGCCTAACCTTGCCCCTTGCCCCTTGACCCTTGACCCGATCTTCCAAGCAGTTGTGCAAATATCCAGAGGCCGATCCCGAAGGTTATGGACATGTCCGCTATGTTGAAAGCGGGCCAGTGATACTGCTTGTAATAAACATCGATGAAATCGGTCACGTACCCGTAACGCACCCGGTCGTACATGTTGCCCAGAGCGCCTGCAAGGATGCACGTGAGAGCGAATTTCACCGTCTCAGTATGCTGGTATCGCAGGAGATAATAAATCAAGCCCGCTATGATTATGACGGGCAAAACAAGAAATATGTAAGCCGCATCGCCGTGCTGCGCGAGAAAACCGAAAGCGCCTCCGTAATTCCGTGCATGAACGACCGAGAGATACGGTGTAATGTCTGTGGAAGTAAGGTAGGCCAGATGCTTGATGACCAGGATCTTGGTCAATCTGTCCAAAGCAACTATGAGCAGAACAATCAGGAGGTAAGCGTGGCTCGGCATCGTTTACACAGGTTGGGAAATTCTCCCCCGGTCTGAATATCTGTTGAGTACTGCCAACAGCGCTGACACTTCTCTCCGTCCGCTCTGGAAATAGTAATCCCTATCTCATTACCTGATATGAGCTCAACCTGAGAAACAATCAGGAGGTCCTTAAGTTCCTCGCCCAGCTTGCTCATAAGCCCGTATTCCTCCGGTGGAAGCTCCAGCCGGACCTTTGCGTCGAGAGGATGGCCGATGATCTTTTCTATCCTCTTCTCTTCAATCTTCTTGTTCACCGCCTCCCTGATTTCCCAGATGCGGTCCCATTCCTGTTCGAGCTGCTCATCCACGTAAGCCCTGTTCACTTCGGGCAGTGTGCTGAGAAGCACGGACTCTTCCTTAACAAATGGCTTGAGGTATGACCACATCTCTTCGGTGGTGAAGGAGAGGATGGGTGCGGCGAGCCTCAAGAGGGTGGTAAGTGTCTCAAAGACTACACCTTGCGACGCCCTTCTCCTGACGGCATCTTTCTTTTCCACATACATTCTGTCCTTGATGATATCGAGATAGAGCGCAGAGAGGTCAATGGCGCAGAAGTTGTGGATCGCGTGGTAGATGGTGTGGAAGCCGTAGGTCTGATAGGCTTCTCTTACCTTTGCGATGAGATTCTGAAGGCGCGAGAGTATCCAGCGGTCGAGGTAGGAGAGCTGTTCGTAGGATACCTTATGCTCCGCGGGATCAAAGTCCCCGTGGAGATTTGCATGGAGAAACCGAAACGTATTTCGTATTCTCCGGTAGGTCTCCACGATCCTGTCGATCATCTCTTTTGAAATCTTGATGTCATCCCTGTAGTCTTCGTATGTGACCCAGAGGCGGAGGATCTCGGCGCCATATTTTTCGATGATCTCTTCGGGTGCTATGATGTTGCCCAGGGATTTGGACATCTTCCTCCCTTTTCCGTCAACAACGAATCCGTGGGTGAGCACCGATTTGTACGGGGCCATTCCATTGTTGCCGACGGAGACGAGCAGCGAGCTGTGGAACCAGCCCCGATGCTGGTCGCTCCCTTCCAGGTACATGTTACAGGGAAAAGCAAGC
>DATFYE010000087.1:0-7568 GCA_035315185.1 Syntrophorhabdales bacterium | reverse complement strand
TAACTACGCGTATTACAGTTCGCTGGGCGAGAAGCGGGCGTTTGTGCTTTCCCACGGCCGTAACATGATGATCCTGAAGATCGTCGGTTACGCGGAGCAGGTGGCACAGTACTATAAACTTGAGAGCTTCAAGGCGCACATCTGGATCGCGCATCAGCGCTATCCGACCAAGGGGCGGGTCTGGCATCCGGGTGGAGCACATCCCTTTATCGGGCTGGACGAAGCCCTCGTCCATAACGGCGACTTCGCCAACTATTACTCGGTGACTGAGTACCTGCGCCAGCGGAACATCTTCCCCCAATTTTTGACCGACACCGAGGTCTCCGTCCAGGTTTTTGACCTGCTGAATCGTGTCTATGGTTATCCCCTGGAATATATCATCGAGTCGCTGGCACCTACAGCGGAAATGGACTTTGACCACCTGCCGCCAGAGAAACAGCGCATCTATCGCCAGATCCAGGCGACCCAGATCCACGGCTCACCTGACGGGCCCTGGTTCTTCATCATAGCCCGAACCCTGCCGAAGGAGAAAAAGTTTCAGCTCATCGGCATCACTGATACAGCCATGCTCAGGCCGCAAGTCTTTGCGCTCCAGAAGGGTGATTTGCAGATAGGCCTCATCTGTTCAGAGAAACAGGCCATCGATGCAACGCTCGACAGCTTAGCCGCAGAGGATCCGCGGTTCGGCACTGTTGCTGATCGGTACTGGAATGCCCGCGGCGGCAGCTATACAGACGGTGGCGCCTTTATCTTCACGGTTGATCCTAAAGGCAACGGTAACGCGCTGACCTGCACGGACAAGTTCGGTCGCGTGATCGAGGTGCAGAAGGAACGGGAACCTTATGACTTTCGTAAGGGGCTCGGCTCCTGCGCGCTGGATGCGGTCATGCAGGACGAGATCAAACGGCTGGTGACGAAGGGTAATGCCGAACCGGTCTTTGCGTTTCTCAGAGAAAAGTTTGTTGCGTGGGACTACGAGCACATCCGCGTAGCCCTCGAATACTTAGCGGCACTGGCAAGCGCGGATGAGTTCAAAGCCACGGTTATCGAGGCCCTGACCCTGCTTCTTGACCGGCGCTATCCGCTGGCTTGCAAGCGGCGCCGTTCGGTCGTGCAGATGATCATGGCTAGTCTCGATGCTCTCTTTCAGGCGATTCCCGCCGTTGACGAACGAAAAACAGGTCGCTACGTGAGAATACAGTATGACAATCGTGGGAAGCTGCGCAAGCCGAAGCGCGGCGAACAGGTGCTCGTGGTTGACGTAAAGGCGTTTCCGCCGGAGGGCGATGACTGCCACGCCAGGCTGATCACCGATGCTTACGCGCTCGGCTGGAAGCGCTTCATTGCCTTCGGTCACAAAGGGCAGCGCTTTCTTGGGTGCGGGCTCGGTCCGCAGACACAGGGTGTGCGCATCGACGCTTATGGTTCAACGGGTGACTATCTTGCCTCCGGTATGGACGGTCTGGAGATCTACGTTCACGGTAATGCGCAAGACCAGCTCGGTCAGATCCTCAAGAGTGGCAAGCTTGTAGTACACGGTGATGTCGGTCAGACGTTCATGTACGGCGCCAAGGGCGGCGAGGTCTATCTGCTCGGCAATGCCGCAGGCCGGCCGCTTATCAATGCCGCAGGCAAGCCCCGCGTCGTGATCAACGGCACCGCGCTCGACTTCCTCGCGGAATCTTTCATGGCAGGAGACCCTCATAATGGCGGCGGCTTCGTGGTCCTCAACGGCGTGACAATCGACGATGATGGCATTGTGACGCCGCTCCCGACGCCTTATCCCGGCTCCAATATCTTTTCGCTTGCATCAGGTGGAGCCATATTCGTGCGCGATCCGCACCGCATGCTTGTGGCAGAGCAGCTCAATGGCGGCGAGTTCCGTGATTTCACGGCAGAAGACTGGCAGCTCATCCTGCCGTACCTCGAAGAGAATGAGCGTCTCTTCGGCATCTCCATCGATGAGCATCTGCTGACGGTGGATGGCGTAAAGCGCGAGCCTGGCGAAGTCTACCGCACTATAAGGGCGGTGAAGCTGGCAGTATTGACGGGGAAGATGCAGGAGGCGAGCCTGGAAGAATGGGGGGAAGACTAGGGGCGGCTTGGAGCGAACCCTCATCTGCGTTGTTGCCTGCGCCCCGCGTCATTCCGACGTACCGCAAGGTACGCCTCCATCCCTCGTTGCTTGAGCGCCTAGCATCTGAAGATTCTTCCCGCGCCGCCAAAAGTACCGTTTCCTTCATGACTCTCTCTGGGGAATCTTCGTGGGCGGAATGTTATCCTTCGATCAGTTCTTGATGATACGGAGGCCCTCTGCCGGCTGATATACGTTGTGCCGGTGACCATCGACGAGTGGCGGCGACAGAAAGAGGTGCAAGCTGATTCGTGTAATCGCACAACATTAGAACTCGCTTTCAGCACCTTCTTTTTGAATAGAACCAATCGATCGGGCATATTGCGTGGAGGTGTCATCGGGGGAATTGACCAAGCCGGCAAATGGAAACTTGATGCGCGTTACAATAAAGAAGATCTGATCGCTAGGATCAAGCGGATAGCGTGTTACCGAAACCGTATAGGCCTGTACAATCTTGATGCGGCAGAATTTATTAGAACGCAAATGCATAATCTGCCAGCGAAGGCGCTTCTCTATCTCGACCCGCCATACTACGCTAAGGGTCAAGATCTATATGAGAATCATTATTTGTCTGCGGATCATGCGGAACTTGCCTCTCTACTTTGCGATCAGGTGAAGCACCCGTGGATTATCTCTTATGATGCAGCACCTGAGATAATCGACCTGTACAAACACTATACGAACATACGTTATGATTTGAGTTACAGCGCGCAGGCTCGCTATTTAGGCTCAGAGATCATGTTCTTTAGCCATAATTTTGCCGTCCCAGAAGTATCCCACCCAGCGAGAGTGAACAAAAAGCTACTTGTTATGTTTTCCTCGTGAGGAAACACATAGGGCACTAGTTCGGCCGGAGGGACGTAGTTGACTCTCGTGACTTAGTCCTCGCCCCATGACGAAGAACTATGCGTACGTGGGATCACCCGGGTCGAAATCACACTCTTTCACTTAAGTCCAGAGTTCGGGCTCTCTCTGGCATATGCGATCGGAATGTGTCAGGGTGCCGTGGGGATACTCTGAAAGACCTTCAATCTGTCAGATGATAATATCGCGAAGGAACAAAGTCTGCACCTGCCACCACGGCGACGCGAAAAGCTTCCCGTGATGACTCCGCCTTTCTTCGGGATAGGGGACAGGCATGAAATTATGCGTTTCCCGTATCGCCTTGCTGCGTAAAGCCGCGGCCCAGTCCCATCCTTTCCCCGCGTTGCGCTGCCCTGCCGACCGCTGACAGCGCCATGCCGAGAAGGCGAGGAATGGACCCAGCAGGAGTCAAGGGCCTGCCTAGAGGGAGGCGCGGAGCCTCAATGCAAAATACCTTCCTTCTTCAAGCGCCTTCTGATCTTCTCCTGCTGTGCCCACAGGTCCTCATAGTTGTGGAAGCGTGAACCCCTTTCGGATAAGAGGGCTGGATCCCAGCATGTCTTGTTTCCGTAAACCGCGGCATAGGGCTCCGTCCGCAGTGATTTGAAGTAGTTGGAAATGTCATTAGACAGCCTGTGCTCCCTCAGTGCGGCAACATCGAGCACGGCACAGCAGAAACTCTCTCCGTCATTCGGTATCTCCTCAATAACGTCTCCGCGATGGTCGATGATCATGGCATGACCGCATCCGAAAGGATACTCCGATTCTGGTGACGCTGCCCAGTTGGTCGCGATTACGCATGCCACGTTCTCAATGGCCCTGGAACGGTTTCGCATTTTCCAATAGTCTATCTGCCTGTAAGTGTGCTCGTACCATTGGCTGGGATGGATAAGGATCTCAGCCCCGTTCAAAGCCAAGCACCGCGCAACTTCCGGGAAATGGCTGTCGTAGCAGATATACATTCCGAGGTACCCGTACGGGGTTTCTAACACAGGAAAGAGCTCTTTAGGATCGTGGCTCACCTTATCCCAAATATCGTGAGGGCTCGTGGTAAACGCAATCCCGGTGCTCGGCCCCGCATTCAGCTTATGATACTTGAGGGCGACCTTACCGTCCGGGCCTATGATAAATCCGGTCAAATAAATATTCTCAGGGAGGTCTTTGTTTGGTAGTTCGTTGTTGGCTCCGGCTATATAGAGCCCGTGCTCCTTACACTTTTTGCCCAGCGCTTCTGTCTCCTCCCCGGGAATGCTTATCGAGAGCTCCAACGTCGATTCCCAAGTCCTCAGCCGCTGTGGCCCGAACCCACCAATGAAATTTTCCGGGAAGACCATGAGTCCGGGTTTCTTACCGCCGGTTCGGTGTTCCGCAGCAAGCACGTAGTCGTCAATCAGTTTCACATAATGGTTGATGTTCTCCCTTCTCTGCTCCTTTACGGGTTTCCCTGTAACATAGTGCGCCTTCACCTCAGGTTGGACCGCCACCGCCAGTAACTTCTCCATCGTTTTCCCTCCTTTATGCAATGATCTTGGAACATTCCGCAGATCAGCTAGTGCTTCAACAAGATTCCCAACTAGATTGTCTTTGTTCCTTTTTTGCACGTTTTTGTGGTTACCGAGCTTACTTCGCCTGCGCCCGTGCTTTCTGAATCTCCGCACACGAGGGGGCGCCATCCTTCGGCGGAACAGTGATAATGTCAGTGCCAATCAGGAAGTCTTTATACTCGGGCACCTTCTTGGTAACCCCATAGTAGGTGGGGAACAACACCTGGTGGTCACATGCGCGAAGCTCGAGGTTGCCCACTGGGCTCTTTTCCAACACCTGACCTTCAAGCGCATCAATGAATTTCTCCTTATCGAACGTGCCTGCCTTCTGGTACGCCCTGACAATATACTGCGCAGTAATGTAGCCGAAGAACCCCGGCATTGCGGGATACCGGTTGTAGTTCTTCTTGAATTCGTCAACAAAGGCTTTGTTCTCAGGGGTCTGCGGATAGTAGAAGAGATAGCTCGCCGTTCCCACGACCCCCTCCGGCCCGTCGGGGCCAAGTGGAGCAAGTAACGTGTAGTCAATAGCGGTGTGTTGGTAGAAAGGTATCTTGTCGTTCATACCCGTGGCTTTCGCGGCCTTCTGAAAGCCGATGATACCGGAACCGCCGGAGCCCATGATCAGAAAGTCGGGCTTGGCAGACATGATCGCCGTGATGTAGGGGATGAAGTCCGTTTCTCCCATCCTCCACCAGGTCTGCCCGAGGAGTTGCGCCTTTCCGTTAAGGGCTTTCAGATGGTTCCAGACTGACTCAGTGAGCGTGTGTCCAAACTCGTAATCGTCGCCTGCAATCCAGTACTTTACGTACGGTTTTTTTGCCAGGACAGCGGCCGCTCCCCTGCCAGCCATTTCGCTGTTCTCTGACATGGCAAAAACATATCGGTGACCCTTTTCCCCGCTAATCTTGGCGCTCTTGGCATAGACAAACACGGGGATCTTCTCCGTCTTGGCGAAGTCGCTCACCGCGAGGGCACTGGCGCTACCGGATGTGCCGATCAGCATATCGACCTTCTCCCTCATCACCAACTCTTTTGCCATTGCGAGAGAAAGAGCTGGCGTCCACTTGTCGTCTCTTGTCACGTACTCGATCTTTCTGCCCAAGACCCCTCCGCTGGCATTGACTGAATTGACCACCATCTTGAATCCGTCGAGCTCGTCGTTGCCCCAATAGCCCGCCGGGCCTGAAAGTGCATCGACGAATCCCACCTTAATGGTGTTTGCGGCAAAAGCAAAAGAGACAAAGAGTAAAACGATACAGGCAAGAGCAAAGAGACACACTGCAGACCTTTTCATAGCC
The DNA here is from genome assembly GCA_035315185.1 of Syntrophorhabdales bacterium. Classification (GTDB taxonomy): domain Bacteria; phylum Desulfobacterota; class Syntrophorhabdia; order Syntrophorhabdales; family WCHB1-27; genus JADGQN01. The sequence goes on along the minus strand of DATFYE010000087.1, from coordinate 1,725 downwards.
AACCCTCCTTTTTTGTTCATCCACATACTTAATGCGAATATACCCCATGTGAACCAGACTCACGCTCACCGGTTTCTTTTCATTATACAAAGAACCACGCAAATTGCAAGAAACAATGGAGGACGATCTTCTGATCTGCACCGTCTCACTCCCCGGGAGGAGATTCGCCTCGTCCCTCCTCTCGGGCATCTTCTGCAGGCCACCTCATCCGCGGGACCGGACCTTTTTTAGCCCTTCTATGCTCCGGGCTCAGAGGGGATAGGGGACAGGCATGAAATTATGCTTTTCCCGTATCGCCTTGCTGCGTAAAGCCGCGGCCCAGTCCCATCCTTTCCCCGCGTCGTGCTGCCCTGCCGACTGCGACTGCGCTATTGCGAGAAGGCGGGGAGTGGCTCAGCGGGAGCCAAAGCCCCTAGTTACGCCTCCCGATTACCTTGGCGGTTCTACTCAGAGAGATTCGAAATCCCGCAGGCGAGTGCAGTCTGCGAGTTTGTCGAGGGTCTTAAAGGTGAACACCTTACCGCGGGTGTCGAGGAGGAGGTTCCTCATGTCTTGGCGGCGCACGCCAAACCCGCGCCCGGAGATGCATGCTATGACCTCGAACTTGGAGGGGTCTGAAGCGCCTTCGCGTTGGCTCAGTTCGACTAGGTGCCGTATGAGGGCCACCTTGTCGCGGGCCGTTCCATCGACCGGGATGAATAGCGAGGCGCCAGCCGCGGCCTACGAGGGAGGGGGCAGTTCTTTGCCCTTTACCGCGCTCTTGCATTTGCGCGTGGCTTTTTAGGTTCGAGCCTGACTACCAGACGTACGTCGAGAGCCTCAGCGATTTTTCTCAAGGTTTCCACGGTCGCCCTGTTGAACCCTCCCCGCTCAAGCCTTGACAAGGCCGGCTGCTTCGTACCTATTCTTTTGGCCAGCTGTTCTTGCGTGAGACCCGCCTTTTCTCTTGCTTTAATAATGCTCTCCAGCACCTCGAATTCTTCATCCAATCCACGCCAGGCCCTCTGAAACCCGGGGTCCTTCATTTTCTCTTTGAGATGTTCCTTTACCGTTCTGCCTCTCATTTACCCATACCTCCGTGTTGCTTCAGGTAATCCTGCATCCTATTCTCCGCAATATCGATGTCGCGCCTGGGCGTTTTTCCCGTTTTCTTGACAAACCCGTGGAGCAGGATGAACCGCTTGCCCGTGTACGCGAAGTAGAGTACTCGAATTTTTCCCATGGCATCGACTACCCTTAACTCTCTCAGTTTGCCCTTTATCTGCTTCGTGTAGGGTTCCTTAAGCAGAACATGATATCTTGCCAGCAGATCGATCAGCCGGAATATCTTCGCCTGGGTCCCGACAGGCAGGGCATCAATAAATTCACTGACCGGCTCCCTTCCTTGTGCATCCCTATAGTATTCGACTACCCATTCCACCCTGGTCCTATTATAACATATATGTTATTTACAAGGAAGACTAAATTGGTGGTTAAGAATAGGGGACAGGCATGAAATTATGCTTTTCCCGTATCGCCTTGCAGCGTGCAGCCACTCGCCAACGCGACCCTTTGCCTGCTTCGTGCTGCCCCTATGCTGTGGCGGGGATAAGGTCGAAGTCGCGCAGGGTCGCATCCTCACAGCCTGTTGAAAAACTACATTCGCACATAACCCAACCAAGGTGCAGCACGTAGCCATCCGACACGGTGCATGGCCCATTGCACACTGTGGCGCGCAGCAATGTG
>DATFYE010000086.1:0-8826 GCA_035315185.1 Syntrophorhabdales bacterium | reverse complement strand
CCTGTGGATTCTACCTTTTCTATGGCATACCGTATCTCAGCAGGAGAAAGAAACTGCCCCTTCTTGACATTCACCGCCCGACCCGTCTTCCCGCATGCGACGAGCAGGTCAGTCTGCCTTGACAGCAGGGCAGGCACCTGGAGTATATCGGCCACCTCCGCGGCAGTCCGCGCCTCTTCCGGCGAATGCACATCGGTAAGGATGGGCACACCCGTCTGTTCCTTGACCTCTTTCAAGATTTTGAGCCCCTCCTCCAGACCGGGGCCCCGAAAGCTCGACACCGAAGTCCTGTTGGCCTTGTCGTAGGAGGACTTGAAAACAAACGGTACATGCAGTGCAGACGTGATCTCCCGGAGCCTCTCTGCTGTGCGAAGAGTGATCTCCCTCTCCTCTACGACACATGGGCCCCCAATAAACACGAATGGCTTTATGCCGAAGGTGACTTGTCCGACTCTCACTTCTTTTTGCACTTTGTCCGTTCCTGCCGCTTTTTCAAAGAGGCCCTGATGAATTCCCGGAAGAGCGGGTGCGGTTTGAATGGCTTTGACTTAAATTCCGGGTGAAACTGACAACCGAGGAACCACGGGTGCCCCTTAAACTCGATAATCTCCACAAGTCTCTCATCGGGCGATATACCGGTTACTTCAAGCCCCCACTGCTCCAGGCGATCCCTGAAAACCAGATTGAATTCGTACCTGTGTCTATGGCGCTCATGGATCAAATCCTGATTGTATGCCTTATAAGCGTGGCTTCCGGGCTTAAGGTTGCATGGGTATGCACCGAGTCTCATGGTGCCTCCCTTGTCAGATGTCGTGTCCCTCTTCTGCACACGTTCATCCCGGTCCACCCACTCCTCCATCAGGTAAATGATCGGATGAGCCGTATTCTCATCGAATTCAGCGCTGTTTGCGCCTTTCAGCTTTGCAAGGTTTCTCGCAATCTCTATCACGGCAAGCTGCATACCCAGGCATATCCCAAAGAAGGGGATCTTCTTCTCCCTTGCGTAGTTAATAGCGTTTATCTTCCCCTCAATTCCTCTCGACCCAAAGCCCCCGGGCACAAGCACCCCATCAACGTCAGAGAGATGGCGCAGCACATCCTTTTCCAGATCCTCAGAGTCCACGAAGCGCAGGTTCACCTTGCACCCGTTGGCAATGCCTCCGTGGGCAAGGGCTTCATTGAGGCTCTTGTACGAGTCGGTCAGCTTCACGTACTTTCCCACAACAGCGATTTCCACTTCTTTCTTTGGTTCCCGGACGGCATCGGCAATCGACTGCCATTTTGCAAGATCAGGCTTCTTGGACCAGATGTTGAGAAGCTTCGTGATCTTGTCGTCAAGCCCCTCACGATTGAACATGAGGGGAACCTCGTAGATATTGCCCACGTCCTTTGCCATAATGACTGCATCTTTATCTACGTTACAAAAGAGCGCAATCTTGTCCTTCAAGGCTGTGGGGAGAAATTCTTCGGTCCGGCAAAGAAGAATATCGGGCTGGATGCCTATCTCGCGCAGCTCTTTGACGCTGTGCTGCGTCGGCTTTGTCTTCATTTCTCCCGCGGTCTTGATAAACGGGACCAGCGTGAGATGGATGAAGAGCGAGTTTTCCTTGCCAAGATCGTTGCGAAGCTGCCTGATAGCCTCCAGAAAAGGCAGGCTTTCGATATCGCCGACCGTGCCCCCGATTTCCACCAGGACAATGTCAATCCCCTCGTCCACATCGAGGATGCGTTTTTTGATCTCGTCCGTAATGTGGGGTATCACCTGGACGGTCCCCCCCAGGTATTCGCCCCGGCGCTCTTTGGATATGACCGAGTCATACACCTGTCCCGTGGTGAAGTTACTCCTCTTGGAGATAACAGCGTCCGTGAAACGCTCGTAGTGCCCCAGATCAAGGTCGGTCTCAGCGCCGTCATCGGTGACAAAGACTTCGCCGTGCTGAAAAGGATTCATGGTCCCGGGGTCTACGTTGATGTAAGGATCAAGCTTTTTCAGCGTTACCGTAAGACCCCGCGCCTCCAGGAGCGCTCCGATGGAAGCCGAAGCCAAGCCCTTTCCGAGAGAAGAAACAACACCACCGGTTACGAATATGAATTTCTGTCTCATCACCTACCCCTTGAGAAAGCGCGCGATCATCTCTTCGCCGTTTAGAATTAGGAGGCCCGAGTCCTCTTGATAGGAGTGTCCGGACCCCTTGTCTGCGTTCTTCTGCGAGCCGTTGCTTTGCGGGCCATGCTTCTCCGAGCCATGCTTTTGCGGACCATGCTTTTGATAGATCACAAAGGGTACCGGGCAGGCATAATGTGTGCGCATTGATAAAGGTGTAGCATGGTCCGTCGTCAAAAGAAAGCGCACATCTTCGCCTGTATTGCCGAGCAGATATTCAAGGATCTTTTTGTCTATCCGCTCGATGGCCTTCAGTTTCTCTTTCAGGCTGCCATTGTGCGAAGCCTCGTCCGGGGCTTCAACATGCACATAGACAATGTCATAGCGGTCAAGAAGCGCCAGTGCCGCCCGCGCCTTTGCACCATAGTCGGTATCCAGGTAACCTGTAGCGCCCTCGACCTGTGGCGTCTCAAAACCGGCAAGAGCACCGATCCCTTTGATAAGGTCCACAGCGGTAACAGCAGCGCCTTTCACGCCATATTTCTCCATATAGGGTGGAAAATAGGGCTTCTTCCCCTGACCCCAGAGCCAGATGCTGTTGGCCGGCCTGAGACCCCTTTCCTGTCGTTTCTTATTCACCGGATGATCCTTCAGAAAAAGCTGCGAATCGCTCATCAGCTTGACCAGCGTGGAAGCCCCTTCTCCCTTGGGAAGATAGTCGATCACTTCCTTATCGAGGATATCGTGGGGCGGCGTGGTCTGCATGGACTCTTTACCATTCTTCCAGATCATGAGATGGCGGTAACTCACCCCAGGGTAAAAGCTGAACAGGTCACTTCCCAAGGCACCTTGCAGATCGCGCACCAGCTCGGCAGCTTCTTCCGTGGTGATATGTCCTCCGCTGTAATCGGCCATAACAACCTTGGGCAGACTCACCTCCAGGTAGACCAGGTTACAGCGGAAGGCGATATCCGTCCCATTCATGGTGACACCCATGCCATAGGCTTCTATGGGGGCTCTTCCTGTGTAGTATTTGGCCGGGTCATAGCCAAAAATGGACATGCAGGCAACATCGCTGCCGGAAGGGAAGCCGGCCGGGATGGTCAGGACATTCCCGCGGAAACCGTTCCGGGCCATAAAATCCATCGAAGGCTTGTTTGCTGCCATGAGAGGAGTCTTCCCGCCCAGCTCTTCAACCGGAAAGTCCGCCATACCGTCTCCAATTATTACCAGGTACTTCATATCAAAACCTCAGTCATAAAACCCTTGTTACAGGTTACAAGCAAAGACCTGTTACCGGTTACAAACAAAAGCCTGTTACGAGTTTGTAACGGCCCTCGCTCGTAACCTGTAACAGCTTTTGTTCTTAACCAGTAACTGACTCGCAACTCGTAACGGGTACTTCAGACGCTGCCGCGCTCATAGATCTCCTTCTTCGATACGCATATGCACACTCAACCCCCCGATGAATGACAGCCGGTCAATCTTCTCTATTGCCTTTTTCAGGCTTCCTTCCGGCGCCTCATAGGTGACCATGACGATAGGCACATAGTCTTTTTCTTTCCGTCCCTTCTGAGTGACGGCTGCGATGCTGATACCATACTCACCGAGGATGCCCGAAATCTTCGAGAGCACTCCCGGCTGATCCTGAGCCTTGAACCTCATATAGAACGGAGTGACCGATTCCTCTCCCTTTTTTATCGTCTTGCCTGTGTCTCCCGCGGCAAGGCCCCTTCTGGAACAGTTTGCTGCCTTCCGGACCGCCATGTCGACAATGTCACTCACTACCGCGCTACCCGTCGGATATGCTCCCGCTCCTTTCCCATAATAAAGACTCGGACCGGCATGGTCACCCACCACGTACACCGCATTAAAGACTCCGCTCACCGTGCTCATCGGGTGGCGAACCGGGATCATCGTCGGCTCCACCCGAGCTTCGATAGAATCACCCTGTTCCTTGGCTATGGCAAGGAGTTTTATCTTATAACCAAACTCCTTCGCAAACTCTATATCTATGGGCTCTATACTGGAAATCCCTCGTGTCACCATTTGCCGCATGCTAATGGGCACACCGAAGGCAAGGCGCACGAGCACGCAGAGTTTGTGAGCTGCATCCACACCTGAAATGTCGAGCGTGGGATCCTGTTCGGCAATTCCAAGTTCTTGGGCTTCTTTGAGCGCGTGGCCGAAAGGCAGCCCCTCGTCCGCCATTTTCGTGAGAATGTAGTTGCTTGTGCCATTGAGGATCCCAAGGACATATTCAATTCTGTTCCCGATGAGACCGTCCCTGATAGCCCTGATCACAGGAATGGCCCCTGCCACAGACGCCTCAAAACCGATCTCGCCACCCACTTGCTCTGCGACGGCAAAGAGCGCATCACCCTTTTCCGCCAATAACGCCTTGTTGGCTGTCACGACCCACTTTCCCGCTTTTAGCGCTCCCGCGACATAATCGTAAGCCGCACCGGTCCCGCCTATCAACTCAACACAGATAGCAACCCGCGGATCGTTGATCAGCTCCCAGGCATCACGGACGACGGGAACGCCATCGTTTTCAAGTTCTTTGGAGCGCTCAGGGTCGATCTCTGCGACCTTGACGACGCGGACCTCGACGCCTGTTTTGTGCTGAATCAGACGGCCATATTGTTTGAGGATATTGTAGGTACCCCGGCCAACAGTCCCGAGGCCTATGATACCGACACCGATCATCTCTTCCGTGAACTGAGCATCAGATTTCTGATACCCTTGACCGCCTGTCGGATCCTATGCTCATTCTCAACAAGCGCAAACCGGATATACCCCTCACCGCACTCACCGAAACCGATACCGGGTGAGGCGGCAACCTTCGCCTCTTTCAACAACTTTTTGCAAAACTCGAGAGAGCCCATTGAAGCGAACTCATCGGGTATCTTAGCCCAGACAAACATCGTACCCTTGGGTAATGGTACGTGCCATCCTGCCCGGTTGAGTCCTGATATCAGGGTGTTTCTTCGCCTCCGATACTTTTCAACGATTTCATAAACGATCTCATCATCGCTCTTGAGCGCAGTGATAGATGCTATCTGGATCGGCTGAAACACGCCATAATCGAGATAGCTCTTGATCTTTGAAAGGGCCGCGATCATCTTTCGATTCCCCACGGCGAATCCAACCCGCCAGCCGGGCATACTATAACTCTTGGAGAGGGAAAAAAACTCAACGCCTATCTCCTTCGCCCCTTTTACCTGGAGAAAGCTGGGAGCCTCATACCCGTCAAAAACAAGATCAGCGTAAGCCAGATCGTGAACTACCATCATGTTGTGCTCTTTAGCAAAAGCAACCAGTTTCTCAAAAAAATCGAGTTCCACAACCTCTGTCGTGGGATTGTTGGGAAAACTCACGATCAGCATCTTTGGCTGAGGCCATGTTGTCTTGATCGCCCAGGTCAAGCGTTCGATGAACTGGTCCAGTGGTAAAAGCGGCAAAGTCCTCAGGTCCCCGCCGGCTATAACCACAGAATACAAGTGTATGGGGTACGTCGGCTCCGGTACGAACACTACATCCCCGGTATTAATCGTGGCCAGCACGAGGTGGCTGATGCCCTCCTTCGCTCCCATGGTTACGACCGCCTCTGTCTCCGGATCTATGTCAACGTGATACCGTCTCTTGTACCAATCCGAAATGGCGACTCTCAGCTTGTAGATGCCCCTGCTCACCGAATACCGATGGTTCCTGGGGTTCTTTGCAGCCTCGACCAGTTTCGCAACGATCGCCTTCGGGGTCTCAAGGTCAGGGTTGCCCATACCCAGGTCGATGATATCCTCGCCCTTTCGCCTGGCCTGAATCAGGAGATCACGTACGATGTTGAACGTGTAGGGTGGCAGCCTCGAAATTTTGTAAAATTCTTCCATTCCATGAAGTTACCACATGGAACGCTGACAATCAAGCCACCCGCGCGCCCTACCTCATAAATAATTCGCCAAAATAATTGTCAGTAGTTGTCGATGATCTTCTTCTCTGCTGAGTTATGTTCTGCCGGGTCGGTTGTAACGAACGGACCTGTTAGCGTATACTATACGCCTTATGTGTCTCGCTGTTCCCGCACTCATTACGAAAATTGAGGAGACGATGGCTGAGGCAGACCTCGGCGGAGTCGCCACGCGCGTAAGCATACTTTTAACGCCCGAGGCGAAGGTTGGCGATTATGTGGTGATGCACGCCGGTTACGCCATCAGTGTATTAGACACACAAGAGGCGGAAGAGACCCTCAGGCTCCTTCAGCAAATATCGGAAACCGATGCAATCGAGTAAAGCCTTCCGCGATCCCGAACTCGTCCACAAACTCAGAGAGCGTATTGCCCGGCTTTCACATACCGATCTCAAAATCATGGAATTCTGCGGCACGCACACACATGCCATCTGTAAATTCGGGATACGCGAACTGCTGCCCGAGACCATCGAAATGTTTTCCGGTCCCGGTTGCCCGGTCTGCGTGACGGACCAAGCTGACATGGATTATGCCATCGCGCTTGCCAAGGTCCCGCGTGCCATTATAACTACGTTCGGCGACCTCCTGAAAGTCCCTGGCAGCCACGGCAGCCTTCAAAATGCGCGTGCAGAGGGAGCTACGGTAGAGGTCGTCTACTCGCCTCTGGATGCACTCGACTTTGCCCGGAGGAACCCTGACCGGCCGATCATCTTTCTGGGCGTAGGTTTCGAAACTACCGCACCCACCGTCGCGGCCTCAGTCCTCGAGGCAGCGCGACAGGGCCTCAACAACTTCTACGTCTATTCGATGCATAAGCTCACACCTCCGGCCATGCGGGCAATACTGGATGCAAAGGAGATCAGCCTGAGCGGCATCCTTTGTCCGGGGCATGTGAGCACGGTAATTGGTTGGCAGGTCTGGGACTTTCTCGCAGAGAGATACGGGATTCCTGCAGCCGTGGCCGGATTTGAACCAGCAGACGTGCTTTGGGCAGTGGCAGAAATAGTGGTGCAGCACGAGTCCCACCGCGCTGAAATAGTTAACACGTACCCGAGATGCGTCACTCCGGAGGGTAACGCTGCCGCGCAAGCCGTGATGAAACAGGTCTTCGAGCCGGGTGCAGCCAGGTGGAGGGGGCTCGATGTGATCCCGGACAGCGGGCTTACACTCAAAGCCGAGTATCAAGCCTTCGATGCGAAGAGGGCATTCCAGGTTGACCCCGGGAAAACAATCTTGCCCGAAGGTTGTCACTGCGGAGACATTATACGCGGTGTCATGCAGCCGGATGCATGCCCTCTGTTCAGGCAGGTCTGTAATCCAATGCAACCAGTGGGACCGTGTATGGTATCAACAGAAGGAACGTGCGCAGCGTATTATCAGTATGGATAGAAAAATGAGGCGTTACAAGTTACGAGTTACACGTTACAAGTTACAAGCTAAGAGACACACTACCAGCAGCGCTCTGTTTCGATTTATTAACCTGCAACCTGCAACCTGCAACCTGCAACATTCTTTTTATGGCAGTCGCTATGGATGAGAAACTGATTCTCCTCGGTCACGGAAGCGGCGGGCTTCTCAGTCACGAGCTCATAGAGAAGGTCTTTCTGCGCCACCTTGGGAATGCCTTACTCACGCCCCTGGAGGACTCAGCTCTTTTCGAGTCAGCAGAACGGCTGCTTGCTTTTACCACTGACAGCTACGTGGTTAAACCGATTTTCTTCCCAGGAGGCGATATTGGCAGGCTCGCTGTCTGCGGAACCGTGAACGATCTTTCCATGAGAGGAGCCCGGCCTCTTCATCTCAGTGCCGGGTTTATTATTGAAGAGGGCCTGCCTATCGATGACCTCGAGACGATAGTGGCCTCTATGCACGCGGCAGCAGACGAGGCAGGGGTCACCATTGTCTGCGGTGATACAAAAGTAGTAGAGAAACACGCCGCGGACAAACTTTTTATTAACACGTCCGGCGTGGGCGCGGTGCCGAAGAACGTTTCCGTTTCGGTGAGTAACGCGCAACCGGGAGATAGCGTTATCGTAAGCGGCACTGTGGGTGATCACGGTGTTACCATCCTGAGTCAAAGGCAGGGTCTTCAGTTCAAGAGCCTCACCAAGAGCGACGTGGCTCCTTTGAATGGACTCGTGCAAGAGATGCTCGCCGCCTGTCCCGGTATTCATGCTATGAGAGACCCGACACGGGGTGGACTCGCGACAACCCTCAACGAGATAGCAAAGAGTTCAAAGGTTGGTATTGAGATCGAGGAGGACAGGATTCCCGTTTCCGACGCGGTGGAGCGGGCGTGCGAGATGCTCGGCCTTGACCCTCTTTACCTGGCGAACGAAGGCAAGCTTGTGGTCCTGGTGGCCAAAGAACAGACCGAACATCTCCTTGAGGTTATGCGAAATCATGTGTATGGACGTGCAGCGGCTGTCATCGGTCAGGTGACAAGCGAACGGCCGGGTCGGGTTGTTATGCGAAATCCGTTCGGCATCAGGCGCACGATTGAAATCCTTGCCAGCGATCAATTTCCGAGAATCTGTTAGAAGATAGGGTCAGGGGTCACGGGGCAAGGGTCAAGGAAAGACAAACTCCAAACTACGTTTGTCCGGTTTGGCTGGTTCCTCCTGACCCATGACCTAGGACCCCTGACCTTTGTGTTTGGCCCGTGATCCGTGACCATGTCTTATACCGATTTGCATTCAAGATGGAGACCGAGGCGGCAGCGAGGAGCCCCACCCGCAAGCGGGTACCCGGGCGT
>DATFYE010000085.1:0-31855 GCA_035315185.1 Syntrophorhabdales bacterium | reverse complement strand
TGGGTGCAGACATGTACCATGGCCTCGTTCCAACCAACAAATTTCCCATCCAGCCAGATCTTATCAGCCTTCATTGCTCTCCGCGGACCCCTTCTGGTAGTCCTCTCTCAGAACCCTGTCGAGAATTCCGTTAATGAAATCCTTCGAATCCTCGCTACCAAACTTTTTCCCCAGCTCAATCGCCTCATCTATTGCCACTTTCGGGGGCACGTCAGGAGAAAAGAGCATCTCGTAGGCGCCTATTCTAAGGATATTCTTGTCCACGTAAGTGAACCGGCTGAGCTTCCAGTGCTCTGAAGCTTTTTCAATGTACCGGTCCAAACGTTGTTGTTCCTTTTTGATGCCGTTTAACAATAAGAGCGAGTAGTCTACAATATCCTTCTGGTAGGGGAAGATCTCGCAGAACTTTCGTAACGCTGCTTCTGCGTCATCTCCATTCACTTCCATCTGGTAGAGCATCTTCAATGCTAATTCTCGTGACTTCCTTCTCCGCACAAAACTCTTTCCTTCAGATCTTTTCCTTTAGTAGATTTCTCCAGGTGAACCCTTCGCCCCTCACTACACCCGTGCCACCAAAAAATGGAAATCTATCTAGCGAGCACGGCGCGAGAGAGGGGGAGGCTCCAGCGGCCGGGTACCCGCGTGCGGGTGTGGCGGAGGGGGCGACGCGAGCCCCATTAATAGATTGACCATTTCAATCGCTGACATTGCAGCGTCAAAGCCTTTATTGCCGGCCTTGGTCCCGGCCCTTTCTATTGCCTGCTCAATGCTCTCCGTTGTCAGTATTCCGAAAGCTACGGGCTTTTCACTCTCCAGAGAGACCATGGCAATACCCTTGGTCACTTCCGACGCAACGTAATGAAAGTGCGGTGTTCCGCCTTTGATCACGGCGCCGAGGCAGATGATGGCGTCGACATCCTTTTTTCTGGCCAGCCTCTTTGCAACGAGCGGTATCTCAAAGGAGCCCGGCACCCTGTATATATCGATCATCTTTTCATCTGCACCATGCCGCTTCAGTGCGTCGAGAGCGCCTTCGAGAAGCCTCTCTGAGACAAAGCTGTTAAACCTGCTCACCACGATTGCGAACCGAAACCCTTTGGCTTCTAGCTTTCCCTCGTATGTCATATGCCACCTCAGATATTATTGAATATATGGCCGAGCTTCTCCTGCTTCGTTCTCAGATAATGTATATTGTCCTCCGTGGGCTCAACCTCCAGAGGCACGCGTTCGACGACCGACAGGCCGTATCCTTCCAGCCCTTTGATCTTCCTGGGATTGTTCGTAATCAACCTCATCTTGCGCACGCCCAGATCGTTCAGGATCTGCGCGCCGATCCCGTAGTCCCTGAGATCAGCCTGAAATCCCAAGTCCTCGTTGGCCTCTACCGTGTCTCTTCCCTCGTCCTGCAGGCTGTATGCCTTGATCTTGTTCAAGAGGCCTATGCCCCTCCCCTCCTGACGCATATAGAGCAGAACGCCCTTGCCCTCTTTCTCGATCATCGACATGGCGGCATGCAACTGCTCGCCGCAATCGCACCTCATGGAGTGGAAAACGTCTCCGGTCAGGCACTCGGAGTGGACCCTCACCAACACAACATCGTCCTCGTTGATCTCGCCCTGGACTAGAGCCACGTGCTCCTTGCCGTCGACTTCGTTCTCGTAGCCAACCAGCCTGAACTCTCCGGCATCCCGGGTTGGGAGCCGCGCATCGACTACTCTTTTAACGAACTTCTCAGCCCTCATCTTGTATTTGATAAGGTCAGCAATCGTAACAATCTTCAGTCCGTGCTTTTCCGCAAAAACCTCAAGATCGGGGAGCCTCGCCATGCGCCCATCTTCGTTCATTACCTCGCAGATCACACCTGCCGGCTTCAGCCCCGCGAGTCGTGAAAGGTCGACAGACGCTTCCGTATGACCGACCCTGACCAGCACCCCGCCCTTACGGGCAATCAGCGGAAATATATGGCCTGGACGGGCAAGGTCCTCAGACTGGGTTTTTTCGTCGATAGCGGTAAGTATCGTCGTACACCGGTCATACGCTGAAATGCCGGTACTCACCCCATGACGTGCTTCTATGGAAACGGTGAATGCAGTCCTGTACGGAGAGGTGTTATCTCTCACCATCAGCGGAAGCCTGAGCTGCTTCGCCCTCTCCTCCGTCAGAGAAAGACAGATCAGTCCGCAAGCATAGCGCGCCATGAAATTGATGGCATCCGGAGTGGCCTTCTCGGCCGCCATCATCACATCGCCCTCATTCTCCCGGTCCTCATCATCGACGATGATAACCATTTTACCGTTTCTGATGTCCTCGAGGGCCTCTTCAATACCTGCTACAGCCATGCTTCATCTACCTCATCTCTCTTTTGACTACTCACTGATCACCGTTTACCGTTCACTGTTTACGGTTCACGGTTTGCTGCCTCTTATGTAACCGTACGTGTAAAGAAAATCGAGATCGATGCCGCTCTCTCGCCCGGCCGTCAGGAATTTCTCAACGTAACGACCAAGAATATCGGTCTCGATGTTTACTTTATCGCCTGGAGCCTTGAGCTCTATGGTAGTCTTAGAGGTCGTGTACGGAATAATATTAACGGTAAATGTAGTATCACTTTGCTCATTTACTGTCAAGCTTATTCCATCTACTGATATCGAGCCCTTGCGCACGATATACCTTCTCAAATCCTTGGGTACGGCAACCGTGTAGACTGTGGAATCGCCTGCTTTTTTGATCGTCTCGATCCGGCCAATGCCATCCACGTGGCCCATCACGATGTGCCCCCCGAGTCTCGAATCAGCCCTCATAGCCCGCTCCAGATTCACCTTGTCGTTGACGGACTTGCTGTTGAGCGTGGTCACGTTGAGTGTTTCCAAAGAGGCGTCCGCATGAAAAGCCTCTCTCTCCAGACCGGTGACTGTAAGACAGACCCCGTCCACCGCAATGCTGTCTCCTTCCCGTATTTCGGTCATGGAAAGGCTGGTACGGACTGAAAAGTCCCATCGTCCGCTCATCTTCTTGATGGCAGTGATCGTGCCGATATCCTCAATTATCCCGGTGAACATACCCCTCCACACATATATCTTCCTTGAACTTTTTGACCGAGGCGATATCAATCCGGCACGCATCTTTCATGAAATCAATCCCCTTACCTCCGATAAGGCTTGGTGCGTTCTTACCGCCGATCAGCTTCGGCGCGTAAAAGAGTACGATCTTATCAGCGAGTCCTTCATTGATGAAAGAACTGTTCAACTCTCCTCCTCCCTCAACGAGCACGCTGGCGATCTCCCGTTGGTGAAGCTCCTTACATACGGCTGAGAGCGCCACTCTGCCGTTTTCTCCGGAAGCAACCCGGACCACCTCAACGCCCATCGACTTTAGCCGGCTCTCCTTGTCCTGCCTCGAATCAGGGAGGGTAAAAACCAGCGTCCTGAACTTGCTGCCTGTTTTTACGAGCTCACACGAAGGGGGTATGCGCAGTTTCGAATCGAGCACGATACGCACCGGGTAACGTTTCGGCTTGTTCACCCTGGGGATCAGAAACGGGTTGTCCAGAATAATAGTATTTATACCGACCATGATCCCATCCATCACTGCGCGCAACTCGTTCACGTACTCCCTTGATTCTTCATTCGATATCCACTTTGACTCGCCGATCCTCGTGGCTATCTTACCATCAAGACTTACCGCACCCTTCATCACAAAGAACGGACGTTTCTTCTCCACAAAAGTGATGAAAGCCTCATTCAGCACCCTGGCTTCCTGTTCGAGCAACCCCACTTTCACGTCGATACCAGCCTTGCGAAGCATTGCCAGACCTTTCCCATTGACCAGCGGGTTTGGGTCCTGCATGGCTACAACGACCTTCTTTAGGCCCGCCTTGATTATGACATTTACACACGGAGGCGTTTTCCCCGTGTGGCAGCAGGGTTCCAGATTGATGACCAGCATGCCTCCGCGAGCACGCTGCCCAGCCTGTTCAAGGGCGATAATCTCGGCATGAGCCTCTCCGGCCCTATGGTGGTACCCTTCCCCAACGATCTTGCCACCCTTCACCACAACTGCACCCACCATGGGGTTAGGAGAGGTTGTCCCAAGCCCGCGCTTTGCCAGGGTGATTGCCTTGCGCATATACTCTGCTTCTGTCATTTCTCTCCCTTCTTGAGAAGGAGGTCTTTCAGCTCCTCCATAAATTCTGTAATGTCTTTGAACTGCCTGTACACCGAAGCAAAACGCACAAACGCAACCTCATCCAATGTTTTCAATTCATCCATGACCATCTGCCCGATCTCTGTGCTCTTGATCTCCTTTTCGCCTCTTTCACTCAGGTTATATTCGATACGGGAGAGTATTCTTTCGAGATTGGCGACCGCCACCGGTCGTTTCTCGCAGGCCTTCTTCAGGCCGTTCAGGATCTTCAAGCGATCGAAAACCTCGCGCCTTCCGTCCTTCTTGACCACGAGGGGAAGTCCTTCCTCAATGGTCTCTACAGTTGAAAACCTTTTGCCGCACTTGAGACACTCGCGTCGCCTCCTTATGGTGTCCATCTCCTTGCTGGTGCGCGAGTCGAGAACCTTGCTCTCTTCGTAATCGCAATAGGGACATTTCATCGTAACACCAGTGGACAGTAACCAGTTATCAGTGATCAGTCAACAGTGAACGGTAACGACGAAAAACAGCCTCTTGTCTGATCACTGATCACCGATCACCGGCCTTAACCGGTCACTGTTAACTGTTCTACTATTATACCCGATTCCTCGATCAACCGTGAAGCAAGATCGTCAGGATACCCTTCGAGGTAGAACACTCTCTGAAGGCCCGCGTTGATGATCATCTTGACACATATGGAACAGGGGAGGTGCGTCGAGTAGATGTCGGCCCCCTTGATCGGCGCCCCGTGGTACGCAGCCTGTATAATCGCATTCTGCTCGGCATGAAGTCCTCTGCAGAGCTCATGCCGCTCTCCGGAGAGAACATTTTGTTGCTCCCTGACACAACCAACATCCTCACAATGGGCCAGGCCCATCGGCGGGCCGTTGTAGCCGGTCGAGAGGATTCTCTTCTCTTTGACAACGACAGCGCCCACGTTCCGCCGCAAGCACGTGGACCTCTTGGAAACAATACGCGCTATCTCCATAAAATAAGAATTCCAGTCAGGACGGGTTTTCTTCATAGCGAAAAGATGGCCGAATAGAAGGGGAAGCCCTTACATAACCCTTGGACGCGCTCCAGCATTGCCCTATGGACCTTATTGCTTGTAGGGTCCTTGAGGACCGTGTCTATCATGTCAGCAATGGCTTCCATCTCACCTTCCTTCATGCCCCGGGTCGTCACGGCCGGTGTGCCGATCCGGATACCGCTAGCCGTGTTCGGGCCTCTCGAGTCAAAGGGGATGAGGTTCTTGTTCACCATAATACCGCTTCGCTCCAAAGCCCTTTCTGCCTCCATGCCCGTGATTCCCTTGTCAGAGAGATCTACCAGAAACAGGTGGTTGTCGGTCCCACCTGATACGATGCGGTAGCCTTTCTTTGCCAGGCTGCCCGACAGATGGCGCGCATTTCTTACTATCTGCTCCTGGTATACCTTGAACTCCGGTGCCATGGCGCTTTTCAGGGCAACCGCCTTAGCTGCTATGACATGCATGAGAGGGCCGCCTTGCGTGCCTGGAAAAACTGCCTGGTCGATTGCTCTGGCTAACTCCTTCTTGCACAGAATCAGGCCACCTCTCGGCCCGCGCAGCGTCTTATGTGTCGTGGTGCTGACAACGTGAGCGTGCGGTATCGGACTCGGGTGTAATCCCGTGGCAACAGCACCCGCGATGTGTGCCATATCAACGAAAAGATAGGCTCCTACCTCATCCGCAATCTTTCTGAATCTCTCAAAATCGAGGATCCGCGAGTACGCGCTGGCGCCGGCAATAATCACCCGGGGCTTCTCTTGCAAAGCGATCTGCCGCACATCGTCGTAATCGATCCGCTCATTCTCCTTTGACACAGTGTAGAAGACCGGTTTATAGAATCTTCCGGAGTAGTTGGCCGGAGCGCCGTGTGTCAGATGGCCGCCGTGGGCAAGGCTCATTCCCAGAACCTTATCACCCACGTTGAGCGTTGCGTACATTACTGCCATGTTCGCGCTGGAGCCCGAGTGGGATTGAACATTTGCATGTTCGGCACCGAAGAGCTCGCAGGCCCGCTCAATCGCTATTCGTTCGATCCCGTCCAGGAACCGGCATCCGCCATAATATCTCTTCTCAGGGTATCCTTCAGCATATTTATTCGTCAGTATACTTCCCTGAACCTCCAGGATCGCTCCACCTACATAGTTCTCAGAAGCGATCAGGATAACGCTGTGCTCCTCCCGTTCCAGTTCCTTCCGGACGAGATCGTAGACTTCCTTGTCGGTTGTCTTTAGGGATTTCATTCTGGTCTGTCTGGTCTATTTAGTCTATCTGGTCTATCTCGTCCGTCGCTTCCGTCGTCCTAGCGCGTAGCGCGGTCGCCGTGAGCCACAGGCGGTCGTCCATCCGGTCTGCCGTCGCCGGTCATCGGTCGATTTTCCCTTGACCCATAACGCTATCTCTTACATGCCCCGAAAAACGAGGGTCGCATTCGTTCCGCCAAACCCAAAAGAGTTGGACAAGGTGATGTTAAGAGCCTGTTTACGTGCTGTATTAGGCACAAAATCAAGATCGCACTCCGGATCAGGCTCTTCGTAGTTGATGGTAGGTGGACAGATCTGATCTCTGATACTCAGGATCGAGAATATCGCCTCAATGGCTCCTGCTGCACCCAGAAGATGACCGGTCATCGACTTGGTTGAGCTCACGGGAATCTTCTTTGCCCGCTCGCCGAACACCTCTTTGATCGCCAGCGTTTCTGTGTAGTCATTCAGCTGTGTCGACGTGCCGTGGGCATTGATGTAATCGATCTGGTCCGGCGCGAGTTGCGCGTCATGCAAGGCCATTCTCATACACCGCGTAAAACCCTCTCCGTCAGGGGCCGGTGCTGTGATGTGATACGCATCCGCATTATACCCGTACCCTACGACCTCGGCATAGATCCTTGCTCCCCGTGCGCGGGCATGTTCCAGCTCCTCCAGAATCACGATACCGGCACCTTCTGCCACAATGAATCCATCCCTGTTTTTCTCAAAAGGCCGGGAGGCTTTTTCCGGTTCATCGTTCCTCGTGGAAAGCGCCTTCATGGCATTGAAGCCTCCCACGGTAAGTGGCGTGAGGTTAGCCTCGGTTCCGCCTGCAACCATCACGTCTGCATCGCCGTACTTAATGATTCGAGAGGCGTCGCCGATACAGTGCGCCCCTGTGGCACAGGCTGTCACAATACAGAGGTTAGGTCCCTTTATGCCGTGCTGCATAGCTATCTGACCGGGGGCCAGGTTCGCAATGAGCATGGGAATGAAAAACGGGGTAATCCTGTCAGGGCCTCTCTCCATAAGCACCTGGTGGTATTTCTCTATTGTCGGCAGGCCACCGAGGCCTGTGCCCACAACAACACCAACCCGATCGCTCTGCTCTTTTGTCATATCCAGCTTGGCTTCATTGATGGCAACCTGTGCAGCACCAAGGGCATAATGGATAAAGAGGTCCATTTTCTTGACCTCTTTGTGGGGCACATAATCCTCAGGATTGAAATTCTTCACTTCGCCCGCGATCTTGGTCTCGTGGCGAGACACATCAAATCTCGTTATGGGGGCGATCCCTGATCTGCCCTGCAGTATCTGGTCCCACACGTTGTCCAAGCCAGTTCCGAGAGGCGTTACCAAGCCCATCCCGGTTACAACTACCCGCCGTTTCACTCGACACCCCTTACTCTTTCTTCATGTGCGCTTCGATATATTTTATTGCGTCTCCTACTGTTTCGATCTTCTCTGCGTCTTCATCAGGAATCTCAATGCCGTACTCGTCTTCAAGCGCCATCACAAGTTCGACGATATCAAGAGAATCAGCCCCCAGATCATCGATGAATTTCGCCTCCGGTACTACTTCCGACTCACTCACTCCCAGCTGCTCCACAATCATCTTCTTGACCTTTTCAGCAACTGCCATTAAGCCACCTCCTAAGTTTGTTGAGGAAACATCCCCTCCTTACGTATATAGGCCTCCGCTTACATTTATCGTCTCGCCTGTGACGTAGGCACTGTAATCAGAAAGAAGAAAGTAGACGACACGGGCCACATCGATCGGCTCCCCTGCCCTCCCAAGCGGTATTGCTTTGACTGTTTTCTCCTTCCATGCCTCGTCGAGCGTATCTGTCATTTTCGTCACGATGAAACCCGGGGCCACAGCATTCACCCTGATGCCTCGCTCTCCATATTCCCGCGCAATGCTCTTCGTGAAGCCAATGATCCCAGCTTTGCTGGCAGCATAGTTGGACTGTCCTGCGTTCCCCATCAAGCCGGCGATGGAAGATATGTTAACGATGCTCCCACCTTTCTTTAACATGTGGCGTATTACCGCCTTGGTACAGGTGAATACCCCTTTTAAATTAACCTTGAGCACCTGATCCCATTCTTCTTCAGACATCCTAAGCAGCAATTTATCCCGCGTGATCCCTGCATTGTTGACGAGGTTGTCAATACCGCCCATCTCCTTTACGACAGCTGCAACCGCCTGCTCAACCTGGGCAAGATCTGACACATCCACCTTATAGTAGGCAACCCGCACCCCTTTTGCGCGCAGTGAGGCAGCCGCCTCTTCGCCGTCGAGCACATCGAAGATGACCATGTCGCTTCCCTGATCCGCGAGAAATTCACCGATGGTTCTTCCGATGCCCTGGGCCCCACCCGTAAGGATCGTTACCTTACCTTTCACAATTGCCCCCTTATTGCCTCGATCTCTTCCATCTCTTCCACATGCAGGCAGGGGATACCCGGCGTTATCCGCTTGACGAGGTTGGTGAGCACCTTTTGCGGTCCAACCTCAACAAAAAGCTCAACTCCTTCCCTTGCCATGGTCCTCGCACAGTTCTCCCAGAGCACAGGGGAAAACATCTGCTTGTACAGGAGATCAACAACGGCTGTCGCTTCTTTATTCGGAGCAGCATCGACATTCGAGACTACGGGGGTCTTCATCCCGGCAAGGGTGACTCTCGCCAGCTCATCTTTTAGCTTTTCGGCAGCAGGTTTCATCAGCACGCTGTGGAACGGACCCGACACGTTGAGAAAAACGGCCTTCTTATACGCACCCTTCAATTTCTCCGTAGCTTCTTTAAGCGCATTGATATTTCCTGAGAGGACAACCTGCTCAGGCGAATTCAGATTGGCAGGGCCCGCCACGTAATCATCATGTGATATCTCTTTGCAGACCGCCTCAACTTTTTCCAGATCCGGCGCTATGAGCGCAACCATGCCGCCCGTGCCCGCGGGACAGGCCTCCTCCATCAGGAGCCCTCTTTTTCGGGTCAACCTGACGCCGTCCTCAATACTGAAGGCGCCGCTCGCAACGAGCGCCGTGTACTCACCAAGGCTGTGGCCGGCGAACAAGAAAGGCACCACGCCGGTCTCTTGCTCGAACACGGTCCACGCAGCGTAACTGGCGAGGAGGATGGCTGGCTGCGTGTTGTACGTTTTTCGCAACTCCTCTTCCGGTCCGTTGAACAGGAGATCGGCTATTGAAAAACCGACCGCCCTGTCAGCCGCATCAAATAAGGACCGCACGCTCTCAAAGCGCTCGTAGAGCTTCTTGCACATGCCTACATACTGGGAACCCTGTCCCGGAAAAAGAGCACCTATTTTTTTCATTTTCTCTTCTTTTTCGAGGCTGCCTCCTTAATCAGCTCAAGCGCGATGACATTTCTCTGTATCTGGTTGGTGCCTTCATAAATCTGAAGGATTTTCGCGTCACGCATCATTTTTTCAATAGGGTAATCCCTCATGTAGCCATAGCCTCCGAAAACCTGGATGGCGTCAATCGTGACTTTCATGGCAACGTCGCTGGGGAAAACCTTACTCATGGCAGAAACTTTGGAAAACTCCTTCGGGTTGGAATCGATGTAACGGGCAACAGCGTACACAAGGCAACGCGCTGCCTCAACCTGAGTGGCCATGTCAGCAAGCATGTGCTGTATAGCCTGAAACGATATGATTTTCCTGTCGAACTGTTCACGTTCTTTTGCGTACTCTACGGCCGCTTCCAGGGCCCCCTGCGCCACGCCGACCGCCTGTGCGCCGATGCCCGGACGCGTGCGGTCAAAAGTCCTCATGGCAAGGATGAAACCCATGCCTTCTCTACCTATAACACGATCTTTGGAGACTTTGCAATCCTGGAACACAAGCTCCCTCGTCGCAGAAGCCCTGATGCCGAGCTTTTTCTCCTTCTTGCCAAACGAAAAACCCTCCATGCCCTTCTCAAGAATAAAGGCTGTCGCGCCCCTTCCACCCTTGGTCCGGTCAGTCATAGCGATCACGGAATAGACTTCTGCCTCACCGCCGTTCGTGATCCATTGTTTGGTCCCGTTCAGGATGTATTCGTCACCCACCTTCCGTGCCTCAGTCCTGATCCCTGCGGCGTCGCTCCCTGCACCCGCTTCCGTCAGACCAAATGCGGCCATCCTCGTACCCTTTGCGACGTCAGGGAGATATTTTTTTTTCTGTTCTTCAGAGCCTCCGAGCAGAATAGGGGATGAACCAAGGAGACTCGCCGCGTAACTCACGGACACACCGAGGCAGGCCCTGCTCAATTCCTCCACCACGATGCAGTTCTCCAGAGAGCCTCCGCCAAGGCCGCCGTATTGCTCGGGAATACTCACGCCGAAGAGCCCTGCGTCCGCGCAAAGACGCATGATCTCCCATGGGAAGGTTTCGGTCTCATCCAGCTCGGCCCTGACGGGCATCACCTTTTCTTCAGCGATCCTGCGCGCCAGCCCCTGTATCTGTTTCTGCTCCTCAGTAAAAAAGTAGTCCATACTCAGCTCTCCTTCGTTCTTCTCTGGTTTATTTCAATAAGGTTCAAGTACCACGCGCTTGCCCGCGTGAATCTATATACTCTTTCATGGCATCAGACAAGTGTGCAGAGATCTTTTTTGCCGCAAAGTCTCTGGCCATCGCTATTGCATTCTTGATCGCCTTTTCGTTCGATTTTCCGTGACAGATGATTGAAACACCGTTCACGCCGACCAGCGGCGCACCGCCGTATTCGGAATAATCCACGGTTCGGGCAAGCTCATGGAAGACATCTGACAGCAGGAAGTACCCCAGTTTTCTCCGAAAACTTCTGCCTATCCTCTCCTTCAAGAATGTCGTGATAGCTTCAGCTATGCCTTCGCTTATCTTCAGCGCCACATTACCCACAAAGCCATCGCTCACGACCACGTCGGTCGAACCGTTATACATGTCTGTACCTTCGACGTAGCCGACATAGTTGATGTTCACACCTCGAAGAAGCGCGTGGGCCTCTCTCGTCAACTCGTTGCCTTTTGTCTCCTCCTCGCCGTTCGACAAGAGACCGACCGTCGGCCTCTCTCTGCCCATGCCATATTTTGCGTAGACATGACCCATGATGGCGAATTGGACAAGGTGGCTGGGTTTACAGTCCACATTGCCGCCCGCGTCCAGTAAGACCGAGAGCGTACCCTTCACATTAGGGTGGAAAGACATGATGGCCGGCCTTTCCACTCCCGGTATCCTTCCCAGGGTAAAGATGGCAAAGGCCATGGCCGCACCGGAATTGCCAGCAGTGACAACAGCCTCGACATCCCCGGAACACTGTAAGGCGTAAGCCTTGTTGATCGATGAATCGCGCTTCTTTCGCAGAGCGGAAGAAGGCGACTCACGCATCTCGACGAAGCTCGGGGTGTGAACTACATCAATCTTGGAGCCGGCATCCAGAAGCGGCCTTATACTCTTCTCGTCGCCGACGAGAACCGGCTCGGCTATCTGCTCTCTCCAAGCCGCCTCGGCTCCCTTCACAATAGCGTAAGGGGCGTGATCGCCCCCCATCGCATCGACAGCTATCCTGATCATGGCCTCTACAGCTCTTCAATGTTCAGGTATTTCTTTCCCCTGTACATACCGCACTTCGGGCAAACCTGATGAGGAAGGGCAGGCTCTTTGCAGTTCGGGCAGAGGATGACCTTCGGGCTCGAAAGCTTGTAATGCGTTCTCCTCTTGTCTCTCCTTGACGGGGAGGTCTTTCTCTTGGGAACAGCCATGTTTTTCTCCTTATCTGTCTTTCAAGAATACCTGCAGTTTCTCTCCGAGGCCGGTAGCTTTGGACGTTCCGCACTTGCAGGCTTCCGTGTTCTGATTTTTTCCGCAGACGGGGCAGATACCTTTGCAGGCTTCGTCGCAGAGGGCCTTGATCGGTATCGCCAGCATTACTTCTTCGTACACGTAAGGCTCCAGATCCAGTTCATCCCCCTCAAAATAGTAGAGGTTCATTTCCTCGCCGGTGAGCTCCACTTCAGGGAGCTTCGGCTGGTCAAGCTTTGGGGCCAGTTCGATATTAAGATGGGCGCTTACCGGCAAAACAAACGCCTCCAGGCAGCGGTCACAAACCAGCTTCATGGTGCATGCCACAGGCCCTTCAACGCGCACGTTGCTCCCTATCTTGGTCACGGTCAGCTCGTACTCGATCGGCGACTCGAAGGCGAGGTCAGCATCCTCCGGCCTCTTGTGTTTCGAGCCATCCATCGTGCCTCTTACAATGATGGACTCTTCAATATCGTGCAGCTTTACAATCATATATCCTGCATGCGCCTTCCGTTTTTTTAAGGTTAGTAATATAAAGGGTTTACCCTGAAAATGTCAAGCAAATAAACCCTTTAGACCTTTGTTCCACCCTGCTAACCAATGAAACTAATGAAACCAATTTAACCAACTAAACTACTCTAAAGTCTTGAGAACCGCCTCAAATCCGGTTTGATCCACCGGCAGAAAGACCACTTTTTTTCTCCCTTTTTCTCCGGACACGATCCTTACCTCGCTCTTTCTGACTGAGAAGATGCTGGCCAGATATTCGACGAGCTCTCTATTAGCTTTTCCCTCCTGCGGCCTGGAAACAAGCTTTATTATCAAACCTTGCCCGTCCCGCTTTATCTCCTTCCTCCTGGCTCCGGGCGTTACACGAATGTCAGCATTCATGGCGTTATAAGCCCGCAATGCCGCTGATCAGCACAGGGATCAGATACGACTGGATAAGCTGTATAATGACGATGAGGATGAGCGGTGAGAGGTCGACCATTCCAACCCGGGTTGGGATGATTTTGGAGATGTGGTACGTTACGGGATCGACAAGGCGGCTGATGAAACGCACGATCGGATTATACGGGTCCGGTCTCACCCAGGAAAGAACGGCTCTGATAATAACGATCCATATATAGATACTGAGCAACCACGATACGAGGGACATCAGTTTTATGAGCAGTATAGCCGGCACTGACATGGGTCACCTTCCTATGAGGAGATTCCTTTCCATTCTCTCTATTGTAATGGTGATCAGATTATTTTCAAGGTTTTTCTGGAAGGGAATGTAGACAGGGAGGTATTGCTCGCTGTAGCCTCTCATGAACCGGCCTCTGTATAACTTGCCTTCCGGAATAATAGATACCTGCTTTCCGAGAAATCGGCTGTAGAACGCCTCCCTTTTGGCAGCATCCAGCTTCTTGAGCTTGCGTACCCGCTCCTTCTTGACTGCCTCCGGTACCTTACCATCCATCAGCGACGCCCGCGTGCCTGCCCTGTCGGAATAAGGAAAAACGTGGAGATAAAAAATGGGAAGAGACTCAACAAATCTGTACGTCTCCATGAATGCGTTATCATCTTCACCCGGGAACCCAACCATAACGTCCATTCCTATCCCTACGTCGCTGACCCGCCGCTGCAGCGTGCTCACAATCCAGCTTATTTCATCCTGCCCGTAAGCTCTTCCCATGCGTTTCAAAACATTTGCGTCGGCACTCTGCAAGGGAATATGAATACTCCGCGCAAGCTTCTTGCTCGCCTCCAACGTCTCAATGAACGCACTGTCAATACAGGCAGCGTCGACAGAACTGAGCCTGATCCTGACCGGAGTATCAACCAACTCGAGGCTCTTGATGAGCCCTCCGAAAGAGCATCTCGACGCAGGATCTCTGTAACTCGCAATGTCGATACCTGTAAGGACAACCTCTTGAACGCCCTTGTCCTTCAGGCGGGCCATGCCCTCTACAATGTCAGCAGCAGGCCTGGACCTGGTCCGCCCTCGCGCATACGGCACGATGCAGTACGTGCAAAATCTATCACACCCATCCTGTATCTTGAAAAAAAACCGCGTCTTATTGGCGAAGGTACCATTAATCGGCATATCTTCCAGGGGGAAGTCTCTTGTCCTCTCACTCCTGCATCCCGTCTCGCCAAGAAAATCACCGACCTCAAACCTTTCCTTCTGGCCGAGCACGAGGTCAGCTCCAAAGGCCCGCTCCGGATATACCTGTGCATGGCAGCCGGTAAGAACTATCCTGGCGCTCGGATTCACAGCTCTTGCTCTCTGAATAAACCTTCGGATATCCCTTTCAGCGTTTTCCGTGAGCGTGCATCCGTTCACGATTACCAGCTCAGCATGCTCCGCAGGGCCGGGCACAAATCCTTTCTTCTTAAGATTCCCCGCGATCACGTAAGAGTCCCACTGGTTCGATTTGCAGCCCGTTGTAAAAATAAAAAAGTTCATAGCAAAATACCTGTTACGAGTTACGAGTTACATGTTACGAACAAATATCTGTTACAGGCCTGCAACCTGGAACGCTCTTTATATACGTTACAGACAATGGCTGTTACATGTTAAAGACAAATACCTGTTACAAGCAGAGTCCTGATGGTAGCTTGTAACAAGTTCCTGCTTGTAACCTGTAACGTCCGTGGCTTGTAACCTGTAACGTCTGTTGATTGTAACGTGTTGCCCGTAACATTATTTCTTCTTATAAAACGGCGACATGCTCCTGAGCCGGCCGACCACGTCAGGCAGGACCTCGAGCACGTAATCAATATCTTCTTCCGTCGTTCCTCTGCCGAGGCTCATCCTCAACGCACCCTGGCAGACTTCCGGTTCAATGCCCATGGAAAGGAGCACGTGCGACGGTTCCGGTGATCCCGAAGAACAGGCAGACCCTGAAGAAACGGCAATCCCTGCAAGGTCGAGGCCGATTAGCAGTGCTTCACTCTCTACAAATCCAAAGCTCAGATTGAGCGTGTTGGGCAAGCGAAACTCAGGGTGACCGTTCAGTTGTACATCCTCTATGCGGGACATGATCCCTTCCAGAAGCTTCTTACGAAGTCGCTCGATCCTGGGAGCCTCCTCAGCCATTTCCCGATGCATGGCCTCGCACGCCTTCCCGAAAGCCGCGATCCCGAGAAGGTTCTCGGTACCGGCGCGTCGCCCGGCTTCCTGGTGCCCCCCATGAATCAGATTGTCAAGATCAAGGCCTTCCTTCATATAGAGGATGCCGACTCCCTTGGGTGCATAGACCTTATGTCCGGAAAAGGCACCCAGGTCCACGTGCATTTCATTGACGTCGATAGGGATCTTGCCCAGCGCCTGGACCATATCGGAATGAAAGAGCACACCTGCCTCGCGCGCTATCGCACCGATCTCCTGTATCGGCATAAGCGTGCCTGTCTCGTTATTGGCATGCATGACAGAAATCAGAATTGTTTCTTTCCGTATTGCCTTCCTCACATCACCAGGAGCAACGACACCATATCGGTCAACCGGCAGATACGTGACGTCAAAGCCCCGCTGCTCAAGGTACATGCAGGTGTTGAGCACACCAGGGTGTTCGACTTTGGTCGTTATGATGTGATTTCCTTTATCGCGACGGGCAAAGGCAACGCCCTTGATGGCCTGATTGTCAGACTCCGTTCCGCAACTCGTGAAAATAATCTCTTCGGGATGTGCGTGAAGCATATCGGCTATACACTCCCTCGCCTGGTCGATGTACGGGCGCACTTCTCTACCGGCCCAATGCATGCTCGAAGGATTCCCGAACAGCTCATACAGGAACGGTTGGATGAACTCGGCCACCTCAGGATGGATGGGAGTGGTTGCATTATAATCAAGGTAAACTTTTCTCATCGAACCCCCTCGAAGCAGTAACCAGTGAACAGTTATCAGTTATCAGTAACTGCAAAGGACACCAATATCCTGCAATACACGGAGCTTCGCAGCAGAGCGATCTCATCTTTGTCCTTCCTCCACTGTTTACTGCTCACTGCTCACTGATGACTGATCACTGATCGCTTTATGTAAACGACACGTGCATTGCTCTGACTGGGCAGACACGCACGCACAGCTCGCAGGCAACACATTTGTCGTAATCGAAACTAACCTTCATCGTCTCCCTGTCTATGTCCAGAGCCTCGCTCGCGCACACACTGGTGCAAAGCCCGCAGTGCACACATCTGTCTTCATCCCTGTTGATGTCCTGTTCTATAGGCTCAATGCCTATATTGGCCTTCCGGAGGTATTCCATCCCTCTGGTAAAATCGGCCTCTTTACCTTCTATTTCCATTACCATCATCGATTCTGCCTTGGGCGAAATATTTGCCCTCAGGATGTTGAAGACAAGGTCGTAATCCTTGACGAGACGGTAGACAATCGGCTTGTCAATCGTATTTCTTTTGAACCGTAGTATCACTCTTTTCTTCATCCTCTTCCCACTGCCTCCTCGTTCACTGGTCACTGGCTACAGATCACTGATCACTGGTCTCCGGCCACTCTTTGTTGCTCACTCGACACTCGTCCCTCGACACTCGACACTTTCTTTTTCTCATACTTTCACCAGATCGAGGTCTCCCCAGACACCCAGTTTGTCACCAAGAACAATCAGTATACCTATTACTCCTGTGTAAGCCTTCCCGGCCTCAAGGGCTCCGTGGATATCGTCCGGCTTTGTCACCATATTCCCCACGCGCGTAGCCAGGCCATCCGCAAAGAGAGCCGACGAAGCAACGATGCAAACCGCATCTGCCTTACCAAAACTCAGCGAGTGGCCGACCGTGCCCGATGATGTGCAGACGCCATACGCTCCATCCCTCGGTTTCAAGCGTATTCCCAGTTTGTTGCTGAACGGAGAGTCTTTTGCGTAAACAAGAACCAGCCTCTCCTTTTTCGTCCGCAACTGGATGTCGCCGCCGTTCTCAATGATATACTCCTCGCACAGGGGCTCGATGTCGTTACCGACGAACTCGGCAACAGCGCCCGCAACGCATGCCATGGGACCAACGCCGACAGCTCCGGACGCGGCGATCATCTGCTTTGCGATATTCGGCGCAAGGGGATCAGCATCGATGGGCGCCAGGCTGTGCAGGAAATCAGGCCGATGTCTGATATACTCCTCCAGTTGATGCCTGTAATGGATGACCTTGTTCTCTATCACCTCTCGGACGTCCTGGCTTGCGCAGCAGAAAAGGTCCGTTTCCTTAAGCTTCACTTCAAAGCAGTGCAGGTCTGAAGGCCTGGAAAGTCCTCTGTAAAACCGCTCTTCATATGCCATGGTCCGTACCATGGTCCGCATGGCCCGCATCGCTTTCATGAATTCTATCGCCGCCATCGTTCTTTTTCTCACCAGTCTGAGGAAGCCTATCCACCTTCTCCTCAAGCTGCTTGACGCGATCTAAAAGCGACCTGATGGCGATGGCCTGGGGATCGGGCATGAACTCCCTGTCGAGCGCTATTCGCTTCTCTCCTTCAACTCTGAACACTACCTTGCCCGGAATGCCCACGACAACGGAGTTGGAAGGTATCTCGGAGATCACCACAGAATTGGCACCAATACGTGTGTTGTCACCGATCTTAACCGGACCCAAAACCTTTGCGCCGGCCCCGATCACCACGTTATTGCCGATCGTGGGATGTCGTTTGCCTTTCTGCCATGTCGTTCCGCCCAGCGTTACCCCATGGTACAGAGTCACGTTGTCACCGATTTCCGAGGTTTCGCCGATTACGATGCCCATGCCGTGGTCTATGAAAAAGGCCTTTCCGATCGTAGCGCCCGGATGAATTTCGACACCTGTCAAAGCCCTTCCGATGTGGGATGCGAGTCTGCCGAGAAAATAGAACCGGCGGGCCCAAAACCAGCTGGAGATCCTGTGAAACCAGATCGCATGCAGGCCCGGATAGCAGAAAATGATTTCAGGCACACTACGGGCAGCAGGGTCTCGTTCAAAAACAGCTTGGATGTCCTCCCTCAGTCGTTTAAACATTGTAGAAGCCTATTATACAACGATCTTGACTATATCTGTCAAGATAATGACCGTAGGACGACCGTCACGCAGAACGTGACTGGGACGACCGCTCACTTCGTTCGCTCGGACGATGGACGCGTAAGAACTGATGGAGATGGACGATCGCCTTCGGCTCGGACGATGGACGCGACTGAAATTTAGTGCAGTCTCGTCCCAGCGCTCGGCGCGGTCGTACAAGCGCAGCGGTCGTCCGAGTCGTACAAGCGTGCGACGGTCGTCCCTCGTTATCTCAAAAAGAAATAGGCCAGTATAACCACGATCACCAGGCTGGGAAGCATGTTCAGGATCTTCAGGCTCTTGATCTCAAGAATGTCAATCCCCAGGCCTATCAGCAGAAGGCCGCCGACTGCAGTTAATTCGTTAATAAGGACGTTGGTGAAGAAACCCTGAACGTAGCTTGCAAACAGCGTAATCCCTCCCTGGTAGATAACAAGGGGGATGACCGAAAAAGCCACACCAACGCCCAGCGACGCTGCCAGTGCCATGGAAGAAAAGGCGTCGAGGACGGATTTCGCGAGAAGGATATTGGGTGGCTTCCCCAAACCCTCCTCAATGGGCCCTAGAATGCTCATCGATCCCATGCAGAATATGAGAAACGCGGTGACGAGCCCCTCGGAGAACCGCTCGCTCTTCAATCTTATTCTCTTCTTCAGGTATTCACTCATCCTCGTCATGCAGCCATCCACGTCGAGCAGTTCCCCGGCTATACCACCGAGCACGATGCTGAAAATCATGACAAGGAAATTGCCTGTTTTCATGGCCATCGTGATACCGAGGAACAAGGTGAAGAGGCCGATACCTTGAAAGACAATAGTGGTTATTCTTTTCGGAAGCCTGGAATGGACCAGGAGGCCGATGGAACTGCCGACGATCACCGCGCCCGCATTGATAACCGTACCCAGCATGCGATTAGTTTATAGATTCGCCAGGATAATTTCCACAAGGAAACTGCATATCTCACGCCCACTCGCTTCGCTCGTTCGAGGCCGCAGAGGCGCAGAGGAAGAACAGGGCGAGAGAAAACCCCAAGGTTATGTACTTGCTTGCTCTGAATTCTCGGAGAGAATTCTTCGCACCGCATCCGGCTTTGCCGGAAATTTGCAGGAACTAAACCCCTTCCGGCGGAGGCGGACGGGGCTTGTCCGGAATGGTCCTCTCAACCATTCCGGACAAGAATCCCATTCTCTCTTGCCTTTCCTCTGCGACTCTGCGGCCTCTAGTGACCGAAGGGAACGGGCGTGAGATAAGAGTCGTTGACAATGCGTCTGCTTTCGCATATCTTTACCTGAGAAATGATAGTCGTTTATATCATCCTCGCTTATCTTCTCGGCTCTATACCCGTTGGCGTTGTGCTCTCAAAGTTGAAGGGACAGGATCCGCGAAAAGCAGGCAGTGGCAATATTGGCGCCACCAACGTGATGAGGACCGTCGGTAAAGGACTCGGCATCCTGACCCTCGCAGGCGACATAGTGAAAGGGTTCCTACCCACCTGGCTCTGCATCCACTACGACCAGCCGGCGAGTATCGTCGCAGCATGCGGCCTTGCTGCCTTTGCCGGCCACGTGTGGCCGATTTACCTCGGTTTCCGGGGTGGTAAAGGAGTAGCCACTGCCCTCGGTCTCTTTCTCGCACTCAAGCCGGCAGTTATCCCGATACTCCTTGCAGTTTTTGTATTTGTGCTCCTGAAGTGGCGGTATGTTTCTTTGGGCTCTCTCGCCGGAACAGCGCTGATGCCCATTCTCCTCGTCCTTTTCGGTTCTCCTCTCGAGTACATCGCTGTTTCGCTCATCGTCGGGCTTCTCATCTATTACAAGCATCGTGACAATATCAAGCGATTGCTGGCTGGAACGGAGCACAAGTTTCGTGCGACCCCTGCGTAGAACCATAAACCTTAGGAGGTGACACATGCCCGAACATCCGTTGAAGATTTTTGAGAAGATCGATCCAGAACTCCGTAAGTCTATCCAGAGCAACAATGAATTTACTTTCGCAGACGGGGCCTTGTCCAGGAAGGTTAAGCTCCTCATCGCGATGGCGCTCGACGCGGCGCACGGAACTTCTGACGGCGTGAAATCGTTAGCCGGACAGGCGATGCAAGCAGGCGCCACCAGGGAAGAAGTCATGGAGGCGTTGCGAGTGGCGAACTACATCAGCGGCGTTGGAAGTGTTTACACAGCCGCCAAAGCATTCAACGAAATGTTTTAGTTCGGTTTACGGTTCACAGTTTACGGTTTACGGTTGAAGCAGTTCGAACCGTCAACTGATAACCGGCAACCGATAACTGTTCACTGGCCACTGGCTACTGGCTACTGTTCTTCTACCGTACTCTCTTGAGCTTCTGTTTCTTTTTGGAGCGCAGGTAATCTTCTACGATGACCCTGCCCAGCTCTTTGGGCTCGGCGAAAAAAACACGTCCGAGGTTTCTTCTGGCGAGGAGCGTTGCGAATTCCCTGAGGTGTGGGGTGTTGTCGAGCATAATAATATTGAGCGTGATGCCTTCCCGCTGATAGGCTTGAGCCTCGTTGATCACCCCGAGGGCAGCTTTCTCAAAACCCACGTACCTGCCGTCCTCCGAGTTCGGCTCCGTATCTGTGATCAGGTAGACCTGTTTATCAGCAGTCACATGCGCCACTGAAGTCCTGAACCGCTTCAATGCGGTCTTTATGTCGGTAGTGCCGCCGGCAAAATTGATATTCATCACGTCCCAGTAAGGTATTTCCCTCACCTGGTTGGAGAAGAGGAGAAGCTTCATCTTGTCGCGTGAGTTTCTTCTCATCAGTTCTGACAGGGCAGCCGAGATGTCCATGGCCGCGTGAATCTTATCCCCGCTCATGCTCCCACTTTCATCCACGATAAGGCCCACATAGAGTTTCGTGTCGACGTGGGTCTCCCTGACCCGGATATCTTCTGCGTCAAACCTTATAGGCTCCTCTTCTTCGCGCGGTCTTTCCATTGCCCTCATGAGCGTCGATTCCAGGTCGATCCTGTCGAACTCGTCGCCATGTTCATACTTCCTGGTGCTGAAGCCGTGGCTCACGCCGAAACCTTCTTCCTTTGTCGGATTGGTTCCGCTGTTTATACCCGACAGGTTCTCCCATATCTTCTTCAGGACATACTTCGCCAGCCGGTTGCAGCCTTTGGGTGTGATCCGGATGCCGTCCCCATCCATTTCTATGAGGTTCTTCTCTACGTATTCCTGGAGGCCGTTCTTGATATCCTCCGACTGTATGCCCTCATCCAGGCCTGACATCATCGACAGCTCTTCTTCCAGCCGGCGCCGGGACTCATCCGAAAGGTACTCATCCATCATCCCGTCAAGGTCCTTGCCTCCCTCGAGCTGTTCCAGCAACCGGTACGCGAATCCCTCTTTCATGTCGCGCAGCTGTTCCTTCTTGCCCTCAAGACCGGCCTTCGCGTCTTCCATTCTCCTCTGCGCGTAGTCCCAGGCTTTTTCCTGCAGTCCCTTCATGTTGTACTTGCACTCGTTGACCAGGCTGGACATGCTCTTATCATCCATGTGGGCAAGCTCGTAGAGCGTCTTATCCTCGTCGCCCTCACATCCCAGGCAGCGGTCGCAAAGCACGTTCATCGCCAGGTCCCCTTTTGACCCCACGAGACTTCCTTGGGAATAAATACTTCTTCAACATCCTGCAGGTAGATCCATTTCTTCACCGCGCACACATTCGCGAAGAACTCTGCGGCAGACAGAAGATACTCCTCTTTGGTATCGTCCCTGTTGATCGGCTTCGAGAGCCCTTCGTCTCTCAGGCCATCGCCATCCAGATCGTATTTTTCTTTACCCCTGTTTTCCAGCTCCACGAGCCTTTCCCGCAGCACTGTAGAGCCTTGCAGAAAGCCTACCCACTGGCTGGGGACAAGCGCTGCCATGGCCTCAGCCTCCTTTATCACGTCCTCTTTCTTCCATCCTTGGGTAATCTCGTTACTCAGATCGAGGAGTGCGTTTCTCAGAAGGTCATCGGAGATCTCATCCACCTTTCGCATGGTCTCACGCGGGTTTTCGAAATCGACGAGGTCCTGCCGGAGCTGCACGCGTCCCCGCAGAGCGAGCTTCAAGCCCTTGCTCACATCCACGAGGCGCGGAACATGGCGCCGTTCCATCTCGGTAGTTGAGTAGGTGTGATCTATGGCCCGCGTCGTGCCCCTGATGCTCGCTTTTCGGTCGAGCCACCTGCAGGTCCTGCTCTGGCGTACCGCCTTATTGATCAGCGAAAGTATCCACCAGGGCGTATACACCTTGCGTCCCAGGTTCATCGCATCGGGAAAGTCGATGGTCATATCTTCTTCACGGGCATCGCCATTCTTCATGCCGAATCGTTCGTTCATCATGATGAAGAACTCTACGTCTTCATCGGGAAGATCCATGTAAATCGTTTCCAGCCGGTCAAGGAGCGGCCTCGGCACTTCATTCACGTGCGAAAAACCTTCGGGGTTACCCGTGGCCACCACAACAAGATCGAGCGGATACTCCCAGTTATATTCTTCGAGGATGGCCTTCTTCTCCTCGATGATCGGATGAAGCAGAACCTGCACCTTCGTCCGTATCGCAGGAAGCTCGTCCACAAAGAGGAGCCCTCTGTTCGCACGGAACACACCAGTGCCCGCGAATGACAACGGGTCCATCGGGCTCATCCCATGCGCAATCGCCTGTATGTCCTTGAGCCCGAGTAGCTTGGCTTCATTCGTATACTCATTTCCCTGTATCCTGGAAAAACGCTCTTCCCCTGTTATCCACTCAATACCGAACTCGCGCTCCGGATGCCTGCTCTCGCTACACCGCGGACAGAGCTTCTCCTTCGGCCATTTCGGATCATCGTTATACGGGCAACCCTTGATCCTCGGCACCGGCAGCAGGAGCCTGGTTATGGACCGGGCAAGTCGCGTCTTTCCCGTACCCTCTTCTGATACGAGGTACGGATGGGTGCCTGAAAGTAACGATCTGACAACGTCCTCCTTCACCTGCTGTCTTCCCTGAATTTCCGGGATGACGTCCTCACCTCTTTCAATCTTTCCGAGAATGGCGTACCTCAGCAGGTGTGACGTTGCTACAGGGTGGTACTTTTCCAAAAGTTCACTGGTTTTGCTTTCTGAGAATATCATTGGCATTGTATTGAACCTGCAGAAATTTGGGATCATAATAATATAAACTAAGGACGGAGATTCGTCAATCGTGGCCAGTTACAGGCATCTGCTCGACACACCTTCTATTCCGCGCATTCTGGAGATACTCCTCGAGTACGACGAAGGCCGGGATGAATCCTCGCTGTTGCAGGCCGTTGGTGACGCGCCCTACGCGACGAGGGCTGTCGACATCCTCCTTGAGCACGGCGTGATCGCAAGGGAGAAGGGCTGCCTCCGGATTTGCCATGGCACCGGCGTGACGCAAAAGGTTCGTCAGATTGTCGGCTTTTATGGGGACGTTCAGAGGCTAGCCAGGAAAGATCTGATGTTCAGAGGCATCCTCAATGCGACATATTACAAGTGCCTCATCCATTTCGACACGTTTATTGAAATGATGGAGCATGAGGGGTTCAGCAAGGAGGAAATAACAAGGACGCTTGACGAAGAGGTGAAGCAGGGCTATGTCCAGCACCTCAAGATCGTTTACAGGTCCCGTTCAGGTTTGAAGCACAAGTTCTTTCCGTTCATCCCTCTCTACTACTATCCTCACTTCATAGTCATGGATGCTAACAACGTGCAGCCATTGCGCGCAAGGCTCGAGAATGCGGGCATAGTGCTGACTGAAGAGGACTACCTTCTCGGCAACTACCCCAAGGAGCTGGCCGCCCAGTCGAGAGACTACATTCTCAAAGAGAAGCACCAGGTCAAAGAGAAGATAAAGAATGAGGCATTCGACGTGTGGTGGTATTATCGGTTCTAGGCGGCCGGGGTGCTTTTTGCGCCTAACTTTGTCGTCATCGGGGTCGCGCGATCCTCAACGTACCGATAGGTACGCCTCCGGTCGACGACCCCTTGCCTTCGCGTTATCCATCAAAAATCGCCCCGGCCGAAAGACATCTGGGCCTTATTGCGCGTGTCTGCTCGGAATTGTTACAAATGGTCTTATTTGCGGGGGCGCGGAATTTTAATATTTCAGGCACCCCCTCCCCTCACAGCGTCCCGTCCCCAAAGCCCGAATAACGAAAGAGCGCCGTTCACAAGTCCGCAAAGGGAAGGGCTGTAACCGTGCGTCCGAGAGGTAGCCGAACGTCGCCCGGATGGACAACATAGCCGGCCGCCGCCCTGTCGCCGAGGTCTTGCTGGAAGGTCTTGATCGACGTAGCCATTGTCGGCCTCGGCGTGGCGGATAACTTCACCTCGATAGGGACAAGCCTTCCCAAGGTTTCGACCACAATATCCACTTCCATACCCGCGGACGTGCGCCAAAAATAGACCTGTGGGTCTATGCCCCGATGTGTGAGCGTCTTGACGATCTCCGAAAGCATCGCCGTCTCCATGATCGGCCCTCCCATAGGGCCGGAAACCGCGTGCTTAGGGTCTTTAAGGCCCACGAGATAACAGAGCGTACCCACGTCGGTGAAGTAGACCTTCGGCGTCTTGACCAGCCGTTTGCCGATGTTGGCGAAGTATGGTCGAAGTACGAACACCTGATAGGTAGCTTCCAATACTGAGAGCCAGGCCTTGGCCGTGTTCACCGCGACACCAAGATCTTTGGCCAGCTCCGCCAGGTTCAGCAACTGGCCGCTCCGTGCCGCCAAGCCCCTGAGGAAGCTTTGGAACTGGAAAAGATCACCCACCTGACGGACGGTGCGCACATCCCGCTCAAGGTATGTCTGGATGTAGCTGGCATGCCATAAATTGATGTCACGCCCGGGATTCGCCACAAGTTCGGGGTAGCTGCCCCGCAGAAAATCCTGCCACATCATTCGGTAAGCAGCCTTTTCCGGGACATTAATGCGCTTTTTAGACTCCCAGGGTAAGGGGGCTTGTGAACGGCCCTTGCTTTCGCGACGCGACAGCGGGAGAAGCCGCAGTATGGCAGCCCGCCCGGCCAGGGACTCGGTTATCCTCTGTATGAGCAGAAGATTCTGGGAGCCGGTAAGCAGGTACTGCCCGGAACGGTCCCGGTGGGTATCGATGCGTTCCTTCACGTAAGAGAGAAGGTCGGGCGCGTATTGAACTTCATCAAAGATGACCGGTGGCGGATTCATTTCCAGAAAACCTCTCGGGTCCTCCACGGCGGCCGCCCGCACATCCGGAGGCTCTAGGGAAACGTATCCGCATTTTTCGCTGAAAAGATGCTTCAAGAGGGTTGTCTTCCCGGATTGTCTGGGTCCGGTAAGCACGACGGCCGGGAACTCCGCCGCTGCTTTTTTGAGAAACGGCTCGAGGGATCGTTGTATATATTTTCGGATCATGAAATATCCCTACTTGTAATTATGCATTACAACTGCAAAATTGCAAGAGAAATTTTTAAGCTTTCGGTCTGAAGCACAAATTCTTTCAAAGCGTCCTCAAAACCCTAAAATTTCTTTTTCGAGGCCACGTTCTTCCCGAGGGTATGAGCTACAATTTCAGAAGCCTTTCAGAGTTTTTATGGGTTATCTTCGCCAGATCGTTCGCGCTGATTGGCGCGATATCCAGCAGCTTGCGGCCTTCGGCGTTGGAGGAGAAGGGGTAGTCGACCGCGAACAGCATACGGTCGGCGCCGAAGACTTCCAGAGCGCAAAGTAGCGGCGGGGCAGTGAAATAGGCGCTGGTCGTAATATAGAAGTTGGTGCGAAAATAGTCGGCCACCCGCTGTTTCAGACGCGGGGTCAGCGGCGTCAGGCGGCCGTCGGCACGCACCAGCGAGAACGGAAGGTTTTCGCCCATGTGGCCGATGATGATCTGCAGTTTCGGGAAACGGTCGAATAACCCGGACACCACCATGCGGAGACTGTGCATTCCGACCTCGACGTGCCAGCCCCAGGCCGAAGTCGATAAAGATTCGGCGAGAGGGGCCGGAAGGTCCCCGAAATAAGCTTCGTACACTGCCGGCGGTGGTGGGGCGGGGTGCAGGTAAATAGGGACGTCCAACTGCTCGGCCGCGGCGAAGACTGGCTGAAATACGGGGTTGTCGAGAAAGCGCCCATTGATCGTGCCACTGATCAACGCTCCTTTGAACCCAAGTTTGGTGACACAGCGTTCCAGCTCAGCGGCAGCGGCATCAGGGGCTTGCAACGGCAACACGGCAAAGGCGGCGAACCGGTCCGGATGGGACTTTACTGCATTGGCCAGCATATCGTTGATGTCGCGGGCCACCGCAATCCCGGTATTCCGGTCCAGCTTTTCCAAGCCGTCCCC
The DNA here is from genome assembly GCA_035315185.1 of Syntrophorhabdales bacterium. GTDB lineage: Bacteria > Desulfobacterota > Syntrophorhabdia > Syntrophorhabdales > WCHB1-27 > JADGQN01. The sequence continues at coordinate 5,302 of DATFYE010000085.1, read as the reverse complement.
GGCGACGGACAATACCTGCATGTCGATGCCGGCCGCATCCATATCTGCCAGTCGCTTGGCCCCCAAATCATTCAGTTTCGCTGCGAGCGCGGGTGGGAATTCCCGCGCGTTTATGCCCGCCGCCTTGAGGGCAGCCGTGAGTTGTGGCGTACCAACATGTTCTTCAATTGCGATAACTCTCACACCAGACTTCTTTGCATCCGCAGCCTGACTACTTTTTTCCATACCTTTCAGCATGACCGGCAACGCCAGCGCCGAAAGGGCAGCTGTGCCAATAAACTCGCGTCTTCCTATCTTGGAACTCATATCGTGGCCTCCCTATTTTGAAAATTGTTCAACAGTCTGGGTATTCTGTTCACCCCGAAATGGGATTCCTCCCCGACTCCAGATGCGGCAACGTCTCTCTGGATTATACTCAGTGTTATCCCATGAAGCAAATCAATCGGCAACTAAAAATCTAAAGAACGTCCCTCCTCACACAAGAGTCAAGAGCAGACAACCCGTCTCCTTTACGAGCTTGATGTGCCTTGTCTCCTGGCGATCATCGGTGCTACCACAGCCGTTGAGACACCTGAACGTCGCGCAATCTTTACAGGGGACGCGCCCCCTTAGTAATTCTCAAAGAGACTGGTACGTCCTGCTATCCATCCGAAGAGTAAGTTAACCTAGTGGCCCGAGTCCCGCCGGGCCGTCCCGCCGGCCCTCGCCTTTCCCGGATCGTGATATGATAGTGACTTCTTCTGCTAGTTGGTATATAATACCTACTAATGTCAGCTGTCTTGATCGTTCACACGAAGGAAATAAGAGGCAACGAGATCGTTGAGATCAAGGTATGATAGGTACCGAGATCGAAGGCGTTTCCCCATGGCGTTAAGTATTCAATAGCCTGCATGCGGGACAGACAGCCCCAAAAAAGACCTCATGGACATGAGGGAGAGTGACTGGGATGAAGACCAAGAGAATAACAATCGAAATTAGGACGCTCGACGCTGCCCTGAAAGAAGCCGGCGACGTGTTCGACAAACTAAAAAAGGGTCAGGCAGTGGCGAAAAAGAGTGCTCTCTATTTTCCCAATCTCAAGGAAATGCGGAAAGTATTGACGGAAAAAAGGCTAGAACTGCTCAGGACAATCAAGCGCAGGAAACCGTCTTCCGTTTACGAGCTTTCGCGCATTCTGAATCGTGACCTGAAAAATGTCTTGCAAGATGTGGCATACCTTGCGGATCTCGGTATAGTGAATGTCGAAGAGACCAAAGACAAGAAGATACCTTCTGTTGCTTACGACAGGATCGCCTTCGAGGTAGCTATCTAAGAAACGCCCAACTTTCATGGAACCAGCAGCGATACAGCACATTTTGAACACCTCATTCGGCATTCAATCCTTTCGGCACGGCCAATGGGAGATTATTTCGTCGGTTTTGAGCAAACGGGACACGCTTGCCGTAATGCCGACAGGCGGAGGAAAATCCTTGTGCTATCAACTCCCCTCCGTCTGCCAGAAGGGCGTCACCTTGGTGATAACACCTCTCATCTCACTCATGAGGGATCAAGTGGCTGCCTTGAAGGCAAAAGGGATCCCTTGCGGCTGCATTAATTCCGCTCAAGACGCGACCGAAAACCGACGGGTTTTTCGCGAGCTTAAGGCAAGTGATTCATTCCTGCTCTATCTTTCTCCCGAACGAATTCAAAAACCTGGTTTTGAGCACTGGGTGAAGACGGCTCCTATCTCGCTGTTTGCCGTTGATGAAGCTCATTGTGTATCCCAGTGGGGGCACGATTTCAGACCGGATTACGGCAGGCTCAGTTTGCTGCGTACGTTGCGCCCGGATGTTCCTATTCTTGCCACCACGGCCACAGCTACGCCCCAGGTTTTGAGAGACATCGCTATACAACTGGCGCTGAAGGAGCCGAGCAAGCATGTCTACGGCTTCTATCGCCCCAATCTCTATTACCAGGTTGAGTACTGCGACGACGAGAGAGAGAAGTTGGCCCTTGTCCGGGAAGCGCTGAACCGGACACCCAAGGGAAGAATTATCGTTTACGCAGGAACACGAAAACAATGTGAGGACTTGCATAGCGAACTGTGCACACGGTACCCCGGCGTTGAGTACTACCATGCAGGACTTTCAAGCGAAGAGCGACACTCCATACAAGACCGCTATGACAAAGGCGCCGTCAGAATATTAGTGGCCACAAATGCATTCGGCATGGGCGTGGATAGCCCGGATGTCAGGCTCATCGTTCATTATCAGATGCCGGCGAATCTGGACTCGTATTATCAGGAAGTGGGTCGGGCAGGCCGGGACGGAGAACACTCCACGTGTCTTCTCCTGTACGCAAAGAAAGATCGCGGGCTTCAGTCATTTTTCATACGCGATAGCAGTGCCCCGATTGAAATCAAAAACGCACGCTGGAAAGCGCTTGATGCCATCATTCAGTACGCCGAAGGCGGTGAATGTCGCCATTCTGGAATTCTCACGTACTTTAAAGATGTCGACCGAATTCAGTCCTGCGGTCATTGTGATGTATGCGATCCCGACTCCCCGAGAAAAGTTCCACATGCCTTCGTGGCTCCCGCAAAGACAATCACCCGGAAGGGAAAATCAAAGGAGAAGAAATCTCGAATCGAGAGAGTTGCAACTCCGCTGAGTGCTGAAGAATCGGCGAGGATGAGGGCCATTAAAGACTGGCGACTCGACTATGCAAGGTCGCAAGACATGCCGGCTTTTTTAGTTTTTAGCAACCGGACATTGGAAGACCTGGCCAGAAAGGCGCCCGGAACGTTAACTGAGTTGGAAGAAGTGTATGGGCTGGGCCCACAGAAGATCGAAGCGTTTGGAAAAGAACTGCTTGAAATCCTCCATGAGATACTCTAAAGCTGACCAGCAGGCCAATTAAGCCTTAGTCAGGCTCATCTGAAGCGCAGAGGAAGTTGACAGACAAACTGATCTGCCTTACAGTCGTCTTAGTATGAATCTCTTTCTTGTGAGTCCTTCGCGGTGTTGGCTTGGCCATGGACAGTTCCTCGATGAACGATGCGATGATAACGCGCCGGATGGGCAAGTGATCCGTGAACCAAACGGATAAAATGGGGGAAGAGCTATGAAGCGCTGGATCGTTGTGTGTGTGCTCTGCTTGATTTTGAGCCCCGTTGCCGCGCAGATGACCGAAGCGCCTGCGGGTTTTGACAACAAGAGCAATGGCATAGTGGATGACGCAACACACCAGGCCGACCAGGAGGTCTTCGACGCAGTGGAAGGTGTGGAGGATGGACTTGGTCCGCTCTATAACGCCCAGTCTTGCCGCGAGTGCCATCAGAATCCTACCTCAGGTGGAGCAAGCCAGGTTACGGAATTGCGTGTCGGCCATCTTGGACCAGACGGGCGTTTCCGTAATCCCAACATCCCCATTGCTCGCGGGGCCGAGATTATCTCCGGTCGCTCGCTTGTAAATGACCGTGCCATCTGTCCCAACGGAGATTTTCCTGACACAGAGATTCAAGAACGCGTGCCATTAACGGAGACGATTCGCACAACCCGGCTTTCGCTTAACCTTCTGGGTGATGGTTTCGTGGAAGCGGTGGCGGATCAAACTCTGGTTGAGCTTGCGCGTCAGCAATGCGCGGCGAGCCACGGCAAGATTTGTGGCCAGGTGCTCTACGTTCCCATCGTGGAAGCTCCGGGAGAGACAGGGGTCGGGAGGTTCGGCTGGAAAGATCAGCAAGCAAGCCTGCTCTCATTTTCCGGCGACGCCTACCTGAATGAAATGGGAATCACGAATGGCCTCTTTCCGGACGAAGTGACTAAGCTCTGCAATACGGCGGAAGAGCCGAACGACACGACAGGACCGGACGGGCTCGCGGATATTGACCACTTCGCCCGCTTCATGCGGGCCAGCAAGGCGCCCACTCGCGACGCTGTGCTCGCACAGACTCCCAAGGCTGTGCGTGGTTCCAAACTTTTTGACAAAATCGGTTGCGCGACCTGTCACGTTGGATCCTTAACCACTGCTCCCGCCGGCACAAAAATCAACGGTGGTAAGTTCACGATCCCCGACGCGCTCGGCCAGAAGACCTTTCACCCCTTCGGCGATTTTCTGCTGCACAACGTGGGAACCGGCGACGGTATCGTCATGGCCTGGCAGGAGCACTACGGTCGAGACGTGTACAAATACAAGTGGAGAGAGATGTCGGAGGACGCATTTCAGAAGACGCGCAACAAGGTCCGTACCGCACCCTTGTGGGGCGTCCGGCTGCGCCCCAGGCTGATGCACGATGCTGCTTCGCTGACGTTCCTCGACGCTATTTTGCGTCACCGCGGTGAGGCACGCCACGTCGCACTCCGTTTCCAGATGCTCTCTCGAACGGATAAGGAAGCCCTCTTCGAATTCCTGAGATCCTTGTAAACCAGGGAAGCGCTGCTTAGATTACAAGTGACACTACAGTTCTCCTAGTCAACTACGTCTGGATGAGAGGGGAAAAGAGTTATGGAAAACCAATGGTCTCACAAGGATTATGAGATTCGTGATGGTCTGAAGCCGGGGAGCACGCACTTTCAGTATTTTTATGTCGTTTCGGAACACGCGAAGAAGAAGTGTAACTATTGTGTCTGGATAGTAGATGAGGCCTTGACTCGCTTTGATCGAGCGGGAGATTTTGCTTCTATCGTCTCTTCCCAAAGAGAGATCTGGAACAAGTGGGTCAAGGGAAAAATCGACGCCGGAGATTTTGGCAACAAGGTCCTGAAATACGACAGGGATGGTGAGAAAGAGATCGAATTGTCAGAGATGACGGCCCATCTGTCGATGAGGTAGATTCACCAATCGGACACGATGCTGAAATTGCGCCCCCCTAAAGAAATTGCTCGATTATCCGTTAATACTAATATGATTAGCGGAAATATTAAGAACTGGGCAACAATCGATTACGAGAAGATATCTGATACGGAACTTTCCCGTCGCCTGAAGGAAAGGATGCCGGAGAAGAATGCGCCAGAAGTTACGGATTATAACAGACAGACTATGATTGGCTTCTTGAAGTTCTTTTCGAACGAAACAACATAACCCCATCCGATGTGAATGCCAAAGATCGCCTCAAGAGAACCTTTCCCGGCCTCTCCTGACCCGATCATCACCTCATAGAACAGATTCAAAAGAAGTTACGTGAAGCGTGAAGATTTGATCCCAGGTGCGTATGGATGATTTTGAAGCAGGGAAGTGTTAGATTACGCCAAACGCGCCTGTAGCTCAATCAGGATAGAGCAACGGACTTCGAATCCGTAGGTTCCGCGTTCGAGTCGCGGCA
>DATFYE010000084.1:0-19841 GCA_035315185.1 Syntrophorhabdales bacterium | reverse complement strand
GACGAGGCGATACAGCTGCATGGAGGCTACGGCATCCTGAAAGAGTATGATGTGGAGCACTACTGGAGGGACGCGAAGGTGCTGGAAATCTTTGAAGGCACCAAAGAGGTGGAGAAGGTGCTGATCGGGAAGAAGCTGCTGCAGAGAGCCTAGCCGCATTATGCGAACGGAATTTCAGCCCAGCATCTTTCCGCGAAACCTACCTAGCCCGCATTGATTTTCTTGTAAAGCCGCTTCCGGCTGATCCCCAGGAGACGCGCAGCCTTGGCCTTATTACCACCCACTGATCTGAGAACATCCTCAATGTACGTCTTCTCCATCATGGTGAGCCCGATCACGCCGCGCCGAAGACGATAGTCATCGTGCCGATCATCAGCCGGTTCCGGATTGGCAAGAACGTTTTCCGGTAACACGTCGAGCGCCACCTCGGTCCGCGTACCGGAAAGCAACACCGCTCTCTCCAGCACATTGGCCAGCTCCCTCACATTGCCTGGCCATCGATAGTTGAGCAACGCGCGCATTGTCTCGGATGAAACCGTCTTATGGATACCGCCTCTCGCCAGCTTTCGAAGAAGGTAGTCCACCAAAAGGGGAATGTCTTCTTGTCGCTCTCTCAACGGCGGAACTGCAATGATAAACGTGTTGAGCCTGTAAAACAGATCTTTACGAAACTTTTTCTCATCGACCTCCTTACCCAAGTTTCTGTTGGTAGCACACATGAAGCGAACATCCACCCTGATTTCTCGGGTGTCGCCTACTTTCCTGAAAACACCTGCTTCGAGCACCCTGAGCAGTTTCGCCTGGATAGTGGGACCCATGTCACCCACTTCATCCATGAAGAACGTGCCCCCGTTTGCAATTTCGAGGAGACCCAGTTTGTCGGCCTCTGCCCCGGTAAACGCCCCCTTTTTATATCCAAACAGCTCGCTTTCGAGAATGGCTTCCTGGAATGTGCTCGAGTTGACAGCCACAAAGGGATTATGTGCTCGATGACTCATATCATGGATGGCGCGAGCAACCAATTCTTTCCCCGTGCCCGTCTCGCCCACAATCAGTACCGGGGTATTGGTGGAGGCTACCACCGATATGAGCCGTCTCACCTCTCCTATCGGCCTGCTCTCCCCGATGAAGTCGTCACGGAATTCAGCACGATGAAGCTGCTCTTCGAGGATGATATTCTTTTCCCTCAACGCCTTTTTTTCGTGAGCCTTCACGATCACTTTCGAGAGCACGGACAGCTTTGTCGGCTTGGTAAGATAATCGTACGCTCCCAGCTTCATCGACCTGATCGCCGTATCGACTGACGCGTAGCCCGTCAACATAATCACTTCGAGCAGAGGCTGCATTTCTTTCAGCTTCGCCAGGAGGCCTATCCCGTCCATGTCTGTCAGCCTTATGTCCAGAACACAGATGTCAAACGCCTCCTTCTTCACCATCGCAAGAGCTTCCGCAGCGCTGGAAGCGGTTGAAATGCTCATGCCTTCCTGTGTGAGCTTTTTGCTGACCGCCTCTACCAGACGCACCTCGTCGTCAACGATGAGCACACGAATCATCCCTTTCGCTCCACCTTCTCATCCTCTATCCAGGGGCAAAGCGTGATACGGCATACACTCCCGCCCCCCGCACGGTTGCTTATCTCGATTGTACCACCCATTTTGCTCAGGAACTCGTAGCAAAGCGTCAACCCAAGGCCCGTGCCCTTTTGCGACCCTTTGGTCGTAAAGAAAGGCTCAAAAACCAAATCGACTATGCTGGCCGGTATGCCCTCTCCGTTGTCCTCAATCTCAACTCGAACAGAAGGCCCTTCCATAAAGCCCTTAATCGAGATTTGAGCGTCATGTTTTTCCTCGACAGCATCAATCGCATTATTCAAGACGTTAAGAAACGTCTGCCGCAATGCGTAGAGATCTCCCTTTACACGAGGAATATCTTTCGCAAGATCGCTCACCATTCGTATCTTCATCTTCTTAAAATTGATCAGCTCAACAAGATCCACAAACAATCGGTGCAGATCGATCGGCCCCGTTTCGAACCCGTTTCTTCGGTTCAAGTCGAGCAGGTTCTTGATGGTTTTCTTGCATCGGAACGCTTGCTCCTGGATGACTTCCAGATATTCCGAAAGATCCTGCAAGTCTTGCGCTTCCAGAGGTAGTCCGTCAGTTCGCTGGAGAAGTTCGTGAGCCAGTTCTGAATGTGCTGTAATCGTCGCCAGCGGATTACTCAGCTCATGGGCGACCCCTGTGGCGAGTCTCCCTATTGCAGACATTCTCGCTTCCTGAATCAGCTGCACCTTTGTCCTTACCCTGTCCGTCGTTTCCTCAATGATACAGAGCAGACTCTCCACCTCTCCTTTCTTGTCCAGCAGAGGCACACCCTTAAAATTTAGGTACTGACTTCGGCCGCGGTACGTAACAAAAGGAAAATCATCGAGCTGAAACGCCACCCCCTGGAGCCCTTGCCGTATGCGTGCTGCGAGACCGCACTTTATAGTATAGGGGTTCTGGAGCCAGTTAAACCCGATGAGTTTCTCGTGTGTCCTGAAGCCCAGGTCCGAGATTATGGCCAGCGCTGGATTAACACTCGTAAACACACCTTTCTTATCGATGGTAAATATCGCAACAGGAGCATTATCGATTATGGCAGTCTGCAGTTCGTTAAGTCGGCGAAGCTCTTCGCCGATCTTCTGGTGCATGGTTACATCCTGGATCATCTCGATGACGTGAGTAAACGACTTTTGTCCCTTCCGCTGCAGAGGGGTTGCTGTCAATACAAAGTGCTTCGCTTGCCCTTCGTATTCAAGCTTGATGTCAAGACGTTCCGTGCGGCCACTTTCGAAGGTTTTTAAAACAGGGCAGTCTTCACAAACCTCACGCATACCAAAGATCTTCCTGAAGCAGCGTTTGTCTTCCAACGCAGCCAATTCCTCGCGGCAGAGGCATCGGAACCCTCGCGTGTTTATCCATTCAATTTCGAGACGTGAGTTGACTATCCAGATCCCTGCTGAAAGGGAGTCGATGATCGACTCCAAGATGCTGGTGGTAATTTTCATCGAGGTGTTCGCCGCACTCTTCCCGGCTTTTTCTAAGGCGAGCCTATTTGTCACAGAAGAGGTTTTCTAATCTACAACGGCTCCGAAAATTAAGCAAGAAAACGCGGGTTAAGAAAGCAGAGCGTCGACAAAGCGCAGCCCTGGAGCACTGCTATGGCCGGTAAGTGAAAAGATAGAAAGACGGCCTTCGCCTCTCTCTCGAACGAAGGCCGTCCAAGCAGCTTACGTTCTTTCTATTCCCACTTGGGCATAGGGAACTTCTTAGGAACCTCCCAATCTTTGATCGACTTCATCCATTCTGACCTTTCCACGAAAACATCGTGGGCGAGGGGCACGGGCGGATGACAGACCCAGAGCGGATCGAACTCATCTTTGATCTTGAGCAGCCACTCGTGATAATTGGGCCCGTACTTTGGCCCGGTGAGATAGAGCGGCTGGTGAGGACCCAGCAAGGACGTGTAAAAGCGGTTCTTGATGTTCATCTTGGAGGTCTCCACGTAAAAATGGTCTACACCCGTGGTATCCTCGTCAGGATCCCAGTAGACTAAGAACTCGGAATAGCCCTGATGGCCGAGCTCAAAGCTCTGGAACCAGCCCGGATCGCCGTAGTCGGGCATGAGCGGTGGTGTGTACTTCTTCTTGAGGTCCGCATAGAACTCTCCGTGCTGCGTCGCGTGAGAAAGCGTCTCGATGATGTAATCGACCGATGTGTACGAGCCGCACATGAGCCACATGCCTGCTGAGTCAGCGTTCTTGATCCAGGACTCATCCGAGGGCTTGGTGGGACGGGGTTTTGAGCCCAGTTCCGCCATGATATCGTTCAGTACATTCTCGTCATATTTCATCTGTTCTTCAGAAGTAAAGCCGATGAGCAGCACCCGGACGAGGTGGAAGTTCTTTATGGTATCCTCATTCTCCTTGCCCCAGATGTCCCAGAACTCCTCCTTGCACTCGGCCTTGGCAATCGCCCTCCAGAAGAGCGGAACCTTCGTGACAGCGCCTGCGATCTCAGCCTTTCCAATTTCAAACATCGCCTTGATCTGGGCCGCCTTGCTCGGCACCTGGTAGTTTATCCACTTCATACGGTTTTGTGGAAGGGCTAGCGCCGTGTTGGGAGCTATCCCTGTCGGCATCAGCTTTTCCGGCTGAAACGGCAGGAGCTTTACCGCCATCTTCGTGACGATGCCGAGGCAGCCGCGAAGCCCCGTGAAGCCCCGGAGAAGGCCTCTCAAGTCAGGGCCCGGCCCGTCTCCCCAGAAAGGATCCTCGCCCACGGCGAGCGAACCCATTTTCACCAGCTCTCCGTCAGGAAGCACCAGTTCTGTGCCCAGAATCCGGCGGTGGGGCAGGCCGATCCTGTGAGACAGTGGCGACCACCCGTCGCCGATAAGATTTGCGACGACGGATGCCTGGGCTCCTCCGCCGCCGATGATCACGTACATGCCGCGCTTCATCGCCTCTTCCTGAAGCGGTGAGTAAATCACTCCTGTTCCGACCACCGCATACATATGCTTCTCGTCAATCTCGAAATCGTTGAGGCGCTTCATGTCAATCAGCAGTTCATTGTCCACATGACAGTGGGAACGGGGCCCGTAAAAGCCCGTGCTGTACGGAACGTACGGCACGCTGTACCGGTTGCAGATCTTCACGATGCGCTGCACCTCTTCGGTGCTCCGGGGAAGAATAACGGCAGCGGGGATCTTCGTCATAACCCGCTCGTAGCCGAGGCCGCTCTCGTAGCAGCCAGGCCCGCACCGGTACCCTTCACACACGGCCGGATCATCCGTTATATACTTTTGACCTACTATCGACTCTAATGCGTTATATGCTCTTTTCGCTATACCCATATGCCACCTCCCTTAAGGGCCGACCGAAGCCGAAATGAGTTCTGCTATATCCATTACCTTTATGGTATCCCCTTGCTCCCTTACCGCCTGGGAAAAATTGCTCTTGCACCAGGGGCAGGCTGACACGAGGGCCTCAGCACCCACTTCCCTCACCTCTTCGAGACGGTGCTTCGCCGAAAAAGAAGCAAGTTCCGGAAAAGCCTCTTTCGTTCCCCGACCCGCACCGCAACAGAAGGAATTCTCTCTTGTCCGCGGCATTTCCACAAAAGTGACGCCGGGGATAGCGGCAAGGATGTTCCTCGGCTGCGCATAGAGCCCGTGGGTGCCGCGACGCCGCTTCAGGCGCGGATTTACCGTACCCATCCAGCCCCGCTCACCACTATAGGGTGTCCAGGGATCAGCGAGCCTTGAGATACCGCACGCATCATGGTAGGCCAGCCTGACGTCAACTGATTTCGAGAGCTTTAAGGAACCTTTCTTGATCGCCTCGTCTGCAAATTCCACCAGGTGTACCACGTTGAAACCGAGGTCCGTCGTTGCGATGTTAAGCAGCTTCGGGTAATCGACTTTCCACATCCTGTATCCTTCCGCACAGGTTAACAATACGGTCTTGGCACCTGTGGCCTTGACCGCCTCGATATTCCTACGAGCCAGGTCGCGCGCTTCGTCGAGCATACCGACAGAGAAGAGCGTATTGCCACAGCACCATTCATCCGGCATGAGCATGAAGGGCGTGTTTGATGCATTGAGGACCTTCGCGGCAGCCTTGGCTATTTCCGGAGTCACGTAAGATGCCTGACAACCTGCGAAGTAGAGCAGGTCAGCCTTGTCTGCAACCTTGAGGTCAGCCGAAAGCCATTTCTTCCTGTTTTCGTGGGGTGCCCCGAACTGGTTATGGTGTTTCGCTATGTTCTGGGCAACCTTCTTGTGTGCAGGCATGGGGCCTGCTCCGTCCTGGACCGCCTTCACCCTCATGGCCTCCAGGGAGAGACCGATCTCCAGGTCGAGGTTCCTCTTACAGCCCACATCGCATGCGCCACAGAGCGGATCCGCATAAATTATCTCGAGGAGCTTCGGTGTCCACTTCAGTTTGCCCTCCATTATTGCCATGCCTATCCTCATTTTTCCGAAGGCGCCGTAGGCGTCAAAATCATTCCATGTGTTGCTCGGGCAGCGCGTCGAGAACCTGACCCCGGGCATGTACGTGTGCTCGACCCAGTAGCAGCCCTTACACTTGATGCACTTGCTCATGTCGTACGCGAAATTATCGAGTTTTCTTATGTCTAAGCTAAAGTGCGTGGTTGGCATCGTCTCCTCCTTAGAAACAGAGATTTCCGGGGTTCATGATGTTCTTGGGATCAAACACCTTCTTCACCCGTTTCAGCACGGCCACATAGCCGGCTGAGCGCTCATACACCATGGCGGCGAGCTCCCCATAGGGCCGAGAAAAGAAGGCCCCTTCGCTCATCAGTGCCTGAGCAGCATCACGATACAGACTGCTGACTATCGCTACCTCTGCCGCATCATCCTGATCATAGAAGAAGGTGAACTCCAGCTGGCACGCCCTATTGTGCTCTATCGGCTGGAAGTAGATGCCGATATCAGCTATGGGGTAGTCGTGCCTCGCTGCCACTTCTTCGACGACATCGATAAAGAGCGGAGCGGATCCGGGTCTCGCGATAAAGAAGAGACTCTGGGACGCGCCTCTCCACTGGTTCTTCCAGTAGGGGACGTCGGCGGGCCACGGCTTTCTCAACATGGGAAGGAGTTTCCGAGCCGCGCCGGGAAACCCTGCCAAGGTATCAGCAAGAACGAGGTCCCTGAACTCATTGCGCAACACTTCGGCCAAGAACTTTTCTTCGTAAGCAATCTTTTCTTCGGGCCTTCTCTGCAGACCGCTGATCACCAGTATCAGCGTCCAGGGGGGTAACGTTGCCGCCAGTTTTTCAAAATCCTCGGGCCACTTCTCCGCAAGGATCGCGGCCAAATCAACATTGTTGAGCAGAAGGCATTCCTGCCCGATCCTGCGCGGCAGAATCCTGTGGAAAAAGTCTATGGCATAGGTGAGGTCCTGAACAGGCGCAAAGAATATCTTGTCAATCTTCGGCATCCATTCAATCTTGATATGGGACCACGTTACCACGCCCATGGTACCCTGAGCACCCTGCACAAACCGATAGAAGTCAAGGCCCGGCCCTGAAGGGTTGGCGCCTCGTGATTTGGAGTCGGGGAAGCCGTTGACGCTGGCAGACCCCAGCCGGAACGGCTCGGCTCCCGGCCAGACCACTTCCATTGCCTGCATGGGCTCGCCGTAGTCGTAGACGGTGTTGGTCGGAACCTCCCGCTCGAGCCAATCGGTGAGCACCGAACGGTCTGCGGGCGGCAGAAGCGGCATGATCATACGCATGCCTTTCTTTTCCAGCTCCGCGGTGAGCTGCCCCCAGGTGACACCGGCTTCTATCCTCGCCGTCCGGTCGGCGTCATTGATCTCCTGGATCTTATTCATACGCGCAAGATCCAGGACCAGACCACCCTGTTTAGGGATAGTGCAGCCGTGGAAATGAGTAGCGGAACTGACCGGAACAACGGGGATGTTCTTTGTGTTGCAGTACTTCAGAATGGCGCTTACTTCTTTCGAATCCTTAGGGTATGCCACAGCGTCAGGAACCCCGGGAGGGACAAGACTGTAATCACGTGAGTACTTGAGCCGCTCTTTTTTGACGTCACTCACGTTCTGGTCTCCGACAATTTTTGCTACATCGTCCTTGAGTGCCATCGTACCTCCTTATTTCGTTATTTTAATGTGAAAACTCGTGTCATGATTGAGCCCGTCAGATAAGCACCTGAGGCGCTTTGCCCGACGACCACCCTATTTGAGACGAAACAGGGGCCGTCACGTGTCTCCCAAAGTGATCAACTTAACATGTTCTGATCGTAGTTGGGTGGCTATTACGCACCAGTCGGCAAATAAATGCTTACCGTGGAACGGTATCTAAAATCAAGAAAAAAGAAACGCCGTTTCATTTTGGCGGAGTGGCCCTACTGCTTCTTGCAAAATTCCCTGATCCTCTTCTTCAGCATTTTAACCTGCGGACTCTTAGGAAGATCATTACGGAAATCTAGAGGCTTCGGCTTCTTGAAACCAGCCGCGACCTCCCCGTAGAATCTTAATTATTTTATCTGCGGTGGCCGGCCGCGCCGGATCTCTTTTTAGAAGATCCTGTCTTTTGTTATCCAGGAAGGATACCACCGGTAATACTCAGGGGCGTGGGCCTTACTCAGGCCGTCATACGTGGCCTTGGCCAGTTCCACGCCTTTCCTGCTCCGGTAGAGTTTGGCCAGTCCCTTTTTTTCCAGAGAAAGGAGCACCTCTTCCAGCTGGGCAGTCTCCCCGTCAAAGTACTCCTTCATATCCACCATGGACATATGTAATCCCGGATTCACCCTGTAGTCTTCTGCCAGCAACGCCAGGACCCGTTCTTCGTCTGGCTGCTTCTGCCGCTCGGGCGGACCGGCCGCGGGCACGGGCACGCCCAGTTTCTCGTGGATCACTCGCCGCCGCATTTTGAACTCTTTTGCCCACTGCCTGACAGCCGTGCGGAAAATCACGAGCCTGCACGCCTCCATCGTGCCCCCGGCAATGTTCTCAATCTTCGAAACCTTCATCACCTCTTCAACAGGATAGAACGGGGTGAGGGCATCACCGCCCATGACCTGCATAGCATCGAGACACGCCTGCAAGGCTGCCTCGCAGATATAGACTTTAGAGACGTTTGATTCAAGCGTGATGTCCCACCCGAGGTCCCAGAGATATGCCGTGTAGTACGTGAGAAGGCGTGCTATTTTCACCTTGGAAACCAGGTTTGCGATCTTGAACTGGTTCTCGGGTATATCAATAGTCGGTCTGCCAAACTGGACTCTTCTCTGGGCAAAAGGCACTGCGTTTCTCAAGGCCTCCCCTGCCCAGCCCGTGGCCTGGGCACAGATCAACGTACGCTCAAAGTTAAGGCCTGCTGTCATGACCCGCCAGCCATCGCCCTCTTCTCCAATCCTGTTCGCTACAGGCACAGGCGCGTTGTCAAAGTTGAGCACACCATTCTGGATATTGTCGAATCCGATAATTTCGTTGATCTTCTCGACCGTAAGACCTGGCGTGGGCTTCTCCATGATGAAGGCCGTGAGATGCTTGTAGGCCTTGACGTCATCAGGGCTATTGCTGGTGCGCGCATAGACCATGTGGCGATCAGCAACGCCTGCCGCGACAATGTAGCGCTTCTTCCCGTTCAAGACGTAGACATCACCCTCACGCCGTGCCCTTGTCTCAATCGCCGCAGCGTCCGTACCGGCAACGGGCTCGGTAATCACAATAGCGCCCCTTTCTCCCTTTGCAATACGCGGGAGAAACCGCTGTTTCTGTTCCTCAGTTCCATACTCGATGATCTGCCTCAAGCCCCCCAGCATGTTGCCCACGACTGTGCGCCCCGGGCCGGGCATACGGTTGAAGGCCTCGCTCGCGATGCAGGCACCTGTTGCCCCGAGGCCTAACCCTCCATATTCCTTGGGCACACCAGCACCGGAATATCCCTTGGCTGAAATTTTCTCGAACAGGTCAAACGGAAACTCCCGCGTCCATCGCGTTTCTGCGTCTCTGGGAACCAATTCCTCTGCAAATGCCTGCACCTCGTCTGCAAATTTCTTCTGTTCTTCAGTCCACCAGGGGAAGTGTTCCATCTATTTGCCTCCTTCATTGTCTTCTCATTTGTGAGAAGTTAAAAAACGGATGGTTAAGCGATCTATTGACCTGCCGTTCGGTAGTTCAGCCCATTGTAAGTTAGAGGCTTGCACAAGTCAAGTCGTTTCTTCTTTGCTTTCCTCTTTTAGGAGACAGTTCGCAGGGTGGCTCATTCCGGGCTTCTGTTCTCGCCGTCACCATGCTACAATTTACGAATCCGGATTATAAATCCATCGCAGGAGGCGATCATGGAAGTTGCGAAGTCAACGATCAACCCCACCGATATGGCTGCACAGCAGGTGCAGATTGCAGCCGCACATATGCCACATCTGAATCGCGGAATACTGGAAAAAATAAAACATACAAAGCGGGAGATTATTGTCCACTTCCCCGTTGAGATGGATGACGGGAGCGTCCGTATATTCACCGGTTATCGCGTGCAGCATAATGACGCCCGCGGCCCTTTCAAGGGTGGGCTTCGGTACCATCCCAACGTAGATCTGGACGAGGTGCGCGCCCTTGCCATGTGGATGACCTGGAAGGCAGCAGTGGTCAACATCCCTTTCGGGGGAGCCAAGGGAGGGGTACAGTGCAATCCCAAAGAGATGTCGGCCAGAGAACTGGAACACCTGACCCGCCGGTTTACCTGGGAGATTTCCCCTTTCATCGGTCCCGAGAGCGATATCCCCGCTCCGGATGTCTATACGAATCCTCAGGTGATGGCCTGGATCATGGATACCTACAGCATGCAGAAAGGCCACGCTGTTCCCGGCGTGGTTACAGGCAAGCCCCTGGAACTGGGCGGTTCGCTGGGCAGGTATGAGGCAACCGGCAGAGGGGTTTTCATTACTGCGTCAGAGGCGGCAAAACATCTGGGCATGTCACTCCAGGGCGCTCGCGTAGCCATTCAAGGCGCAGGCAACGTGGGAGGGATAGCGGCGAACTATTTTCGGCGGGCGGGAGCGCGCGTGGTCGGTATTTCCGACTCCACAGGGGGATTGTATAACCCTCACGGGCTTGACATCGATAAAGTGCTCGACTGCAAAAACCGCTACCACTGCTTTATGAAGGAAGAAATAGGAGCCGATGAGATTACCAACGAGGATTTGCTGGAATTGGAATGTGACGTGCTGGTGCCGGCTGCGCTTGAAAATCAGATCACCGGGCAGAATGCCGCGAGGCTGCGTTGCAGGATGATCGTCGAAGGAGCCAATGGACCCACAACCCCCGAAGCAGATTCTATCCTTTTCGACCGAGGGACTTTCATCGTCCCGGATATCCTGGCCAATGCCGGTGGCGTTACCGTCTCTTACTTTGAATGGGTCCAGAACCTGCAGGAACTCCTCTGGACCGAAGAGGAGATAGCCGACCGGCTGACCCGCATTCTGACGAGGAGCTTTGGGGAAGTCTTAGCTATCTCGCAGAGAGAACGCGTTGATATGCGGACAGCCGCCCTTATGCTTGGCATTGGAAGGGTAGCCGAAGCAGTGCGACTGCGCGGAATCTTCCCCTGAGCAATTCGCCGTTATCTCGCTTTTAGAAAGGCAAAGGGCTCAAGGAGTGACCGGCGTATCCGTCTTCTTGGCTTCCCTCTTCATTGCCGACTTTGCTTTCTCTATATTCTGATGGGCCTTTTCATAAAAGCCCGGGTTCAGCTCGATAGCCCGCTCAAAGGCCTCTATTGCCCTACCGTAGTCCTGCTCCGCCATGTATACGTAGCCCAGATTGTTGTACGCCCCAGCCTCGTCCTTGCCTTTCTTGAATGCTTCGAAAGCCTCATCATGCCTCCCGATCCTGGAGAAGACCAGGCCAAGGTTGTTATAGATCCTCGCATTCTCCGGTTCTATGCGGAGGGCAGCAATGAAGGCCTCTATCGATTTTGCGTTATCGCCCATCAGGTAGCAGGAGAGACCAAGGTTGTTGTAAAGCGCTGCTGAGTTTGGTTTGATGGTGATGGCTTTTTGATATTCGTCAGCAGCCTTGTCGAAGGCCTTTTCCTTGTCGTAGGCCATACCGAGATAAGCGCGAGCCTGCCAGAGCTTTGGCTCCAGGGCGATGGCCTTTGACAGATATTCCTTCGACTGCGCCAGTTCTCCCTTTGCCATGGCCACAAGGCCGAGGCCCTGGTACGCAAGGGCGTTATTGGGCTCCTTGGCAAGAATCTGGTTAAACTCCCGCGCGCCTTCATCCGTCATACCGCTCGTGACATACATGTGGCCCAGCCGATACCGCACGCCCAGCTGGCTGGGGTCCATCTGGAGGGCCTTGTTATACTGAACGTAGGCCATCATGTCGTTCCCCTGTTTTGCGTATTGGTCACCTAGCCTTTCGTAGGTCTGCCAGGTGGCAGCCGGAACATCCTTGGCCTTCTCCTCATTCGCAGAGAACTCCGCCTTTGCTCGCTGCAGATCGAGCATTCGCTGGTACTCGCTGTTACGTGAGATCGCCTCTGGGCCTTTAGTGGCACAGGCCGCGAGACTGGTCACGACGACAAGTGTACAGATTAGCAATCGGCTTACCGCTGAAATTCTCATCACTTTTTCTCCTCTGTAAGAACGTTTTTGTGGGGCATGAGGTCTCTGCCAAGCACTATTTTCATCCCGACATTCGGCCGGTCGAGTCTTTTTACTTCCTTCAGGCTTGGCATTTCAGGCAGCTGCTCTGCCACTTGGCGGGTAGCGTCGCTGAATTCCGGCTTATACATAAGCGTAGTTTTCTGGTAGGTAAATTTGTCGGCGTTCGTGAGGCGCACGATATGAAATCCCTTTACTCTCAGGTATTGGGCCATGCTCTTGGCCATATTATTTACGCCGTTGCCGTTGGAAAGTTCCATGCCCACGCTGTTTAGGCTATCTCCAGCATCCCCCGACGCCGCCATCTGGCCTCTCTCGCTCGGCATGACCAGCTCAATCGCCTGCTTGACCTGAGCCAGCACAGCGTCGAATTTGGCAACGAGAGTACTCGTCTCAAAGCCTTTCTGGGATGAGGCTGAGTCCGGATCGAGTACTAGGGCTTCGCCGTAATGCTCTTTGGCTTTGTCGAACTGACCCTTCTGGTAGTAAATCTTGGCGAGAAGAGTGTGGGCAAGGGCCTTGTTCCCGGCATACTCAAACTCCTTCATGGCGAGATCAAACTGTCCGGAGAGCGCATAGGCGAGACCGAGGTTATTGTGAGTCTGGTTGCTGTTGGACCCCAGAGCGAGGGCTTGCCTGAGGACGTCAACGGCCTCACCATTCTTTCCTTGAAGGATACATGAATGGCCGAGGTTATTGTAGACATAGGCCGAGTTTGGATTCAGCTTTAGGGCCATTCGGTAAGCATCACTGGCTGCGGCGTAATCTCCCTGCCAGTCGTAACAAACCCCCAGTCCATTGTAGGCCTCGGTGTAGTCCGGTTTGATGTAGATTGCCTTCTGGAACTCCTTGATTGCTTCCTGGTGGCGAGACCTCTCATAATACCAGCATCCGAGCTGGTAGTGTCCTTCGGCGTTGCCCGGATGCGGCCTTAACCGCGACATTACCTTCGATAGATTCTCATCGGTCATACCCGATTTCGCCTCACCTGCTCCCAGGATGTTCGAGGAAGCCGTGAACTGGCCCCCGGTCGAACAGGCTGGGACGAGGTATGCGAACGTGCAGCATGAGAGCGTGAGGATGATAAGTTTTACCGCGACCCCTTTGACGGTCATGTGTCCCTCCAGCCACTGAGATTTGAATTCCTGATTTCTGGTCTAAAATTCATAATTAAAAATAGTCTTGTCGTGATGACCATGCTGGCTGCTCAATTGTTAAGAGTTTTGATAGCCTGCAGGATTGCCGGTCCGAGGATAACGAGGAAGAGCGACGGAAAGATGCAGAAAATGGTAGGGAAGAGCAGTTTGATCGGGAGTTTGGCGGCAAGTTCTTCCACCCTCTGGGTCCTCCTAGTCCTCATGGCGTCGGAGTGCACGCGCAGTGACTGGGCCACACTGGTACCGAACCTGTCTGTCTGGACAAGTAAGGTTACCAGGCTATTAATCTCCTCAAGGTCGGCTCGCAATGCCAGATTCCGCAAGGCATCCTTTCGAGACTTCCCTGCCCTCAGCTCAAGATTAAGCAGCCTGAACTCTTCGCTAATGGTCTTGTTGCTCAGCTTCATCTCCTCGCCGACGCGCTTCATTGCTGCATCAAGCCCCATTCCTGCTTCGGCGCAGACGACTAAGAGGTCGAGAGCGTCAGGCAGCCCGAGCGTCAATGCTTCTTTGCGGCGGGCTATCCTGAGGGCAAGCCACAGATTCGGCAGATAGAGGCCTATCAGCGCAAACCCTATAGCAAAGAACGTCACATTGATGAACCTCACCGGGCCCGGTATAAGGAGCTGGAGTATGAACACACAAACAAGCAAGACTGCGGCGCAGACGACCTTGGAGCCGAAGAAGATTACCGTGGCATTTTTGCCCCGGTAACCTGCCCTTAAGAAAAGTCTTTGGATGTGGCTGACCCCCTCCTCTTCCTTTGGCTTCGCGAGGTCCCCCAAACGGGCCATGATCGCGAGCCACTGCCCCTTGAGAACCGAGTCCCCCGAAGTCGGAACAGGAGGCGCGCCTTCTTCCAGGGTGACGGCACGGCTGCTTTGTTTAATCTTCTCTACTATCGTCTGGTGCCCGCGCACGTAACCTAGGTGGACGAGAAATGCCACTACGAAGAGCATGGTGGCGCTGAATACCAGTAGTGATATGATGAGAGGAGCATTTAGCATGTTAGCCTCCTATACCTTCAAGGTGATCATCTTTTTCATCCATGCCACACCGAGACCCATCATGATCAAGGCAGCACCAACGAGTAGCTTTCCCGTGGGGTCAGTGGAGAGAACCCTGATGTATTCAGGGCTTATCAAGGACAGGGCCAGAGCGATGAAGAACGGGATGCCGATCAGGATGGCGGCAGATAGCTTACCTTCGGCCGTCAATGTCCGGATCTTCCCCCTCAGTTTGAACCGTCCTCTGATCAAGTTGCTGATACTTTCCAAGATTTCTGCGAGGTTTCCGCCGCTCTCTCTCTGGATAATCACCGAAACCGCAAAAAACTTGAGGTCAGAACAGTCGACACGGTCAGCCAGATTCTTCAACGCCTGCTCAATACTCACACCGAGGTTTATCTGCGCGATTGTCCTCTGGAATTCAGCGCCTAATGGGGCATCAAACTCGTCGGCCACCATCTGCAGTCCACCGGAGAACGCGTGGCCTGCCCGTAGCGACCGGGCAACGAGGTCGAGTGCCTCGGGCAGTTGGCGCTCGAACTTTTTCATCCGCTGATTCTTCTTTATCGATGCCACGAAATACGGTATTAGCCCCATCAGGACAGCGACCGGAGCAGCAAGGAGTAAAGTACTGGCCAAGAGGAAGGCAAAATAGAAGCCGACAACGGCCAAAAGCAAGGACGTGAGGAGGAAGACGCTCGCAGGGTACTTGATATTAGACTGGATCAGCAGGTTGTCTATCCGGGAGAGCTGAGGTATCCGCGCGAGCATCGCGTGCAGCGACGGTATGGAGCTGAGAACCCGCTTTCGCGTGATGTCCGTGGTCCGGTGGATCTCGGTCTCGTGCGAGAAAGTTTTGAGCTGTCTCTGGATCCTTCGTGCTTCCGGGTCCCACTTGTTTTTCAGCATCAAGACGATGCCCTCGAGAATACAAAGGACGGCAATGAATACGCCAACAGTGATCACTATATTCATCGTTTTTCTCCTAAGCTTCTAACCCGTTCATTCTGAGAGTTTCTCTCTCACGGTGTTTGGTCGGATCTTGCTTTCCATCTTAACCTTAACAACAGCCTTGACCTTAGACCTGTCAGGCCTTGGCATGCGCTCGTTTGGCGTCGAACATCTCGTAAGGGATAGGTACGCCAAGCGCCTTAAACCGGTCGAGAAATCCGGGCATGATACCCATACTCCGGAACTGTCCCTTGACGGCACCGTTTGTATCGACACCAGCCTGCACGAAACCGAAAAGTTCCTGCAGAGTAATAATACCCGATTCCATCCCGGTGACCTCCTGGAAAGAGACGACCTTTCTGCTCCCATCGACAAGACGGGCGATCTGGATGACGATGTCGATCGCCGAACTGACGTACCTTCTCACCGCGTCATTGGGGATGTTCAGCCCGGCCATGGCCACGAGGGTCTCCAGCCGCAAAAGAGCGTCCCGGGGCGAATTGGCGTGGATGGTGGTTAGCGATCCGTCATGGCCGGTATTCATCGCCTGGAGCATATCCAGAACCTCTACGCTTCTCACTTCACCAACAATGATGCGGTCGGGGCGCATCCTGAGACTATTTCTCACGAGATCACGCTGGGTAACCTCGCCTTTCCCTTCGATATTTGCCAGCTTTGTCTCGAGACGGACGACGTGTTCCTGTTTCATTTGAAGTTCTGCGGAATCCTCGATGGTAACGATCCGCTCGTCGTCGGGAATGAAACGCGAGAGCACGTTGAGCAGTGTGGTCTTGCCCGTTCCTGTTCCACCGGAGATCAAGACATTGAGTCGCGCCTTCACAATGCCCTTGAAGAGTTCCCCGACTTCGGGTGTTAACGTTTTCAGTGTAATGAGGTCCTCAAGTTCCAGGGGCTCAACCGCGAAGCGTCGGATCGAGAGACAGGCCCCATCTATGGCCAGCGGCGGCACGATAGCGTTGACACGCGATCCGTCCGGCAGCCTGGCGTCGACCATCGGACAAGACTCGTCGATGCGGCGCCCCACGGCGGACACGATCCTGTCGATGATCTTTTTGAGGTGGGCCTCGTCTTTGAACCGGGCACCGGTGACGTGCAGCTTACCGTACCTCTCGACGTAGATTTTCCTGTGCGTGTTTACCAGGATGTCAGTGACGGTCGGATCGTGCATGAAGGGCTCAATCGGCCCAAGCCCGAGCACCTCGTCTACGACCTCCCTGCAGAACTGCTCCTTTTCTTGGAAGTTGAGGGGCATGGTCTGCCGGTCCTCGGTCAGTATCGCCTCTATTGCTCTCCGTATCTCCCTCCTCAACTGCTCCTGTTCGAGGGTATCGATGACCGACAGGTCTATCACATCGAGCAGCCTATCGTGGACCCTGGTTTTGAGCTCGCCGTATTCGTCGGTGGCAAAGAATTCCATTGTTTTCTCCTTAACTATCTCCATTCAACCCCCCTTTGGGAACGGGTTCAAAGATCGCTTTACCTCAGGCCGAAGAAAGCCCTCTTTCTTCTTTTTTCGTCCCTTCCCGCAATGATTGAGGCCAGCCCCCTCATTTTCGTTGCGGTCTCTGCCCCATAGGCAACCAGACTGAGTGGTTTGCCCTGATTAATTGCGCTCATCGTGATGCGGTAGTCGTTCGGGATTGCAAAGTAAATCTTTTTGTTGAGAGTCTCCTCAGCCTCTTCCATCGAAACAGACGCCTTCTGGTTGAACCGGTTCACAATTACTTCAACGTTTTCCTCGTAAGGAAACCCGAGTTTTCTAAAAATGGATTGGAACCGTTTTACGTTGATGAGCGAAGGCAAACTCAACACGGTGACAAGGAGCACTTTGTCTGAAAGTTTCAGGATCGTCCGTGACGTCTCGTCGATGGCCTGCCCGCTGTCCACTACGATGAAATCGAACATGGTGCGCATCAGCTTGATAAGTATGTCCATGACCTTAGGGATGTTAGGATCGTCCACGGGTGCCGTGGGGGAGGGAAGTACATACACCCCTGAGGCATGCTTGTAAAGGATGCTCATGAGGTACGTTGAGTCGAGCCGGTTTATGTTTTTCGTGACCTCCATCCAGTCAAAAATTGGCGGCTCAATGTTCAGGAAAAGAGGTATATCACTGAAGGGCGCGTTGATGTCTACGAGGCCAACGGTTTGCACGCCATCCATTTCCATGAGGCTCGTGGCCAGATTCACTGCGACGGTGGTCGTTCCCACACCACCCTTCCCTCCGAACACGTCGATGATTTTGCCTCTTCTCCCAGGGGCCTTTCCCGCGGGGATGAGGTCTTTCTGCCCTTTAAGCTTGACCAACGTGTTGCGCACTTCCTCTTTATTGACAGGTTGAGCGAAGAAACCCCCTGCCCCCACTCTGAGGGCGCCAAGAAGGATGTCCGGGTCGGTGCTCGCCGCAGTCAGGAAGACGTGTCTTGCAATGCCCGAGGTCTTCACGGCACTCGCAAACTGGAGGTCTTTGTCCGGGTCATCCCCGATCTCCAGTATAAGCACGTCGCAGGATCCAAACTCTCCGGGCTTCTGAATGTGAAACCCGTTCGACGGAAGGAGGGCCTCCTCGAAGTCCGCCTGAGCTTTTTCATTCTTCATCTTGAAACGAAGGGAGATGCTATCTGCTGCCATGGTGTCTACCCCCTTCCCTTCACGGTCACAACCTTATGACCATATAATTGTCGCATCTCTTTCTCTCCCGCCTATTGCACAAGACGCAGTTTGATATCTTTCGCGATCAGATTGAAGATCGATAGCAAATCGCTGGAAGTCGGTGCGTAGTATTGGAAACTCGTTCCGCTCGAAATGCTTGCCAGAAAGTTCTGGTTTATATTCACCCCGAGGCCTATCGTGTATATCATGACCCCGTTGTTCTTCAGTGTCTGGGCGTTCGCGATAGCCATGGTTATCGCTGTCTGGCATATGTACGGCGCCAGCGGAGGACCAAACTGGCTCGGGATGTTGCATGATTGAGGCCCGTAGCCGGGAACGGGATAGGTGCTGAAGATATTCCATTGTGTCGTCTGGGTGCAGGAATTGCCCGAGCAGCAGCTTGTGCTGCTTGTGCTCAAGCCGTCTCCTGTCGGGACGGGATTAACGTTGAGCCAGGTTTCGCTATTCGGGTTGCCGAGCTGCGGCCAGACCTGATCGCAGTAGTTGCCGGTGCCGCACACGACGGCGTCGTAGTTGGTGTTGTTGTTCTTGAACGTGCCGCGGAATGCTGTGGGGTTCCCGTCAGTGAACAAGATGAGGAATTGCTGGACCCGCTGGTTGCCTGGGATCCCTGTCTGGTTGGTGAAACCGCTGGGGCCTGATGCTTGGGCGATAGCGTCTTCCGTATTTGTTGCGCCCACGGCTGTCATGGCGTTGATGGCAGCGGTCATAGGGGTGACGAAGTTGTTGCTAAGCGGAAAGGCTACTGTCACGCTGGTCGCGAAGCTGATCAGGCCAACCTTGTCAGTGGCCTGGGTGTCCGTGAAGAACTGGAGAAAGGTGATGGCGGCGTTCTTGAGGTCGCTTTCCGGTTGACCTGCCATTGAGCCCGACCTGTCGAGCACCAGCATGATCTCCACCTGGTTCATTTTGGCTACGCCACTGGTACTCGTGGTAACCTGATTGACTCCGAAGAGCCGGGCCAGGTAAGCAAGGGCCATCACAGAGCCGGTGACCTGTATCTGGTGGTTAGCTGGCTGCGATGCGGTGAACGCCGCAGCACCGGTGCCCGTGGCAGGCGTGCCCGCATATCCCGTCGGGAAGTTTGCCTGCCCGAACTCTTGAGCCAGCGTTAAGGGGTTGACATAAGGGTTGGATATGTTCTTTGCCCCTGCGAGGGCTGCCGCATCCACGCTCTTGGAAAGCTCTGCACGTATCATGTACCAGCGCCCCGCTTCCATGGCCAGCGCAACGAACCCGATGAGTACGAGCAGGAGAAGAGCAAAGAGTATCAGCACTGCTCCTTTCTGATTGGCAACGATTGTTCTTCCCGTATGTCCTGCCATCAGAACACCGCCTTGCTCGATATGATCTCGCCGCCGCTACTGGTGAACAGCTGCGGAACGAACTTCGAGATGGGGGTAATAGGGGTATATTTGTAGAAGACCTCGACCACGGTAACGTTGTTGATATCGGACGTCTTCTTGCCGGGACTGTTGTCGAATTCCAGGTGGTTATAGAGCTGCTGGGTCAGGCCAAGGTTCGCCTGACCAGTCCCGATAGTGCTCGCTACATTAAGGTTCCCTGCGCTCGCACTAGCGGTCGGGTCGATGTAGGGGTTCGGGCTCTGTGCAGAGGTGCCTGCGTTAATGCTCCATACGTAGATTCTGCCATTGTTGACAAGATTCAGAGGGCTTGCCCCGTCCTGGAGCATGGTGATCAGGTTGCTGGCGGGAAGCACGTCGCGCGAGGCAAGACTCCCCCCTTCCCGGGCAAGGTTGGCGACAATGAGCCTGGCCTCGATGAGCCCCCCGAAATCGATTATGACGAAGGCCATGATGATCATCAGCGG
>DATFYE010000083.1:0-69041 GCA_035315185.1 Syntrophorhabdales bacterium | reverse complement strand
CTCCTGCAAGACAATGCCTGTTGCGGTCTCTCCCGAAGGTTGTTTCTGTTCCAGGGCCTGCAGGATGGCCAGTAGATGACCCTGTGTCGCCTTGGGAGGCAGGATCGTGTGAACTTTGTCGGAGAACGTGACAAGGCCTACGGCATCCTGTTGCTTCAGCATGAGATAAGCGAGCGACGCTGCCAGTGTTGAGCCGTAGTCGAACTTGCTCAACCCGTTTGACGCGTAACCCATGGACGCGCTTGCGTCGAGTACGATGTGAGCCCGCACGTTAGTCGTCTCCCGATACTCCTTGATGAAGTAGCGGTCAAACTTGCCATAGGCCTTCCAATCGATGTGGCGCACGTCCTCGCCCTGCGAGTACTCCCTGTGCCCTTCGAACTCAGAGGTGAAGCCTTTGGCCCGGGAAGGATGGATTCCCACCATCAGCCCGTCCACCACGAACCTTGCGCGGAGAAAGAGATGCTTCAGGCTGGCGAGTACCCTTGGGTCGAAATGATTCAAGGTTTGATCCCTTCGAGGAGACGCTCGATGACGCCCAGTGAGGTGACACCTTCTGCCTGCGCCCTGAAGTTAGTGATGATCCTGTGCCTCAGGATCGAGGGCGCTACAGCTTTGACGTCTTCCACAGAGGCCACATATCCGTCGTTCATGATCGCCCGGGCCTTGGCCGCCAGGATCAGATACTGGGATGCCCTCGGACCTGCTCCCCATTCAACCCACTCTTTAACAAAAGGAAGGCCATCTTCTTCCTTTGGACGGGAGGCTCTCGCCAGCATAACCGCGTATCGAATCACGTGCGTTGAAACAGGCACCCGCCGAACCAGTTCCTGCATCTCAACGATTTTTCCCCCGTTGATCACTTTCTCCAGCGCCGGATGGTATGAAGAGGTGGTCGTGGCGACAATCTCCATCTCCTGATCCAGGGGAGGGTAATCGATACTGATGTTAAACATGAAACGGTCGAGCTGCGCTTCGGGAAGCGGATAGGTGCCTTCCTGCTCTATCGGATTCTGCGTAGCCAGCACAAAGAAGGGCAACTCAAGAGGGTACGTGAAGCCGCCTGCCGTGACCTTATACTCCTGCATTGCCTGGAGCAGAGCAGCCTGTGTCTTGGGAGGCGTTCTATTTATCTCGTCTGCGAGAAGGATGTTGGTAAAGAGCGGTCCCTTCAAAAACCGGAACGAGCGCCTCTTGCTCACGGCCTCTTCTTCAAGTATGTCCGTGCCCGTGATGTCAGAGGGCATGAGGTCGGGGGTGAACTGGACGCGGTTAAACTGCAATTCCATGATTCCGGCCAGGGTCGAAATCAGAAGTGTCTTGGCGAGGCCGGGCACGCCCACCAGAAGCGAATGACCCCGGCAAAAGAGGGCTATCAATATCTCTTCGATTACCTTCTCCTGACCCACGATCACTTTCCTGATTTCTGATACGATCCGCGCCTTAATTGCGCGCATCTCCTCAACCTGCGCCAGGTCTGTATCTGACGGTTGAGCCTCTTTCGCTGTTTCCATGGATACCTCATTTGCTGAGTTTATTGAAGATCTCTCTCTCCTTGAGGGCAGACTCGCTTCTGCCAAGCATCTCATAAGCCGCTGCCAGGTCTTTATGAATATCGGGATTAAAGGGATTTATCTGGATCGCATCCTCGAGCGCCTCTTCTGCTTTTTTTGCCTCTTTGCGTTTGAGGTATATTTTGCCGAGGCTTGCGTACGTGATGGGATGGTCCGGGGCAAGTTTCTTAGCGCGGCTCAGGTGTTCCAAGGCGTCATCGAGCTTGTCCAGCTTAATGAGAGCTTCAGAAAGCCTGTTGAGTACGGGCACCGAGTCGTGAGCATCCCCCAGGGCGCGGCGGTATTCCAGGACAGCCGCTTCCAGTCTGCCTTTCTCCTGCAGCAAATCACCCAGATGCGCGCGATTCCTCGCTATCATCGATTTTATTTCGCGCATCTCCATGCGGTCATCGTCAGCGAGCCCCTCCTTGAGCTTGTAGCGATGCACACTCACCCCTTCCGCTTCCTTGTATCCCTTGGACGTTAGAAACTCCCTCCATTTTTCTTCGAACTCATTGAAGTCCCATCCCATGACAGCTTTGATCGCACTGCCC
The DNA here is from genome assembly GCA_035315185.1 of Syntrophorhabdales bacterium. GTDB lineage: Bacteria > Desulfobacterota > Syntrophorhabdia > Syntrophorhabdales > WCHB1-27 > JADGQN01. Next base: position 66,934 of record DATFYE010000083.1, on the reverse strand, counting down.
GCGCTTTTGTCGCCGGACGCTGCCATCTGCTTCATGACCTCCTCTAGTCCTGCATGGCCTCTCTTCTCAATGATGAAGTCTATGGCTGACTCAGCCTCGGCGTAAGCGAGCTGTACGTCCTCCGGGGTTTGAAGCTTTACCAGCCCGGGATCCATCCGCTCGAAGCTGATGAGCCGGCCATCCGCTAATGCCCGCGCAAGGAGCGTCTGATGCACAGGCGAGAGTTGTGGCGGTTCACCCCTCCAGAGCGTTTCTTCATGCTCTGCCAGGCCCTCGTGGAACCAGATGGGCGCCTTGTTGGCGGTCAGCTTTGTGATCATGTAGTGCATGTATTCGTGGCTTATGGCATCGAGCCAACGGTAGCCGTGCACCAGGGCTCTTGGGGATAAGAACATCAGCTTGTTGAACTTGCAGAGCCCGACTGCCCCGGTCACCTCGATGTCCCGAGCTGAGAGGGTGGAGGTATAATAAAAGGCCTTCGTATCAGCGAAGAGCTCAACTCTTACCTTTTCCCCGGGCCTGAAGCCATATCGCTCTCCTATGAGCTGGTATGTCTTCTCTAAGGTGTCTGTCAGGTAACCGATGAGTATGCCGTCCTGCTGCTCATCAAAGCTGATCACAAAGTGCGCTGTCTCATAACGCTTATATGATTTCAGCACCCCCAGCGTGGACTCGACGAGAAGTGCAAAACCTTTTCTTCCCTCCTCCTCTCCTCCCAGTTCCACTGCAGACTTTGCGAGCTTGAGCGCCTCGTCGTAATCACCCCGGAGGAAGGCGATCTCCGAGGCGATTTGCAACAGCTCCACGTTTTTCGGTTCTTTTATGAGTAATGGTTTGACCTCGGCCCAGGCCGCTTCCGCATCCCAGCGCTCCAGCTTGTCGATTACTGTCTTGAAGGGCGATTGCGCAGCCTGCTGCTCAGCCGTCTGGGCTGAAACCGCACCTCCAAAAAGTGGCAATGTCATCAGTACCGTAACGATTAGAACACTGATTCGAACTTGCTGATATAACGAGGCGGCAGCGAGGAGCCCCACCCGCTCGCGGGTACCCGGGCGTACCTTGCGGTACGTCGACGAGAGCGACGCAGACACCCACTCCGTGGGTACCCGGAAGTTATAGCGGCAAAGGCGAAGCAGTGTTCTCATTCGGCAAGGTCTCTCAGGTAACGTTGTGTATCCCGCTTGTACTGCTCCGGAACCTCTTCTTTGAGCGAATCCATGATTTTTTCCCGGAACATTTTCGGCACCTGGTAAGCATTTTTCGACGGCGGATCAAACTCTTCTTTGTCGATGCCCGTATAGCCTTTCTCCCTGGGGAAGTAGAGCTCAGGTTGAGGAAGTGTGGGCATGGGGGCCCATGGACCGTAGTACCATCCGGACCTCGGATCATAAACCAGCTGGTAGCCCCAGCGTGCAGCCTGCATGCGCATGCCCATCTGCTGCGCCATCTGCTGCATCGCCTCCTGCGATTTGGACAACTTCCGGATAGCCTCCTCCTCGGGCGGTATGGCGCCGGGCGCATCTTCGCGCTTAAGCCTTCCTGCAGCATCATGCATCGAGTCTGTGGCTCCTTCTATATCCTTGAGGACCTCCGTGTCCATACCTGGAAAGAGTTGGGCCATCATCTCAAGCTTTTCAAGAAAATTCTTCGTCCGCTGCTTCAGATATTCCTGGCGGTCGGAGAGGTCCGGGAATCTTTCGCGATCGAGATCCCGCATGACCTCGTCGCGACCAGGTGAGGTCTCTTTCTCCAGAGCTTCGTTGATGGCCTGATTGGTCTTCTCTGTTTCTTCGAGGATCTCTTTTTGCTCAGCCACAATCTTATCGAGTTCTCCCGACTGGCGGGACATCTCTGCTTGCAGCCTGTCAAACGGAGAGGTCCCCGCCCTCGTTCCGGCCCTTCCCAGACCTGCCATCATTTCAGAGAGCTGCTGCATCAACCTCTGCGCCGCCTCCAGCGCTGCTGCGACGTCTCCTGCCATCAGCTTCTGATACATCTCATCTAAATCCTTGAAGAGGTCCTGGAATTCCAGCCCGGATAGCTCCTGACTGTTGATAAATTCATCCGGCAGGGTCGTGGCCATCTTACTCAGAGCATCCATGACTGAACGAAGGAGCTCTTCCAGTTCCTTTAACTCCTTCATGACCCGCTCCATCGCTTCCTTGTTAAGGGGTCCTTTGAATTCCTTGAGCGCATCGATAAGGTGTCTCTGCCTGTTCTTTAATTCCCGGGCCATGGCCTCAACCTCGCTCATCCTCGACCTTTTTGCTACGTCCTCCGCCAGAAGAGCGAGCCTCTCCATCTCTTGCGTCACCTTCTCCTTCTGTTCCTGAGCTATTCTCTCCTTCAGGGAAGAGAGGTTCCGCCGAAGCGCCTCCAGGTCGAAGCGCTCCACCCTGTTGCCGACCTCGGCCAGCGCCTTATCTACGTGCCTCAGTATATCCTCCATCTGTTTTGTAAGAGCTTTTGTCTCGTGGGAACCCTCCAGCTGGTTGGCAAGAAGATCTAATAACGCGTCGGCCAGGTCTTGAGCCGCCTCGCCCTCTTTCAACGCTTGTGCCCTCTCGTCCCTGACCGAGAGCGTGAAGCTTTGGGAGTAACCCTTCTTCGGTCCGGACACAGCGTCATTGTCCTCAACTTCGATACGATAGGTCATGCTATCACCGGGTAAGAGGCCGAGGGTGGAGAGATCCCATTTGAACGTCTCGGGACCGACAGACCGGCCTTCGTTGCCGCCTCTCAGGCTAATGGTGCGTTCCTGACCCTTGAGCTGAAACGTAAGCCTTACCGATGTCACTTCAAAGTCATCCCTGGCGCTGTAGACAAGTGGGATTACTTCATCACCCGTGACCTCAAGGTCCTTTGCCGGGCTCATGATACTGGCCTCCGGATACGTGTCTGGTACCACCCGGATCTGGTAAGAAACCGGATTAAGGTTTTGAAAGCCGAATTGATCTTTCAGTCTGATCGTGTATGCAGCAGGTTCCAATACGAGCAGGCTTCCTGTCAGGCGTTCGCCGTCTGCCTCAAGAAGGTGTCGGCTCCCTTCATTCAGTACGAGCTCTCCTTCCTTAACGCCTTTGGTCGTCAGTGCGACAAGCGTCACCAGAGTGCCCTTGAGAGCCTCTATATGGCCGCCGTCTCTCGTTTCGTTCTGGAGATGGGTATAGCTGGGCGGAATGAGGGTAAGTTTCAGGTTACGTAAGTCCGGGGCATCGACCACGCGAACAGCGCCGACGGGAGAGAAAGCTTTACCGTTGTACGCCTGATACTGAAAAGAGGTCTGGATGGCTGCTACATGATGACTGAATCGCCCGTTCCCTTCGGACTCCATGGCGAACCGGAGGGGCTCACTGCCTTCAGGCCGGATTATCAACGTCAGTGTTGCAGGCACGTGGCCGGTAGCGATGGCTCTGATGTTCAGGGATGTCCCGCGCACGACGACCGAACTCTTCGGCTCCAGCGAGATCGATGTTTGCCTTGACGGTAAATCTGAGAGTGGATGGACGATCAGGGCCAATGACCGGCCAAGGAACTGGGGATCCGCGACGAGAACAAGGCAAAGGATCATGGCGAGGGGCAGGAGAAGCCGCAGATGGCGGAGGCCTCTTTTCAGGTCCACCACTTCCGCCAGCTTGATGGTATCAATTTTCCCCACGGTTCTTTTAAGCTGGGCTATAACGAGTGCCTTCGAGATCTGGCCGATGACATTGCCTGTTTTCATCTCATCAACAAGGAGAATGGAGTTGGTCACATCGTCTTTAAGGGTCGGGAATTTTTGCTCCAGCCCTCGCGCGATTCGGACGATAGAAGGTTTCGGAAAAACGTGTCGTGCGCCAAGCCAGATGAGACAAACGAGAAAGAGGGTAGAGCCCAGGGAATAGATGAAGGGAAGGTAGGGAAATACGTCTTTGAGCCTGAAGACAAAGAGGCTTCCCAGCAGTATCAGGACAATTCCCGAGGTAAGCAAGATAAGAAATTCAATGAGACCAAGGAACTGATGACGGAGAGCCAGACTCTTGAGAAACTGAGAAAGGCGGCTATAATCACGATCCACGTTCACCGTTGCCACCGCCACACTCTTGTGGGAACTACAACTATATCACACGCTGTCATGCACATCAACACGTACAGGCAGGCTGCCTGACTGCCTGCCAGAACCGACCATTATCGAAACGGCGAATCTGTTTGTCACCGTTCGAAAAAATAGCGGCGCTCAAATCAAAATCACAGGGCGAAACAGATTTAAAGACCACGCTACCATGTCCCGGGCGGGCTGATATAGAACCATGCCGGTCTTTGGTTCTCGTCCGGTTGTTTCTCGCAGGCGTCGCCGGGTCTCGCGGGACTGCACCCTACACCCTTCGTGCGGTCATAGCCGGCGCAGCCGCTTATTGCGACAAGGCCTCCGATCAGCATTAGCATAAGGAGCTTCCCTTGATACTTTCGTCTCATCTTCCTATCCTCCCCGTCACTCATCATTCCCGTTTGTCCTGAGGCCGCTCTCATATATTGTAAACGTAAGGCTTTCGAATATAGTATTGCAAGGGAGGGAGGCAAACCAGAAACCGTCAGGATTTATGAAACAAAGATATTGGGAGATCCGGGAGAAATAAAGGAGTGATGTTACTCAGCTTCTATGGTTCCTGCAATTCTTGGAATGAAACATCTGCGTAGGGCTCCTTCTGATAAAGGTTGTGCCGCACGCGCAGACCATTTCCCCGTAAGTGCGCCCCTTCACCCGATCAACGTGGATGGCGAGGAGTTTCAGACAGTCCCTGCAGTAACCCAGTTCATTCTCCTCATCCACATCATTGCCGCACCTGGAACAGACGAGAAAGCCCCACCGCTTGGGGTGATCCACATAGATCCTGTTGCCGCACACCCAACACTTGTACACCTTGATGTCGTAATGACTGTCATCGACCATATGCCCGAAACCGCACTTGTTGCATATCATGTGGTTCCTCCTTTCCGGATGTCCTTGAGCATCGGACGCATATAGATCATCAAACAGTATCCAGCTATTCCGCCGCATTCCGCGATCATCAATTAATTGTACTCTTGTTTCTTTAAAGCAGCAAGAAGTTAAAGTCAACCCTGACAGAAAAATATTATTGCTCGCATTGCCACAAAAAGTCCGTAGGTTTCAATTTGGATTCTTAAGTAAAGAGGGAAGGAGAAGAACGTGTGTCAGAGCGCGGCCCCATCAGCCTCCTCTGCTCTATAGACCTCGACCCAACTTCTTTGGGACTATCGTGCTTATTTCTGATGCATGCTCATGAATGATTTCGATATAGTTCAGAGTCGTCTGCAAATTCTCGCGTAATCTCTTGGCGAAGCCTCCGAGCGGAACTATCTTGTTTATGATCTCATCCCTGAAATGCTGCAAAATGACCCTCTCCTGCTCAAGCAACAAACTCAAGAGGTCAGCCACTTCGGAGCAGAACTGGAGTTCGTCCTCATTGAATCTCTTTCCCTGAACAGCGTCAAGTACAATGACCCCCATTGGCTGCCCGCCTTCTTCCATAAAGAGCGGGACATAAAGAATTTCAGACACGTGCTTTCTTTCAACGATGCCTTTGAAATATGCGGTCCGGCTATCGTTATGAGGATCCTTGATCAAAAGCATACCCCTATTTTCCACTGCCGCTTTCAGATCAGGATGAATCTCGAGCAGCGCCTTCTTGGCGAAATCGGCCTGGTACTCTGACAGGGGAACTCCCGCTATGATCTCGCAAAAATCTTCTGTCGATCCGTCGACATCCTCACAACCCAGCTTGAAGATCACACATCGCTCCACGCCGAGGATTTCTGCAAGCTCCTCTATGATGTTCTGCTTGATGCGCTCCGAAGGGTTGGCAAGACCGTTTCGCAGGCCAAGAATAATCGCTTTAGTTATTTGCAAGATCGCCTTCCGTTCGATCATGTTTCCTGCCCCCTATAGGATCAAATGGCTCTTTCAATATAAGTACATGCAGGAACAATGCCAAGGGTGGAGGCTGCTATTTTTTAGGCGTTTACTTGATGGCACCCTTCTCCTTCAGGTACTTCTCGGCACCAGGGTGAAACGGTACGAGGATGGTCTTGGTGGCATTCTCCAGCGTGAGGCCTCGCGCATCCTGGTGGATCTGGTAATACTCCTCCTTGTGGTCGAAGAGCGTCTTGAGAAAGGTGTAGACGAGATCGTTGCTCGCACCGGCATGGGTCCAGACTGCGCTTGTCCAGCCGAGAATACGCGTGTCCTGTTCAAGTCCTTTATATGATTTTGCCTTAACCACGTTCTGGTAATGGCCTGGATGATCCGCGATGATCTTGTTGGCCATCTTTTCATCCACGGGGACAATGCGTGCGTTGAACCTGGTGGAGAGCTCGAGATAGGAGGGCATGGGATAGCCACCCGCAAGAAAGCCGCCGTCAAGTGAGCCATCCTGTATGCCTTCCACGGTCTCCTTGTACACGTAGTAGAAGGGCTTGAAGTCCTTCCTGGTCACGCCGTAATATTCAAGGATGAGGTGGCCCAGGTTGGCGGGTGAGCTACCCGGCCCTCCCATACCGATCCGTTTGCCTTTGATGTCCGCGTAGGATTTGATGGGCGAGTTGGCCGGCACCGCTAGATAGAGATCCACGACGTGATTGAAGATAACCGCGCGGAGCTGGCTGAAGCCCTTGCCCTTATACTCTGCCTCCCCTTTGTACGCATTCCATCCGTCAGGGGTTCCGAAAGCGGCCAGCATCTCTTTCTTCTGGCCGTAGGCTATTTGCAGGCGCCTGACCATGTCCAGCGTGCCCGTGGTGGCTTCGTGCGTGAACCTCACGTTTCCGGGCATGTACTTGTTGACCGTGTTGACCATACCCGTGACAGTTATGTAAGAAAGCCCTCCGGCAGCGGGGCTGGCGAAGCCGACGAGCTGCTGCTGTTGAGCCAATACGGGAGCAGCCCCACTGAATAAGAGAAGGACGGCGAACGAGAGGATAGAACTAAACACCTTCAAACTCATAGCTCCCTCCTGACCCTTACTCGAACATTAAGGGTTTCGTCGCTGTTTCTTCAAGACCTTAAGAAGCCTGGAATTCTGTGTTCTGCGTTACGATCAAGGTGCCTCTCAATTATCAAAAACGGAGCCATCGAATGTCAAGACAAATACAAGGGGCAACGCCGAAGGCAAAATCCGTGGACATCTATTTGGCAGAGGCGCCCGGAAAATTTTGCTCGACCCCTGCAAAAATGGCCAGCCGGGTATCCCCTCCACTCTAACTCACGACTTCTCTCAATACTTGCTCAAGTCTCGGGGCGCAAGCTTGCAATGAAAACGATTTTGTGACGAGTTCATTTCCCCGGATACCCATGGCTTTTCGTAATTCCGCGTCCTCGATGAGCGTCGAGAGCTTTGCGACCCACTCCTCATGGGTCATTGCCCAGAAACCGTTGACACTGTCCTGGACCACATCTTTATTCACACCTACCGGAGTGCAGACTGCGGGCACGCCCACACCGTAGTATTGCAGGATCTTCAACCCGCACTTGCCCCATGACCAGGGATCGTCCAGCAAGGGCATTACGCCAATGTCGAGATTTCTCAGATCGTCAATTTCACTTTCCTGGCTCCATATTTTTTTCACGACTTTGATGTGGTCGCAGTCGAAGAAGATGTCGCAGATGATTTCAAGTCGAACCTGAGGATACTTCCGCCCTAACTCCTCGAAGACCTGGTGTATCCTCTCCAGATAGTGGATGCTTCCGTGGTCACCAATCCAGCCTATACTGACAGTGTCTTTCCTTGTCGAATAATCTTTGAGGGCATACCGCGTAGTGTCTATAGGAGATGGAATCACTGCCACGCGATTCGTGAAGGGCTCCGCTTGTTTCTCCAGGAAGGAGTTGCCTGCGACAACATAGTCAGAAGCTTTGACCATCTCCGCAAACCGTCTCCGCCTCGTGCGCGAGTGTGGTGAAGAGGCCTTCGAGTTGTGATACATGATGGCGTCGTCGAAGTCAAACACAATGCGGCGGGCTTTGCGGCGCAGCAGTCCAAGCAGGCCCGGCTGAAAACGCTTTCTCTGAAGGAACAGGACATCGTAGCGCGGAAGCTCGCGAAAGAATCGAAGGAGCTGGCCGATGCCCCTCGGATAAAGGCTGATGGTAGACTCTATCCTTTTGGATTCAAGGTAGGGCAGGTACTGCAGCACGCGGTAGCGGCTTGCAGCTACTTCAAAACCTTGAATGAGGAAAAGAACTTTCATACGAGCGATGGCACAGAGATAAGCACAAAATGTGTTGCGAAATTTTACCATAAAGCGTTCCTGACTACGAACGTTTCTTTGGTCGCGCCGCCTATTGCCCTCTTTAACCGCCACTTTGTCAAAACCGGCAGCATCCGGCCGGACGTGACCAAAATTTTCAAGAAGGCTTTCGAAAACGTCAGGATAGCGACTACGAAGATTTTGCCCAGATAACGAGGCCGAAGTGGAGGCCATAAGAGAAAAGGTCTTGAGTTTCATCAATGAGTGCAAAAAGATGCTGGGAGAGTTGGTGGGTTAGAGATTCAGAAAACACGGGCTCCGGATATTAGTATGTTTGGCAACAAAATTCAATAAACCGCTCATCGCGTATTGTAAGTTTGACGCCAATAGCAACAACAAAATCAAAAGGAGGAAAAAATGAGGAAAGAAATCATTTTGATGTTGACGGCTCTATTATTGACCGGGTGTACGTCTGTTGGGACTCTCTTTATTTTCAATACTCTGACGGATACATGAGTAGCACCCAGTGGAGGGCGTCTCCGATAGCTCGCGCGGTGTCATTTGTTACTTCCTTAGTCTTCACGTTTGCCCTTTATCTCTTTCGACGACTGTTACGGGCGGTAATGGTGAAAGCCACGGTAGAACATAGACAGGGCGAAAAGATGCGACAGAACAGAAAAGATAAGCCCGGTTGATATTAGCACGCGTGGTGCTTATAGTCCGACTATAGTAACTAAAAGAATCGTGGTCGCTCCATTGAGAGCAGCCTTTCGGAAGGAGATACGTATGAGACCAAATAGACGAAATGGACCGGTGGTGCTCTGCATCACGCTCCTCGTTACTGTGATGGGCGCCACCTCTTACGGCCAGGATGCCTCATGCACGTTCTCGGTCTCTCCGGACACTGTCCACTTTTTTGATGTCTTCAGCGGTACTGCAGAGGTACAGGTTAAAGCTTCCGCGCCTACGTGCACCTTCAGCGTAAGAACTGAATTTCCATGGATTACCGTTTCCGTCAATCAGGAGCACGGTGAGGGGAAAGTGTTGGTGACTGTTGATGGCAACGACTCCCTAACCCACCGCGTCGGAAGTGTGCTCATCGATGGAGAGGAAGTGGCGGTTGTCCAGTACGGCCCGCGGCGCGTAGGCACAGGTCCTTGATCATGGTCGCACCTCCGTCAACGCTATTGGTGTCTTAGGCCCTCGGTAATCATCCTGAAAACCTTGGTGTTCTTGTTACGATGCTACGAAAGTTGATCAGCTGGGCATAGCGTCTTGATCAAGAAATGGAAAAAAGATACAATGCCGGATGGTGATGAAGAAAAGGAGCGTCCTTCCCATCCTCGGTTTTGCCCTTGTCGGGTTGCTTCTTGGTTCCGGCAGGTCCTACGGGTTTAAGCAGGAAGATCTGGACAAGCTTGCGGCAACGGGGCAGTGCCTGTTCTGCGACCTGTCTCAAGCCGATCTGGCCGCTGCCGATTTGTCCGGCAAGAAACTTATCGGTGCCAGATTACCCGACGCCAACCTGTCGGATACAAAATTGTCTAACACCATCCTGCGGAATGCTTACCTGCCCCGCGCCAAGCTCACCAATGCTAACCTCTCCGGAGCTGATCTTTCGGGTGCGGATCTACCCGATGCTCAACTCCGTGGTGCCAACCTGTCAGGCGCCAACCTTTCTCATGCCAATTTGCCCAAGGCCGTACTATCGAATGCCGATCTGTCTCATGCAAGACTGTCCGGTGCGGACCTGTCGAACGCGGACCTCTCGGGGGCCAACATTTCCAGTGCCGATTTCTCCGGTGCAATCTGGCCCGATGGAAAGAAATGCGGGGCAGGCTCTCTTGGCGAATGCAAGAAGGATACTTCCCAGTCGGATCAGCGGCCAACAGGAGGGCGGGGCTCACGGGGCGGCTCTGGAATGGGAATGGGCCGTTGACGGCACATGTTCATTCACTGCAGGATACTTTTCCTACTTCTTGCTGAAAGGCGCAAAAAATGCCCCTTGCTCCTAAGAAATCGAAGATTACCAATTGAAATCCTGAAACACGAAGTTTCCTGCGGCCTCTGCAGATTTACAAACCGTGTACCCGTCGTATTCTTAGAACAAATAGGTTCGAAGATGAGATCGGGAACCAAGAAGCTTGCGGTGTTCTCTTTTGAGAAAGGAGGTCATTGTTATGGGAGCAGATGTTTATCAGAAGCTGGCTAAACATTTGGATCGCTTGCCCGCGGGTTTCCCAAAGACCGGGAGCGGTGTGGAACTGCGGATTCTACGACGCCTGTTCACCCAAGAGGATGCTGAACTTGCGCTCTATCTAACGCTCATTCCGGAGGAACCACGGGTAATAGCTCGCAGAGCCCGGATTACGGTCGAGGAAGCTGCCCGGCGGTTGGAAGAGTTGGACAAGAAGGGCCTAATCCTTGGGATCCGGCGCAAGGGTGAGCCGCCCCTCTATATGGCGCAGCAGTTCGTCGTGGGCTTCTGGGAGGCCCAGGTGAACACGCTCGACCGGGAGCTTGTGCAGGACTTCGAAGAATACCTGCCCACCTTGTTCGACCTCAACTCCTGGCGGAAGGCCCCCCAACTGCGCACGATCCCCGTGAACAAGAGCATCAGCGTCAGGAACGAAGTTATGCCCTATGAGCAGGCCGAGGAGTTGGTACGGGCCAAGGAGAGCTTCGCCGTCTCCAATTGTATCTGCCGGCAGGAGCATCACATTTTGGGCAAGGGTTGCGACAAGCCCGTGGAGAGCTGCCTGACTCTTGGCATGGCCGCGGAGAGCGTCGTGCGCACTGGCCGTGGCCGGGCCATCAGTCGTGAAGAGGCCCTCGAAATCCTCCACCGGGCAGAGAAGGCCGGGCTGGTGCTGCAGCCGGCCAATGCCAAGGATCCCCTTTTTATCTGCACGTGCTGCGGCTGCTGCTGCGGTGTGCTCCGGAGTCTCAAGCGAGACCGTAAGCCGGCCAGTCTGGTGTCGAGCCCCTTTCTCGCACACCTCGCCACTGAAACCTGCAAGGGCTGTGGCGCCTGCGTAAAGCGCTGTCAGATGGACGCTGTTTCTATGAACGAGGAGAAGGCGGTACCGAACCTTGATCGATGCATCGGCTGTGGACTCTGTGTCAGCACGTGTCCCACTAATTCCATCTCTCTAGTGCGTAAGGCGGAACAATCGTATGTACCAAAGGACATCATCGAGACTTCTATCAAGATGATGAAAACCCGCGGCAAGATACGTATGGTCAAACTGGTCGGCATGCAGGTAAGATCGAAGCTAGACCGTCTGTTGGCTCCCAAATAAGGTACTGGACCATGCTTTTCCAGGTGAACACGCGAGCTGCCCGAATTTCGCGGCTTCCTGAAGTCTTGATATTCTGATGTCCACAGTTGATCGAACATCCGGAAATCCTCGCTTCAGCGAGCTGGATGAAAAGTCACGTCCGCATAACTATCACTCTGGTCGTCATGGTCCACGTGGCGGTACAGCCCTTAGGCCTCCAACGCCTTTGCGTGATGCCGCAGTTTACTCAGCGCCTTCCCCTCTATCTGTCGTACCCTCTCTCTCGTCAGGCCGAAGGTCTGCGCCACCTGTTCGAGGGTATGAAAGGACTTTTCCCCGATACCGAACCTCATCCTGATCAACTTCTCCTCTCTCGTGGTGAGGGTTGCGAGGGCCTTGTTCAGCTCTTCGGCGAGGTCGTGCAATAGAGCAGGGCCCTGGGGATCGGTCGCGTTCTTGTCCTCGAGGAGGTCAACCAGACGCCCGCCCTCATCGCCGGCAGTGGTTTCCAGGGAGATAGGTTCGTGGGTAATATGGAGGACTTCTCTGATCTTCTTGACGGAAAGACCCATTTCTTTGGCGATTTGATGAGGGAGGGGCTCCCTTCCGAGATCCTGCGCGAGTTTGTGAGAGACCTGTGTGACCTGCTGGACCGTCTCGATCATGTGAGCTGGTATGTGAATAGTTCTCGTCTGCTCGCCGATCGCCCTTCTCATGGCCTGGCTTATCCACCATACAGCATAGGTACTGAACCGGTAGCCCATCCTACCGTCGAACTTCTCCGCCGCTTTCATGAGCCCCACATTCCCCTCCTGCACGAGGTCGGGAAAGGAAAGGCCGCGGTTCATGTACTTTTTTGCCATGGTTACGACCAGTCTGAGGTTCGCTTTGGTGAGCACGTTCCTTGCTTCGACATATTGCTTCTTTGCCCGCTTGATCCGCTCAACAAGCTGCTTCAACTCGGTTGTGGGGATGCTCGCCTTCATCTCTGCGATGAGTCGGCTGAGGTCGGCCCCGGATTGGTCGCTTTGTTCACGGTTCCCTGTCTGATTCTGGGCCTGCTTCGGGTTTTCAAGCGTCGCGACCCGCTCATCGCTCTTGCCTCCGTCCCTCTGGTCGGAGACCATCCTTGACCGGGAAAGAATATTCAAAAGCTCCTGCGCCGCGAAAGGAAGGGAACGGCCGATATCCTCCAGCTCTCTTCTCGCCTCCTCAATACGCAGGGCGATTTCTTTCTCTCCTTCTCCGGTGAGTAGTGGGGTCTTGCCTAACTGTTTCATATACTGCTGGACGTGGTCTTTCAGTTCATCGTCATCAACATCTTCCGGTTCGTCTTCCAAAGGCCCTTCATGAGCAACCGGTTCTCTGTCCTCGAACGGGATCATCATCTCTTGACTATCCTCTAGGGTATCGTTTACGGCCGATTTCACTTTTTCCTCGCGCCTTTCTCTAATTATCTGCTGGAAGTGGCGTCGAGACAATCCCCCAACGGTCTCTTTCTTGTCGGTAGAACAGCTTAATGCTTTAGGTCCGGCGAGGTAGCTGAAGACGTTGCGTCCTCCATCTACCACGCGAGGCCACGGGGATCTTCCTTCCAGTTCGTAATGTTGCGCTTCTTTCGTCTCGACTTGTGCAACAGTAGCAGGTAGACGAAGGGATCTCGCTGCCCTCAGTCTTACCTTCCTGGATTCGTCAGATTGAGAGAGGTCTCAGATAGTGAAGAATACAAGTGGCAATGCATGATTCCGGGCTTCTCTTGAACTGTGACGTCTGCCAGGGGGCTATTCCCGAAGGAACAGCTCCCCCGACAGTGTTTACTTTTCAGTCTTCCAATCAGACTTTACCAGCCAGGAAGCGAGGCATCTGCCTGTGCTACTATCCGGATAGAGGCGTGTTCTTTTGGCTACCAATTCTGACAACTTGACCGGAACCGCCTCAAACTGGCCACCCCCGTCCTCAAAAGGTTCTCCCTCTTTCCCGATATGTCTGTCAAAATGTCATGGAGGGCCGATAAGGAGAGGTGTCATAGAGGGGCGACAAAAAGCATCCTCTGATGCTCTTTAAAAAAATGTGCCGCCCCTCCGAGACTGTGCTCACATATGGCGATACGGGTTCAACCAGGAGGAATTACCGGCACAAGAAGATGAGAATCGTAGGTGCCTCCTGTATGGATTACGTGTGCCCCCCGGTTTACAGACGTCATATGCCCATAGGTAGCCCCTTGTCCGGGGTACATACAAATATCGCTGCCCTGTATCACCACCCGAAGCTTCTCGCCCTTCTCGAAAAGGGTGCTCGAGGCCCATATTTCAATCTCCACGGGAACTATTTCGCCGGGCTTGAGCTTTATCTCTCTCTCGTGCTTGTGGAAGGGCTGGTAAGGTGTTGACTTACTTTCATCGAGTTCACGATGGGAGACCCGCAGCCACCCCAGAGCAACGGGACCGTCATCATGGACCCAGAGGAACGCGAAAGGAACAGTCTTCCCAGAAGTATCGATTTTGTGTATTGCCACGAACAGGTCCATGTCCTCGCTGCCCACCGCTTCCACCCAAAGCTTCAGCTTCATATGCCCCGTAAGCTCGGTCCTCTTGTCGACCTTGAAATCAAACTGTGCATTCTCTACTTTACCATCATAGGTATCGCTCACGTTATAACGGACCTGTGCTTCGTTACCGACCGGAGACTCGCTCAAGGTTCCGTCGCCCCCGTTCAGGAACAGCTTCGTGTATTGGGTACGGGCCAATGGCCATTCGTTTTCGTTCCTGAAAGTTCCTACACCATATCGCCTTCTGGTCTCGAGCATCACCCTCGGCCAGTTCTTTACTTCGCTATCGATGCCTTTTAAAAACCTATCGAAAAACTGTTGCTGCTTGTTCAGGTTCTCTTGTTCGTGAAAAGTATTCCACTTCTTTCTACCGTGGACCATGAGCCACTTGTCCTTGGAAGCGATCTGTTTAAACCCTTCCAGAGTGCCGCGCGAATGCAGGCCGTGGTCACTCCAACTCGCAACGACGAACGCCGGCACCGTGATCTTTGATAGATCAGCGTTCTTGCTGGCCCAGTAGTCATCGAACAACGGATGCCTGAGAGCCATCCCCACAAAATCCTCTACACGGGTGGTCGTATGGGACCACAGACCCCTCAAGCGGGGTAAGAATGTCGTCTCCGGGATGCCGCCATGGAAGCAGAGCTCCCGGTAAAAATCGCTCACTCCCTCCCAAGGATTGATTGCCGCCAGGTGTGGTGGATTGAGCGCCGCCACTCGCCACTGGCTCCACGCGAGGTAGGAGACGCCGTACATGCCGACTTTGCCGTTGCTCCAGCTCTGGGTACCGGCCCACTCGATCAGGTCGGCGCAGTCTCTCGCTTCCTGATCGCTAAAAAACGTCAGGTCTCCTTCTGAATTCCAGGAGCCGCGAGGATCGGGATTGATGATAATATAGCCCTTCCCGCACCAATAAACAGGATCGGCCGCTTCAAAGTTGGTATATTCGGAGATATCATGCCTCACGTCGGCGATCAGCGGGTAAATGGGAGACCTGGTCTTCTTCCCGTAAGGCCCCCAGGAAATAAGGACAGGGTATTTCCCTTCCTTCTCGGGACGAAAGAGATCGATGTATATCTTTACGCCGTCCGACATCGAGACGCCGACATCGCGCTCGATGATCATTCCTCTCGCCTTTTCCGCGCGGGGCTTGAATCCGGGGTACCCGCCACGGCTCGGGGGATAACCTTCCCAGAACATCATCTCGAATTTTGGATCGCTCATTGCCTCGTTCCTCCTTTCTTAAGTGGGATCGGCTCGTGGCCAATGCCGCGCCGGCGCCAAAAAAAGCGTTCGGCTTCGTGAATCATCTCTTGCGTCGGGAACTTTGTCAACTAATGTTTCGCCGACGATCGGCGAGACGTCCTTCCGGTTTCCCCGCACCGCTCGCCTTTAGCATCCCCAGCAGCGGAGGAGGGCGCCGGAATCCACGACTTCGCCGAAAAACGTGTCGATGTTGAAAAGGGCAGCCTTCTTCGCCTCGACGCTGGTTGCCTCCGTCATGTCGGCGGGGACGACTATGTGGTAATCCCGCATGAACCCATCCCTGGCGGTCGACTCCAGGCAGACGTTCGTGGCCAGTCCCGTGAGCACCAGGGTCTTGATCTCCGCCGAGCGGAGGCACTGGTCGAGATACGTCGAAACGAACGCCGAGTATCGGTACTTGGGTATGACGATGTCGGAGGCCGCGGGCGTCACACCGTAAAACTCCGAGAAAGCGGGTTCGAGTTTCCTCTGGAGGCCGCACCGCTCGTACTGCTCGGCGAGGGCAGGCGACCGGAGATTCGGGTTCAGCTCCATCTTTATATGTATCGTCCGGCTCACCACCTCCCGCGTCCTGCTCACGAAGGCATTAAGCCTCGGCCCGAGCCTTGCCGCGGCCTCTATGTTGAAGCCCATCCTGCCGAGGATTCCTCCGGGACAGCAGTAGTCCCGCTGCATATCGATCGTGAGAAGGGCCGTAAACCGGGGATTTACCTTCGCCTTCAGCTTTTCGAGATCCATGGTGGTTACCTGTCGCATAAAAACGGCAAGTTCGCCTCCGTCACTTTATCAAGAGCCGCGGCAGCCAGAGGGCGATTTCCGGAAAGAAGACGATGATCAAAAGGCATATCGACATCCCCACGATGTACGGGTAGCACCCCTTGTAGATGGTGCTGATCGGGACCTTGGTGATGCCCGAGACGACGAACACGTTGACCGCCATGGGCGGAATGATAATCCCGATCATGCAGGTCACGCTGACGACGATCCCGAACCAGACCGGGTCGTAGCCCAGCTTCAGCACGATGGGGAGAAAGATCGGCGTCACCAGGATGAGGAAGGCGAGGTCTTCGATGAAGGAGCCGCCGATGAGGTAGATCAGGATGATGATGATCATGATGACCGTGCGATGGACCGGCAAATGGGTGAGCCACTCCCCCGCGATGACGGGCATCTTGGTGACCGCGAAGAAATGGCCCAGAATGGTGGCCCCCGCGAGTAGCATGAAGACCATGCAGGCGATCACCAGAGAGTCTTTGACGGAGGCGACGAATCGTGCGAACGTGATGTCTCTCTTTACGACGGCAAGGACAAGAACAGCGGCCGTCCCTACGCTGCCCGCCTCGGTCGGCGTGAAGAAGCCCATCATGAGTCCGCCGACGACGAGAAGAAAAATCCCCACCACCCACAGGACAGGCAGGAGCGACTTGAAGCGGGCGGTCCATGATGACCTTTCGCCCCGAGGGCCGAGCTTGGGGTTGATCTTGCACCAGCCGAAGAGGGTGATCACGAAGGAGAAGGCGATCATCAGGCCGGGCACCATGCCGGCCAGGAAAAGCCTGCCGATGGACGTCTCCGTGAGGAGGCCGTAGATGACGAGGACGACACTCGGCGGGAAGACGGAACCGAGGGTCCCTATGGTCGCGACGATCCCCGTCGAGAGCCTCTTGTCGTAACCGTACCGGTCCATCTCGGGAACGGCGATGGTCGCGAAGGTCGCCGTTGTCGCCGTCGTAGAGCCGCAGATCGCCTTGAACGCTGTGCCCGCCATTACCGTGCCGATGGCAAGCCCGCCCGAGACATGGCCGATGAACTTGTACGCCGAATCATAGAGACTTTTCGCCATTCCCGCTCCGACGCCTACCTGCCCCATGAGGACAAAGAGGGGAATGACGGTGAAGCCGTAAGACGAAAATATGGAGTAGGTGTCGTTGGCGACAAGACTCAGGGCCGCGTTAAGGTTGACGATCCAGGCGAATCCGATGAAGCCCGCCACGGCCATGGAAATGCCGATGCCGAGGCCCAGGAGGAACAGGGCAAACAAGAGCACGATGATGATCAGGCTGATGAAGGCGATACTCATCCTTTCTTCCCCTCTGTTTCAGCGCCTCATTCGGCGCTCTCCTTTGCCGGCGCGAAGACATGGTAGAGGTCTATCACGAGGACCAGGCAATTGAGGGCGCAGCCGAAGGCCACGACGTAGACGAACGGACAGAGGGCCAGCTCGATGGTGTCGGAGACTCTCCCCACCGTCCAGAACTTTGCGGCGAGCACGGAGCACCGCCAGGCGATGAGGGCATAGGCCCCTATGCCGAGGAGGCAGACGAGGGTATTGGTAACAGCCTGGACAGTTTTGCCTCCGTGGGTCGCCATGAATTCCATCGCCACGTGGCGCTTCAACATCTGGGTGTAAGCGAGGGGAAGGGCCGCGACCAGCGCGCCCAGCAGACCGACGATATCGAAGGTGCCTTTTATCGGATAGCCGATATAGCGTCCCACCACGTCGCAGGTGGTGAGGAGCATCATTCCTACCAGGGCCAAAGCCGCGATCCAACAGATCAGCCGACTGAAAGCCTCGACGGAGCGTATGAAGTAACGAATCCTACCCTCCCCGCATGACGCCGTCCGGGCACCCCTTGCGCTACACAAGGTTCTTCGGGCTCCAGAAGACGGAGCCGCATGGCGGACCGCCGGCTCACCGTGCGTCTTTTACTCGTATTTCAGCGGTCCGTACTCCTTGCCGTATTTCTCTATGAGTTGCTGCCGGTATGCAGCGGCCTCCTTTCCGGGCAGTCCCTTCGTCTGCATCGCCTTGATGTAGTCGTCCTGGAGGGGGCTGACGGCCTTCCTCCAGCGGGCCTGCTCCTGGGGCGAAAGGTAGATGAAGTTGTGGCCGACCTTCTTTCCGAACTGAAAGCCCTCGATCTCGATGCGGTTCCACTCCCTGCCCGTGTAGTCCACCCACTCGTTGCTCACGTCGGTGAAGATCTTCTGGATATCAGCCGGGAGCTTCGCCCATTTCTCGTTATTCATGACGACGAACATGCACGACACGTAGCCCACGTCTCCGAGGATGGTGCTGTACTTGGCCACCTCCGAGACCTTGTAGCCAATGAGCTCGTTCGGCGATGAGACTGTGCCGTCGACGACGCCCTTACTCATGGCATCGTACTGGTCGCCCTTCGACATGGCCACCGGGGTGCCGCCGAGGGCCTCGATGATCTTGGTGGCAAGGCCTGTCGTTCGTATTTTCATCCCCTTCAGGTCCTCGAGGGTCCTCACCGGTTTCTTCACCATGGCGATGGTCCCGGGGATGTGGGCATGCATGTAGAGCACGTGGGTATCCGCGAACTCCTTCGGCTTGAAATGCTTGTAGAATTCATCGCAGACCTTCGTGGTCACCCGCGCCGACACGGGATATCCCGGCAGGTCGAGGACCTCCATGAGGGGGAAACGGCCCCTCGTGTACGAGAGGACCGACTGGCCGATGTCGGAAATGTCGTTCACCACCCCTTCGTAGCAGTTGTTGGCATCGGTGAGCGTGCCCGAGTGGTGGACGGTGATCCTCACCCTGCCGTTCGTCCGCTTCTCCACTTCTTTCGCCCATGCCGCCGCCGCCTGGCCCAGCCCGTACGAGGCCGGGAAGAAGCTGCTGTACGAGAGCTCGATCGGCTTGGCCTGCCCGTAGACGTTCGGCGCCGCAAAGAACGGCGCGACGGCAACGATCGCGACCGCCGCCATTATCCATAATACGCTTTTCATGTTGACTCCCCCTTTTACTTTTCTCGTACTGCTGCTAGCCGAGCGCGTTCAAATAGATCTTCTCCACATCCTCTTCGGTCAGATTCCTCGGGTTCGGCACGAAGAGCCTTGCCTGCTTCATGGCCCCCGCAACCAGCCTCGGCAGGTGCTCCTTCGTCACGCCGTAATCGGAAAGCCTGTCCGAAATGCCCACCGCCCTGAGCAGCCTCCACACGGCGAAGACGGCCCGCTCCGCGGCGTCGAAGGGGCTTAAGCCCGAAACGTTCTCCCCCATTGCCTCCGCCACAGAAGCGTATCTGCCCAACGCGCCAACGAGGTTATATTCCATCACGTGGGGCAGCATCACGCTGCTTGCCCTTGCGTGCTTGAGACCGCACTCCGTCTCGAGGACGTAGGTGAGGCCATGGACCGCGCCCAGACCGCCGCTCTGCCACGCAAGGTTGGCCAATACCGCCGAAAGACAGAGGTCGAGCCTGGCGCCGAGGTGGTCTGCTTTGGCGAAGGCGACAGGCAGGCTCCGGCTCGCGAGCCTGATCGCCTCCAGCGCGAGGAGGTCGGAGAAGGGACTCTCATTCACGCAGACGTAACTCTCGATTGCTGCGACCATGCCATCGATCCCCGTCTCGGCCGTCATCTCGGGTGGCATGGACATACCGAGGAGAGGGTCGACAATGACGACCTCGGCCAAGTTGAACGGCGTGTAGATTACCTTTTTTGTGCCGTCCTTCTCATCCGTGGGGGCAAAGACCCTCGTCACCTCGCTCCCGCTCGCGCTCGTGGGCAAGAGAACCTTCGGAAGCCCCCTCGTCGGGACCATGTCGTGACCTGCATAATCGAGGACTCCCCCCTCGTTCGTCCCCAGTATTGAGGCGCCCTTCGCGGTGTCGAGCGAGCTGCCCCCGCCGAGTCCTATGATGACGTCGACCCCGCCTGCCCGCGCCGCCTGACCGGCCCGGTCCATCACCCTCGCGGACGGCTCGGGCTCGACCCCGTCGAAGACGGAGACCTCGATCTTTTCCCCAAGGAGCGAGGCACGGACGGGCTCGACCAGTCCGGCAGCGACTATGCCCGGGTCCGTTACGATGAGGGCCTTTTTCGCGCCGAGCCGCCGCGCTTCTATTCCGGTTCTCGCGGTTGCGCCCGCTTCGAGCAGAATTTTGAGAGGGGAAAAGAAGGCGCATAGTTTATCCGGGCTGTATGACTTCTTCTCCATAAGTCACTCCGCCTCGCAATTCGCTTGTTTCACTTGCCGAACTTCACCCCGCCTTCCGTATACTGATTATCACCTGTGCTTGGCGAATGCAACAAAAATCGACGGGCTTGTCAACGCAAAGTAGAAATGTCCTGTTCTTAGCAAAGTAGAAATGTCCGGTATGCACTTCATCATCTGTTTTTGTTCTTGTACTGTCATGAGGCGCCTGTTGCCGTACCGTAGTCTTCCCTTCTCGATTGCTTGAACCACGGCGGTCTCCACCCGTGATCGATCGGGGGACGGTGGCCTTTGCCTTTGGCGATGAACGGACGCTCTTTCTCCGGTGCGGCCGGCCTCTTCACGATCTCGTGGAACGAGAGCGGCACCCCCTTATGGCGGATTCTCATGCAGCCGTCAATCAGTTCCTCAACCATGACTTTCTTCGCATGGATCCGGTCCTGTATCTGGTAGAGCGTTCCGTTGTACTGGATCGTGTGATCATTCTTGAGGGTCCGTTCCGTCTTTATGCAGAGGATGGTATCGAGATCGACGTCTTTGACCATGCGGTGCAAGTCCTCGTTCTTCTTTGGCGGCACACTGAAGCGCCGGTTATACACGGGGAGATAGGAAGCGAGGAACCTGTTCGCCTCCGGTATCGTGCTCACGTTGCGCAGCCGCATCTCTTTGACCAGACGGTCCTGAAGGGTCTGAAAGAGGCGCTCAATCCTTCCTTTGGCCTGGGGAGAGTGGGCGTGGAGCATCCTGACCCCGAGTTCCTTAAGGGCCCTGCCGAACTGGCTTACAGGTTCGATCTCCTGGAATTCGTCTCTTCGTGCCCACGACTTGTAGGTCGTGTGCTTGTCCAGGTAGACGCTCATCGGGACGCCATGCTTCGTGATGTATCTCGTGAAGCTGTCCATGGCAGGGATGGTCCCTTCGTAGTCGTAGAACCTCCCGTAGGCCCTGCCGGTCGCATCGTCGCTGTAGGCCATGAGCACACAGTGCGGTCCTCTGCCCTCAAACCAGTCATGGTGGGAACCGTCCATCTGGAGCATCTCTCCGTAGCAATCCTTCCTCTGGCGCCATTGCCGGTGGGCTTTGTGTTTGCGGTGTTTCTTCCATTCCCCTTCCTCCATGAGCCAGGTGCGTACTGTCTCGCGGCTGATAACGATCCCTTCGCGCTCTTCGAGCTTCTCGGTGAACAGGGTGGGTCCGAAGTCGGGATAGGTGCTCCGGTAGAGCTGGACGATCCTCTCTTTGAAAGGCAACTTTCTCTTTGACGGTCTGCCTCTCGATCTATGCCGTATCCCTTCATCCCCTTCTTCCCGTATCCGCGCGACGATGCGGCGGATCTGCCGCTCGGATAATGACATAAGGCCTGCTGCATCCCTCTGCGTGAGTGTTCCTTCCATCACCTTGCGGATCACATGCAGCCGCTTCAGCTCCCTCTGGCGCACCATGACAATGTCCCCTTCCGCCATCCTGCCTCCTCTGGAAAAGAAGCAGTGTAGCATTCCCGGAATAGGACATTTCTACTTTGCAGAAATAGGACATTATCATTTTGCGGTGACACAAAAATCGACGGGCTCGCGTTAAGGTGTTAAGGCCCGGAGGGACATGATTCTCTCCGGGCTTTTCGGCGTGAGATACTTTTAAGTAGTGGTGAATCTTATAACCAAAATATGATGTCGTGTTAAATAGATAAACGGGCGTGTTCACTGCTTCCTGTAACCGTTGAAATTCGATTCTCTGAAACACTAGAAGATTACGCATGGCAAGTATGGTCGGCTGTAAGAACGAAATGCATCATCCTCATCGTCACCTTGAAGCCTCACGTGCAATAACAACATACGACGTACTTATAGTGATACGAAGCACTGTGGTACTTTGGCATGGAGATTGCTTAAAATCGCGGTGTGCTTTCTATCAGTGTTGCTCTGTCTTTAGAAATGTTGAGCGGAAGGCATAAAGCGCTAGCGTGAAAAACGATGAAAAACCCCTGGCCAACCCTTATGTCGTGCTCCGTGAGGAGTTTGACGACTGGGCCGTTCTCTTCAACCCCGATACCGGTCGTGGTTTCGGCCTGAGCCCCATCGGCGTCCACGTGTGGAAGCTCATGGACGGGGAGCATACGACAGATGATCTCTTCAAGGAGATCCTTGCCTCTGCTCACGAGGTACCTGAAGCAGCACGAGAGCATGTCGAGGAATTTATTGACGAGCTCGCTGCCCAGGGTCTTGCCGGATTCGGCAGCACTGGACCGGGCCTTCCCCCCGGTGAGAAAAGGCAGGAAAGCTTTTCCTCCCCTCCCTCGGGGCATATCTGCGAGCTGAAGACCTTCAAGTATGCCCCCCCCGAAGTTGATAAATCTGAACGGAAGAAGGCAAACAGCATATGGCAACTGTATGTCTGGAACGGATGACGTAGGCGTTTGCCATACCGGGCCAACGGCAAGTTACTGCGAGGCCCACGGAAATTCTCCGGCCCATCCTAACTGTCTTCCCGGGGGGTCAACAAGTGCCGAGTGCAATTATGGGACCTGTGCGAATGCTATGTGCGATACTGGGGGACAGCCTTTTGGGGCGTGTGTTGGCGTCGGACTCACTTTTACGTGTGGTGCCGGAACCACCGGCTGTTAGCAGCCACCGGTAAACCTTCATATACAGCCACCTACAACCCACACACCCCTCCAGCTTAAAAAAGAGGATTTGCCCCGTATGGTTGGTAACGAAAGCGCAGAATCTGGGGTATCCAACAGTCAGTATAGGTGTGTGCCGCCTCCTCCTTGATGCCCATCATTTTGAAGCCCTTGTCTGTGCGTGGCCACAGGAAACGAGGTCACATCTTCGCGGCCTGTTGCTCTGATTCCCTGCCAATGAATCGATGTGACGTCCTCCTTGAGTGAAACGATCTCTGAGAAAGACTGAAAAACCTCGTTAGGAGCGTTACCATCCTTGTCTCAGGATTAACCCGTGCCTCGTGGCATGGGGACGGTCTATATTTCATCCCCTGCAATGGCCGAGGGAATCAGAAGGGTACATGACAACAGTAGCTAACCCATCCAATTCGCTGTTTCCGGTTGACGTTATCTTCTTGGGTACCGCAACGGCTTTGTTTGGTGGAAGAGAGTATCCTATTCAGAGGTTGATTTTGGGCTTCTTTTGGAAATGTTAAGCTTCACTCATTTGTTTTTCGTTTCTTAACGTCTGCAAACCCTTGTGCTGCTTGAAAGATGGCGGGTTCTACCGCAAAATTATGCCATCAGTATTATCCATACGGTATAACACTCAAAGTAACATGATCTGCCTTTAACCGCTTTTTCTGGAGCAGGACGGCCCACGTTTGAAAGCTGGCTCAGACCGGCGTGGCTCAAGCGAAGCTGTCTTGTGGGTGAGCCCCTGCGTTGACTCTCGACACTGCCCTTTGCTATAGTACCGAGGGAGAACATTGCATACCTTCAAAACAGCCGGTATAACCTGGTTCCTGGAGGATCCATCGCTGGAGCGCGTCGTAGAGCGGCTCGGCCACGAACCGAAGGAAAAGCGGGCTCACTTCATCTGGGAACATGACCGAGGAAAGGTCTTCATAAAATTCTTCCAGGAGAAAGGTCTACCGGGCCTCATCAGGAACCGCATTCTTCCGAGAGGGAAAAAAGAATACGAACTGAGCGAGAGACTTCGCTCGCTATCCATACTCACCCCGAAGGCCCTCGGCTATGGTGTTGCGCGTCGCGGATCATACGTGATCCAGGAGTGGATCGAGGGTGAACCGCTCATTGCCTGGAAATATGATTCGGTAAAGCGGCCCAAAATCGTCTCTGTAATCATTCCTCTCCTTGAAAAGTTGAGGGCCACAGGTCTTCGCCACAACGACCTGCACCTTGGGAATATTGTCGAAGCTTCCGGACAGCTCTATCTTGTGGATCTGCATAAGGGCAGCCTCAAAAAAAGATTTACGTTTGCTGACGATGTCTCAAACGTCTCCCATGCCCTCGCGATGCTGCACGACGGCATGGATGAGCGAGAGAAGGCATGGTTTTTCAACCGTTACGGCGGTGATGCGCTAAGGGGCAGTGTGGAGCAGGAGTTGGCGCGTCTCAAGCAGCGTTGGATCACCAGGAAGGCGGCCCGGGCATTCAGGACGACCTCGGTGCTTGTCGCCTCACGCAGCAGGGTTACCGTGAGGGGCATGGAGGAGAAAACGCGTGGTGAATACCTCGTCGCCATCAAGAAGGATCTCAAGGTAATGGTCGAGCGCTACACTGACCACGTCCGCAAGACATACGCTAGCAGGCGGAGGCTGCACCGGGCGTGGAAGAACCATGTGATTCTCGAGTATATGCGTTTCTTCATAGCGCCTCGTCCTTACTGTCTGCAACAGGCCTCGGTCTCAGCACGCGGCTACATTGCGATGGAAGACCTGACAGGAAAAGGTGAGGAACTAGACCGGTTTCTCGATAGAAACTATGATGGGATGAGCAGGGCCGAGCGCGACGGTTTGATTGATGGCTTATCGTCGTTTCTCGTTTCCGCGTTCATCAAGGGGATAACCCATCGCGATCTGAAGGCATGCAACGTATTCGTTTTACGGAGGGGAGCGTTTCTTTTACTTGACGTTGAAGACCTGGAATTTTCCGGTTTAGACGATGCGGCCATCAAAAGAATGCTGATTCAGCTTAACACCACCGTACCCGGGAGGGTATCAATACCCGACCGTCTGCGATTTTTCACGAAAGTAACGCGACCACGCCTTTCTGCATCTGAAAGAAAGCGCCTGCTCAAGGAGATAGCTTCGGAATCGCTGGGCAGAGAGATCGTTTACGAAGGGGTACACGGTCTTAAAAGGGAAGCATGGAAATAGCATCCTGATGCCAATCCCCCTTCACGCGTATACCTTCGTTGTCGCTATGTCGCTTTCGTTGACGTACCCCAAGGTACGCCCGGGTACCCGCGTGCGGGTGGGGCTCCTCGCTGCCGCCTAGGTCTTCACGCGAATGGAAATCGGCATCAGCTATTTTCCCTGGAGCACAAATCAAAAACTCGCCGGAGGGGAGATCGGACTCTCTCCAGCCCACATCAAGGCCCTGTTGTTCCAGCCTCTTAAGGTTGGAGCGGCGGTACCCTGTCAGGTGAGGCACATCTTTCTTACTGAGAAGAACGGTGACCGCACCGGACAGCCCGTGTTGCTTGCAGACCTTAAGTACCGCAAGATAGAAGGCTTCTGACCGGACGAGATAGCCAAAAGCAGGGTGGTATGGGCCGGCTACGATCTCGCTCTTCAGGAACTCGTTTTCCGTGAGCCCCATCCTGATTATTTTTATGGCGTGAGTCTCGGCGTGAAGATAAATGTAAAGGGCCCTAAGAACCGCCTCCCCGAGGCTTAAGGGACTGAAATGGTTCTCCTGAAAGGCCTCATGCAGAAGGGTATCCCGCAGTACCACCAGAGGATAGATACGTATGAAAGCAGGTTTTAAACGTATCACGTGTTGAACGGTGGAGCGTATATCGTGCGCGGTTTCTCCCGGCAGACCGACCATGACCTGGAGTCCGACAGTGATGCCCGCTTTGATGAGAGCTTCGCGAGTATCGTACAGATCCTTGATCGTATGATGCCTCCCCAAGGCGCGCAACTTCTCATCGGAGAAGACAGGCATACCCAGCTCGACAGTTGTTACATTGTAATCTCTCAAGATACGGATTGTCTGAACATCCGGGATTATCGGTTCAGTTGATAGACGCATGGAGGTAATCTTTTCCCGATGCTCTGCGAATAAGGAGAACAGGCGAGCCAAACCATCAGACCCTAGGCCGAAAGGATTTCCCCCATAGATGGCCACCTCAGTCCTTACTTTGACCGGATTAAGGGCCTTGCGGATAGTCCCCCTTATGGCTTGTATGTCCTGGTTGCCGCTTTCTCCGGTTATGTGATGCTGATTGCAATAGATGCATTTCTGCCGGCATCCCAGGTGCGGCAGAAAGACGGGCACGATCACGATCGCCGCTTTGTCTCTTTCAACTTTATCTCTTTCAACAAGGCTTCGGCAGCGTGCCTTTCGGCTTCCCTCTTGCTCTTGCCGATGCCCTTCGCCTTGAGGCTTTTGCCCGCGTAAACGTAAACGCTGAATCCATCGACTGTCTTGCGGGTAAGACGGTATCTGGGTAGTATGCCCCAGCGTTTCTGGGAGTATTCCTGCAGCTCATTCTTAGGATTTTTCGTCTGCAGCTTTTCTTCGTCAAAGTATGGCTGGAAGAGCTGTCTGATGATGCGGGTCGCAACCCGGAAACCAGCATCCATATATACGGCGCCGATGAGCGCCTCGACCATGTTGGAGAGAACCTTCGAGTCTTTGGGGACGCGAGATCTTCCATTGCCGAAGGCCATGTGGCTTTCGAGTTCGAGGTTGTGCGCGATCTCGGTCAGCGCGTCTCTTTTGACGAGAACGGAGCGCGCATTACTCAGGAACCCCTCGTTCCTGTCCCG
Source organism: Syntrophorhabdales bacterium (assembly GCA_035315185.1). Taxonomy (GTDB): domain Bacteria; phylum Desulfobacterota; class Syntrophorhabdia; order Syntrophorhabdales; family WCHB1-27; genus JADGQN01. The sequence goes on along the minus strand of DATFYE010000083.1, from coordinate 40,164 downwards.
GTACTTCCTATAAAGGAGAATACTGATCACGGCGTTTAGGATCGCGTCTCCAAGGTATTCCAGCTTTTCGTTATCAGACTTGGCCCGCTGTTCTTCTTCTTTCAGGGAAGAGGTGTGCGTGATCGCATGGTCAAGAAGCGCCCTGTTCTTGAAGGTGTATCTGATCGTTTCTTCCAAAAGTGAAGGGTAGGTCGTTTTATGCACTGCTCACCGGTTACTGATCACTGGTCACTTCATCTTGAAGGCTTCTTCTGCGCCTCCGTACATTTTTCTCAGCTTCGGCTTTTCGATCTTACCCGTCGGATTACGGGGAACTTCGCCAAAGATAATCTTCCTCGGCCTTTTGTATTTCGGCAACCCTTCGGAGAATTTGATCACGTCCTCCTCGGTCAGGGTCTTTCCGGGAACAACATCTATGATGACCACGACGATCTCGCCCAGACGCTCGTCCGGCAGGCCTATCGCGGCAACGTCCTTCACCGCGGGATTAGTGTGGAGGAAGTCCTCGACCTCGACGGGAAAGACATTCTCGCCGCCTGTTATAATCACATCCTTCTTACGGTCGACGATCCAGATGAAACCCTCCTGGTCCATCCGGACCATGTCTCCGGTGTAAAGCCAGCCGTCCCTCAGGGCTTTTGCAGTGGCCTCGGGGTTCCTGTAATATTCCCTCATGACGCCATCACCCCGGACGATTAATTCTCCCGGCTCGCCCTTTGGTACATCGCGCCCGGCTTCGTCAACGACGCGAGTCTCCCAGTTGAATCCGGGCACGCCGATTGCTCCCACCTTGTGCGTGTTCTCGATCCCCAGGTGCACACAGCCCGGGCCGGTGGATTCACTCAGGCCGTAGTCTGTGTCGTATTGCATGGTAGGGAAATATTTTTTCCAGTGCATGATCAAACTTGGTGGCACGGGTTGTGCTCCTATGTGCATCAGACGCCACTGGTCAAGCTTGTAATTTTCCTTCTTCAGCTCGCCGCTGTCCAGCTTCAGAAGGATATCCTGCGCCCATGGAACGAGGAGCCAGACAATGGTGCCGACCTCTTCACTGACAGCGTCCAGTATCCACTCGGGCGACACGCCTTTCAGAATTACAGCTTTGCTGCCGACGATGAAGCTCCCGAACCAGTGCATTTTGGCGCCCGTGTGATAGAGCGGCGGGATCAGGATGAAATTGTCGTTGCGCGTCTGGTAGTGATGGGCATTCTCGGTGATGCAGGCGCAGAGCATGTTCTTATGGGTAAGAAGAATCGGTTTCGGCTGCCCTGTTGTTCCGGATGTAAAATAGAGACCGCATGGATCGTCGAAAGCGATCTCGACATTGACCGCTGCTGCAGAAGCTCCGTCAACCAGCTTTGTGAATGATTCCGCGAACGGCGGTATCTTATCGCCGAAGCAGATGTAATCTCTTGCTGAAAGCTCTTTGCGGACCTCGTCGATGCGGCCCGTGAAATCCTGGTCAAAGACCAAAAGCTTCGGCTCTGCCACGTCGCAGCAGTACTTCAGGTCAGCGCCGCTGAAGCGGAAGTTGAGGGGAACGACCCACGCGCCTGTCCTCACGATGCCGAAATAGGCGATCAGCCAGGTGATTGAATTGTTCATCCAGTGAACGACTTTGTCGCCCTTTTTGATGCCCTTCTTGAGGAGCACGTTGGCGAAGCGGTTCGCTTGCTCGTCGAACTCCTTCCACGTAATCTCAAACCTTTTCTTCTCGGCAGGTATCCGTTCGACCAGCGCCACGTCGTTCGGATACATGCGGCCGTTTCGTGCCAGTATCTCTGCTATGTGAATGTATACATCAGCCATGCTGCACCCCTTGAGTATGTGAAAAGCTTTACTATTGACAATAAGGTTATTTCATCCTATCATGGGTTAAATTTTGCAGTCAATATATTAAAAAAAATAAACGTTTACAGGGAGGGGCTATGAACTTTGGACGCTTCTGCTGGCTTAACGCAAGTAAGTTTCCCAATCGAGAGTTTCTCATCGAGAGCTATCCTTCGAAGAAGGTACGCAGGGCTCTCACGTGGAAAGAACTCAACGATCAGACAAACAAAGTTGCAAACTTCCTCATCAAAGATTGCGGGATCAAGAAGGGGGATGTTGTTCAGCACCTGATGATGAACAGTATCGAATGGTACGTCACGTATATGGCGGTTTTGAAGGCGGGCGCGGTGATCAGCCCGCTCAATTTCCGTTTTGCCAGCGGCGACATCAAGTACGCCTGTGACGTGACCAAGAGCAAGGTTTTTATCCTCGGTGATGGGTTTGTTCCGCGGGTGGAGCCGATCATGAAAGAAATGAGCTACATAAAGCAGTATATATGCGTCGGCGACAATGCGCCGGCGAGCATGAAGTCATACAAACAGATCATGGAAAAAGGGGACGCGGCCAACGTACTGGTCGATACGAAAGATGACGACATGGCTGAGCTCATGTTCACATCGGGGACGACGGGGGCCCCGAAGCCCGTTTGTCACACACATGAAACCCTGTTCTACATAGGTATTGGCAATGCCCTGACTTACAACGAGGGCTATAACAGCGTCTATCTATCCCCTCATCCGTTCTATCACAGCGGCACGCTCTTTCTTTCTTTTCCGTGTTACATCGCCGCAGGAAAGATTCTGATGGCCATGGAAATACAGCCGGAATTCTATTTGAGGAGCCTTGCCGACGAGAAGTGCACGGGCGGCTGGAATACGGTTCCCACCTGGTCGGACGTGCTCAACGCTATAAAATCGGGCGCGGTCAATCTCAAGGATTACGACCTGTCCGCGCTCAAACACATCGAGATCGGCGCTCAGCCTGTTCCTTATGTGCTGCTCGAGGATTCGAAAAAGATTTTTCCCAACCTGCCCATCGCTAATATTTACGGCATCACCGAAGGCGGCGGCGGTGGACTGACAAACTGCTATGATGAAGACATCATGAGAAAACCGGGTTCCATAGGTAAGGCGACCGTCTTCATGGAAGCGAAAGTCGTGGATGGGAACGGGAATGAATGTAAAGCCCGTGAGGTCGGCGAGTTGCTGATGAAGGGTCCCCGGCTCATGAAGGAGTATGCGTATAATCCTGAGATGACCGCCAAATTCATTACCGATGGCTGGTTGCACACCGGTGACCTTGCGTACGTTGACGAAGAAGGGTACATCTTCTTCGCTGACAGGGCAAAGGACCTCATTATCAGGGGTGGCGAGAATATATTCCCTGCTGAAATAGAGGACTGCCTGAGGAAGCACCCGAAGGTTCAGGACATTGCCGTGCTTGGCTATCCGCACCCGAGGCTTGTTGAGATAGTGATGGCGATCATCCAGACGAAACCGGGCCAGGCCCTGACAGACCAGGAAGTGCTCGACTTCGTCAAGGAAAAAGGGCTTGCCAAGTTTAAGTGGCCGGAAAAGATGGTCTACGCGGACATCCCGCGGAACCCAGCGGGAAAGATCGAGAAGCCGAAGCTGAGAGACATTTACGTGAAACCTGCAAAAGAGGCCATGGAAAAGGAGTTTAAGAAACAATAAAAGATTGTTACACGTTACAAGTTACGGGTTACACGTTACAAGCGACCACAAAACCTGTGACGACGAGGGCGCCCGTTCTTTTCGGAATAGGCGCCCTTGCTTCATGGCTGGGTATCGACGCAGTGGCACGTGGGATTCTGAGAACTATGTTATGATTTAACCGGCCACAATCTTATGAGATATGTGCAGAATTTTCTCCTCAACCTGATCATCCTGCTTTTTGCCCCTGCTTCGCTGTTTGCCGGTCCCGTACTCGTGTGTGACCCGTATCCCGTAACCGAACTGCAACCAACCAGGTTCGTGGTCGTGCTCGATGGCACGTCTCGTGATGTGCTGCCCGAGCAGTACCCGGACGGGAGCTCACGCCTCAATCATGATCTTGGGGAGATTGCTGACGGGGTGCACACAGTGAAAGTCAAGGCTGTGAATTCAGTGGCTAATCCACAATCGCCGCTTGAATCGGCCTGGGTTGCCATTTCCTTCATGAAGACGGGCTCTCAGATCGTGCGCACGAAGGATGAGTCAGAGAAACTCCCACCTACCCGGACTTTCAAAGGCTACCTCAGAGATGAACACTGAAACCCGTGCTTTGTTCCTGGTTCTTGGTTCACGAATAACGAAGAACTAAGAAGGAAGAACGAGGAACGCTCTTTAACCCGACTTGAGTTCCTCGGCTACCTCTCTGGCGCGTTCTTTCACATCACTTGACCTGTCGGTCATGCCAATAATAGAGAGCTTGCGTCGGATGTCCTCTTTCTCCCTGGCAGAAGCGGCGACGAATACCTCCTTCAATTTGTCGATAGCTGTGATCATGGTAGCCGGATCCTTTGTGTCCAGGATGAGCAGAAGAGTTGAAACATCCTCCGGCAGGCCATATGCCTGGGTAAATTTCTGTACGTGATTGAGAAACGTGGATGAACCGTATGATTTATGTATCTTGTTATAGAGCTTCTGGTACTCCAGGGTCCCCTTCTTTCCCTGGAAGAGCTTCTCGATCGCCTCCTTGTAGCGGCCCTGTTCATACCTGTCTGCGCCGGGTCGCCCACCACCCGTCTTCTCCTTCTTGTCCTGGCTCACATGTGCGCTGCGATCTCTCTTCTTGTCTATTTCCCGCCAACTGGGTCTTTCATCGTTATCATATTCTTTTGACATGCTTAACCTCCAAGGACACGCTTCGCGGTTACAAGTTGCAAGTTACAGGTTACAAGTTACAAACCACGAACCACAACTTGCATGTCTAACGGTACCGGTCTTTCTTTGTCTTTTAACCTGTAACCTGTAACAAGTTTCTTCCAACCTGTAACAGGTTCTTCAGCACCTGATCTTGAACTTGCTAAACTCCATATCGAGAAGATTGATTACAAGCATTGCGCCGGTAACCGGCGTGCCGCGGCCTAAGAGAATCTTGCAGACCTCTGCAACCTGGAGGCTTGCGACAACTGCCGGCGTGTAGGATGGGTTCCCCAATTGTTTTTCCACGCCTACCCCGTCAGCGCAACGTCCGTAAATTGTCTGGAGTGTGCTCTCGCCTGGAAACTGACTGACTAGCTGACCGTACCACCCCGCGATGGAACCGTGGACCAGCGCAATACCGAGATCGGCACACACGTCTGCCAGTTCAAGACGGGTTGTTATGCTGTCGAGGGCATCGACCGCCACATCAGCACCGCTAAGCAATGACTTGCCGTTCTCTCTGCAAAAACGATCCTGCAAGGTAATAATCTCCACGGCAGGATTGATCTCGGCTACCCTCCCGGATGCAGCTTCTACCTTGGGTCGTCCGAGAGCCGCTACAGTCGACATAAGTTGCCGGTTCAGATTGTGCTCTTCGAAAACGTCGGGATCAATAGCCTTCAGCCGGCCGACCCCGAGGCGTGCTAACTCCTCTATGACGTAACCGCCCAGCCCTCCGCAGCCTATCACAGCAACCGTGCTGCGAAAGAGTTTGAGCTGATCAGCTGTCGAAAATGTTTTCCGGTTCCGCTGGTACCGTGCGGGCAGCAGACCCGCCTCCAGGGCAGCCTCCTCAACCTGACCCACCGTCACACCATACGCTTCTGAAGCAGCGCATTGTTCCGCCCACGGCAGAAGGTCGCCCAGTGCCCTGCTCAGCAAGTGCTCGCGCAAGTCTCCCATCTAGCCTCCTCCTATAGGCGGGAAAATCGACAGAGTGTCTCCATCGGCAAGCTCAGCAGAGAGATTGGCATGGCGGCTATTCAGAAAGATGAGAGCCGCCTCTTTCTCAGAGATATTCAAGGGACGAAGAATATCCGCCACTGTGGCGCCGGGTTCTAAATCGATTGTCTCGATAGCAGATCTGCCCTCACGTAAGGTTGCAAACAGCTTGACAATGATACGCATCATGTTCGGCTCAGAAAGAATAACATAGGGTGTAGTCAGGGACAATGCTCCTCGGAGTCGGAAACCACCGACAATGTCATCCAATCACTGAATGGGACACCCTCGACCCGCTTCGCGGGCGCCCCGGGGTGCCCGGTCGCCCGCACCCACGACCCACTCCGTGGGTACCCCGGGGTACCCGGCGGCAGCGCCTCGGCCGCTGATAAAGATAAGACCCCGTCTGTCAGCATACGTCGGTCCACAGCGGCGCCATTGAGCCCGATCATAGGGACCCTTTGCCAGAATGCCTCTGGTTGCTCTTTGAAAAAATCGACCAGTTCTGGGGATCTTATCACAACGCCCTTTTTCAAGAATTCGGGCCCCAGCTCCCGCATCACCATGTTGAAAAGCTTTAGCCGAATGAAACCCGCTCCGCGGCTCACAGACACATCTCTCTTATTCGCCGTTATTGAACTTCTTAGAGAAGCAAAGGCACCGCCCCTCCTCATCGCAGCGCCAACCAGTCCGGGCATAGCTGCAGAAAGACTGAGGGTAGCGCCATCTCGCACTATGGCAGAATCGATGTCGTCGACGGGCTTTCCATCGAGGAAGATCGTGGTGATTCTTTGTAAGACGTATTCCTCGTCAAGGCCGAGCTGTTCACACAGGAGTGCCCTGACACTACATCCGACCGAAGCTCCCAGGAAGAATCCCGTTTGGAGAAATCGAAAGAATAACGAGAGAAACCCGCGCCTCACCTTTATTGTGAGGCACGGGAATTCCGGTCCAGAAGGATGTGGAAAAGGGTGGGTGTGCTGCAACTTTACCAGTTAAAGACCTTGTCGAGGTCCTCATCCTTCACTGTGAAGACCACATTGTGTGGAGCCACGGGCTCTGTATAAAAGTACCTGGGCAGTCTGTCCTGCGCCGCCGTAAAGCCTGCTCTGGTGTTAAAATCTCTCTCCATTTTAAGGATATTTTTCCCCAGCCCGGCAACATCTTCGGCGGTGAGGCTAAGGCCGTAAAATGCATTGATCATGTCGATGAGCGCCTGAAATGTCTCTGGTTGATCGAGTACTGCGAAGGCGATGAAGAGGCACATGCCTGTTGCGTCAACCGCCGCAGTGGCAATCTGCAGATTGCGCGAGAGCTCTATCTGTCCCTCAGGCTTCAAGGGGTCGACGTAGCCGCCGACCTTCAGAATATTTGTGGCAACCGCGTAACCTGCCGTGTGATCGGCACCCATAGGGCTCGTCGCATACGTCACCCCGATACCCTGGACTGCCCTGGGATCATAGGCGGGCATGGCCTGGCCTTTAACAACGGGCGCGTGCTCAATACCAAAAGCCTTTGCCGTTACTGCTGCGCCGTTGCCGAGAATCCTTCCCAGGTGCGTGCCTTTACCTACCTCCGTGACAAGATTGATCGCTGCCTGGGCATCACCGAACTTGGCAAGTCCTGCCTCCATAGCAACCCCGATGGTTGCGCCCATCTCGATCGTATCGAGGCCAAAATTATCATCCAGGAAGTCGATCTTTGCTATGGCATCGAGATCACAAATGCCGCAGTTTCCACCGTGTGCCCAGACGGTTTCATACTCAGGCTGTTTGGTGATGTAGTGACCATCCTTATCTACGTAAATACCCGAACACTGAATCACGCATCCCATGTGACAGCCGTGCGTTGCTATACTCCCTCTCTGGATCTCCACTTCAGCCAGGGTTTCGCCGCTGATCTTTGCAGCATCTGCAAACGTGCCGACCTTGAAGTTGTACGTGGGATATCCACCCGCCTCACTCAGTATGTTGGTCAACACGTTGGTACCGTACTTCGGAAGGGCTTCACCCGTGACGGGATGTTTTTTCAGGCCTTCAGAGAAGGCTGTGTTTGCCGCCACGAACTTGGCCTGGTCCTTTGGCTGCCGGAACGTGGTTCCCGTCGAATCAACGACGATGACCTTCACCCCTTTTGAGCCCATGACGGCACCTGTGCCGCCCCGCCCCGCGTGGCGCGTTGGTCTCAGCTCCATGTCTGTAATAGCAACGGATGCAGCACTTAACTTCATTTCCCCTGCGGGACCGATCGAGACACAGGCAATCTTGTCGCCAAATTCAGCCTTCATCTTATCTACGAGGTCGTAATTTGGAAGCATTTTCAGATTGTTGTCGACAGAGATCTTCACACCATCCCTGTTGATGAAGATCTTGTAGAGGTCATCCGTCTTCGGCTTTCCTTCGATCACGACGGCCGCATAGCCCAGCCGCGCAAGCATCAGACCCGCTTGTCCGCCCGCATTTGATTCCTTGATACCGCCAGTGAGGGGACTCTTGCAGCCAACCGATATCCGGCCCGAAATGACGGCTGCGCTCCCGCTCAGGAGCCCCGGGGCAATCACCAGCTTGTTTTCCGACCCTAACGGATGGCACAGGGGCGGAACCTCTTTCGAGACAATCGCAGAGGTCATACCTCTTCCGCCAAGTCCAGCGTATTCGCCGAGAGCTGTCTTGCTGATTTTAGGACCACCTGCGGCCCCCATATCAATTCTCAAGATCTTGTCCATAGTGTAATCCCCCTTTTAGACTTGCATCTCGCGGATGCTCAGACCGTATTTTATTACACCGAAGTAGACCTATAAGGCCATTATAGTCGATGGTACCAAAGGAAGCAATCTAATTTATCAAGTCAAGATTTGCTCCTCAAGGGGTGCTGCATGTGCGTGAAGTTTGTGAAAAAGTTGTATAAAACCGTCGGAAATTGTTGACATGTTCAAGCTGCCTATGCTAGTTTTGTGAATTACGTCACAAGTAAACCTAGGACAGGAGTTGAGACGATGAGCGAAAAAGATCTCTCGAAGGGCTGGTCTGTTACCTTTTGCGGCATGGGCATTAACCTCGCCCTCGGCATTCTTTATGCGTGGAGCGTCATCAAGGGGGGTATCCCTGACTCGTGGGGCTGGACCAATGCGGATAAGGCGCTTCCCTACTCGGTCGCCTGCATGGTCTTTGCGCTGGCCATGGTACCGGCGGGCAGGCTGCAGGATAAAATAGGTCCTCGTTGGGTCGCCACCCTTGGCGGCGTCTTTGTGGGCATCGGTTTTATTATTGCGGCTCTCGCGGGTTCTTCCCTTGCGGGGTTTGTCATAGGCTTCGGTATCCTCGGCGGTACAGGAATCGGTTTTGGGTATGCGTCGGCAACGCCGCCTGCAGTGAAATGGTTCCCTCCTCAGAAGACCGGTATGGTTGCGGGCCTTGTGGTGGCAGGGTTTGGCCTTGCGTCGGTTTACATAGCACCGCTCGCCACGACGCTCCTGGGCGCGTTCGGAACAACCATGACAAAAACAGACCCGGTGACCGGTATCGTTAAGCAGGTTGTGGAAAAGGGTGTTTCCAGCACCCTGCTGGTCTTTGGTATTGCATTTCTCGTCATTGTTGTAATCTTGTCACAGTGGCTGAGAGACCCGCCGAAGGGATATGTCCCGCCGGGCAGTCCTGCGAAAGGGAGCGCTGCTGCAGCGGCAGCAGCCGTTGACCGTGGCTGGAAGGATATGCTCTCCACGGCCCAGTTCTATATCCTTTGGGTCATCTATTTTGCAGGTGCCTCCGCGGGTCTTACGTTCATCAGCGTTGCCCAGGATCTTGGAAAGAAATCCCTTGGAGAACTTGCCTTCCTGGCCGTGGCCATTCTTGCGGTGGGAAACGCAACCGGCCGTATCGTCGCCGGCCTCATCTCCGACAAGATTGGCCGCCAATGGACCCTCTTCGGGTTCCTTATCGTCCAGGCCATCGTGCTCTTCGTGCTTTATCTGCTTAAGGGGGGTGCAAGCTGGCCTATCGTGCTGTTGATTGTCCTGCTGATTGGGGCCAACTACGGATCGAACCTGTCACTCTTCCCCTCAGCTACGAAGGATTATTTCGGACTGAAAAACTTCGGCGTCAACTACGGCTTTGTATTCACCGCCTGGGGTGTTGCCGGCCTCATCATGCCGTGGGTGAACGGCCGGATCAAAGATGCGACAGGTTCAGATACGCTCACCTTCTTCATAATCATCGCTGTGCTTATAATAGCGGCGCTGCTTACGTTTGTGAGCCGATCTATTGCTACGCGGGACGCAGCTGCGGCGAAGGCGTGAAGTACAGGAAAAAGATGAAACAGGTTAAGGTTAAGATTAAGGACAGGTAAAGACAAGAGCAGGTTGAGGAAAGGCCAAGAACAAACGTCGAGAGAGAACGTGGAATGCCTTAGCCCTTATCTCAACCTTTGCTTTAGTCTTTACCTCAACCTGCTTTATCTTTTTCCTGGATTTATGCGAACCAGTGCTTGAGCACTTGCATCACGCAAAGCTCTTCTCTGACTCTCTCTAGCCATGTCGCCCTGACAGCAAGATAATCCACATAGAATTCCATCTGACAGGGGAGGCAAAGGAATTTAACGGTGATGCCATGTGCTTTCATCGTGATGGACGTTTCTTGCACCTCCGTGCTATGGCACAGAGGACAGATCATAGCGGAGACCCTCTGGCCTTCTTTGCTTATTGCCCATGAGACGTGCATCCGGCTGCGCCATGACCTCTACCAGTGTTATCGGCAAGCATGTATTTGACTTAAAACAGTTCTTCGTTCGTTGTTATTTGCCGAACCACGAACTAAGAACGAAGAATGGGTTCTGTTCAGTTGAAGGGGAACAGAACGAACGTCATCAGATCCCAGAGAGCATGAGAAATCATGACCGGTATGAGACTTCCCTCCCGCAGATAAAGAAGCCCCCAGAAAAGGCCGCAGACGGCTGCAGCCACGAAAAGCATAAAGTTGAAAGCAAACACATGGATGAGTGCATAGATGGCTGAAGTCACGAGCAGGCTCGTCTTTTGGCCGAAACGACCGGTCAAAGTTTCCTGAACAAACCCGCGCCAGTAAATCTCCTCGGCAGGCCCCATGATGAAGAAGAGCAGCAGTCCGATGGCAACCGGGCTGAGTTCCGCTTTTGTCACGTAGACGTTGCCGATCTCCCGTGAGGCAAACGGAAATAAGGCTGTCGATACCTCTCGTCCAACCCAGAAGATCGCGTAGAGAAGTATTGCGGACAGGATGCCCACAAACACAAATCGTTTTCTCATGCTCAGAAGTTTCTCTTTTTGTTCCAGGAGGGGCTTGAGGGCAAATACCGCGAGCAGGAGGGCCGAGAAAGAGAGCTTGAACCAGAAATTACCTTGAGGTACGGCAAAGGTGAGAAACCAGAGCAGAAAAGCAGCAGGGACTGTCAGCAACAGTCTTTGAAAATACCTCAAGAAAAAAGCCTTTGCAGGACTATCGATATGACAAGGAGGAGACCATAAATGGTGTTGAGCTGTGCGGTCCTCGCATCCGCATCAGGAGGGACTGCAACCTGCATCTGTTTGATCAGCTTGAGGGCAAGGGGAAGGGATAGGAGGGTGAGAAGACCCCACAGACTCAACTGCCCTGCGGCAATGAGCAGCAGGGTGATTCCGTATGCAGAGAATATGAGGGCGCGATAAAGCTTGACAGCTCCTTCTTTCCTGAGCATGGTTGCGATGGTACGAACACGTGCATGTGTGTCAGAAGTTAGATCCCTGATATTGTTTGCGAAGAGAATGAGGGCCACCAGGATACCGACGGGGAATGATACCCAGACAGGCTGTCCGGAAAACGAACCGCGTTGCACGTAGTAAGCGCCACTCACCATGAGCGGTCCCCAGACCAGAAAAACCGCTGGTTCACCGAAGGCATAATACTTGAAGCCGATGGGACTGCCCGTGTAGAAAAAGCCGACAAGAAATCCTGCCAGGCCGAGGATGAAGACTGAAAGCCCTACCTTAACCGTGAGGTATATGCCGATCGGCAGTGCAAAAGCATAGAGTAGGAGGCCAACGCCAAGCACCTGCGCGGGGGATAACAAATTCCGCGCTATGGCGCGGCCACCGGTGCCAAAGCTTCCAGGAACATGGGAAGTGTCGACACCGTTCTTGTCGTCGAAGTAGTCATTCAGCACATTCGCGCCGGCTTGCATGAGAATCATACCCAGGAGAGTCAGGAAATAATGATTCCAATGAACGGAACCGTACAGCGAAGCAACGGCCGTGCCGGCACTCACGGCGACGAAGGAAATGAGAAGCGACTCAGGTTTAATGCTCATTATTAGCCCTTTAAGCATATAAAATCCCTTTCCCCTTCGATCCACGCGAAACATGCCGATCGAAGCAGCGCGGTCTTTCACGATCCGGTTCTAGATACGCACCACTATACCATAAGAGCGAGGACTAATTAAAGACGAGGCGGGGTATGAGGTCTCAGTTTCAGGAACACTGTTCCTGGCAGCCCCGGGCATTCCCTAAGATTGACGGGGTACAGTACGGGGCGACACCCCACCTCATACTGTTCACTTCTGACGCCGCCAATCGTCAAGAGAAATAAGCGACCCTCTGTATGAATCATACACGAGAATTCGGCCGGCAAAGGCGTCAACATAAAAGAGTTGGTCTGCGAATATGCTTTTCGCATGTATCCCTTGAAAGCGGATAATATAGAAGGAGTTTCCCTCTCCTGGCTGGCTGTCAGGCGCTGGCCTCATACCAACCGTCGCCAGGGGGACGCCTCCCTGATCGAGGATTTTTTCGATCTCTTTCCTGACTTCCGGCAGATTCCAGACAAGGTCGTAAGCTTCCTCTTCCGTGAGCATACGATCTTTGTTGGCCTGAGGCCCTGTTTCCCGCTGTGGGTCGATGATGACTACCGGCGAAGTGTCGGCCTGTTCAGCCGGTCTGCTCTCAACTTTCGCCTGTGGCTCTTCACTATCTGCATGCACATGGGTACCGAAACAGCAAAGCATGCAAACAATCGCGATGATACTCGCTCTCACGTAACAGATTATAATCGATTCTCTGTTCCTGGGCCAGAGATGATTTACGCAGAGAATACCGATTCTTAATTGCACGTTACGAAATGCGGGTCGAGGATCAATAGCGCCATCTTCGCCATTCGAGAGTGCGCACGCAGACCTTACCAGACCCGCGCCTGCTGGCCTTGCTTGATCTTCTTCTTGATAATCTCTTTTCCTCTGCCCACATGTTTGCGGACCAGCTTTTCTACCTGCCGTGGGCACTTCGCCTTTATGGATTCGAGCATCTCTTTGTGGTCCTGCACAGCCAGGTGGAGTTTTCTCTGGTAGTGGAGAATAATGACCCGGTAGCGATACATGTAGTCTCTGAGATCGTTGAGCAGACTGTAAAGGCGCGAATTTTTCGCGGCCTTGTAAAGTACGTCGTGAAACTCACCGTCGAGGCTTATAAATTCATCAACATTGAGGTTCTTGAGACATTCATCCTCTTTTGCGATAATTTCATCCAGCTGCTTCAACTCAATGTCGGTAATTCTGGAAGTAGCTAGAAATCCAGCATATCCCTCCAGAACGCTTCTGAGTCCCAGGATTTCCTCTACCTCCTCTTCGGTGACCGGTTTCACAGCAAAGCCGCTCTTCGGCAGCTTGTAAATCAGGCCTTCCTTTTCCAGCTTTTGGATGGCTTCCCTCACAGGCGTTCTGCTTGTAGCCATATCAGCCGCTAACTTTTCCTCAATAAGCCTCCTGCCCGGCTGAAAATCTCCCCCTATGATGGCGCCTTTTACGCCGTTGTATACATGCTCTCTGAGGAGTCTCCTCTTTTTTGCTGCCTGGTCTTGCTCTGAGTTGACCATCGTTCTTGCCTCCTTAATTACGCGATCCTCATTGGGATAGTGCTGGTCTCTTACGTGCCCGACTCATTGTGTCGTTTTATCGGTCCAAAAAAGGGGTATATTCAAAAATGCACTGTATACAATTAATGATCCAGTATATATAGTACGTTTCCAAAATCATTGTCAATTTTTTTTATTCAGGATGGGTCTGCGAACTCTGTAGCGGGAGATCGACAGGGGATTGCAGGGCCAACTGATAGCAAAGAAGCCCAGCATTCGTCTCCGTTCGGACCGTCTCCATGTGTTGATTTTTGGGCGGCCCTAGTGTAGATTAACGATGCTTTCAGGCGCACTAAAATGAAGAGGGTTTTTAGCGGTATTCAGCCTACGGGCGACATTCACATAGGGAACTACGTGGGTGCTCTGAGACAGTGGGTCACCCTGGTAGAAGAGTACCACTGCATTTACTCTGTCGTGGACTATCACGCTGTCACTGTTGAGTATGACACCGGTGAGATGAGCCAGCGCAGCCTTGACACTGCTATTATTCTGCTGGCTTGTGGGTTAACCCCGGATAAGTGTCATGTCATGGTCCAATCTCACGTTCCGGAACACACCGAGCTGGCATGGGTCTTCAACTGCGTCACTCCTGTTGGCGAAGTGGAAAGAATGACCCAGTTCAAAGACAAGTCGAAGCAGCACCGCAGCAATATTAATATGGGACTCATGGGTTATCCCGTGTTACAAGCAGCCGACATCTTGATTTACAAAGCCGGTTACGTTCCCGTGGGGGAAGACCAGGTACAGCATGTGGAGCTGTCGAGAGAAGTGGCGCGGAAGTTTAACAGTCGTTTTGGGCAGATATTCCCGGAGCCTGAAGTAATCCTCTCGTGCGCACCCAGGATCCTGGGAACCGAGGGAAGAACTAAGATGTCAAAAACCGTCAACAACTATATCGGCATCCTGGAAGAAGAAAGCACAATGTGGGAGAAACTGAGGACCGCTGTCACCGATGTAAATCGGGTGAGGCGGGGTGACCCAGGAGACCCTGATATTTGTAACATTTTTACCATGCATCGCGCTTTCTCGCCTGAGCAAGTATTTAGTGAGTTGGATAAGGGCTGCCGTACTGCGTCGATAGGCTGCATTGACTGTAAACGGGTTCTTTTTAAACAAATGATGGCGGAGTTAAAACCAATTCGGGAAAAGGCTCTTGCTCTGAAGAATGACCATGGCTATGTGATGGATGCGCTCAGGGCCGGCGCCAAGGCCTGTCGGGCTTTGGCTGTCGAGACTATGGAAGAGGTAAGGACAGCCCTGGGGCTTCTCAAGGCGTAATACCGACTTGCCTTCAAACGTATACCTTCGTTGTCGCTGCGTCGCACTCCTCGACGTACTATCAGTACGCCTGCGTCGGCTCCTCGCTGCCGCCTCGGTCTCCGCTTGAATCCAAGTCGGTATAACCCCACTCTTCAGGTCTAGAGGTCAAATGATTCACGGCTCTATCGGCTGAGTGTGGCCACGCGGGGCGGCTGGAACTCGTGATCAATTCTCCAGCCTTCCTTTCCGTGGGTCAATTTTGCAAGAGCAATCGGATGCCCTTTTCCGCAACCGAGTGCCCGGGATCTGGCGGATTTGGCGTGCGCGTGGCAAGGGTCATGCGCCTGAAACGAGATTTCGAAGGTCTCTTCTATCCGGGAATTCTCGATGCCTCCGCCCGCCGGGGCAGGAACGGGATCGGTACCTCGCTCCCCGTAACCGATGGTTAGATACGTGCTGTTTCTTGTCTCGGGAAGAGCAACTGCGAGCCGCTCGTCAACAACAATCTCATCTCCAGTGCAAGACAGGGCGAGACCAGGGCTAACCCGGATCGTTCCCTTCAGTATCGAGACATCCAGCCCGTATACCACACCATAACCGTGTAGACAGCGATTATGCATTTTTTGTTTCTCGCGAAAGTACTGCTGGTCAGCCTGAAAATCTGCTTTTGAAAGAAGCATCCCGTCAAAAAAGCGAACCCTTTTCATGTGGACCCCCTTTTTTTAAACCCTTATGAGGCAATTATATAGCAGCAATGAAGGAGTGTCACGCCCCTTTCTTGACTTTTACCGGTTGGTCACATAAGCTTTGACGATGCAAAATCTCGCGGTTGGAATGTTTGACTCGGGTATCGGCGGACTCACAGTTCTCAAGGAAGTAAGAGGCCTTCTTCCCAGGGAAAATATTATCTACCTCGGTGATACCGCACGGGTTCCTTACGGTAACAAGTCTCCATACACGGTAACGCGCTATGCGCTTGAGACTGCTCTCTTCCTTCTTGCAAAAGGAATAAAGGCGCTTGTGATTGCATGCAACACCTCGTCAGCGCTCTCACTCAATATTCTTAAGAAGAAACTTCCCATCCCTGTATTCGGTGTGATCGATCCAGCCGCGTCTTCCGCTGCCAGACAGACGAAAAGTAAAAGGGTAGGTGTCATAGGCACCAAGGCAACCGTGAAAAGTATGGCGTACGAACGGGCGGTCAGAAGGATCGATCGTCATGTAGAGGTGCTGTCGCAGGCATGCCCTCTCTTTGTCCCTATAGTGGAAGAGGGATGGGAAGACTCCGAAGTTGCGCACCTCATTGTCAGGAAGTACCTTGGTCCGTTTTACAATAGCGGCATTGACGTACTCGTGATGGGATGTACGCACTACCCCATCCTGCAACAGACGATCCGGGAAGAAATAGGCCCGGATGTCTTTATAGTAAATACCGGCAGAGAGACAGCCATGCAGGTACAGGAACTCCTGGGCGCCCGTGGCTTGTTGAAGGGATCGGGTACCGGGAAGTCCAGTTATTTTGTTACTGACTCGCCGGAGAATTTTTCTGAGGTGGGAAGCCGGTTCCTGGGTGAGCCGATAGATGGTGTAAAACTGGTCAAGAATCTTGACCTGAAAGATTTTCTGCTCTCTACATGATCGCCCATGTAGCGCTGCCTTTACCTCTCCACAAAACATTTTCTTACACTGTTCCCAAGACATTAGAGTCCTTCGCAAAGCCCTTACTAAGGGTAACGGTTCCTTTCGGTAACCGCAAGCTGACTGGTTTTATCCTGAGTCTGGAAGAAGGAGAGGACGAGGCGCTTAAGGAACTTGCGGATATTCTCGACATCTTCCCGTTGATTGAAAGCACGAATTTTCAGCTTTGTGAATGGGCGTCGCAGTACTATCTCGCTCCAATCGGTGTTGTGCTCAAATATGCCCTGCCTCCAAAGCTGAAGCTGGAAAAGTATCTATTGGTAAAATCAAAACATGAGCAAGCGCGGAGCCTCGACGGACTCTCAGTAAAGACGGCATATGCGCTCGCCGGAAAGTGGGCGGTTTGGGATTATCATCACAAGGGGCTTGTGGAGTTCTATGACTCCTATACCGGAGGACCCTTTAGACCGTTACCAGAGAGCCGGTTTGCGGAAGGATACGGGCCGAGTCTCTATATTGCCGACGTTGAACACAGGCAGGAAGAGTACCTCTCAGCTATCGCTCGAAAATTTGAGCAGGGACAGAACGTTTTATTACTGCTGCCTGATTTTCACATCATCGGTGACTATTTCTATCGATTTCTGGCCAGCACACTCGGCAAACGCGTGCTCTGGCATACGAGTGCTCAGCCCAGGGCTCAAATGGAGACCTTCTTCCGGGCACGGACAGAGAAAGGCTGTCTGATACTCGGCAATAAGAGCGCTGTGTTCCTGCCGGTGATAAACAGGGGCCTGATCATAGTGGAACGACCCGAAGAGGATGAGTACAGAAATGAGGAGGCCTTTCGCTTTCACGCCGTAAAGCTTGCCCTAAAGAGTGCGGAGCTTAACAGGACGCCCGTTTTACTCGGTAGCGCTTCGCCGCCGCTCGATGTCGTCCGGCTTACAAGGGAAGGGGCGTTTTCCGTCAGGAAGGAGCAGGACCTCTGTATGGGAAGAAGCGTAGCGGAAATCCTCACCGAGGGACGGATGCGAGATCAGGTACCGCCCGAGCTTGCCGAAATTATCGATAGGACGGTTCATAACAACGAGACAGCGGCAATCTATACCCCCCGAAAAGATTATGCGTCACGTCTTTACTGTCTCGAGTGTAGAAAACCTTTTGTCTGTCCTGACTGTGAAATGCCTCTCGCTTACTATCGGGATGGGGAGAGGCTCGTCTGTTCCGCCTGTAAAAAGATTTTTCCTTACGATGAGACATGCGCTCACTGCGGAGGGAGTCTCATCCAGTTTTCCGCGACGGGGGCAGAATACGTGGAAGAAAGGCTCAACACATCCCTGTCGGCTCCTCACTTACTCAGGATCACCGCGGAAAGTCTGAGAAAAAAAGACGTACGGTCCCTCATAGAGGTTGCTCGCGCTCCCGGCACCATCGTGATCGGAACCCAAATACTCGCCAGGCTGTATGGCCTACATGTCAAGCGGCTCGTGCTCACGGGTCAGGAAGAATTTCTGTGGGTGGCCGGGTACAGAGCGCACGAGAGGGTGTACCAGACTTTCAGGAACTTGATTGATGCGCTTAAACCGGAGGAGGTCTTTCTGGTCGTGAGCAGGAAGAGTCTCATCGATGTGTCGCATCTTACTGACGAGGATCGGTTCTACACTGAAGAGCTGGCCAAACGAAGACTGGCTGAATTTCCCCCTTATGTGAGACTCTTCCTGATCGAAGTCCGGAAGAAAGGCGAAGCCGGGGAGCGCCTCGTCGGGCGAATAGTCGAGCGACTTAAACAGGAGGGACTTGACGATCATTTGATGGGTCCGATGCTTAAGAAGAGAGGGGGTGTGCACTGGCGTATGGTCCTGAAAGGAGACGAGCATCTCTTCGTTCCGATCTTGCCCTGGCTGTACGGCTTGGCTGGAGTGCGTATCGAGCCTGATCCCCCGAGCATCTAAAGGCTGGGTCTATCTGGTCTATCTAGTCCTTCTGGTCCATCGGGTTCGAGACGAGACAGACCAGACACACTGAAGAATAGACTAAATAGACCAGATAGACTAGATAGACTAAAAAGGGGGCTTCGCAGCCCCCTTTTTAATGACGTGTTCGTTACACTACTACTTCTGCGGGCCAGCTTCCTTAGGGATTGAGCCACCCGCGGGAGCCTTGGGTGCCGGACCCTTGTCCGCCTTCTTTGACTCGCCGGCCGCGGTAGACTCTTCCTTTACGCCGCCCTTTTTAGCTTTCGGGGCTTTCCCTTTGTCGGCTTTCTTCGACACACCCGCTGGAGTAGACTCCTCTTTCACGGTCGACGCCGGCGCCTTCATGGCTTTCTCAGGTGCCATAGGAGCAGCTTTTTCCGGCGCAGGCGTTGGGGCCTGAGCAAACACGACTGTCACGAACGCCACGCTGATCACTAACGTTAGAGCAACTAAAAATGCTTTCTTCATGAGATCCTCCTTTGGTTTTTGTATTTGCTTGTCACTTTTTTGCGGATGCCGGCTTTATGGGCTTTGCACCCGGTTTCATCTCCTTCTTCATCTCGTTCTCTTCTCCTGCCTTGGTGACAGAAGAGGCCACCATTTTACCGTCCTTCTTTGCGTACTTTACCGTGACCTTGTCCCCTTCTTCCACATTGCCCTTCATCTGGGTATTACCCACGTCGAAGGTCATTTCGTCTTTCTTGCCTTTTACCACGATCGTCTTGAGCAGTGTGTCCACCTTCGTGACATTGCCGGTGTAACTGTGTGTCTTGCTCCTGGAGGACTTCTTCCCGGGAGCTGCCCTTTCATATACAGGCTTCTTTTGAGGCGCTGACGCATGAGCCTTTTGAGGGGCTGCCGTTGCGGGCTGGCCTGCCTGACCTTGACCAAACGCGGCTGTCACGAACGCAACGCTGATGACTAACATCGGAGCGCATAGCAGCGCCTTTTGCACACTCTATCACCACCTTTCCGTTTTTATTTTTGAACCTGTTTATCTGAGGTGCATCTGTTATGCCAAGACCTCTATCGTAAAAAATAAAGTAATATTGATATGTTACTATGGAAGGCGCCGCAGCGGTAACCATCTATGTCGGATTTTTCCGACTTACAGGCTGCGCCTCAGTCGGAGATTTCCGACGATGATTTTTGCGAAGACCCCGGGTTCGTTGTACTTTTCCCTTGGCCGGTGCGTAGTTTGAAGTCGTAGAGTCCCAGCTCTTTAAGTTTCGCGATGGCCGTGTAGAATGTGTCCTTGTTGATATTGAGCCGTTCGATGATTTTCCTCGGTTCGGCCATGGCGGGGTAGCCGACATCCAGATGGTCGAGACTTGAGAGATACAGGTAGAGCCTATATTCCGCAGCCGTGAGCCGGGCGTCGATAAGAAACTCAATTTTGTGTCGAAACGTCTGCTGGACGAGCTGCCCGTCCTGCCCCTGCTTGATCTCTTCCGGCATATGCTCGGCGTCTATCGTATCCTCATCACACATCACGTACGCCCTTTCCATAACTGATTCAAGTTGCCTGACGTTGCCCGGCCAGGAATAGGCCATGAGAAGCTGGAGGGCATCGTTGGAGATGCTCTTCTTCCTCGTATGCGACTCATTCAATCTCTTCAGAAAATGTTCCACCAATACCGGGATATCCGTCATCTTCTCTCTCAAAGGCGGTATAGTAAAGGCTATCACATTGAGACGATAATAGAGATCCTGACGGAACCTTCCTGTCTTGATCTCCTCTTCCAGCTTCTTGTTTGTTGCGGCGATGATCCGGACGTCCAACTTGATTGTTTCTTTCCCACCGATCCGCCGTATCTCCTTTTCCTGGATGGTTCTTAAAACTTTGGCCTGCATGGCCTGCGTAAGGTCGCCTATTTCGTCAAGAAGAAGGGTACTGTGGTTTGCCTGTTCAAAGAGACCGATGTGCCTGGTGATTGCTCCTGTGAAGGCGCCCTTCTCGTAACCGAATAACTCGCTCTCCAAAAGAGTCTCCGGTATGGCAGCGCAATTGATAGCGAAAAATGGGTGTTGCCTTCGTGGACTGTTGTAATGGATGCTCTTGGCAAAAAGCTCCTTACCTGTACCACTTTCTCCGTAGATCAGCACAGTAGAATTGGTGGGTGCAACCCTCCGGACAATTCTGAACAGTTCATGCATGGTCCCGTGGTCACTAACAATATTATCCAGCTGGAACTTGTCGACAAGCTGGTCCTTGAGCATGATGTTATCTTTGAGCAAACGTACCTGGTCCACTGCGTTCTGCAGGACGAGAAGCAGTTGATCTTTTTCAAGGGGCTTCTCAAGGTAATGGAAGGCCCCCAGTCTCGTGGCTTCTACCGCAGAAGGAATGGAGCCGAATGCCGTGACTATGATCACGTGGCACGGCTGGTTCTGCGACTTGACCTCCTTAAGAATTTCCGTTCCCTCCATATCGGGTAGCCGCAAGTCAGTCAGAACAACGTCGAAGGAGCCGCTCTTCAAAAGCTCGATTGCTTTCCCCCCGGTGCCGACCTCCTCTACGTAGTAGCCCTCTTTCACCAGAATAGTCTTGATGATCTCTCTCTGGTTCCTGTCATCTTCAACAACGAGGACTGTTCTAGCATCATGCTTCATGGAAGGGCACCTTTATTGTTATTACGGTCTTTTGTCCTGTTGAGCTGTCCATGGAAATAGTGCCTCCATGCTCTTCGACAAGTCTTTTAGTGATAGTGAGACCGAGACCGATGCCATATTTTTTTGTAGAGTAATAAGGTTCAAATATCTTTCCGGCTTCCTCTTCGGTTACACCCTTTCCATTGTCCGTCACGGAAATATAGGAGAAACCGTTCTCCTTCCCACATTCAACGAGAATCGTCCCCGCGTCCTCTATCGCCTGGATCGAGTTGAGAAGCAGGTTGATGACGCAGATCCTCATGTATTCCGCGTCGCAGTGAATCTGCCCCCCATCTTTGCAAACCGTTACAACTTCGATTCCATCTCTCACTTTGTCTTTCACCATGGCCAGCGCATCACTCACCAGCGCCTCAGGCGCCACCCAGGTTCTATTCAGCACGATAGGCTTACCCACAAAGAGGAAGTTGTTGATCAGCTCGTTGACCCTGTAAATCTCTTTTTTTAAATTATCCAGAAGGGCCGTTATATCTTCTCTGCCGGCGACGTTTTCTTCGAGAACGCGTTCCTTTATGTGACCGATGGAAAGGGAAAGAAAGTTGAGGGGATTGCGCACTTCGTGGGCTATGCCTGATGCCAGCTGGCCTATCATCGAAAGTTGTTCAGTCTTCTTCAGCTTTTCTTCCAACTCCTTTCTCTCGCTCAGCTTGTCTACCATGTCGTTAAAACTCTTGACCATCACCCCGATTTCATCTCCACGACTGGTATCGCGGATCTTGACGAGTTCGCCCTCAGCTATCTTCTTGGCTGCGAAGGCAGTCTTCTTGATGGGCTCAGTATACTTTTCTGCGAAGATCAGGCAGATTATGATGCCAATGCTGAACGCAAAGATCGTGCTGAGAATCCTCTTCAGGTGATTTCTTCGCTGCAGATACTTGTAGTCATCAAGGACCATGCTTACGTGAATATAGCCGATCTTCTGTCCCTTGATTGAAACAGGCATGATGACGCTGTAAAGACGCTGTCCTTCCTTCTTGCCCGTTTCTTCTCCAAGCCGCGCAGTAATCATCAAGTCCTTCTTCCTCCCCATTTTATCAGATGCGGCTATTTTCTTGGGAGGCTGCTGTACCGTGCCGATCTTCTGCGGGTCCGAACTTGCTATGACCTCTGACGCATCGCTCAGGATGGAGATTTCACGTATTCCTTTCTTATTCAGGTTATCTACGTACGTTTTCAGCCTCTGGGTACTGTCTCCCCGGTAGGTGAGTTCTTCGACGCTGATCTGGATCGCCTTTGTGATATCATCGATATTGTCCGTCACCTTCTCAAGGATCAACTCCTCGCTTTTCGTGTAGATGATAGTCAGAGAACCGATCGACGTAAGGAGAAGGAAAAGCAGGATCAGCAGGAGCTGAGTCCTTAAAGAAAGGCTGCGGAAAAAACTTTTCAGGCGTTTACCGAATTGCCGAATTTCTTCTGCAAACATGATACCCTCTCCAGGATAGGGCGTTCCGGTGTGAGCCGAAAAACTTCTTTCAGAGGAGGACCGCTCTTTCTGCCTGTTATAGCCACGCGCAAGAGCATCATTAGGTCCTTTCTGGCCAGCCCGGATCCTTTCTCCAAAGTTTCATAAATCTCTTCAAATGGTTTCTTAATATCGCCCGTCAGTGCCTCTCCCAGAAGCGACAGAGGACGCTCCAGGCCCTTCAGACGGGAGAGATAATCGAGGGCATCAGCGTGGACACCCGAACTATCAAAGATGTCCAGAAGGCCCTTCATCTCGACGAGCGTTTTTCCGTTTTCACGGAGTAGTGCCACCCTGTCGGCCCAAGCTTCACTCAATCCGAGCTCCGAAAGAATGCGCTCCAACGGAAGGGACCTTATGTAGGTTCCGTTGAGCCACAGGAGCTTGTCAAGATCGAAGAGTGAGTCAGAACCTGAAAAAGAGTCTATAGAGAAATCGCGCACCACTTCTTCCTTCTGCAAAAATTCATGCTGCACGCTCCGGCCTATGATGGCCAGATAATTGACCAGAGCCTCAGGTAAGACCCCCATGGCCCTGAATTCAGCTATGCTGGTGGCTCCATGCCGTTTGCTCAACGGCTTCCTATCTGGACCGGTGAGTAGTCCGTGGTGAGCATAGCCAGGCACTTTTTCACCAAACATCAGAAAGAGCATAATCTGTTTTGGCGTATTTGAAAGATGATCTGAACCCCGGACGACATCCGTAATGCCCATTACCATATCATCCACGGCCGCTGCAAAATTGTACGAAGGCAGGCTGTCCTGCCTGACGAGTATGAAATCATCGACATGGTCTCGGGGGAAAATGATCTCACCGTGCATCCTATCTTGCACGCGTATCTCCTTTTCCATGGAGCGTAATCGGATGACAAAAGGTCTCCCCGCTTTCTCCAAGGCCTGCCGAGAGCTTTCGGAGAGCGTACGGCATTTCCCGCTGTATCTCGGGGGCTCGTCCCTTCGAAGCGCATCGCTGCGCTCAGCTTCAAGCGCCTCCTTCGTGCAAAAGCATTTGTATGCATGTCCGCGAGAAAGAAGTGCATCGGCATGTTCGCGATACGTCGATATACGTTCGGACTGGAAATAGGGACCTTCATCCCAGGTGAGCCCGAGCCACTTCAGGTCATCCAGGATAGTATGGACAAAGGTCGCATCAGAGCGGGCGAGGTCCGTGTCTTCTATGCGCAGGACAAAAGTGCCGGAATTGTGACGGGCCAGGAGATAATTAAGAACCGCTGTGCGAGCGTTACCCACGTGGAGGTTGCCGGTGGGACTAGGAGCGAACCTTACACGTACCATACGCCTCACTCATCAAGCAGGCAGACGGCGTATGCTGCTATGCCTTGCCCTGTGCCCAAAAAACCAAGCCCTTCTACTGTCTTTCCCTTGATGCTGACCCGCTCAATGTCAACGGAAAGAAGGCTTGCGATGCGTTCCCTCATCTGGTCCCGGTATAGCTGGATTTTCGGCTCTTCACAGACGACGACAGCGTCCACATTCACCACGGCGAAGCCCTTGGTGCGCGCCCGGCCTGCCGCGTGGGTAAGTATCTTCGCGCTGTCTATACCTTTGATACTTTCGTCGGAATCATGAAAGTAAAGCCCTATATCACCGTCAGCAGCAGCACCAAGAATCGCATCACTTATGGCGTGGAGCAGCACATCACCATCCGAATGGCCCTGTAACCCTTTCTGGAATGGGATGGCAAGGCCGCCGAGGACCAGTTTACGTCCCTCGGCAAAAGCGTGAACGTCAAAGCCAACACCAACTCTCATGCACTGCCTTTTAACTGGGAGAGGATACCCTTTGCTATCACGAGATCTTCGGGTGTTGTTATCTTGATATTGTACGGTGAACCTTCTACAACCTTTACCCGCTTGCCCAGGTGTTCCACGAAACTCGCGTCATCGTACCCTAAAAGCTTCTTGGCAATACCCTCTCTATAGGCCTTCATGATAAGATCATATTTGAACGTCTGCGGTGTCTGCACCTGCCACAGAGCCTCTCTCTCAAGGGTTTTGGATACGAACCCTTCCTTTGATATCACCTTTATGGTGTCCCTGGCGGGTAACGCAGGGATGATTGCGTCGAACATTTCCATAAGAGATATCGTCTTCTCGACGAAGGCAGGAGAAACAAAAGGTCGCGCGGCGTCATGTATGACCACGATGTCGCACGGTTCATCAATGGCTTCCAGCCCATTCCTTACCGAGTCCTGACGAAGTCGGCCACCGATGACGAGTTTAACGATCTTGCTGAACTTGTAGGCTTCCAGTATCTCTTCCTGGATCAGTGGGAGGTCTCTTTGATTAACTACCAGGTAAACCCCGTCCACCGGGCGAGACTCTTCGAACACTTGCAAAGAATGGACGAGAATAGGTTTGTTATCAAGAAGCAGAAACTGCTTGTTCGTTGAAGAGCCCATCCGCTTGCCGGTTCCGCCGGCAAGAAGGATCGCCAGGGTCCTCATAAACTATCTCACCTGTTCTTCCAGCTTGTACTCTTCTGGGAAGTAAAATTCTTTCTCGGCTTGTTCTTTCAGCTTCGCGAAAATCATGCGTCCTGAGGAGGTCTGTAAGAGGCTTGTCACAACAACATCGACCGTTTTACCGAGCAGTTTTCGTGCATCATCAACAACAATCATGGTCCCGTCATCAAGATACCCGATCCCCTGACCGTATTCTTTGCCTTCCTTGATGATGCGTATGGTCATCTGTTCCGCCGGTAAGACCGCGGGCCTTAAGGAAGTCACCAGTGCATTGAGATTCAATACTTCTATACCTTGAAGTTCCGCCACCTTATTCAGGTTAAAGTCATTGGTTATTATTTTGCCGTTCATGTTTTTTGCGAGGGCAATGAGCTTTGAATCAACGTCTTTGAGTTTGGGAAAATCGTAATCAACGATCTTCACCTTAACAAACGTCTGCTTCTGCAAACGATGGAGAATTTCGAGGCCTCTTCTACCGCGAGTCTTCTTGACGGGGTCCTGCAGATCCGCGATGTGCTGTATCTCGTACAGGACGAACTGTGGGATGACCAAAGTCCCTTCAAGAAATCCTGTCTCGCATACATCCGCTATACGTCCGTCAATGATAGTGCTCGTGTCGAGGATCTTGTTCCCTTCGGAAGCTTCCATACGGTGGAAAAGGGGTACTTTTGAAAGATCGAGGGTATGGCTTTTCTTCTCCCCTATTCTAAAACCCAGATACCCCATCACAAAGTAGAGAAGTATATAGATCGGCAACGTTATCGGTACGTCCTTCGCGTGGGTCAGAAGAAGCTTGGAGATGAAGAGGCTCGCCACAAAAAGGCCGACGGTAATGCCTATAAGTGTGCCTATCAGGTTTTTGAGCGGTATCTCCTTTAGTTTCTCTTCCAGTTTAATTATGAGATAACCCAGCACGACCCCGGCCATTGCGCCAAATGCCGCATACAGGTTGCTCCCGAACATTTCCTTGACGATGAAATAGCTTGTTACTGTTGTGACAAGGACCAGAAAGGTCTGGACGATGATATCCAAGGACAACTAACCTCTGGTGTTGTTGGAGAAGATTCTCTCTATGTCGGTTACTATCTCATCCTCATCTTTGGATAGGGCTATTGAGAGCTCTTTCTTGATGAGATTTCTTGCCGTTTCAAACATTTTTCTTTCGCCGAAGGAGAGCTCTTTCCATGTCCTCAAGGTGTAAAGCTCTCTTAATACTGTAGCAATTTCGAAGATCGACCCGCTCTTGATTCTCTCCATATAATCCTTGTATCGCCTGTTCCAGGGGGAGGTATCATGGTTTGTGTTCTTGTCTTTGAGGATTTCGTAGACTTTGACCACGTCCCTGGAGGCGATCACGTAACGCAGACCGGCATTCTGGGCTCCATCCGTCGGGATCATGATGGTCATGTCGGAATCGAGAATTCTCATTATGTAGAATGCCTGTTTTGTGCCGGAAATCTCCTTCTCTTCAATGCGCTCGATCTTGCCTACGCCGTGCCCGGGGTATACAGCAACTTGTCCAATCTTCAGCATTCTTACCTCCATTCTCAACATATCGGGCCATAGTATACCAGTTTGCCCTGAAAAACGCAATAAGTAACTGTTTTTCCCGTAGAAAGGCAGGGTCATGGGGCAGGGGGTCAAGGGTCAAGGGGACTAACAAAGGCAGAAGAAAGGGGATAATGGAGGTGAGGATGGCCCTGCTCGTCTTTCCCGTGACCCTTGACCCATTTTCCGCGCAGCCGGAAATTTGGGTTGATGAAGCAGCAATTTTTCTTTATACTTCAGGGTTACTCGGAGAAACAATACCCAAAAATGGTACGAACACGGTTTGCACCAAGTCCAACCGGCCAGTTGCACATTGGTGGGGCACGGACAGCACTCTTTAACTGGCTTTTCGCGAAGCATCACAAGGGCAGATTCGTCCTGCGGATCGAGGATACGGATCGGGAAAGGTCGAGGGACGAGTATACCCAAGGCATACTGGATGGGCTTGCGTGGCTCGGCATCGTGCACGACGAGGGCCCATTCTTTCAGAGCGCCAGGATGGAACTTTATAAGGAACATGCCCTTCGGCTTTTGCAGGAAGGCCATGCCTACAAGTGCTACTGCACAACGCAGGAGTTGGAGGAGAAGCGAAAGCGGGCCCTGAAAGAAGGACAAAAACCTGCCTATGATAGGACCTGCCGGGAGAAAACCATCGAGGACCCGGATAAACCACACGTGATCAGGTTCAAGACGCCCCTGTCAGGCACGGTGGCCTTCCATGACCTCGTACGTGGAGAAATCAGCTTTCAGTGCGACGAGTTGGATGATCTGGTAATATTGAGGACTGACCAGACGCCGACCTACAATTTTACCGTAGTAGTGGATGATGCGTTGATGGGTATCACACACATCATCAGAGGTGACGATCACATCAACAATACACCGAGGCAGATTCTGATGTATGAGGCGCTCAAGTTCGCGGTGCCCCGGTTCGCCCATGTTCCCCTCATCCATGGAAAGGACCGGGCGCGGCTGAGCAAGAGACACGGGGCGACCTCTCTTCTGGAATACAGAGAAGAGGGATTCTTGCCCGAAGCGCTCATGAACTACCTTGCCCGGCTCGGGTGGGCCCACGGCGACGACGAAATATTCTCTAAAGAGGAGCTGATCGAAAAGTTTGATCTACCGAATGTGGGGAGATCACCTGCCATCTTTGACATGGATAAGCTTCTCTGGTTGAATGATCACTACATGAAGACCCTACCCGTAGAGGTGGTTGCCGAGAGGCTCGCGCCTTTCATTACCGCACAGAGCCGCACTGCTCCCGACCGCGCGAAACTGATCCAGATCATTCGTAATCTGCTGGGGAGGGCAAAAACCCTCAAAGAAATGGCGCAAATGGCTGGATTCTTCTTTGGAGAAGAGATAGAATATGAGACCTCGGCAAAAGCGAAGTTTCTGACGCAGGCAGCAAGGCCGATCCTCGAGCAATTCTTGAAGGATTTTCAGGAGCTCCCATCCTTGGACGAGGCGAGCCAGAGGGCCCTGATAGAGAGCATCGCAAGAGATCACGGAAAGAAGCTGGTTGATATTGTTCAACCTATACGGGTCGCTCTTTCCGGAAAGGCTGTCAGTCCAGGAATTTTTGAGGTTATCGGCATACTTGGAAAAGACCTAGTAAAGAAAAGGATAGAACGGGCCATCTCCTTAATATCATGAAACTCCTTTCCCTTGAACTCCTTGGTTTCAAATCTTTTCTGAACAGGACTGTTTTCAGGTTCAGCGAAGGCGTCACCTCCCTGGTAGGGCCCAACGGCTGCGGTAAAAGCAACGTGGTTGATGCGTTCATCTGGGTGCTTGGAGAAAGAGGCACGAAATCACTGCGTGTCAAAGAAATGGGCGATGTCATATTCCACGGCAGCAACGGGAAAAGGCCGGTGAACATGGCCGAAGTGATTATCGGTCTTTCGGAAGGTGATCGGGAAGTCGCAATCAAACGGAGGATCTTCAGGGACGGTACCAACGAGTATTACATAAACAGTGATCAGGTACGGCTCAAAGACGTACAGGACTTCTTTCTCGGGACTGGCATCGGGCTCAATTCCTACGCCATACTGGAGCAGGGAAACATTGAATATTTCGCGCAGATGAAACCTCTGGAGCGGCGCACGGCCATCGAAGAGGCAAGCGGAATCACCCGTTTTGAGGAAAAGAAGAGAGATGCTTTTGAGAGAATGGAAGAGACGAAGGCAAACCTGGAACGTGTCGAGGATATCTACGCCGAGGTTGTGAAGAGCCTGAAAAGGACAGAAGAAGAATGGGAAAGGCTGAAGGTTTTTAACAGCCTCAAAGAAAAGCTGAAGGAGATAGATATCACCCTCCTGGCCGATGCTTACGTAAAGCTCGAAAGGAGAGAAGCAAAGCTGGGAGAGCGGGAAGCAGAGCTTCAGCAGGAGGTTGCAAGGAAAGAGGAGGAGCGGGCGTCGGTGAGGGAGACCATCGATGCGAAAGAAGAGGAGTTGTCTCTGGCCGATGCCGTTGCCCGACAGCTTGAGCTGGATATCAAGGAGAAAGAAAAGGATGCGGAGAGCCGCCTCCTGGAACTCAACTACGTTGAGGAAGAAAGGGATCGGCTGTCGGCAACGATCACCGAACTTCAGGCAACGGTAAAGGAGCTTGGCGAACAAGGGGAGCGTACCTTAGGCGAGGTACAGGCGCTGGAGATCGAGATTGCTCAAGCGGCCGCATCCCTGCAAGAAGACGAGCAGCTGAGTAACAGCTTGCAGGAAAAGAAGAGGGAATTAAGAGGGGCCACCGAACAGCTGGAGGCAAAGCTCGAGGAAGAAAGAAACCGACTTTTCGTCTCGATGAGCAGCCTCACGGAAGTGAAAAACCGTATCCTTGAACTGGAAAGGATGGAGAAAGAGCGTCAGGTTCGAGAAGGGCGGAGATCGGAAGAAGAGAAGAGGTTACGCGGGAAACTGGTCCTACTCGAAGAAAAGGGACTGGTCCTAAAGCATCAGATAGACCGCGAAAGCGCTGAAAAGGCGGGGATAGACAAGGAAGAGCAGGAGCTCATGGAACGCATGAGGCTTCTTGAGCACGAAATGGCGCAGAAGCGGGACAGCGTAGAGCGGCTCAAGGGAGAGAAAAGAGGGCGGGAGGAGCTTTTTAAGAAGCTGGCTACTATTGGTGAAAAGCAAACGGAGCCGGCACTTCCGTTCAAGAGACTTATCGATATAGTGAGAACACCCGAAGGGGCAGAGAGCGCCCTGGAAAAGTTTTTTGCGGACGAGATGGAATACCATGTCCTCGCTGCGTCGGACCCAGGTGCGATTGCCGACGCTCTGAGAGAGCACAGTGGCAACTTCATCTTTTTCCCGGAGAAAGGTCTTTTTGCGCAGCGAGACAACGACGTTGAAATTCGAATCAACTGGGTGGAAAACGCAACCGAAGCAATCCAGCGCATCGAGGCCGGAGAGGAAGGGATTTTCATAGCCAGGGATGCCGGTAAGGATACCTATATTGATTCGCGGGGCCTTATTGTCACAAGCAAGGAGAAGAGAGGCATATCGATCAGAGAGTTCAGGGAAAAGATGAAGCTGGAGAAAGAGATCGCCCAGATCAGTGACCAGCTGGTGAAAGAACAAACTTCAATGGGCGAGGTCCAGAATACACACGGAACACTTGGCCAAGCGTACCAAACCGTGCAGCAGAGGAAGCGACAGAAGGCAAATGCGCTGGCAGAGAAGGAAAAGGAACGCATCATCATTGAGACTGAAATCAGAACGATCGCCGACAGGCTCAAAGAATTTGCCTGGAGGATAGAAGGTACGGACGACCAAACCCCTGTCTCACGTGATGAGCTTATAGCCGATCAGGAGAAGCTTGAAGACGAGGTTAGTCAGATCAACGAGGCGCTGCAGGTGCTCAAAGGCGACCTGGATGCTGCTCGCAAGCGCTACGACGAGGCTGAAAAAGAGTTCCAGGAAGTCTCCGTCAATGTGGAGAGGAAGAAAAATTCTGTGAGGAGTCTCTCCGAGGAGGCAGAACGGAAGAAGAGTGCTGCCGAAGAGCACGAGAAGAACAAAGCGGCTGCCGGAGAAAAGATTGTAACTGCGGAGACGAGCCTTTCAGAAGCAACACAACGCATCAAGGAATTGGGGGAAAGCCATGCTCAGCTGAGCGAGACCTGTGAAAAAGCGTCAGCACGCTACAATGAAATGAAGCAACAGTTGGGTGACCTGCACCAGGAAAAGAGTCGCCTGCAAGAGGGTCTGCAGCGCGTCTCCGACGATCTGGAAAAAGTCAGATCCAAGTGGGAAGGGCTTGAGCGGGAAAAGGCGGTGCTCCAGGAGAGGAAAGAGATGATCCTTGAACGGTTGCGCACGGAATACGCAATCGAGGAGCTTGACGAGAAACGCAAGAGCGCGCCGCCGGGAACAGAAGCTGAAAGGCAGAAGATAGCGGACGAACTCTCGGCAATGGGTGAGGTAAACTTCCGTGCCGAGAAGGAATACAAAGAGTTGAAAGAACGTTCCGAATTCCTGGAGACGCAGAAGTCTGACCTGACGCAGGCCATGGACTCCCTCCGGAAGACGATCAGCAAGATAGACGCAGTCTCAAAGGACCTCTTCATTGAGACCTTTGACCAGATCAATGAAGCCTTCAAGCGTTACACGCAGATGCTCTTCAAAGGCGGAAAGGGCACGCTCAGCATCAACCCCGATACGAGCGGCGTGGAGCTTTACGTGCAGCCTCCCGGTAAGCGGGTCATCCGCATGGAACTCTTTTCGGGAGGTGAGAAGGCGCTTATCTCTCTTGCATTCCTGCTCTCCCTCATGGATACCAAACCATCACCCTTCACGCTCATGGACGAGATAGACGCGCCGCTCGATGACGCCAACCTTGCATCGCTTATGGAGATTGTCAAAACCATCAGCAAAAAGACACAGATCGTCCTTATCACCCACAACAGACTCACCATGGAGTGCTCCAACACGATGTACGGAATTACCATGGAAGACGAAGGTATTTCGAAAATCGTATCTGTGAGATTGTAGACTGTATACCAACACTTAGGCTGCGAACCCCCGTCACAGCGAAAAATTTGTCTTGACATTTCAGCGGAGCATTCTATTATTTGTATAGGCTGGGGGGTGGGGGGATATCAATTGTCTGGCCGTGTACGTCTGTCGACGTAACGAAGAGAGCCAAATTTCGTCTGTCACAACAGCATTCCGGCTTCAAAAATTTCCATAACAGGAGGTGAGGAGACCTACATCTCTGCAAAGAGAGACTCTGCGACCATAAAAGAGGAGGTAATATGCAACCTACTGTAGAGGTTCCGATGTTTTCCTGGTATATTTGGGGTATCTTGATAGTTGGAACATTCCTGATGACATTGATCGGAACATGGCTTATCGCGAGGAGGTGGGAAAAATGAATCCTCAATACCTGAACATCCCTACTCCGACGGCAAGTATGATCACGGGCTCTATTATCGGCGTAGGGGTCTTAATGTTCGTTGCTATTTTTCTCGGTGTTATGGCAAAAAGGAAATGGATGTCCTTCGAAGAGTACCTGGTTGGGAAAAGGGATATTGGGCCATGGGTTACGGGGCTCGCCCTCACGGGTTCCTACATCTCCGGGTGGGCATTTTGTGGGAGTACAGCCGTTGTTTACACCGTTGGCTTTTCAGGCATGTGGTTTGCGGGTATCTGGACGCTCGTCGGCATCATTCCCACGGTCTGGCTGGCGGCCACGAAGACCAGGGACTTTGCAGCGAAACTGGGCGCTGCTACGATTCCGGAAACAATAGGCAGAAGGTTTGAGTCCAAGGGGCTGCAAACGCTGATTGCCGCGAGTATGCTCTTCTTCCTTTTCATTTACTCCGTTGGCCAGCTGAAGGCAGCAGGCACGGTCTGGTTTGCGGTTACAGGGCTCCCCCCTATCTGGTGTCTTCTGATCTCGGTTTGTATCGCATGGCTTTTCCTGGTGCTGGGCGGGTACATGGGGACACAATGGTTTATCGCGGTTAAAGGGGCATTTCTGGGCTTTGTCGGTATGCTTCTGGGCGTATGGGCATTAATCTACGCGGGTGGTTTTACTGAAATATCCAAAGCATTGATGGTCCAAAACCCGAAGCTCCTTGGCCTCATCAACCCAAGCTTGCCACATATCGGTATGACGCAGCTCTTTTCCAGTTATATTGGTATCCTCGCCACGCCGGTCATTTTCTTCACCATGTCAATCGGCTTTCCGCATAACGTCAGCCGATTCCTCGGTATGAAAAAATTATCAAGGAAGGAATTCGTCACCTTATGTTTCGTCGTCTGGCTGACGGCTGGCATCCCTGTTATGCTTGACTGTTCGAGCAATGGACTCGTGGCAAGGATCATTTTC
Source organism: Syntrophorhabdales bacterium (assembly GCA_035315185.1). Lineage (GTDB taxonomy): Bacteria > Desulfobacterota > Syntrophorhabdia > Syntrophorhabdales > WCHB1-27 > JADGQN01. The sequence goes on along the minus strand of DATFYE010000083.1, from coordinate 7,169 downwards.
GGCGGTAACCTGCTCGCAAACAAACAATGGGGGGCAGACCTTTCCGCGCCAATGCTCGCCTGGGCGGTTGGTGGAACGGGCATGCTGTCCATGTATCTGACGGGACTGATAGGAGCAGCCCTCGGAACACTTTCGGCGATGGTCTTCATCATGAGCGCTAATGTGACCAGAGACATCATCAAGCTCTGGTGGCCAGAGACGTCCGACAAATCCATGCTCTACCTCGGGTATTTTTTGATCGCACTTTTCCTCTTCCTGCCCTTCTGGTGGACCCTCAACAAGCCGCCTGCGCTCCTCGCGGTATTCATGGGTCTTGCGGCGATGGGTCTCGGTGCGATTTTCTTCTTCGTCACCGTGGTATCTTACTACTGGAAACGCGCCACAAAGTGGGGCGCGATTTTGACCGTGCTGTACGGAACCGCCGCAACGCTTTATGGCGGATGGGCGGTGCTTGGGAGAAAACCGCCGCTCTTAGGCATGGGCACGATGGAATGGATACTCATAGCAGGCTGCTTCATCCTATATTTCGCTGTAAGCCTTGCTACGAAACCGCCGTCAAAGGAACTCATCAACAAACTTTTCTCACCTATGCAGTAAAAAAAGGGGCCTTCGGGCCCCTTTTGATTCTTTCCTTTCATCAGAGCTGTTGGGCATGGATTTGCACAGTGGTGATGGAGACGATTTCATCTCAGACGAGACACAGAATCCAGGCGTAGAGCAATGAAGGGTGAGGAGTGGCTCAGTTTGGCGGACGTGGCAAGGGAATCCTAATGGCGACCGTGGTCGTGCTAGTCTTTGCCCTCGCGACCTTTGCTGTACTGAAAGTCTTTAAGCCTTCCGCGTCTCCAACAACAAGGGAAAGCGCGACTCCATCAGTTGCTCCACCAAAGGGGGCTGGGTGGATCTACTATGGCTCCGATGAAGAGGGCCAGTACTATTATACGGCAGCTGAGAATGGAACGGATTCCCCGGGCATTGCCAGGGTGTGGAGCCAACTCGTCTTCACCGCTCAAAGCAAGCAGACTTATATCCAGGCGAGGCAGCAACGAGGGATGCCCACTGTCGGTTACGACAGATTGACCCATCGCGATGTGTTGTATGAAATGAATTGTGTAGGCTCAAGCGCGGAATTTTGCATACGAGAGGTTTTTGAGCTGACCGGTGAAGAGAAGAGCCTCGATTACGCAAGGGCGGGAAGCGCGAGGGAATGGGAACATACTTCCGAAGGATCAATACTTGAGAAACTTTGGAAAGTAGCCTGCCCACCGAAGTGAAATAGAGCAGGCTAGGCCGTAAACAGATGACCTCTGGCCGCGTCGCCTTTATCTCTCACCCCGTAATTCCTCTTCGGAAGCTCCTCTCGGTGCTCAGGCAGTTATGACATCCGTCACGTTATATTTTTTCTTCAGGAACTCAAGCCCTGTCGTGGGATAGAGCGCATAGATGAGGATATCCCCCATCCTATTCGATATGCCTTTGAGTGCCTCCGTCGCGTGTTCCATCTCGGGCTGCAGTACGTCCGCAGGTCGTATGTCAATGGGTGTCTCGCCGCGCTCGTAGCCCTTCAACGCCTTCTTCTGCACTTCCGGGTTGACGGGCGCCGGTGGTCTGCCATACAGCCCGTAAAAATAATCTTTAACCTCTTTGGTGATCATCTTGTACCTGCCTGCGATCACGTTCAGCACTGACTGCACGCCCACAATCTGGCTCGTCGGGGTGACGAGGGGAGGGTAGCCCATGTCTGCCCGTGTTCTGGGTATCTCTTCGTAAACTTCGTGGATGCGATGGAGCGCCTTTGCCTGCTTCAGCTGGCTGACCAGGTTACTGATCATGCCGCCGGGTATCTGATGCATAAGCACGCCAATGTCAATGACCGAGAACTTTGTCGTATCGGAAAACTGCGTGTACCTGGGCACAATACTTTCGAGGTAATCGTTTATGTCGGGGAATTTTCTAAGGTCGAGACCAGGATCATACGGTGTATCCTGCAGGGCGACGATAAACGGTTCGGCGGCTGGGTGGGAACTCCGCAGCGCAAAAGGGGCGATGCAGGTGTCGATGCCGTCCACACCGGCCTCTACGGCCTTCAGACATGCCATGGACGCCATTCCGCTCGTGTAATGGGTATGCAGATGGACCGGTATCTTCAGGTTTGATTTGAGTGCCGCAACAAGCTCATAGGCGTCATAGGGAGATATGATGCCTGCCATATCTTTGATGCAGAAGGAGTCCGCGCCCATATTCTCTATGATGCGCGCTTTCTTGACGTAGTAGTCGATGGTGAATATGGGGCCGCCCAATCTCCTTTCGGTAAGTGCATAGGAGACCGAACCCTGGATATGCTTACCGCATTTCTTTATGGCCTTGAAGGAGGCTATGAAATTCCGCTCGTCGTTAAGGGCGTCGAAGACCCTGAATATGTCGATACCGACTTTAGAGGCCTTTTCCACAAAAGCCTCGACCACATCATCCGCATAGTTCCTGTAGCCCACCAGGTTCTGTCCCCGCAAGAGCATCTGGAGTTTCGTATCGGGCATCTTCTGTTTAAGAATCCTGACCCTGTCCCACGGATCTTCGTTCAAAAATCGGGTCATGACGTCAAAGGTGGCTCCACCCCAGACCTCCATGGAGTAGAAACCGATGCTGTTCATCTTTTCCGTGATGGGGAGCATGTCCTCCGTGGTCGTCCTGGTCGCGAAGAGCGACTGGTGGCCGTCTCGCAACGTAAGGTCTGTTATCTTGAGTGGTTTTTTCTCTGGCATGATGTAACCTCCGCGTCTGATATCAGTACTTATAAAGCTTTCTTGAGTTTTTCCAGATGCTTCTTCAGGGGCTCCGGCATTCTCTTCCCGAATTGAGCATAAAACTGCTCAATGCCCTCGACCTCTTTGGCCCAGTGCTCTCCATTTATCTCAAAAAGCTTATCCATGGTCTCTTTGCTGATGTCGAGACCGGAGAGGTTAAGATCAGCCATATGAGGCATGAGACCGATGGGTGTTTCTTTCGCCGACACTTTCCCTTTAATCCTATCAATCATCCACTTGATTACGCGGAAATTATCCCTGAATCCCGGCCATATAAATTTTCCAGCAGCGTCCTTCTTGAACCAGTTAACCAAAAATATCTTCGGAGGGTTGGCCATTTTCTTGCCCACGTCCATCCAGTGGCGGAAGTAATCGGCCATGTTATAACCGCAGAAAGGAAGCATTGCCATGGGATCACGGCGCACAACGCCAACCTGCCCGGCAGCTGCGGTCGTTGTCTCAGAACCAAGCGACGATGCTTTGAACACGCCGTGCTCCCAGTCGAAGCCCTCACAAACGAGGGGTACCGTGTCCGACCTCCGTCCGCCAAACAGGATACCAGAAATGGGCACGCCGTTTGGGTTATCAAACTCTTTGGATAGAGTCGGGCAGTTGAAAGCGGAGACGGTGAAACGTGAATTGGGGTGCGCAACGAACTTTCCACTCGACGGGTCATACGGGTTGCCCTGCCAGTCGAGCATGCTGTCAGGCTTGGTATCGGTGAGGCCCTCCCACCACGGCGCGTTTGTTGCGGTGATGAGCCCGGTGTTGGTAAAGAGCGTTGGGTAGAACGTGCCTGCCCTAAGAGTCTTCATCATGTTTGGGTTAGTCTTGTCAGAGGTGCCGGGCGCAACGCCGAAGAAGCCCGCCTCCGGGTTGATCGCATAGAGCCTCCCATCCGGGCCCACGTTCATCCAGGAGATATCGTCCCCGAGGGTAGTGACCTTATATCCCTCGATGACGGGATCGATCATGGCAAGGTTGGTTTTGCCGCAGGCAGAAGGGAACGCGCCCGCGAAGTAAGTGACGTCGCCGTCCGGGTCTTCCACCCCCATGATGATCATGTGCTCAGCGAGCCAGCCCTCTTCGTATCCCTGATGAGAGGCAATCCGCAACGAGAAACATTTTTTTCCGAGAAGGGCGTTCCCGCCGTAGCCAGATCCGATGCTCATAACCAGGTCTTCCTGAGGAAAGTGCATGATAAACCGCTTGTTCGGATCGAGTTCGCCTATCGAATGGAGTCCTTTGACGAATATCTCGGAGTTCCCGATCCTCTTCAGTGTCTCTCGACCCACGCGGGTCATGATATACATGCTCACGACCACGTAGATCGAGTCTGTTATCTGAATGCAGGGCTTTGCGTAAGGTGATGCCGGGTGGCCCATCATGTAAGGGATCACGTAGAGTGTTCTGCCCTGCATACAGTTGTGGAAAAGCTCGTAAAGCATCCGCTTTGCCTTTGCAGGCTCCATCCAGTTATTGTTTGGACCTGCATCATCTTGTGCCGGCGGGCAGACAAAAGTAAGTTGCTCAGTGCGTGCCACATCGTTAGGATGGCTGCGATGAAGGTAGGATTTAGGGAAGGCCGAAGGATTCAACTCCCGGAACGTTTGATTACCGGCCGTTTTCTCTTCCCTGATGCCAATCTCGACCAAACGGCGCATCTCTTCTTCAGTACCCTGAACCCAGTATACTTTGTCCGGTTTGGTCAGTCTCGCTTGCTCTTCTACCCATCTCTCTACAGCGTTTGCCATGCTCTACCCCCAAAAAGAAGCTTTAGTGTGGCGCATATTCTACAGACATTTCACAAAGACCACAATAAGGAAAACTCTGATGCAGGACCTCGAAAGACCTGAGTTTCAGGTAAGGCGGTTTCTTCTTGACATGACATTGGGCAGCATGCAATCAATTAGTACTATGTTTCAGAATCTTGACGTATGGGTTATTGCCGGCTTTCTACTCACACTCATTTCCTTTCTCTTCTGCCTCGTGTACGGTGTGATGAAATGGAAGAAAGGCTTTGAAGAGAAGCACGGTGACTACAAGGCGGAGATACAGTGGGAGCGTGAGGAAATTGAACTGATCGAAAGGCTTCCGTAATCCATGGCTTATCTCATCGTTTTTGTACTTATCTATTTCTTGATAACCATCTACCTGAGCTACCTCGGGTACCGGAGGACTGTTACGGTTTCTGACTATCTTTTGGCCGGCAGGCAGGTGCACCCCCTGGTGATGGCTATGGGCTATGTGTCGACCGCAATCAGTACGTCGGCTATCATAGGCTTTGGAGGCATCAGCGGTGTATATGGCCTCAGCCTATTGTGGCTGACATTCTTGAATATATTTCTCGGCGTCTGGGTGGCATACGTTCTATTCGGCAAGAGAACGAGAAAGATGGGTAAAGCCCTCGATGCGCACACCTTCCCCGAACTCCTTGGCAGACGTTACGAATCGAGGTTCGTCCAGGGCTTTTCCGGTCTGGTGATCCTCGCCTTTATGCCCATGTATGCCGCTGCGGTGCTGATCGGTGTTTCGAGGTTTGTTGAGGTCTATTTGGGAATTCCTTTTGCCACTGCCCTGCTGGGGTTTTCCCTGATAAGCGCATGTTATGTGCTGTGGGGCGGTTTAAAGGGTGTGTTCTATACATCCGTCTTTCAGGGCGCGATAATGATTGTGGTCATGCTTATCCTGGGGGTATCCACGTACGTGCTGGCTGGTGGACCAACTGAGGCTTTTCACTCTCTTTCCATGCTCACCCCTAGCGTATCTGCTGCTCTGAGGGCGATGGGGCATCAGGGGTTTACGTCGATGCCTGCATTTGGTTCATCCATCTGGTGGTATGTGGTTACAACAATGATCATGGGGGTGGGTATCGGCGTTCTGGGGCAGCCCCAGCTAAGCGTGCGTTTTATGACCGTAAAGTCTGACCAGGAGATTTATCGATCGATACCTTTCGCCGCCTTTTTTTATCTTTCGATAACCGGTCTTGCGTTCACGGTAGGGGCGCTCACAAATGTGATTTTTTACAGCCGTACGGGAAAACTGGCCCTGGATGCAGCGGGAGGAAATATCGATAAGATCATTCCGCTCTATATAAACCATTTCTATCCGCCATGGTTTGTCGCGCTTTTTCTTGTGACACTCATGGCTGCGGCGATAAGCACGAATAGCGCTCAGTTTCACTCTCTTGGTACAGCCCTCAGCAGGGATTTTTTTGAGCAGGCCCTGATGAAAGGGAGGTCTGTCGCGGAAACAACCATAGTGACACGGATCGGCATTGTCTTTGGTATTTTTGCAACGTTGATCCTCGGCCTTGTTTTGCCTGAGAGTGTCGTTGCCGTAGCCACCGCCTTTTTCTTCGGCCTTTGCGGCGCGACATTTATCCCGCCGTATCTGCTTGGTCTGTACTGGCGCAAAGCCACAAGATCCGCAGCCAAGGCGAGCATGCTCTGCGGCTTTGTTTCCTCGCTGACGTGGATGCTCTTTTTTCATGAGCAGGAATCAAAGGCGATTGGATTCTGCAAAGTCCTGGTAGGGCAAGATACCTTGGCTCCTCTTCCATGGAAGATGATTGACCCGCAGGTCGTGGCGCTACCTCTCGCCTTCATCGTTTTTGTCGTTGTTGCCCTGATGACAAGACCTGTCTCTGAAGAGACCCTAAACAAAGCCTTCAGACATATTTGAAAGCAGTGATCAGTGAGCAGCAAGGACGAGTAACAGAGATGAGATCGGGTATAGATAGGCCAAATAGACCAGATAGGCTAAACAGACGAGATAGACCAAATAGACGGTAGTTACTTGTTCTCTTTCACGAAGCGGCTGAAAGACCGGTCGTAGGTCTTCTCCACCTCTTTTGAAAAGAAGCAGCCGGGAATCTGCTTCATCTTGCGGTGATATGCCACGCACTCGCAGCATTTGCCTCGCTTCTCACAATCATAGGTGCAGGTGCACGCTGCAAGATTTTCTTTTACGGTACACTCCATGTTTCCTCCTTTAGCCCTCTTCCCGCTCTAAAAGATCAGGGTTTTTGAGCCCTCAGGGATGACGTAACAGAGCAATTCCCGGCCTGCGTCAGCTGAGCTGATTGCGTCCTCGAGGCTTTTCTTGGGGATCATGCCCATCTTGCGCACGTCCTCGTCGTTGAGGTCCGACACAAACATAACGTTGAAACGTTCTGCCTTCAGGCGGGTTGCGTAAGCTGTTTGTGCATAGACTTTATCACTCTCCCGCACGAAAGGTTCCATCCCTTCTGCCGTGGGATAATCAAACCACGGAAGAAAGTACGGGTTGCCGATACCGTCCTCACATTTTCCAATAAGGATAATGGTCCCGCCCTCTTTGACCGCTGCCTGGGCATGGTCCAGC
>DATFYE010000082.1:0-18642 GCA_035315185.1 Syntrophorhabdales bacterium | reverse complement strand
TAACCCGATCTTCCGTCGCCTGACCTGCCGCCCTCGGCGCCCAGATTGATGATAACGCCGCTTTTCCGCGGAATCATGTGCTTCAGGGTCTCTCTGGCACAGAGCATGCTCCCCGTCAGGTCAACCATCAATATTTCGTTCCATTCCTCCAGTTTCAGGTCGACCACATTCGCGGTAGGCCCTCCGATACCGCTATTATTCACCAGAATATCGATTTTGCCGAATGTTTTAATCGCCTCGGCAACCATGTCAATGACCTGCTGCTCGACTTTCACATCTGTTGGAATTGTTTTGACCTTGCCGCCCATCGCCTGGAGCTCCTTGGCAGTCTGCTCCAGATTGGCAACGTTCCTGGCTGCAAGCACCACTGTTGCCCCTTCCTGTACGAAAGCCTTTGCAATGGCCTTTCCAATCCCGCTTCCACCACCGGTAATGATCGCAATCTTATCTTTCAGCCTCGTACCCATTTTTCGCACCTCCTCAGTTTTATTATTTCAAAAAATCAGTTCACGATAAGTTTCATTCATCATGCAACCTTAACCTTAACCTCAACCTTGACCTTTTACTCGGAGCAGTCTCAAAGATGAGCTATCACATCCTCCGTTGTCGTGACCAAGGTCATCACAGATATCATCTCCAGCGCCACCTTGTGGAACGTGGGATTCGCGGACGTTGAGGTGTCACTCGGGACAATCAGATTATAGTATAGATCCGAGGCTTGGTAGACGGCTGACAGAACTGCCATGTCCGTGGCTACGCCTGCCAGCACCAACGTTTCCACTCCCAGGTCCTTTAGCACCTTGTCCAGGTTGTTGTTGGAAAACATACCGAATACCCAGTTACCCAGCACAGGCTCTCCTGGAAGCGGAGCTAGCTCGGGGATCACCTCTACGTCCTTGGAGCCGGGAAGATTTGCTCCTGTCTTCTTGATGCCAGGCCAGAATTTCCCGTACGCCGGGACCTTGGTCTTCGGGTCGGTCACCGCGTTTACGAAGATGACGGGAAGTTTTTTTGCGCGGAACGCCTTGAGCAGGGCTTGCTGACGGGCAATAATGCCTGACTCCCTCGTCGCTTTTGCATGGCCCAGAAAAGCAACAGTTCCACGCTCGTCGGTGATTCCAAACTGCATGTGGATAAATATCAACGCCGGCTTTCCTACCATTGTCCATTCATCACTCATCGTTCATCCTCCTTAAAGACTTGCTACGCGTTAGTGCGCATAAGCGCGGTTACAAGTTACAGACAACGGCCAGTTAGTCGGCAGCAACGTTCCCGTTGTAGCATGTAACAGGGTTCTGCCTGTAACCTGTAACGTGAATTTTAAGCCTGTAACCAGCAACAGTTTTAGCTCCTCTCTCAGACGACCATTATCTCCCTAGGAAATTTATGGAGTAGCTCCCCTCCGTCCTCGCGCACGATGTAGTTGTCGCAGGCGATGGACCAGACGTCCTTCTTGACTGCCGAGGGGTGAACCGTAATATTCATTCCTGCCCTCAATTTCCACGGCTCATCAGGTCTGATGCTTGGCCTCTCCACGAGGGAGGATCCTTGGCCATGAGCGAAAAGTCGGGAAGGCGGGAAATATCCTTTCTTCACAAGGAACTCCTTGTTCATATCCCAGAGCTCTTTCGGATCAGCGCCCGGTTTCAATCTCTTTGCGGCCATCTCCTGGGCCTCCAGCGCAACTGCATAGGCATCCTGCAGTTCCTGCGTGGGCTTTCTACCCACGGTAAAGATCCTCATGACTTCGCAATAATAGCCGCCCGGCCCGTTTACCTCGATCAGCACCGAGACCTGGTCGCCTTCCTTGATCACCCTGTTCTGAAAGTGGTAGACATCGAACGGCACCATCGTCCCGAGCGGCCCCGAATTCACCTGGACCAGCCCACGCTCACTACCGTTCTTGGAACAGAAACAATGGGCCTCTGCGTAGACATCCAGATCTCTAATGCCCGGTTTGATCGTCTTCTTCACGTGTTCCATGGCTGCGTCCTGCAGAGCCGCAGTACCTTTGATCATCTCAATCTCTTCCGGGCTCTTGATCGACCTGATCTGGTCGACCCATTCCGTGGCATCGACGAACGTTGCCTCGGGCAGCTGCTTCACGAGGTGTTCGTAAAAGGTGATGGGGATAAAGGCGCGCTCCACCAGGCCGATGGTGGGCTTCTTTTTCTCCTTGAGTACACCGGCTGCCAGCTCCGCATCGTACGTAGTGGTGAAGTGATACGTCGGGAAATAGACAGCCCCCAGTCTCTTCTTGATCCCGCGCGCAGCCCAGGCAGGTGGAAACTGTTCGGCAGGAGGGTCCCCGCCGCAGACGATCGTAGTCATCTCGTCATCCACCGGAAAAATAGCCGTCATAGGAAACTGGTGCCGAGCACCAAAATCGGTGAACCAGCGCAAGGTCCCACCCAGGAACTCTTCTGAATTCTGTATCACCAGATAATCGATCTTCTTCTCCTTCATCATCTCCCGCGTTGCCTTCCATCTGCGTTCCAGTTCAGAAGTGGAAGCACATTTGGTCAATCTTTGTTTTGGATCCTCCATAGCATGCCGCTCCTTTCTATAAAATTTAGTAAAGCTGGCAGACGATCTACCCGCTCCGGTTTGGCCTTCGCAAAAAAGCCCTCAATAATCTTACAGCAGTGTATGGACTAGTTTTCATCCTTCATCGACCCTTGATGAAAAAGTTGAGCAGAGATCTCCCGGGCAGTCTTTCGCAAAGCAACCACCACAGGAGATGACATATCCAGCTTAAGCCTCGGTGCGAGACCGGCGATAACGACAGCCGCAACAGCCCTGTTTGCATGATCAAAGATAGGGACACCGATCGCATTGACACCGATTGCCATCTCTTCCCGGCAGAAGGCAACCCCCAGACGCCTTATTTTGTTGAGTTGACGTTTGAGGGTCTCTTTGTCTGTTATTGTGTGAGGTGTGAATGCCTGCATCTTCTTGTCCAGAAGACTGTCAATGATCTTGGAACCGGAAAAAGCGATCATCGCCTTTGCTCCCGGTGACACGTGGATAGGAACTCTGTCTCCGATATTGGGCAAGATGCTCAGGGAACGTTTGCCCTGGGCAATATACGTCACAACCGGATTTCTTCCGGTCATTGTTTCCAAAACGACGGTCTCGCCCACCTCCTCGCGGAGGTCCACAAGATAAGGCATGGCAAGGTTGAGCAGATTGCCGTTGAATGAGCGAAAAATCGTTTTCCCTAATTCAAATGTTGAGGGCCCAAGCGCGAATTTTCTCGTTCTCTTGCTGATTTGCAAAAAGCCTTTCTGCTTGAGTATCTGAAGAATACGGCTCACCGTAGCAGAATGGAAACCGAGTTTCTGGCTCAGCTCCACGGTCCCCATTTCACGACTGCTGCCTGTGAATTCCATGAGGATTGCCAGCGCTTTTTCGATGGAGCTCGTTTTCGGAGTCTTGTGCCTCATCTGTCTTGGTTTCTCTGGTTTCTTTGGTTTGTCTGGTTTGTCTGGTTCCCTTTGTTAAACGAGATAAACCAAAGAAACTTCTTTTCTCACTTACCTGATTTTCATATATTGAAAACGGTTTTTGCCATGCTATAATCGTCCATCTATGGTGTCAAGAAAAAAAATCAGAAGCACCGGTTCGCAGCGATGCGCGCCCTCATTTACTTCCGCGTTGATCGAAGCACTTGAAGCCTTGCGAGATTTTCCTCCTTCTTTTTACTGATCTTTCTGAAAATCCTCGCGACCTCCGGAAGCGGAACCTTTGCGGATGCGTCGTCAAAAAATCTCTTCTCTCGCGTCTGAAGCATCAGTGCGACTCTTAAGAGGTCTGCATCGTCTTTCTGTTCTGCTTGATTCAGGTGAACGTCGTAATCTTTCTTGTACAGCCCCGCGATAGGCTCAAGGATCATCTCCGTCACATGTTCCCTCCTGGTCCTTTCCATCAGAGCTTGATTCTTTTCTTCCTCGGTGACTAGCTGGTGCAACAGCTCTATCAGTTCCGGGTTCTTGGCCTTTTCGAGCAACACCTCGCATGCCAGCCTTGCTTGTCCTACCATCTCAGCGGCGAATCCCATGATTGCGCCGAAAGTACTCAGAGCCATGTCTGCCTCCCTTAAATCACGTCGGTATCAAAATCAGCGCCAGCTTCACCGTTTCCTTCGCGCCTTGCGATTGCCACGGCGTTCCCTCGTCATCATGTCCATCTCTGTATCACCACTTTTGTATCGGTGAAGAACTGGAAGACTTCCCTCCCGTGCCCCTTAATGTCTCCGAAGAAAGAACCCTTGGCTCCTCCGAAGGGAAAGAAAGACATGGGTGCAGCAATACCGAGGTTGATACCCATCATGCTCGCCACCGCACGGTATTTGAACTCCCGGGCTGTCTTTCCATTTGTCGTGTAAAGACAGGCAGCATTGCCGTACTCACTCTGCTCGATCAGTTTCAAGCCTTCATCCAGGTTCTTCACGTGGATGATGGGGGTAACCGGCCCGAAGATCTCTTCTCTGGCAATCGTCATGCCGGGATGGACATCGTCGAAAATCGTGGGACCGATATAAAAACCGTTGGGGTAACCCTCCACTTTGATGTTTCGTCCATCAAGGATCAGCTTGCCCTCCTCTTTGATCCCGGTCTCGATATAGCCGAGCACCTTCTCTTTATGCTTCTTCGACACAACAGGGCCCATCTGTATTCCCTCCTCGAGACCATTCCCGACCCTTAAAGCACTGGCAGCCGCTACAAACTTTTCCTTCAGTTCTCCGTAAACCTCGCCGACCGGCACCAGGACGGACCCGGAAAGGCATCGTTCTCCCGCGCAGCCATAAAAGGAGGTGATGAGGGAAGGCATGCTCTTGTCCAGTTCCGCGTCGGGCATCACAATGACAAAGTTCTTGGCCCCACCCAATGACTGCACGCGCTTGCCGGTCTCGCCGCACGCTTTGTAAATATACCGGGCTGTAGGACTCGAACCGACGAAGGAGATACCGTTGATATCCGGATGGTAGAGCATGGCGTTCACAGCCTCCTTAGCGCCGTGGACCATATTGATCACGCCCTCCGGAAATCCGCATTCGTCGATGATTTCGAAGATCCGGGTCTGTGTCATCGGGACCTGCTCTGATGGCTTCACAATATAGGTATTCCCGCAGACAACCGCATAAGGCATAAACCACCAGGGGACCATGGCCGGAAAGTTGAAAGGCGCGATAACGCCAAACACGCCGATGGGCTGGCGTTCGGCTGTGCAGTCGATACCGTGGGCAATGTCCTCCAGGTTATAGCCTGTCATCATGGTGGTCACGCCGGTCGCATGTTCCACATTCTCGATCATCCGCCGCACTTCGCCTCTCGATTCGTCCAGCGTCTTACCTTCTTCAGTCACCAGCGTTCTCGCAATGTCTTCGAATGCATCCTCGAAGAGATCCTTCAGCTTAAAGAAATAGCGGGCGCGGGTTAAGGGAGGCGTGCACCGCCACTCCCAGTAAGCCTCCTTGGCCGCCTTGACCGCTTTATCCACGTCGGCAGCCTTCGAGAAAGGGACCTCGCCAATCTTCTCTCCGGTGGCAGGGCACCAGATGTCTCCGAACTCTCTTGACTCGGATTCCACCCACTCACCGTTAATATAGTTTTTGACCCGTTTTATACCTGCCATACCACCCTCCTTCTCACATGGCAAATGTTCTGGTTCAGACGATTTTCATATATTGAAAGTCGTTTTTAGCATGTTATAATCATAGCAGTCAAGCAGAAACCGCGATCCGCGTTTTGTCTTGACAACAGGGGGAGGTTCAGGTAGAAGTTACGTGAGGAACGGCCTGAGTGTGATGGCGCAGGATGGCCGTCATTGAAGGTGTTACCTTACGGAAAACGTATCCGGGTCAACCTTATGTTTGTCTTATTTTGTAAACCATCCACCGGTCTCCTTGCTCGTATCCATAATTCGATCGGACACAGAGGCAGGCCAGGGAATAGATTCCACGGGTGTTGGAATCTATCTAGCGAGCACGGCGAGCCGGGTACCCGCGTGCGGGTGCGGAAGGCTCCGGCTGCTCTGCCGCTGGAGGGGGCGACCGGGTACCCCGGGTCACCCGTGGGTGTCCCAGTAATTGTAATTCAAGGAGGTAGATCGTAATGGAAAAGCTCATCATCACGGCCGCTCTGACCGGCAATATTACCCTGCCCACGCAAACACCGTATCTGCCGCTCACGCCGCAGCAGATCATCGATGATGCGGTAAGGGCTGCAAACGCAGGCGCAGCATCTGTTCACATTCACGGAAGAGACCCTAAGACAGCCAGACCGACCACTGACCCTCCGGTATACCGGGAGATCGCCCAGGGTATAAAGGCCAGGAGCAGCGTGATCGTCTGTGTAACGACGGGCGGCACAGCAGACATGACACCCGCGCAAAGAGCCCAGGTAGTTCCCTCGCTCAAACCGGAGCTGGCGACCTTCAACATGGGATCTATAAATTTCTCCATCCATCCCATAGCTGACCGATACAAGGATGAAGACTACAAATATTCATGGGAAAAAGATTTTGCCGTTGGCACCAAGGACTTTATCTTCAGAAACACGTTTGGCGATATAGAAAAGCTCTGCCAGATCATGGAGGAGAACAGTACGAAGGCAGAGTACGAAGTGTACGATGTCGGCCATCTGTACAATCTTAACTTCCTGGTGAGAAGGAAGATAATCAAGTTTCCCGTTTGGATACAGTTTGTCACCGGTATCCTCGGTGGCATTGGAGCCAACCTGGAAGAAGTCATGCATCTGAAACAGACTGCGGACAGGCTGATGGGGGCAGACAACTACAAGTGGTCAGTCATCGGTGCTGGATATCCTGCCGAATTTAATCTGGCAACGCTTTCCATCATGATGGGCGGACATGCCCGGGTAGGGTTGGAAGATAACATCTTCATCGAGAAAGGCGTTCTTGCAAAGAGCAATGCTGAACTGGTGGAGAAAGTGGTGAGAATTGCCCGCGAGTTGGGCAGAGAGATCGCAACGCCGGACGAAGCCAGGGCAATACTTGGGTTGAAAGGAAGAGATAAGGTCAACTATTAATAGACCGTAACGGACCCTGATGAACGGTAACCGTGGCTATCCCTCGGGTAATGGTGCCCGGGTAAAACTCTCAGAAAGGATGGTGGGCAATGAAAAAACTATGTCTTATCTCGGCAGTCCTCATGGTCATCGGCGTTTTTGTTGTCGGCTGCAGCAAAGAACAGGCGCCCGCTGAAATCCGTGTGGGCGTCATTCAGGCCCAGACAGGCATGTTTGGAGGATTTGGTCAGGGCGGCGTATTCGGGATAAAAGCGGCTGTGGATGATATCAACAAACAGGGTGGTGTAAACGTAGGCGGAAAGAAAATGCCTATCAAGCTGACAATCGTCGATAGTGAAAGTGATCCGAACAAAGCAGGCTCTCTGGCTGAGAGTCTGATCACCCAGTCAAAGGTGCAGTTCATCGTGAGCGGTGATGAGCCTCCGCCCATGCACGCGGGCGTATCGACTGCCGCTGACAGGTACAAGGTCCCCTATGTCACATCAGTGGGTCCTTATGAGCCCTGGATGGCCATGAGACAGGAAACACCAACAAAATGGCCGTATACCTGGGCCACCGGTTTGTTTGCCATCGACATGCCAGCACCACAGGGAGATTTCCGCGCTAAACCGGGTTACACCGTCATGGATACCTGGACAGCAATGCTCGATCTCTTCGGTGGAAAGACCAATAAGAAGGTCGGGTTGATCTGCTCGGACGAACCGGATGGAAGAGGCTGGTATACCTTGTTCGGGCCGGCCATAAAGAAACTTGGATATAACGTCCTGGGACTGGACAAGAACCTCGGACTTCTGCCGCTGGAAACAACTGACTTCTCGTCGGTAATAAAACAGTATAAAGATGCGAACGTGGAAATATTGTGGGGGAACGCTCCCGGTCCCTTCTTTGGCGCATTCTGGAAACAGGCCACAACGCTCGGATTTCAGCCGAAGATGGTTTGCATCGGTCGGGCAGCGCTCTTCTACACCGATATTGCAGCCTGGGGTGGCGACCTGCCGTGGGGAGTAGGTACGGAAATCTGGTGGGATCCATCGTTTAAGGATTCGCCCGGCATCGGCGGCACAACACCGACGGCGCTCGCCGAGAGATGGACCAACGAAACCAAACAGCCCCTGAATCCGGGCATAGGCCCCGGTTATACGGTTGTGCAGGTCCTCACAGACGCCATCCAGAGGGCGGGTACGCTTGACCCGGAGAAGGTGAATGCTGCTCTCGCCCAGACCGACCTCTTGACGGTCCGCAATCGTGTCAAGTTTGACGAAAACCATTTCAGTCGCGGCCCTCTCATGTTCGGCCAGTGGTTCAAAACGGACAAGCCGGAGAAATGGGAATTGAAGGTGGTCTTCTCCAAGCACGACTTTGTGCCTGCGACGGGTCAACCCATATTCCCGAAGCCGTATAAGTAAGCAAGAGAGCGGCTAGTTACCGGCTAATGGCCAAAGGCTAAAGGCTGATAGCTAGCCGCTTCTTTTCCGCACCTACTGGTATCATGGAAGCACCAATCCTTTCAATAAGAGGAGTAACCAAGCGGTTTGGCGGGCTGGTTGCGCTGCAAGACGTAAGCTTTGAGGTCAGAAAGGGCGAAGTTGTAGGGTTGATGGGCCCCAATGGAGCCGGCAAGACAACGCTCCTCAATATCATAGCAGGCGAATATTCCCCTGACAGCGGCAGCGTCACGTTTAAGGGTTGCGATATTACGGGCTGCCCTCCGCATAGAGCTTGCCATCTCGGCATTGCCAGAACGTACCAGATCCCCCAGCCTTTTGTAACACTGACAGCACTGGAAAATCTGAAGGTGGCTGCAGTATTCGGCAGGCAACTTAAAAAAGTAACCGCAGAACTGGATTACGACAGGATATTCCATCTTGTGAACCTTTCAGAGAAGAGGGATACGCTTGCAGGAGACCTGCCCACCCTCTCTCTCAAGAAGCTTGAATTGGCAAGGGCCTTAGCGCGCGAGCCGGAACTGATCCTCCTCGACGAAGTAGCAGCAGGCATCACCGAAGTGGAGATTCCGAGGGTATTGGAGACCATCAGACAAATACGCGATATGGGGATAACGATTGTCATCATCGAGCACGTCATGAAGGTGCTGGTCAATGTTGTGGACAGAATTGTCGTGGTTGATAAAGGAATAAAAATCGCCGAAGGCCAACCTGCAGCAGTGATGAATGACTGCAAGGTGATGGAAGCGTATTTCGGAGCATAATGAAAGATAAATCTCAATATCTAAATTCCAATCATCAAACAATGGTCAATTCTCAAAATTCCAAAAAATGGCCTTTCATTTGAAAATTTGGATATTGAATGATTGTTTGAGATTTAGATATTGATATTTGCAATTTTACTGGTTGGCACGGAGTCGGTAACGCAAAATGTCTGACAAGCCACTGCTCCGGATTACAAATATAGATGTTTTTCACGGCACGTTTCAGGCCCTGTGGGATGTATCCGTGGAGATCATACGGGGTGAAACGCTGGCCCTTATCGGCGCCAACACGTCAGGCAAAACCACTCTGCTGGACACGATCTCGGGGTTGCTCCATCCCGCAAAGGGTACGATCGAATTCGAGGGAAAAGATATCGCCTGGCTGGATCCCTATCAGATAGTAGAGCTTGGCATTACACAGGTTCCCGAAGGAAGGAGAATCTTTCCCGATATGTCCGTGCTGGATAATCTCCTCATCGGCTCATATAACGGCAGCGCACGGTCCAAAAAATCACAAAATCTGGAGAAGGTATACCAACACTTCCCCAGGCTGCAGGAGAGAAGAAAGCAGATCGCAAAAACTTTGAGCGGTGGTGAGCAGCAGATGCTCGCAATCGGCAGGGGCTTAATGGCCGACCCGAAGCTGATGCTGATCGACGAGATGTCGCTCGGTCTCGCTCCAATCGTGATTGATGAGCTTTTCAAGGCATTGGAACAGATCAAAGAGAGAGGCATCACCATTCTTTTTGTGGAACAAAACGTAAGGAGAACGCTTAAAGAGGCGGACAGGGCGTATATCCTCGAAACCGGGCGCGTAGCGCTGAGCGGCACCGCGACAGAGCTCTGTGAGGAAGATCGGGTAAAGAAGGCTTATTTCGGTGTAGAAGTATGTGGAGTGTAATAGGAAGATGATGGGTTCCGGCGACATTATTACTCCCCTTGTAATGGGCATCCTGCTGGGCGGATTGTACGCTCTCATCGCGTTGGGCCTTTCGATGGTTTTCGGTGTCATGAGGCTGATAAATCTGGCCCACGGAGACCTTGTCATTCTCGGAAGCTACGGCGGTTACGCACTGATGACCCTTCTGGGCCTCGACCCCATCGTGGGCCTGGTCATATCGATACCGCTCATGTTTCTCCTCGGGTTCGCCATACAGAAATACCTGATGGGCCGTGCCTTCGGGATCTCGTCCGAAGCGCCCCTCATCATCGCCTTTGGTATCTCCCTGGTCCTTCAGAACGCGAATCAAATCCTCTGGACACCTTTGTCGAGAGCCCTCAACACGTCCTATTCGAATCTCAGTTTCAGCATCGGGCTACGACAGTTTCCTCTGACCTATCTGCTCGACTTTACTGCAGGCATCATCGTCATGCTCGCACTGCGGGCGTTCCTGATCCACACGTACCTGGGAAAGGCTATTACGGCCGCCTCGCAGGACAAGAAGGCTGCCCAGCTCATGGGCATCAATACGAAACGGGTGTACGGTTATGCTTTTGCCATCGCCATGATCTCGGCTGCGATAGCCGGTGTTTTTCTCGGAATGACTTTTCCCTTCACGCCCACGTCTGGCGTCTCTTTTCTTACCATCGCATTCGGGACCGTCATTATCGGCGGCCTCGGGAGCATGCTGGGCACGTTTATCGGGGGCATTATTTTAGGGATCGTTCAAACACTGGGCGGCTATTTCTTCGGCCCGGCCAGTCAGATGCTCATTGTCTACGTAATCGTGCTGGTAGTATTGGCCATACGACCTCAGGGTCTGTTCGGACGCTAGATGTAGAGTAATACAAGGTTGAGGTTAAGGTTAAGACGCAAGAAGGCGCAAGATGAAATTGAAGGCAACACGATCGAAACTAACATTGATCCCGCTGGCAGCGCTGATTCTGGTCCTAGCCTTGCTTCCGCTGATCGGGGCTCCTCAAAGCTGGCTGCTCTACGCCTTTCTCTTTTTCATCTATCTGGCCATGGCTAACATGTGGAATCTTCTCGCGGGTTACTCGGGGTTAATCTCCCTCTGCCAGCCTGCATTCCTCGGGCTCGCGGGATACACTCTGGCAATCGGAACATGGGTAGGTCTTCCGTGGTGGGCAGGCCTGCTGGGCGGAGCCACTGTGGCTGCTCTATTTGCCCTTCTCATATCCGTCCCCGTTTTCAGATTGAGCGGTATATACTTCGCTATCGGCACGCTCGTCGTGCCCGAAGCGTTGAGGATGGTCTTTTATTTGTGGAGGCCCGTGGGAGGCCAAATGCAAGGTGCAGGCGCAGGTTACATGATCAAGGGTACCGGCGGTGTTTCCACGCATCTGATCTACTGGCTTGCTTTTGTCCTCGGCATAGGATCAATCTTCCTGATGAAAAGAGTCTTGAAATCGAAGCTGGGGCTGGGCCTCGCGGCAATCCGCGACAATGAAAGGACCGCAGCCAGCTGCGGAGTAAGCGTTTTCAAACTCAAACTGTACACGTTCATCATCGCTGCGCTCGTGACCGGATTGTCCGGTGCTGTCTACTATCTTTACCAGGGATACATAGAGCCTTCAGCCACGTTCAATGTGAGGTGGACCATGACCCTCCTTTTGGCCACGGTCATAGGTGGTATACGCACAGAAGAAGGCCCTTTCATCGGCACCATCGTCGTTGTCTTCTTGTATTTCCTGCTGGCCAGGTACGCCGGCTACAGTCTCCTGATACAGGGCATGATACTGATCGGCCTCATGTTGCTCTCCCCGCAAGGCATCGTCGGGATGCTACGTCGCAGCAGATACTACCGTTACCTGGCGCAATGTGTCAGCACATGAGAACGCAGGAAGTTGTGAAAAAATTCCACGGGAGGTAAGCAGTATGAAAAAAATTTGCGTTGAGGAACACTGGGGCAGCCCTGACATGGAGACGATAAGAACGGAATGGCGGGCCAGGACCGGGTTTCCCGTGTCGATGGATCCAAAAGCCCTGCCGCTTATTCCTCCTCGCCTGAAAGATTTTGAAGAGACTCGCCTGCCGCTGATGGACGAGTCGGGCATCACCATGCAGGTGCTCTCAACCAGCTCTCCAGGCGTTCAGGGACTGGCAGACGCAGCCAGCGCGATTCCCACGGCCAGGAAGATCAACGATGCCCAGGCTGAAATCATCCGGAAGTATCCGGGACGCTTTGCCGGCTTTGCTGCTTTGCCTACACAGGACCCCAAGGCCGCCGCAGATGAACTCGAACGCACGGTGACACAGCTTGGGTTCAAGGGGGCGATGATTCTCGGTCACACCAACGGCGAATATCTGGATCTTGAAAAGTTCCGGATAATCTGGGAACGCGCTGAGGGGCTGGGGGTGCCGATTTACCTGCACCCGGCCGAACCCCTTGTCGATCAAATAAAGATTTATGACGGACGACCTGAATTTATGGGGCCCGCATGGAGTTGGGGGGTCGAGACCGGTACACATGCGTTACGGATAATCGGCGCCGGCGTGTTCGATGTCTTCCCTAAAGCCACGCTCATTCTCGGGCATATGGGAGAGATGCTTCCCTACATGACGGTCCGCATAGACGAAGGGTATGAAATGACCTTTCATAAGACAAAGCTGAAGAAAATGCCTTCGGATTATATGAAAGAGAACATCATGATCACTACCAGCGGCAAATATTCACCAGGGGCTCTCATCTGTGCGGTCAGGGAGCTGGGGGCTGATCGCATTCTCTTCGCAGGCGACTATCCATGGGTGACTCCGAAGCAAGCGGTTGAGCTCATCGAACGCGTTCCGATCAGCAGCGCGGATAAGGAGAAGATCTATCACCTGAACGCAGAGAAGCTGTTTAAGCTATAAAAAGCCTGGCGATGGAGGCGCGGGTTTCCGAGATGGTCTTGAAAATCGTGGCTATCAGTGGCATAATGGGACCCGTAACCCGCGAGATTGACATGACAACAAACGTGATCACTTTTTTTCAACACAGAGGTCCATCTAGAATAAAATACACTTTTTGGGAGGTCTTACAATGGCAAAGACAAAGCTTTACGATTTGAGTCAGCCTTTTGGGCACAATGTTCCACTCTGGCCCTATTTCGAGGACGTCAAGATCGAGCGCGTCCATTATCACGCCAAATCCGGGGTCCTGTCCCAGAAGATTACGACGGTCATGCACTGCTCGACCCACGCCGATTCTCCTGCCCACGTGATCGAGGGCGCACAATTCACTGATGAGATACCCCTCGAGAAGTATTATGGGACCGGGGTGGTCGTCTCCATCCCGAAGGGCAAGTGGGAAGTAATCACACCTAAGGACCTTGAAAGAGCGCGGCCCAAGATAGAAAAGGACGATATCGTTATCATCAATACCGGATGGCATAAGTACTGGGGGGACAGCACCAAGTATTTTTGCTATTCTCCCGGTCTTTACAAAGAGGCCGGCGAATGGTTCGCGGCAAAAGGCGTAAAAGCCGTTGGCGTCGATCAGCAGGCTCTGGATCACCCTCTTGCGACGGCCATAGGACCGCACGGCCCCGGGCCTCTTCGTCCGGATGTCTGCGCAGAATACAAAAGAGAAATGGGACGGGACGTGATCAAGGACTTTCCGCATTGGGAGCCTTGTCACCGGCTGCTTTTGGGTAACGGCATCATGGGATGGGAGAACGTCGGCGGGGACATCGATATGGTTACGGGCAAACGAGTCACGATTGCCGGTTTTCCCATCAGGTGGGTAAAGGGTGACGGCTCCATCGTGCGTCTTGTTGCGATTGTAGATAAATAACAGGGTCAAGGGGCACGGGTCAAGGGTCATGGGAATGCCAGAGAAACCAGAGAAACGATAGAAACTAGATAGACCAAAGGAAAGGGAGGTGCAGGATGAAGAAAGTCGAGTTGAAGGACGTAAAGCCTTACGATGCGGCGAAGCATTTCAACATGACTGCCATGAGACTCCACGGAAAGGAAGAGTCAGGAGCTCAGAAATTCTGGATGGGGCTTTCTCATTTCCTTCCGGGAGGCGGGGCAGAAATGGATGCGTCGCCGACGGAAAAGATCTATTTCGTGCTCGAAGGGGAAGTAACGGTCCAGACCCCCAAGGAAGAGATAACGCTTAAACCCTGGGATTCGATCTTTATAGGTCCGGGGGAACAACGGGCGATCATAAACAAGACCAACAAACCTGCAAGCATGTTAGTCGTTATCAACTATCCCTAGTACGTTAATAGAGGAGAAGCGACTCATGAATAAACAAAACATACAAGAACTTTTCGACGTGAGTGGAAAGGTTGCGCTCATCACCGGCGCAACCGGGGGTTTCGGCAAAGCAGCTTCAAAAGGACTGGCTGCTGCAGGTACAAAGGTAATGGCGACGGGTCGCACCATACCGAAACTGGAACAGATCGTCAAGGAGATTCGTGAGGCCGGCGGTCAGGCAGCATTCTCTGCGGGCGACCCCGTGAACCCCGCTGACGTCCAGCGGGTGGTCAGGGATACAGTCAAGACATTCGGCGGCATCGACATATTGATCACCGCAGCAGGAGTAAACAAGGTCAACACGATCGTGGACCAGCCCGTCGAGCAGTGGCAGGAGATCATGGACGTGAACGTGAAAGGTACATGGCTCTTTTGCAAGGAAGCGGGCCGCGTGATGATCGAGCAGGGCAGAGGAGGCAAAGCGGTTCTCGTCTCGTCCACCCGCGGCATGCTTGGCATGGCCCGCTACGCAGCCTACAGTCCTTCGAAGGCTGCCGTCAACCTGATCACCAAATCGCTCGGCTGCGAATGGGGTCCGCACAAGATCAATGTCAACGCGATTGCACCGACGGTGTTCAGAACGGAACTGACCCAGTGGATGTTCGACGATCAGGCGGCGTACAAAACGTTCCTCGCCCGCATCCCCATCGGCAGACTCGGCGAGCCAGAGGATTTTGTCGGGACCGTGATATTCTTGTCGTCAAAGGCTTCTGACTTCATGACCGGCTCGATTGTGTATGTCGACGGCGGCTATACTGCGGGGTAGAACGCCCATGACAACTTCAAAGCAAGATCGTATCGCCATTATCGGCGCGGGCTTGATGGGGCACGGGATCGCCCAGATATTTGCGGTCCATGGCCATCCGGTCTCATTGCTTGACGTGAATGACGAACTCCTGACAAAAGCCATCGAAAATGTCAGGGCCAACCTCACCCTGCTGGCAAAAAACGGCATCGGCAAGAACGAAGATATTGAAGGGGCTGTTGGCAGGATAAAGACTACGCGGGATCTGAAGGAGGCTGTCTCAAATGCCCGGTTCGTCATCGAGGCCGTAGCCGAGCAGCTTGAACTCAAGCAGAAGCTCTTCCAGGATATGGACAGCCTTTGTCCGCAAGATACCATCCTGGCCACCAACACCTCGGTGATCAGCATAACCGAGATTGCATCGAAGGCCAAAGGCAGGAACCGGATCGTGGGCACTCATTTCTGGAATCCTCCCTATCTCATCCCATTGGTGGAAGTGGTACCCGGTAAGGACACATCGCCTGAAGCAGTTAATCTCACCTATGATCTAATGAAATCGGTAGGGAAGCATCCTGTAAAAGTAAAGAAGGATGTGCCCGGCTTTGTGGGTAACAGACTGCAGCACGCGCTCTGGCGCGAAGCGATCGCCATCGTGGATCAGGGCATTGCAGACGCAGCGACCGTGGATGAGGTTATAAAGAATAGTTTCGGGCTCAGACTACCGGTGCTCGCTCCCCTGGAGACCGCCGATATGGTGGGACTGGACCTGACGTTACAGATCCATAATTACATTCTCAAGTACATTGACAGATCTACAGAGCCTGCACCCATCCTGAAATCGAAAGTGGAGAAAGGCGAGCTCGGCTTCAAGACGGGCCGGGGGTTCCAGGAATGGGATCAGGAAAGCATCCAGCGGAGCCGGAAACAGCTCCTGGAGTATTTGATTAAGTGGAACCGGGAGCACAGCCAGTGACTGGTGTCGGTGATCAGTGATCAGTGACCAGTAATCAGTGTAACCAGAGAAACTAAAGAAACTAAAGAAACGAGAAAGACTAGATAGACTAAATAGACTAGACAGACCAGATAGACATTTTCAGCACACGAGGAGCATCATGAATAAACCACTTTGGATCCCATCCGCAGAGAGAAGCAAGAATGCCAATATGACAAAGTTCATAGAGTTCGTGAACAAGCGCTACAACAAACAATTCAAAGGCTATTTCGAGCTCTATGACTGGTCAATCGCAAACATCACGGATTTGTGGGCAAGCGTGTGGGACTTTCTCGACATCAAGGCATCAAAAAAATACGACAAGATAGTAGATGATCTGAACAAGTTTCCCGGCGCACGGTGGTTTGTTGGAGCAGAATTGAATTTTGCTGAAAACCTCCTCAGATACAGGGATAAAGAAACTGCCTTTGTCTTCAAATGTGAAACAAAGCCGTCGAAGAGCATCACCTATGAAGAGCTCTATTCAATTGTTGCCCGCCTTGCAGGCTCTTTGCGGGCGCAAGGGGTGACCAAAGAAGATCGCGTCGTAGCTTACATGCCAAACATGACCGAAACGGCGATCGCCATGCTGGCCACCACAAGCATCGGTGCCACCTGGGCGTCCTGCGGCTCTGAGCTGGGCATGCAGGCCGTCATCGACCGTTTCAGCCAGATAGCGCCCAGGGTGCTCTTCGCGGTCGACGGCTATCTTTATAAAAACAAGCCGTTCCCCATGCTCGCCGACGTCAAAGCCGTGGTGGAAGCAGTCCCGTCCATAGAAAAAGTTGTGATTGTTCCTTACGTGGAGGAACGCCCAAACGTAAGCGGGTTACGCAACGCGGTGCTTTACCAGGATTTCCTGTCCAAAGATGAGAAGATCGTTTTCGAGCAGGTGCCTGCGAACCATCCTGTTTACATCATGTTCTCATCGGGTACGACGGGCAAGCCGAAATGCATGGTGCAGAGCATCGGCGGCATACTCCTCAACCAGCTAAAGGAACTCGTTCTCCAGTCGGATCTGAAGAGGGAGGATACCATCACGTATATGACCGCGCCCAGCTGGATGATGTGGAACTGGCTGATGGCAGCCCTCGGCGTGGGTTCCAAAATCGTCCTCTTTGATGGCAATCCCGGCTATCCGGACCTTGGGACCATGTGGAAGCTGGTAGACGATGAAAAAATAACCTTCTTCGGTACAAGCGCCACATACATCAATCTCCTGAAGAGCCAGGGATTCAAGCCGAAAGAGCAATTCAGGCTCGACTCGCTGAAAGCAATCGGTCAGACCGGCTCTCCCCTCTCTGCCGAGGGATTCCAATTTGTTTACGAATCCATCAAAGCCGATGTTCATTTTAATTCCCTCGCCGGTGGCACAGACATAAACGGCTGTTTTGCGATCGGCTCTCCCACGCTGCCGGTATATGCAGGACAACTGCAAGCCCCGGGACTCGCGATGAAGGTGAAAGCATACGACGAGAAGGGAAACCCCGTTTACGACAAACAGGGAGAGCTTGTCTGCGAGGCCCCCGCTCCTTCCATGCCGCTCTATTTCTGGAACGATCCCGAGTTCACGAAATACCGGGATGCCTATTTTACCGTCTTTCCGAATATATGGCGCCATGGAGATTATGTGACCTTCTACAGCGACACCCGTGGTGTCACTTTCTTCGGCCGGTCCGACGCCATACTGAAGCCATCCGGCGTGCGCATAGGTACCGCGGAAATATACAACATCGTGGAAAAATTTGATGAAGTGGCTGACAGCGTGGCCATAGGACAAAACTGGGAAGGCGACCAGCGCGTGCTCCTCTTTGTGAAACTCGCCCCCGGAGCGAGTCTCACCGATGATCTGAAGGATAAGATGAAAAAGGCGCTGAGAGACAAAGCCTCTCCGCGCCATGTTCCCGCTCTTATCCTTGACGTACCTGACATACCGTATACGTTCAACGCGAAAAAGGTGGAGAGCGCGATCACCAATATCATCAATGGCAGGCCGGTCACCAACAGGGATGCATTGGTCAACCCTGAATCGCTCGATTATTTTGAGAAGATGCTCCCTGCAG
The DNA here is from genome assembly GCA_035315185.1 of Syntrophorhabdales bacterium. Classification (GTDB taxonomy): domain Bacteria; phylum Desulfobacterota; class Syntrophorhabdia; order Syntrophorhabdales; family WCHB1-27; genus JADGQN01. Next base: position 376 of record DATFYE010000082.1, on the reverse strand, counting down.
TGCAGAAGTGATGAGGGCCCCCACGGAACGCGGCTTCGATCGACAGATCGCACTACTCAAAAGTATTTGCGGTCCGCTTTGATCCGGAGAAAGAAGCAAGGAAAAGGGCGGAAGTATTTCCACGTGACCGTAACAAGGCCTTTGAAATGGGCGCCAGACCTGCCCGAAACACGCATAACTAGAAACTATTTGCAATGCCCCGGCGGTAAGCATTTACCCACCTCTCGCCGTTTAGTACTTCCTGATATACGTAACAAAAGTTCATTGACCTCTGCCACGGCTAAGGTCATGATCTAACCTGCTTTTTCTTGAAAAAGAAAAGGAGGAAGACATGACTGACGCACACGTACTTTTCGACGGATCACGCGGCAACGAC
>DATFYE010000081.1:0-97273 GCA_035315185.1 Syntrophorhabdales bacterium | reverse complement strand
CAGTGGGGTTGGGGTTTCTGTCGAGCAGCGCCTTAGCAGTCACGACAAAACCGGGAGTGCAGTAGCCGCACTGCATGCAGTGATGCTTGACGTAGGTTTCAATGAGTGGATGCTTCGCTGCCGCGATACCCTCAGCAGTTTCAATGGTTGCGCCGTCACACTCGATCGCCAGCGTCATGCAGGAGAGGATGGGCCTGCCGTTCATGATCACGGTACACGAGCCGCACGCGCCCCGATCACAAAACATCTTGACCCCGGTCAATCCGAGCCTGTCGTGGATCAGCGTGTAGAGGGTCACGTTAGGCTCGACGTTGAGTTCGTAATGCTCTCCGTTGACCTTGAGGTCGATCAGCCCTTCGGGCCGAGGCAACGGCTCTGTGCCATGTTCGGCGATGACATGGGCCTTGAGCTTATCGACACGGTCAAAGCTCGTTTGGCAATAAGGACAGATGGCCGGCATACTTCCCTCCTTCACACAACTTTGACATCACCTTAAGGTCCGCAGGAAGACTGACTGCTTGATGCGATTTTCATAGTCGTTTCTAAAGTACTTCAGGGTATCCAATACGGGTATCGGCGCTGCCTGACCGAGGCCGCAGAGCGACGAGTCTACCATCACTCGTGAGAGTTCCTCCAATATCTGGATATCCTCCTCGACGCCCTCGCCTTTGGTGAGTCTTTCCAGAATACCGACCATCACTTCTGTACCTTCACGGCAAGGGGTGCACTTGCCACAGGACTCCTCGTTCAAGAACTCCATACTCCGGTACACAAAATCGATCACATCCCTGGCAGTATTCATCACCATGACCGCGCCCGAGCCCAGGACGGTCTCATAAGAAAGTGGCGTATTGACCATGGAGGCTGGAACGATACCACCGGTAGCGCCGCCAACCTGGACCAACTTCACATCTTTGGCTCCGGCGAGATCGAGCAGCTCTGCAAGCCTGCTTCCCATGGCAAGCTCGTAGACGCCCGGCCGGCTTACATCGCCGCTCACGGAGAATACCTTGGTGCCTCTACTGTTTGCTGTGCCTATCCGGGAAAACCACGCCGCTCCGCCTGCGATGATGCGCGGTATGTTCATAAGCGTTTCCACGTTGTTGATCGCAGTCGGCTTGCCAAAGAGCCCGCTTTCCGGGGGAAAGGGCGGACGAAAACGGGCCTCTCCCCGTCTGCCTTCAATGGAGTTCGTCAGGGCCGATTCTTCACCGCACACATAGGAACCCGCGCCTTCCCGGATCTCGATTGCCAGATCGAGAAGGCCTTTCGTTGTTGCCTGATCGACGGCTCCCTTGAGACCATCGAGGAGATAGTGGTATTCTGCCCGAAGATAGATGTAAGCCTTGTGCGCGCCGATGGCGTGCGCAGCAATACCTATTCCTTCGAGCAGCGAGAAGGGGTCGTGTTGGATGATATAGCGGTCCTTGAACGTTCCCACCTCGCCCTCATCAGCATTGCAGATCAGATACTTCTCATTACCAGGGGCGGACCGTGCCAGTTCCCACTTCGTACCGCAGGGAAATCCCGCACCGCCTCTTCCCTTGAGGCCCGACGCCTTTATCTCTGCTATGACCGCCTCAGGCCCCATCGTACGAGCGTTGGTTAAGCCCTGAAAGCCGTCCTTCTGTAAATAGGTCGCGATATCGCCAGGCTCTATATTCTCGCAAAACTGTAAAACGATTCGCGTCTCTGCCATAATATGATCTCCCCTATGATCTCCGATATGAGTTCAGAATGTCGACTATCTTTTCCGGCGTGAGATTACCGTGCAGGGCTTCGTCGATCAGCATGGCCGGGGCCTGGTCACAGGCGCCTATACAGTTGGTCAGCGCAAGAGAGAAGCGGCCGTCGGATGTTGTTTCTCCGGGACTTATTCCGATCAGCTTCTCCACAGTTTCAATGATCATGGGTGCGTCTTTGAGAAAACAGGGCAGACTCTTACATACCCTGATCACGTGCTCTCCTTGAGGTCTTCTGGAAAGAAAGGCATAGAAGCTTGCGACACCATATACTTCGCTCAGTGGAAGGTTGATGTGCGCAGCGATCTCCTTCAAAGCTTCTTCCGACAAATAGCCCTCTCGGCGATGTCTGGCTTTAAGCAGGTTGAGAAGGTTTGTGCGGCCGCCGTTTTCCGGGAAGGTCGCAGCAGGAGTTTCTGCTTTGGGTGTACCTTCTCGTCTCTTAACCCCTTCCGGCCACATAAGCGCGTTGGTCGGGCAATAGTCTATACATATGCCGCAATCCTTGCAGACTTCTTTGTTGAGGGGCACGTCACAGTCAACAACGACTTTGGAGGCGAAGCCACGGTAGGCCACGCTGTAAACCTTTTGGCGGGCGACTTCATTACACGCCCGGATACATTTGTGACAGAGGATGCACTTGGACATATCCCGGCGCACATAAGGGCTGATCTGTTCTGCCGCATACAGTCGGGGCGATCTCACGTGAAATCGGGGAGGACCCGCCTCCAGATCAGAGGCGAGCTTGTGGAGGCCGCATTCCCGGGCCTCCGAGTCGGTCACGCAGGTGCCCGTGTGCCCGGCAAGAAGTAACTCTATCGTTGAACGGCGAGCCTTCTTGACCCTGGCAGAAGCAGTAGCGACAACCATGCCCTCGGCAACCGGAGTATGACAGGAGCCGACCAACGTGCGGGAGCCTCCAACCTCTACTACGCAGATACGGCAGTTGCCCGAAGGCTTGATCCCTTCATGGTGGCAGAGCCTCGGAATGGTTATGCCAACGGAATCTGCGGCCTCAAGGATAGTCATGCCTTGAGGAGCGTTCACAAGATTGCCGTCAATCGTCAGTGTTACCCTGTTCATGGTTTGCCTCGTCTTGCTTTTTGATCGGTGTTGTATCCTGCCTGTGTCGGTACAACATTCTCTGAAGGTTCTCGAGAGTGGTGATTGGTAAAGGATTAACTCGGCTTCATCGCCCTTTTCTGTTGTACCCGAATCTTTCCTCGAACACAGGCGCTATGAGGTTATCCACAGGAGCGTAGTCGTCTCTAATGACAATAGCCTGAGGGTTCGCGAGAAGCTTTTGCACCAGTGCGTCCGAGACAATGGCGGACTTGGCCCCACTGTGATAGTTATTCTTCAGCCAGGTGTCAAACTCGGCCATATCGAGAGGACGGTAGCTCGCCATGACGATGAACGTACTTATCCGGAGATTCTCGAAATCAGGACTCACAGAAAGGAGATACACGTTCTTCTCACCAAAGACCCCTTGAAGCGTCTTCATGTAAGAGGGCAGAAACGCCCCTCTCTGAAAGTTGTCTATGATGTTTGAGATAAGGATACCGTCGGGGGTCATGACCGATTTGAGCTGGGTCACAAATTCCCTGGTGGTGAGGTGATACGGTATTGAGAGATCGTTGAATGCATCAGTAAAAATAACGTCGTACTTTTCGGTACAGTTCATGACATACCAACGACCGTCCGTGTTGTACGTCGTGATCCGTGTGGTCCTGGGAAGTCCCAGTTGGTCGTAAACGACCTTCGTGATTGTGGGGTCTATTTCGACGACGTCGATATGAGCTTTTGGGTAGGTGATCTCCATGTAGCGTGGAAAGGTGTAGCCGCCTCCGCCTATGCTAAGAGATTTGAAGGCCGTATTCTGGTCGAACCGCCACTTCATGACTTCGGCATAAATGCGTTCATATTCGTATTCTATGTAGGTAGGGTCTTCCAAACAGACATAGGAGTGAATAAGGTTGTCGAGGATCAGGGCCCGCAGCGTTTTTCCATCGGAGGTTTGCGTCTTCGCAAGCTTTATCGTGTAGTAGTCGCTCTCCTTGTAATAATAATAACGGTCATCGAGCCGCGGCTTGTAGGCAAAGCTGTAAACGACTGAAAACAGAACGAACACCACAACGACAAAGATCGCTTGCGTCTTCCTTGCTTTGAACAGAGCACCGACAAAGGCCGCAACCACTATGAGGAGCGCCCCCATCGACAGGATGATAGGCCGTGTTCCCATCAAAGAAATCAGCACGAAGCCCGTGACGAAGGTACCGATTATAGCGCCCAGGGTCGAGACCGCGTAAATTTTTCCCACCACGTTACCCGCACGTTCCACGTTTTTCAAAGTAAGCCGCACCACGACCGGCGATATCGTGCCCAGGATGCAACCCGGAATAAAAAAAATGATCGCGGTCACGGCGAAAATGCGCCACATGAGTGACAACGGGAAACGGTGCGCAGCCACCAGATCTGTGAGTGGTATGATTGTCAGGACCGCGAGACCTGAAAGGAGCAGCAGGATGCCGAGCGTCTTCCTCGCCGGAAATCGGTCTACGATAATTCCGCCGATATAGGCCCCGATACTGATACCTGCAAGTATGACACCGATTATACTTGTCCACGTGTAGATCGAGACCCCCACGAACGGTGCTAGTATCCGGCCGGCAACCATTTCGATAACTAACGAGCAAAAACTCGCGATGAACATGACGACGTATGCTTCCAGCAGACTCATATGAATAACAGGTTCCTTTCTACAAGATGGATTTGGCGCAGCGGTTAGCTCCACTATTCTTATTGGATTCAGGGGGGTTTGTCAAACACTTTTTTGGCTTCTGCCGATGCCAATTACCCTGTAGACCGGCAATCGGCATGGCACCGCATATCATCAAACTCACTGGAATGGCCAAGGTTTTTGTAATATACTATACCAAACGATGACAAATGTGCTGTTGATAGAGGACGAACTCAAGGTGGCTAATTTCATCAGTAAGGGCCTGGAGGAAGAGGGTTATTCCGTCCAGGTGGCTTACAACGGTGCCGAGGGCTTGCAGCTTCTCAAGGCTGGTACGTATGACATCGTCCTTCTTGACCTGATGCTCCCCGAAATCGATGGCCTGGAAGTCCTGCAGACCGCGCGGAGCTGGGGCATTACTACGCCTGTGTTGATCATCACCGCCAAGAGCTCGAAAGAGGACGTGGTGCTTGGTCTGGACACCGGCAGCGACGATTATCTTACCAAGCCATTCTCTTTTGAAGAGCTCCTCGCACGCATGAGAGCCCTGCTCCGCAGAAAATCGAGTCGCGATGCTCACATCCTGCGTTACAAGGATATGACACTCGACCCCTTCAACAGGATACTCACAGTCAGTTCAAAAGAGGTCGAGCTGACGGAAAAGGAATTCTTGATCATGGAACTGATGATCAAGAACAGCGAACGGGCGGTGAGCCGCCGTGAAGTCGCCGAGTGCGTCTGGCAGGATGGCTCTGACTCTACTAATATAGTTGACGTCTACATAAATTTCTTGCGAAAGAAGATCGAGTCAATATCCAGGAAAAAATATATCCACACGGTGAGGGGCACCGGCTACATCCTCAAAGAAGAAGATGAAAAGGCTGACTAACCTACCAATACGCTGGCGTCTCTCCCTGTTGTATGGTGGCATCCTGTTTCTGATACTGGCGGTGTTTGCAGGCGGAGTCTACACTTACTTCAGGAACAGCCTGCAGAAAAACATCGATGCGAAAATACGGTCGATTGCGGAAGTCTTATCTTCTTCGATGACAGACGTCCACGACCCCACTGTGTTCGGTAATTTCGAGCGCTATCTCGAGAATGTCTTAGGACGAAAGCCAAAGGGAAAATTTATTCAGATCATGGACAGGTCCGGCAGGATCGGCGCTAAGATGAGTGACATCGAGACGCAAACTTTGCCGACCAGTTTCTCGACGCTGGAACGGGCCACTCAGGGCGAGATCGTGTACGAGACCATAGAGACGGCAACGCCCCGGATCCGCATGATCACGCTGCCCATCGTGGAGAATAAAAAGGTTACGAGCATCGTGCAGGTGGGTACCTCTCTGGAAGACTTCGATGAGACCATGAAGCGGCTTTTTATCATCCTGCTTATCGGCATCCCCTCCTCCATCGGCGCAGCAATCGCAGTGGGCTACTACATGGCCAAGAAGGCCTTGAAACCGGTCGACCAGATAAGAAGGGCTGCCGTCAAGATTTCGTCCAGCAACCTTGATGAACGAATAGAGATTGGCCGCAGAAAAGACGAATTGAGCCGGCTGGCGCACACCTTCAATGAGATGATCGCGAGGCTCAAAGACGCCTTTCAGAGATGTAACCAGTTCAGTATCGATGTCTCTCATGAGCTGAAGACACCCCTCACCATACTGAAGGGAGAAACAGAGGTTGCCCTCAGGAAGCCGCGAGAAAATCCAGTATATCAAAAGTTACTTACCAGCAACCTGGAGGAGATCAACCAGATGGCAAGAATCATTGACGACCTTCTCCTCCTCGCCAAAGCAGATACCGGCGAGACCCATCTCAACGTGGATGAGATCGACTTGAAAGATTTGATCCTCGAAGTTTACTCGGACATGAGTATTCTCGCTGAAAAAAAGAATATAGAACTTACGGTAGGGGAATTGCATGAGACAAGATTGTCCGGAGATGAATTGAAGCTCCGGAGGATGCTCTGGAATGTCGTGGAAAACGGTATAAAATACACGCAACCGGGCGGAAAAGTGGATATTTCGTCAGGCCTTGAAAACGGGTCTGTACGTATCAATGTGAGAGATACGGGCGTCGGCATATCGGATAAGGACCTGAAGTACGTGTTTGACAGGTTCTACAGGGCAGACGGGTCGAGGAACCGAGAGGGTGGGAGCGGCCTGGGCCTGTCAATAAGCAAGTGGATTGCGGAGGCCCACAAGGGCACCATAGAAGTTGAAAGCCAGGCCTCTTCCGGTACCGTTTTCTCGATCAAACTACCGCTAGCTGGAGGAGCTACATGAGAGACAAAAAGTGGTTCGGCGTTATTCTCGTGCTTGTCTTAATCCTGGCTGCTTCTCTCTACGCGAGAGAGAAGCTCACTTCTCGTGAAGAGCCGGGTGTACCCAAAGGTTCCAATGTCCATCAGGCCGCATACACCGGAGGATTGCCGCAGTTTACCACCCTCGTCAAGGAGGTTTCACCATCGGTTGTCAACATAAGCACCACAACCGTGGTAAAAGGGATGGACCCTGGCGACCGCTTCATGGGGCCGTTCAGGGAGTTCTTCGGTGAGGACTTTTTCGAGAAATTCTTCGGAGACTCTCCGCAACGGGAGTTCAAACAGCGCAGCCTGGGGTCTGGATTCATAATCGACAAGGAGGGTTACATCCTGACGAACAACCATGTCGTGGAAAAGGCCTCAACAATAAAAGTGAGGCTGAAAGACGGCAAGGAATACGATGCTAAGATCGTCGGCAGAGATTCCAAAACAGACATTGCGGTTATCAAGATAAGCACAAAGAATGGTGTAACCGTCGCGCCTCTGGGCGACTCTGACAAGCTCGAGGTCGGAGAATGGGTCCTCGCCGTGGGTAACCCTTTCGGTCTCGAACACACGGTTACAGCCGGCATAGTGAGTGCCAAGGGAAGGGTCATAGGACAGGGGCCCTATGACGACTTCATTCAAACGGATGCCTCCATCAATCCAGGGAATAGCGGCGGACCCCTGTTCAACCTCAAGGGTGAGGTTGTCGGCATCAACACGGCCATCGTTTCCGGCGGTAGCGGCATCGGTTTTGCCATACCGATCAATCTTGCCAAATCATTGCTGCCGCAATTGAAGAGCAAGGGAAAGGTAGTGCGAGGCTGGTTGGGCGTCGTGATTCAGAAGGTCACGCCTGAACTTGCCAAGAGCTTTAACCTGAAAGAGTCGGAAGGTGCACTCGTCTCAGATGTCATGGACGACAGCCCGGCGAGCAAGGCCGATGTTCGCAGAGGTGACGTGATTGTTTCATTTGACGGCCACCCTATCAAAGATATGGAGCAGCTCCCCAAGCTGGTTGCCGGTACTGAGATAGGGAAAAAGGTTAAGCTCGGCCTGATAAGAGACGGGAAGAACCTCGAAGTAGAAATCACCGTGGGAGAACTAAAAGATGAGAAGAGAGAGGCACGGGAAACGCCTGAGACTGAAAAAAATTATGGTCTCGTCGTCCAGAACATAACCCCGGAGATTGCTCGCCATCTCAACTTGAAGGACCGGCGGGGGGTCATTGTTACGGATATCCAACCGGGCAGTCCTGCTGAGAATGCCGACCTGAGGGCCGGCGACATCATAGCGGAAATCAACAAGAAACCGGTGCGAAATGTCGCTGATTTCAAGGAGATCGTAAAAAAAGCGAGCCTGAAAGAGGGCATAGTCATGCTCGTAAAAAGAGAGAACGTTACTTTCTATGGGGTGATGAAGGAATAAACTTTTCTCACATACGGACGATAATATATCCGTATGCCGCTCTTCGAATGGGAAGGCAGGACAGTCAAAGGTGAGGTAAAGTACGGCTCGCTGACCGCGGATTCTGAGCTTGAGCTCAGGACGCTCATAAGGCGGGACGGTATCATCCTCGTTAAATCTAAAGAGAAAGAAGAGGAGAAGACCCGGCGCTTCAGCTTGCGCAAGAAAGTGAAGCCAGCGCACATAGGTGTCTTTACCCGTCAGTTGGCAACGATGCTCACATCAGGGCTGCCGCTCGTGCAGTCCTTAGAGGCACTCTCGCAGCAGCTGGATGATGGCAATTTACGCCTGATCATCAAGACCATAAAGCAAAAGATCGAGGAAGGCGTCCGATTTGCCGACGCCTTAAGGGATTACCCCAAATGCTTTGATGACCTTTATATAAACCTTATCCTCGCCGGTGAGGAGGGGGGCAATCTTGACAGTGTCCTCATCAGGATCGCCAGTTATATAGAAAAAACTGAAAAGCTGAAGAAAAAGGTCAAATCTGCGCTCATCTACCCTGCCAGCATTGTCGCTGTTGCGATAGCTGTGGTCATGATCCTTCTCGTGTTTGTGATTCCCGTATTTGAGGGTATGTTCTCCAGTTTTGGCAGGGCATTACCCGCACCGACGCAGATGGTCATCGATCTCTCCAAGTTTGTTAAATCCTCGATCCACTTCATGATCGCAGGCTTCATTGTGGGAATATTTCTCCTGCGGAGATACCACAAAACCGATGTGGGTGCCAGACAGCTGGATGCTATCATTCTGCGCATACCCGTACTGGGACTCCTTCTGAAAAAAGCCTCCTTGGCACGGGTCACCCGGACTTTGTCGACGCTTCTTTCCAGCGGCATCGCCATACTGGAAAGCCTCGTCATTGTTGCCAAGACCGCAGGCAATAAGGTAATAGAGGAGGCGCTGATTACGGCTCGGACCCACATAAGCCAAGGGCGCTCGATTTCTGAGCCGCTGAAGGAAAGCGGTGTCTTTCCGCCCATGGTAATCCAGATGATCCAAGTAGGAGAGACAACCGGTGCGCTTGACAGCATGCTCAACAAGGTCGCCGATTTCTACGAGGATGACGTGGACAATGCTGTGACAAATCTGACGGCTCTCCTGGAACCAGCACTGATGGTCTTCCTCGGCATCGTCCTGGGAGGCCTGATTGTGGCTATGTATCTTCCGATATTCCAGCTGGGATCGGTCGTCGGGTAGCCTCTTCGGTTCAATACTGTTGTCTATCGGCCGCTTGCTCTCTCTTCACCTGTTTTCTTTTTCTCAAGAAATAGATCACCCAGATAACGGCTCCGGCACCGAGCATCGCGAGTACAATCCAGCCCTCAATCTTCCTGACATTTCTCAGCACGGTTTCCGCTGCAGCACCGAACAGGAAACCGAGGCAACCGACGGCTATGGCCCAGACCAGGGCGCCAGCCGCGTTGAGCAGAAGGAAACGAGACGGGCTGACGCGGCTTGCACCGATCACGAAGGGCGTAATCGTCCGCAAGCCATACAGGAACCGAAATCCCAACATTATCCATGTGCCGTGGCGATCAATCAGATGGTCCACCTTGGCTGCTTTGGCTTGCCACGCAGAGCGCCGCTGCAGAAACGGCCGACCCTTCAGTCTACCAATGAGGAAATAGAGCTGGTCACCCATAAGACTTCCTCCGAATGCCGCGAGTATGACCAACGAGAGTTTAAGGTATCCCTGATGTGCAGCAAAACCGGCCACGATCAGTATGGTCTCACCTTCGAGGAACGTGCCGACAAGGACAGCCGGGTAACCGTACTGGGCAACTACCTGTTCCATCAACATAGACTATTCACCAACCACCTTCTCTGCTGACGCCCAGTTTCTTCATTTTGTACCTGAGCATTCTTTCGCTAATGCGGAGCGTAGAGGCTGCCTTTGTCTGCACCCAGCCGGCGCTCACGAGGGCTTCCAGTATCATTTTCCTTTCTGCGGTCTCGACAATCTGCTTCATGCCCCCCTCTGCCACCGGCTTCTCATCCGTTGCGAACATGGGAAAGTCTTCCCTCGAGAGGTACTCTCCTCGCGTCAACACCAGCGCCCGTTCTACCATGTTCTCCAGCTCCCGCACGTTGCCCGGATAGTCGTGCTTGATGAGCAGGTCCCGAACCTCACGTGTAAAGCCCCTTACCGGCTTCTTGTGCCTTTCAGCATATTTTTTCAGGAAGAAATCTAAGAGCAACGGGATATCATCCTTTCGTTCCCGCAACGGCGGGATCGTTACGGTCACTACATTAAGCCTGTAAAAGAGGTCCTCCCTGAAACGGCCCGATCTAACCTCTTCACCGAGGTTCTTGTTGGTTGCGCTGACGATCCGAACATCAACCTTTATCGGGCGCAGGCCTCCGATCCTCTCAATCTCTTTTTCCTGCAGTACCCTGAGTAGCTTTGGTTGGAGCAAGAGAGGGACATCGCCGATCTCATCCAGGAATATGGTACCTTTATGGGCCAGCTCAAACTTACCAACCTTCCGCTGGTAGGCTCCGGTAAAAGCTCCCCTCTCGTGGCCGAAAAGCTCGCTCTCGAGGAGCGTCTCGGGGATGGCCGAACAATTCACTTTCACAAAGGGATTGGCGTTTCTTTCGCTCAATCCGTGTATCAGGTCAGCGATTACCTCTTTCCCGGTGCCGCTCTCACCCTCGATCAGACAGGTTGAGTCGGTCTTCGCAACCCGAACAACGAGGCTCATCACCTGGTGCATCTTTTCACTGGTGTAGATCACCTCCTCTGATTTCAACCTGTCCTTCAAGGCCTCTTTAAGGACCATGTTCTCGCGCACCAAATAGCGCTTTTCCTGCACCTTCTTTATCTTGAAAAGCAGATCGTCAAGATCGATCGGCTTGGTCAGATACTCGAACGCACCCGCCTTCAGCGCTGTGACAGCGTTTTCAATGCTGCCAAAAGCAGTAATCATGATTACCTCCACCTCGGGATTCACCTCCTTGAACGTTTTGAGAAGCGTCAAACCGTCCGTGTCCGGCAGTTTGTAGTCGAGAAGAACGACTTCAAAGGTGTCGTTCTTGAAAAGATCGAGAGCTGTCTTCCCATCCCCTGCGGAGCTCACTGTATAGCCCTCTTTCGACAGCAGGCCCGCAAGTAGATTTCGCTGTGCCTCCTCATCTTCGATAACAAGTATGCTCATGCGATCCATTTCCTGCCTCCTTACCGTTTCATGGGCAGCGTGATTATAAACGTTGCCCCTTTACCTTCATCGCTCGTCACGTGAAGATCTCCCCCGTGGTCCTTGATGATGGTAAATGAGATGGGGAGCCCGAGACCCATGCCCTTATCCTTGGTAGTATAATGATATTCGAATACTTTTGACAGCGCCTCCTTTTTTATGCCTGGCCCCGTATCTTTGATGATAACGTGGGCGGACAGGCCGTCTAGCTGAGATGAAACCGTAACCGCACCATCCTTGCCTATGGCCTCGATACTGTTCAGCACGAGATTGTGGAAAGCCTGTTTGAGTCTCTCTTTCTGACATCTTACGACAAGTGCGCCATCCACCTGATTTATTATCCGGATACCCTTGGCGTTGGCTCGCTCACCAAGAATTATGGCGACTTCTTCGACGATCGTGCGAAGCTTCTCGTCTTCCATGGGTGCATGGGACTTTGTAGAGAGTAAGAATTCCTCTACAAGCTGATTGACCCGGGTCAGCTCCGCTCGCACGATATCAATGAACTTATAATACTCGTCCTTTTTTTCCGCGGCCGGTACGAATTCGCGCTTCAGTCTCTGGATAGACATACTCATGGCATTCAAGGGATTCCTTATCTCATGGGCCATACCTGAGGCGAGCTTGCCGAGAGAGATGAGACGTTCCTTAAGTTCCATTTGCCGTTCCATCTCTTTAAGCTTTCCCGCTGCCTTCTGTTCCAGCCGAAATATGATATATATGCCGGCAGCACCACCCACGAGCAACATAAAAAGAAGGGCGATAAAACTGAGCGTGGTCCTCCTCAGTGTATCGCGGACGACATTGCTTGACATCCTGATTTCAAGCGTGTAATCCGGAAAATAGCGGGCACTGAGCGGCTTCACGATCTTATATGCTTTGCCGGCTTTGGGCTTGAGGCCGAGGTAAAGAGCGCCTTTGGGATCAAAAACCGCGATGCCGCTGACGTTCAGCCGCTTCCCCTCTGTTTCCAGAACGGCCTCGACAATAGCCTTTTTTCTGAGACCCTCCAGTTCCTCTTCGTCAAGGTTCACAAACACAAGACGGTCCTTAGCCTTGACACCGATAAGAAGCGTTTGATCCTTGTCAGAAGGCATTTTGAGCACAGTCCGTTCATCTTTTTTTAAGAGCTCCTCAAGATAGGACGGGGCCACGCTGATCGACCCTTTCCGTTCTATTGCACGGCCTTTCTCGTTTGTCACAAGGACGTGCCTGTAACGTATACGGTCAATATCTGCCAATGACAGTTTACTCAGCTCATCGTAAAGGTCATCAACGATGGCTTCGTCGTAACTGAGCATATTAAGATAAACGGGAGTGATGATTGCGGGAGATTTCCCTAACAGGTTGAGATACTCTATATTCCTGTCTATCTCCTGTTGAATACTTTTTGACAGAATGTCGCCTTCTGCCTGGAGAATGCCTTCTATGTTTTCCTTGATGATCCTGATCTGGAAGAAGCCTGTAAAGGCTATGAGAACAAAGAATATGGCAAAAAGAGAAAGTGGAAATAATAAAGTCCTTTTATCTCCCATACCATCTGTACCGCGGTGAAGGCATCATCCCTCTCTGGTGGGGTGGGGGCATCATACCTCTCCTCCCTTCCCCAGTAGAGAACTTTTCATACCGGCTCCTCTGTTGTTCGTTAAGAATCCCGGAAATCTCTCCCCGGTAGCGTCTGTAAAGGTTCTCTCTTGATGATTGCATGCTGTTGAGATCATTCTCAAGTCTACGCGCCCGCTCCCGGCCTGCTTCGGAACTCCGGTCGACCCCCTGGAGCTCCAGCCTCTTCCTGGCAGATTCCTGGTTGAGCGTCCTCCACTCGTCCATATATTTTTTTCTAATTCCCTGAACCTGCTCCCTCTGGGTATCGCTGAGGTTAAGCCCTCTCTCGAAGTCCCGATAGGAATCCTGAGCCTGAGCAGGCAATGAAGGGAACAGGGCAGGGAAGAGAAGGAGCACAAGTATCCAGAGGCTCGTATACTTCATGGCCTGCCCAGACTCAATCTCATAACAAATACCGTATTATACCATTAAGGGCCGCTAACGCTTTATTTGAGGGTTTACCGTTGACAGAGAGTACTGTTTGTTGTTTGGCCCCTTCCGCCTCACACGTCCGCCGGAGGGCGGAAGGGGCTCATTATCAACCCTTGTCGTAGCCACGGCCTCTGCCATAGCCGCCGCAGGCTCCCCTGCCGCGGCCGTAAGGCATATTCTGCAGCTTGCTCAATTGCTCCGGCGTGAATATCTTTCTCTGCTCGAGCCTGAACTGAACCATCCTATCCTGCATTTGCTGCTGCAACGCATTCAGCTCCTTCTGCTTTGCAATGATCGTGGCATCGTTCGTAGCAGGATTTGTGTAAAGGCCTCTCATCTCTTGCCTCTTCTGATACATCTGGTCCCTGAGCGGCTTGATCTCTTCCCACTGCGTATTCCTCAGCGCAGCCAGTTTGTCCTGCTGTTCCTTGGTAAGGTTGAGATCCGCTGCCCAGCGCCCGTAACCTCCATGATATCCTGCTCCGGAACCTCCCCGCCAACCGGGCCCGCCACCCGCTTGCCCCGCGCCAGTCCCCGGATCAGCGCCTGGTCCAATAGCAAGGCCGGCAGTCGCTAGAGCCACCACCGCCAACAAACCGATCAACACGTACCATCTTTTCATTCCGACCTCCTCATAAAATGTATTTGACACGTAGTCTGCTGAGCAACATAGGTGCCACAGGCCAAGAATTTGTAAGGCGCTGATATTATATGTGCTTACAAAAAGTGAGACGCTGATGATTTGACAAATTGGTCAGAAACTACGGCCATTGATCGACAAAATCGTCGATCAGAGAGTCATTCACGGTAAGGGTCTGCCTGAGTGACTGATATTCTGTGTTTCAGCAGCCGCAAGATCTGAAAACCCTTTATCATCATTAAGAAATATGCTACACTAAAGCTCATTTCAGCAAGCACCATGAAGCGCGTTCTCACCATTGCAGGTCATGACCTTTCCAGCGGAGCGGGCATCACCAAGGATCTTGAGATTTTCCTGGCCCTCGGCCTGCACCCTCTAACCATCCCGACCAGCTTTGTTATCCAGGGACCGAAAGGGGTAAGTGATCTCACGCCGACCCCTTTGAAACCTTTCGGTAGAATGCTCAAAACCGCAAGAGACGAAGTGCAGTTGGATGGCATCAAGATAGGGGTTCTCGGAGGGACAGGACAGGTCAAAGCGGTCTCTTCGTTTTTGAAGGAGTATCGGGAAAAGCCGATAGTCGTAGATCCGGTGATCGCATCGAAGAACGGCTTCAGACTCATAAGCGACGATGGACTTGGCCTGATGATTCAGAAGATCTTTCCGCTGAGCTACCTCATCACGCCAAATCTTGATGAAGCGTCCGCGATCCTGAAGAAGCCGATCCGGAACGAGAGAGAGATGGAACGGGCAGCAAGGCTCCTCTCCCGGCTAGGCCCGAAAAACGTACTGCTCAAGGGGGGGCATCTTCCCGGAGATCCCGTCGACGTGCTGTTCGACGGCAACGAGGTTCTTGTGCATAAGAAATCGAGAGTGGACCGGCAAGTGCACGGAACTGGTTGCGCTCTGTCGTCTCTCATGCTTTCCTTTATTGTGCTGGGCTATCCGTTGAAAGAAGCGTTCGCCCAGGCTGAGCACAAAATGGAAGAGCTCCTGAAGGGAAGTTATAGGTTGAACGGGAGCGGTTACTGGTACGCAAGCCTCACTCGGATTGCCTGCAAGGCAAATGAACGAAGGATGCGGACTTGATCCTCACCCACATGAAGTATTATCCTCATATGAGAGACTGGACATCCGCCAGACATTATTTACGGTAGTGGGGACATGGGCAAAGAACCGATCATGCGGCTTTTTGCCGCGGACCCCGCGGAACTCTTAAAAAAGATGGAGATGATGCAATCATGGAAAACCAATTAGTCAAGGCCCGTGCAGGGCAGATAACGAGGGCTCTGGAACAGATAGCGCAGGACGAGGGCATTGATAAAGAGAGGTTGTGCGGGCTTGTTGCGTCCGGGAAGGTTGCGGTTCTCGAGAATAACCGGCACAAGCACTTCACCCCAAAAGGTGTCGGCAAAGACCTCTCCATCAAAGTGAATGCAAACCTGGGTACGTCACCGGAGTGCATTGATATCACGTTGGAGATAGAGAAGCTGAACATGGCCATGGAGGCGGGTGCTGACACGGTCATGGACCTGTCCACAGGCGGGAACCTCGACGAGATACGAAAAACCATCATCGAATATTCAAAGATACCGATAGGCACGGTGCCGATCTACCAGGCAGCGGTTGAAACGATCAAGAAGAGGCAGACCGTCACAAAAATGGATCCAGCGGAGCTTTTCGAGGTTATTGAAAAGCACGGCGAGAGCGGCGTCGATTTCGTAACCGTTCACGCCGGCGTGACACGCCAATCGCTGGAGAGACTTAAGATTCAGGGGCGTGTTACGGATATTGTGAGCAGGGGCGGGGCTTTTCTCGCCGAGTGGATGATTGTAAATAACCGCGAGAATCCGCTGTACGAACAGTTCGACAAACTGTTGGCCATAGCAAAGAAGTATGATATGACGCTCTCCTTGGGAGACGGCCTGCGGCCCGGATCTACAGGGGACGCCACAGACAGGGCCCAGATACAGGAGCTCATAACTTTGGGAGAGTTGTGCGAAGAGGCCTGGCGTAACGGTGTCCAGGTAATGATCGAAGGACCCGGACATGTACCCTTGAATCTCATTGAAGGCAACATCATGCTTGAAAAGAAGCTTTGTAAGGAAGCTCCGTTTTACGTGCTTGGCCCCATCGTCACTGATATTGCTCCCGGGTATGACCACATTACTGCTGCCATTGGCGGCGCGCTTGCAGGATACTGCGGCGCAGATTTCATCTGTTACGTCACGCCTTCGGAACACCTGGGGCTCCCTTCGCCGCTCGACGTGAGAGAAGGCGTTATCGTCGCAAGAATTGCCGCTCACGCGGCGGACATTGCGAGAGGCAATGAGAAAGCTATCGAACGTGACCGGCAGATGTCGCGTTTTCGCAAGGCCCTCGACTGGGAGGGACAACTCCAGATGGCTATAGACCCTGAGAAGATACGCACCTTCCGTAAGGAGCGAAGCCTGCGAGACGATGTGTGCAGCATGTGCGGCGAATACTGTGCGATGAAGCTCGTCAAAGATTATTTTTCCAAGTAGATGATGTTACATGGAACAAGCCGGCGCGTGGCCCATCCACGTCTACACGGTCTCACAACTCACATCTCGTATACGAGACTCTCTCCACAAGCAGTTCAGAGACATACTTGTCGAAGGTGAAATATCCAACTTCAAGCTCTACCCTTCCGGTCACCTCTATTTTACGCTTAAGGACGAGGCCTCTTCGCTCAGGGCCGTCATGTTCAACTTCTACGGACGATACCCGGAGGATTTCGTCAAGGACGGCGTAGCAGTGATTTGCCGCGGAAGGATAGACGTTTACGAGAAAAGAGGAGAGTACAGACTCCTCGTCGATGACCTCGAGGTCAGAGGGCTGGGCCTCCTTCAGATACAGTTCCAGGTGCTCAAAGAGAAACTCTTCAAGGAAGGTCTTTTTGATGCCTCGCACAAGCGCCCTCTGCCTTTGCTTCCCTCAAAGATCGGCATAGTTACCTCGCCCGCCGGAGCGGCAATACGGGACATGTTAAAAGTAATATTTCAGAAATATGAGAATATGGCCGTGCTCATTTACCCGGTCCGGGTTCAAGGAGAAGGGGCAGGCCTGGAAATAGCGGAAGGAATAAAGTACCTGAACAGCCAAAAACAAGTAGACGTGATTATTGTGGGAAGAGGCGGAGGGTCGCTTGAGGATCTGGCGTGCTTTAACGACGAGGCTGTGGCAAGAGCCATCTATGCATCCGAAATACCCGTTGTATCGGCGGTCGGCCACGAGATTGATTTCACGATAGCAGATTTCGTCGCGGATGTTAGAGCGCCGACACCTACGGCTGCCGCAGATATGGTTGTGCGAGACAAACGGGAGCTTCTCGGATCGCTTGAAAGCATCAAGGAAAAGGTGGAACGGAGCATCAGGAAACGAATGGAGAGGGTAAGGCTTCTGCTGTATCAATCCTTCGCTGAGCTCAGGGAGAGAAAAGACCTTTTCACGAAGCACAGGATATACGTAGACGACCTTTCTAACACGCTGATACGCACTGCCACTACAATGCTCGAGCAAAGAAGGACGAGACTGAATGCGATAGCCCAACGCCTCAACGATCTGAACCCCCGGAACATTCTGAAAAGGGGGTACAGTATCACCATCAAAAAAGCTACGCAGGAAGTAGTAAGAGAGAGCGATCAGATCGTAACCAAGGAACGTGTTCAGATAAAACTGTTTAAAGGCGAGCTCGACTGCATCGTTTCAAAAGTTACCCCGCCGTAGCCCCAATTACCAAGGCTTCTGGACTCCGGTTCTCACCGGCATGACGAATAAGGGATTGTTTCCACACGTGCTGGCCGCGGGCCTATGCTATGTGATGCCAAGTTGCATTCAAAAATAGAGCAAGGCGACCAGGAGGATAGCCCACCCGCAAGCGGGTACCCGGGCGTGCTATTAGTACGTCGGAGTCGTGCCGACGCAACACCCACTGGCGTGGGTACCCGGAAGCTATATGAATGAAGGCAACTTGGCATCAGTGGTATTTTGCGAGTAGCTCCTTGATCTTCGGCACGGCCTTCCTTGTGGCGATTATTCCTTCTTCCATAAGCACCTTCTTCTGACTGAAATCAAAGAGTGACGCGCCGTGCACGTCAGGCTCGATTATCACGTCGGCGCAGAGCAGTTTTGGTCGGCTCGCTTCCCGCGCCATGATGTTGATGGACTGGGCAATAACATCGATGGCTGAATCGATCTGGTAATTCTTAACATCCTTCTGGAGACTGACGCCGATGATGATGTCTGCGCCCTTGTTGCGTGCGACATCGCAGGCTACATTGTCAGTAATGCCACCATCAACAAGCATTCTCTTATCGAAGGTAACCGGCACGAAAACGCCGGGAATGGCGCAGGAGGCGTGAACTGCCCTTCCCAGAGAACCTTTCTCAAGAATCACGGTTTCGCCGGTATTCAAGTCGGTTGCTATGGGAAAGAAAGGTATCTTCGTATCTTCTATCTTTTTTGCCTTCACGTTCTGTTCGACAAAACTTTCCAGTTTCGCTCCCTGTACAGGCCCCATCTTGGAGGAGACAATCGAGAAATCGAGTATGTCATTCCTTTCTATTTTGAAGGCAAGCCATTCCAGCTGAAAGGCGTCGGGGTTCGATGCGTAGATGCTTCCGATGAGGCTGCCCACGCTGGTACCGATAATCATATCTATGGGAATTTTTTCCTGTTCAAGCACCCTGATAACACCGACGTGGGCAAACCCTTTGGCAGAGCCTCCTCCAAGCACCAGCGCAACCTTCGGCTCCCTTCTTGGTGCGGGCGCGGTCTCCACAGGCTTCGGCGTCTGGCAGGAATGAAGAAAGATGGTGACCAGCAGTACAACTGGTATGACGAGACTACGAGCGGGAACCGACATACGGATTGTTGGCTTTTTCCATGCCTATGGTGCTTTTCGGCGCACTGCCGTAATTGTGGCCGGGAAGTACCACGGTCGAATCAGGCAGCGTAAACAGATTGTTGCGTATGGAGGAAGCAAGCACCTCAAAGGAACCGCCTTCCAGGTCGGTTCTGCCGACACCTCCCACAAATAGCGTGTCGCCGGTGAAAACGAGACCGTGACCGTAAAGACAGATAGCCCCGGGGGAGTGACCCGGAGTATGAATGACCGACAGGCTTACCTCTCCCACAGTTATCACGTCGCCTCCTTTTACTGTCTTGCCCGCAGGAGGAGAGGCTTCCGCTCCAAACATGTTCAGCATCTGCTGGGACTGGTGAGTAAGAGCATGGGCTTCTTTCTCATGAATCACGATCGTCGCCCCGGTCAGATCCTGCATACGCTTGTTGCCCAAGATATGGTCCACGTGGAAATGAGTGTTGACAATATATTTTATCTGCAGGCCCTTCTTGTTTGCCTCCTGGAGAATCCGGTCCTCATCGCCCGCAGGATCTATCACAAGCGCTTCCTTTGTCTTCTCGCATCCCACGAGGTACGCGAACACTGCCATTCGTCCGACTTCCATCTGCTTGACTATCACGTGCTCTCCCGTCCAAATTAGTTTGCCTAAGCATACTATTTCTAGTATAGTTATTTCAACCGCTCTTGGAGCACAGGTAAGTGACCAGTAAGCGGTGAGCAGTAAAAGATGAGATTCATCTTCGGGCTGCATTCACACTCTCTTCTTGGTTTTTCACTGTTCACTGCTTACTGATCACTGTTTACTGAATGGGGGTTGCATGCTTCCTGTCTACATCGATGCCCGAGACATTCCTGATGCCTGGTTCCAGTGCATCTACAGGATCTTTGATGATGAAGGTGTCCACGAATACTGTGTTGATAGGGGCTCCTTCGAGGGCTGCACCAGGAAAGAGTTTGACGTCATTATGGTACACATCAAGTATCCTGGCGCAAGGCCACTGATCCCGGATATACCCGCGGAGTTGGGCATACCCGTCCCAACGAGCATGGAATACGTCGAGGATTACCTCCAGTACCTCATGACGGACAGCAAAAAGCAAAACGAGTTATACACTTACGGAGAGCGATTGACCAACCCAAAAGTATTCCTGGATGGGAAGGAACGTACGCTCGGGGTGAATCCGCTCCAGGAGGTCATAAGGATTTACAAGGAAAATAAATTGGGGACAAACCAGGCTGTCATGGAAGTGGGAATGCCGCAAGACATTCTGTTGGAGGATCCGCCTTGCCTGCGACTCATAGATACACGGGTGATGAATAGTAGGCTCCATTTCGTCATCTATTTCAGGAGCTGGGATTTGTGGGCGGGATTCCCTTCCAATTTGGCAGCCATTCAACTCCTTAAAGAGTACATGTGTCACGAGACGGGGCTTGAGGACGGCTCTATCACGGCGATAAGCAAAGGACTGCACCTCTACGAATATTCCTTCGGTCTGGCGCTCAAAAGACTGAGGAGAGCCTGAAGGCAGGCGAGAACAAGAGCGGAGGTTTATTTTTTTCCTGTTCTTCACCCGCCGAGGAGCGTGAGTGCTAGGCCGGTCACAATTGGTATCGTCAGGTTATCGTCGAGAAATCTTGGTGTACACAGTTCCGTCAACGTCGCAATGAGGGCCGCGGCAAGTGTGACTGAGAGGCCAGCCGTTGAAAAGAGCGTGAGGATAATCAGCGAGGAGAAAAGAAAGGCCAGGGTCCCTTCGATGGATTTGCCAAAGAGAGGGTGCCTTCCCAGGCTGCGGCCAACAAGAGATGATACAGGGTCTGATATGCAGAGAACAAGCAGCGCGGAGATGGCGACCTTCTCGCGAAACAGAAGGATAGTGACGAGCGCAGCGACCATGTAGAAAAGGCTGCCTGTAGGCTTATTCTGCTCTTTCTCCTTCAGGTACTTCCCGGCCGTCCCCAACCTGACACGGCCCGTGAGCCGCAGGAACTCCACCACCAGTAGCGTGCACAAGAGGAATATTGTCAGCCCAAGAGCGGCACCTCTATTGATGAGAAGGTAAACCAGGGGTATCACAATGCCGGAGAAATGAAAAAGATTTCTCCAGATCGATTGGCTCGTGGTCATAATGACTGCGAGTCTAGGAAGTGCAGGAAGAAGACTTCCTTGATCCTGCTCTGCACTGCCTGAAGATCAGTCGTCTCCGTCACGGCCACGGTAGTCGGTATGTGGGTACGCGGATCGTGGAGGGTCAATAGCAGCAGGTTACCATCCTCAACTACCATCTCCGCGAAGGTGGTGTTCTTATGGCCAAAGTGCACACCGTAATAGGATGAGGTGATCAGCACATCCCTGCAGTGATACGCGGTGAAGTTCAGGATTTCCTCTGCCATGCTTCTCACCGTGCCAGATGTGAGCCTTTCCAAATGTTTTTTTACCGAGTGCTCCCTCAGGAGAGGCCGTATTTTCATCTCCAGCACGTCCGGGCCTGGGGCGCCTATCGGTGCTGCGGCGCCGGGATCGTGCGTGTATCGGACTATGTCAGCATGGGTGAGCGCTTCTTTAGCCCAAAGAGCATCAAAAAAAATGTGCGCCTCTCTCCATCCCAACTCTTTCAGTGCCTCCACGAGTAAGTTTCTTCTCATGAGGCGATCGTAGAAATTCGGGATGCGAGCTCTCTCCAGACGGCTGTCCACGTAAACGCCCCAGATTTGCGAGTAGAGGTCCCAGACGCTCTGCTCGTCCTCTTTCGGCGCCCTTTTGGAATCATAGTCAAAAGACGGATTGAGTACGTCGGAGACGTACACCAGCAGACGATATATACGTCCGTAAAGGTAAAGATTCTCTCCCCAGACGAAGAGCTTGACGTCCAAATACTCCCTCTTTCTCTTGATTAGAACCTTTTCGTTCCAGGGAGAGTCTGTCTCCTCAGTATAGACCTGTCGCACCGAGTCGCGCATCCGGAGGGATGTCAGGACATCCTCAACTACAACTATCGCTTTATCCACTTAGAATTCGCCTTCGAGTTGAAAAAGCGCGAGGAGTATATTCTTGGACTTCATCCACGTTGATTTTGGCTTGAGTGAGAAGGGCGCTGTCTGGCAGACCTCCAGCAGGTATTTGCGCGCCTGCTCCGCATCGCCCCGTTTTGCGTACGCAGCGCCCACGTAATAGGCCGATTCCACCCGCAGAGACTGATATTTGGCAGTCAAATCCTTCATGCGTTTCTGCTTGATGTAGAGATCTTCCTTTTCCTCTTGACTCAACGATGGGTTCTCGCTGAGGAGTTTTTCATAGTTCGGCTGGACTACCTCCAGAAAGGCGAGCATGTCCCTTGAGTATCTGTAAATGCCCAGGAAAGTCCTCAGCGAGTCGTCAGTTTTTCCTTGCTTGAAGAGCTCTTCCCCTGTCTTGAACACGGACTGGACGTTAGCGTCATTTATTGTGGTCGCGCGAGGCTGGGTGACCTTAGGGGCAGGGCTTTGCTTCGGTGCTTTCCTCGCCTGAGCTTGGCAGAGCGCAGGGGTGAGCATCTGCGCTGAAATTATAATTAAGATGATGAGGAAAGGGACCGTCATAAGTCCCTTCCTCTTGAGCGCGTCTATTTTAGTGCCTCCCGAAGTTTGTTGCCCGGCTTAAACCTTGGAACAGTGCACGCACTAATAGTGATCTCTTCCCCGGTTTTCGGGTTTCTCCCCGTTCGGGCCGCTCTCCGGCTGCACTGGAAAGTACCAAACCCGGTTAACGTGATCTTGTCACCCTGCTTTAGGGCCTTCGCGATCGTATCCATGAAAACGTCCAGTGTCTTCTCAACCACTGATTTCTTGACGTCTGCGTCAGTGGCCACAGCTGCTATCAGATCGGCCTTGGTCATGTGTGTCACCTCCTTTCAGGGTTCTTGAAAGATCAAACATCTCCGTCATAATGGCGGTGCAGGGAGTCGAACCCCGGACACTGCGGATATGAGCCGCATGCTCTAACCAACTGAGCTACACCGCCCTATGGTTTTGTATAAGATATAAAGTTTCGGTTGTCAATAGCAAAGTAACCGTAAGGTAGCCGCGTGAGTCCTTTTTTTCTTTCGCACACAGCCAACTTTGTAGTATAAATCGTATATTCTCTAAAGGGGGCGTCATGAAAATTCTGGTAACCGGTGGATGCGGCTTCATCGGGTCTCACGTGGTGGATGCTTTTGTGGATGAGGGGCATGAAGTTGTCATTGTGGACAACCTTTCATCCGGTACCCTGGCTAACAAGAACGAGCAGGCGCGATTTTATCGGGCTGACATTTGCACTCAGGAGCTTGAGGAGATAATTCACGACGAGGGCCCGGAGATGATATTTCATCATGCGGCCCAGATCTCCGTCCCTTTGTCTGTCAGGGACCCGCTCACGGATGCCGAGGTTAACATCAAGGGGACTTTGAGACTCCTCGAGCTTTCCAGGATGCACGGCGTCAAGAGATTTGTTTTTGCCTCGACCGGAGGGGCAATCTATGGAGAGGCACGTGAGGTGCCAACGCCGGAAGATTATGTGCCGCAGCCATCCTCCCCTTACGCCATCTCGAAGCTCAGCTGCGAACATTATGTCCGCTTTTATGAGAAGCTGCATAATCTTCGCCATGTTATACTCAGATATAGCAACGTATATGGACCACGGCAGATACCGCACGGTGAAGCGGGTGTGGTAGCTATTTTCACTGAGGCTCTTTTGGGCAAGAAGCTGCCGACTCTGAACCACTTCCCCGGCGAGCCGGATGGCATGGTGCGAGATTACTGCTTTGTTAAGGACATAGCGTCGGCAAACCTCCTCGCCGTAAAAACCAATAAACCCGGCACGTACAATATTGGAACAGGAACGGGCACAACGACCGGGCAACTTTACAGAGAGATTCTCCAGACCATGAGGCTGAAGGGTATTGACTTACCTCAGCTCTATGACCATCCAAAAACAGCTGAGGCGAGAGAGGGCGATATAAGAGTAAGCACGCTCAATGTCGATAGAGCAAGGGCGGAACTTGGCTTTCGACCGGGCTTTCAGCTCAAAGAAGGACTTGCGCAGACAGTAGCTTGGTACCTTGCCAGAAAGAGCAGCCATTAGCTATTAACGATTAGCACTTAGCCAAAGCACTGCAATGGTTTTTGCTAATAGCTGACGGCTAATGGCTAAAGGCTGTTATTAGCAATGAAGCTTAAGATACTCGGCACAGGAACGGCCACGCCCTCCTTGCAGAGGACGTCCTCATCCTATCTTGTTTCAACCACCTGGGGTAAGATACTTGTTGACATAGGGCCTTCGGTAGTGCGACGCCTGCTTGAGTGCGGTCACACGACCAACGACGTGGATCTGATCGCGCTGACACATTTCCACCCTGACCACACGGTAGATCTTGCCACCTTTTTATTCGCCTCCAATTATGGTGACGTCACACGGAAAAAGCCGCTGACATTGCTCGGAGGGCGCGGGCTCGAAGGATTTTATAAGAAGTTTGTCCGTTTGTACCGGTGGCTTTCGCCGGTAGAATATGATCTCATCCTCAAATCTGTCCCTGCCGGCGAGTGGAACCTGGGCGATCTGACAATCAGGACATGCAAAACCAACCACAATCCTGAAAGCATTGCTTTGCGGATAAAAGAGCGAAGAAGCGTTGTGTTTACCGGAGACACCGGCTTCTCGAAAGAGCTTGTTGCGCTTGCTACCCACGCAGACCTCCTGATCAGCGAATGTTCTTTCCCGGAGAGGAAGGTCCGTGGCCACCTCAATCTCGTTACTTTGCAGAGGATCGTAAACGAGGCAAAGCCCCGACAGGCCATACTGTCCCACCTCTACCCTGATTGGGAAACCTTCCAAGGAGCTCTGCCTCCTCCTCTCCTTCTAGGCACCGACGGCCTTGAGATAGAACTTTAAGTGTGAAACAACCACAAAAAACGAGGGGAGACTTAGCTTCCAGAGACCTGCCAAAAAAATTTTGCGTTCGGTGAAAATTTCTATTGACAAACAGTCAGGGCTAGTATATTGTATACAATACAGGATGCAATGGAATTCACAATCTGTTGCATTTTTGACAAAAAGGCGGGTGGTGCTTTAACCAGCCGAATAGCAGCAGGTACCACAACCTAGAAACTTCTCATAATTACTCCCCTTTTCCCCCTGGGCCCCACCCAGGGGGTTTTTACTTTACAAGGACAGGGCTTTCGGTATATCATAATCCGTTATACATGGGACTATCTGCTTTCAACGTTTACACAGGTGGGCTGCTGGGCCTCCTCTACTCAGCGGGACCCGTTGCAAAGGTGGTGGTTTTAATCCTCTTTTGTTTTTCTCTCGTCTCCTGGGCGGTTATTTTTTTCAAGTGGAGGCAATTCTCCAGGGTGGAGCGGGATGGGGACCGGTTTCTCAAGATCATAAGGGACAGCGATTCCTTCAAAAGACTCGCTAATGCTTACCGGGAGAACCCCGAAAGCCCGTTCTATCGACTGCTCATCACGACTTACAAAGAAACGGCGGTGAGGCAGAAGGACAGCCTGGACATAAGGCCGGAAACTGTACCGGCTGTTGAGAACCTGCTCAGAATTACCATGACTGAGGAGGTGGAAAAACTCGAAGCGCGCTTATCCTTTCTGGCAACCACGGCAAACGCGGCTCCTTTCATAGGTCTCTTTGGTACCGTCTGGGGCATCATGGACTCGTTCAGGGAGATAGGCCTCAGGGGTTCGACCAGTCTCGTTGTCGTCGCACCCGGCATCAGTGAAGCCCTGATCACTACTGCCCTCGGACTTGCCACTGCTATACCCGCAGTTCTCGGATATAACTACCTTCTCGCCAGGTTAAAAGGGCTTTCGTCGAAGCTGGAGAATGCTTCCGGCCACATCATAAACCTCGTTACCCGATGATATCTTCCAGCAAGCAAAGAGGACCACTTTCGGAAATCAACGTGGTTCCCCTTGTTGACATCATGCTCGTGCTCCTGATCGTCTTTATGATAGCCGCGCCTATGATGCAGACCGGAATGCCCATCGACCTTCCCAAGGTAACAACCAGACCTCTTCCATCCAAGGACGACGTCCAGGTGCTCACCATCACCAAGGACAAGAACGTGATCCTGAATGAGAAAAGGTTGGAAACGAGTGATCTGAAGGCCGCAATCCAACTGCTTTTTACCAATAAGCCCGATAAAGAGATATTCCTTCGCGCAGACAGCAGGGTTCCTTATGGCTTTGTGGTCACATGCATGGGACTGATCCGCGAGGCTGGCGTGGAAAAAATAAACATCGTGACAAAAAATATCGAAGAGAGATGAGGGAAGAGAACTGGCACAAGATGCTCATGATCTCAGCCGCTCTGCATCTCGTTGTTCTGGCGGCCTTGAGTTTCCCTGTTAAAAAAGCCTTCAGAAAGTATGACGCCTCCAAATCGTACTACTCAGTGAATCTTGTCGGCGACATCGGACCCGGCCTTGGTAGTGTGGGAGAGGAGAAGGGTAAATCTATTCCCGCGAAACAGCCCGAAGTGCTCAAACCTCAGAAAGAGGCTCAGAAAAAAATACGCCCAACTCCAACAAGAGAAAAGGAAAAGGATGCCCGAAGCCTGGCCCCAAAAAAGACCGAAAAAGAAAAACCCCAGAACACGACTAAGGACGATCT
The DNA here is from genome assembly GCA_035315185.1 of Syntrophorhabdales bacterium. Classification (GTDB taxonomy): domain Bacteria; phylum Desulfobacterota; class Syntrophorhabdia; order Syntrophorhabdales; family WCHB1-27; genus JADGQN01. The sequence continues at coordinate 70,604 of DATFYE010000081.1, read as the reverse complement.
AAAAAGCGTTGAAGAGAGAATCCGGGAACTAAAAAAGCGCACCGGAACCTCCACCGTAGCCAGTAGCGGAAGGGGGACAGCCGGGCAATCTGAATTCTCCGGCCGGGGGGGAGCAGGCGGACGGCTCATAGACCCGGCACTGGCCCGTTATCTGGTAGGTGTGAGAGAAAAAATAGAATCCGCCTGGCACATCCCCTTCATATCCTCGCAGCAAAAAGACCTCGAGGTCAATGCAACCATAAAGATTAGAAAGGACGGGCGGATAGTCGATATCAGCATAGATAAGCGATCAGGAAATAGGGTTTATGACGAGTCCGTAGTCCGTGTCTTGCGGATGATCGACCCGCTGCCTCCCCTGCCTTCATCCGTCACTGATGATCCTCTGGAGGTTGAGCTAACCCTGCGACCCGAGGGAGTATCCTAGTACCAAGTTGCCTTCATTCATATAGCTTCGTTGCCTGCGCCCTGTCTCACTCCGACGTACTACAGTACGCCTCCGTTCGCCACGGCTTGAGCGCCTCGCTCTATTTTTGAATGCAACTTGGTATAAGTTGCCGCAGTGAACATGATGGAGCGAGGATTCGGGGCCGCAAAGTCGTCAGCTCCTCGCTGCCGCCTCGGTCTCCACGTAAATCCGAGTTAGCATCTACGTCGCAGAGGCAGCCGCATGGAAGTCGGGCTATAAAGGCGTTTGTCCCGTTCCTCCGGATGTGTGCTTCCTCGCTTTACCTTTCTCTAGCTGGGCCGAGGCTCCTTGTTCTCTCTTTTTTTCCGCAAGGTGTGAACCAGGTACGATAGGAACTGGATAATCTGATTCCTCCACAGGTAGAGAGCAGATACAAGGACGGCGCTGCCGACGAGATAGATGGAGAACTCCTGGTAGCGACCGCGTTGAACGGCGCTTCCCTGGAGAACGAGCATAAGCGTCCCGGGAAGCCTTCCGAGCACGTTGAGCAGGATAAGGTCGATATATCTCATTCTCGTCAATCCCAGCAGGTAGCAGAGCGAGTCCTTGGGAAAACCGGGCAAAATGAAGAGCAGCCATGCGATGTAGAGACCCCTATGCCTTACAAAGTCATCAAACCTGTCGATGTACTCTTGCTTTACGATCCTGTGAACAAAACTGGCACCGAGAAGGCGCCCGATAGAGAACGCAATCAAAGCACCGATGGTCAGTCCGATTGTGGAGAGTAACGTTCCCTTCCAGACGCCAAACAGAAGCCCTCCCACGAAACCCGTGACTTCACCGGGGATAGGAGCAATGACGACCTGCATGCACTGAAGGAGCACAAATACGGGGGCAGCATAAGGCCCGAAGGATGCGACGAAGAGTTTCAGCCTTTTCGGATTGAGCAAGTACCTGTAATAGAGGAGCGTATCCCTCCACCCCCCGGTATAGTAGATATAGAAGACCAAGACAACGAGGCACAGAAAGAGCAGGCCGAGAAGAACTCGCAGCACAGCTGAGAGGTATGGGGACTTCACTATCTTTCGTCTCATACGTCCAGCACCACCGTTCTGAGCACCTCATCTACCGTGGTCAAACCCTCCCGGAGAAGCGCCGCGCTGTATTCTTTCAGGGTACGCATTCCGCCAGCTACCGCCCTCTTCCGAATCTCCTCGGAGCTCCGTCCCTGGCCCACGAGATGTCTTATCTCTTCATTGGCCACAAGCACCTCGTATATGCCCACGCGTCCGCGATATCCGGCCAGATTACAGCGATCACAGCCTCGGCCCTTATAGACAGGGGTACCTTCCTCGAGACCCAGATATCGAGCGACAGCACGGTCAGGGACGTAAGATTCTTTGCACTCCGGACATAGTCTTCTCACAAGTCTCTGGGCAATAACCCCTATCAGGGATGTCGATATCAGAAGCGGCTGGATATTCATCTCCATCAACCGTATGAAGGTTGACGCAGCATCGTTCGTGTGCAGCGTGGTAAAAACAAGATGGCCTGTGAGTGCAGCCTGAATGACAATCGCTGCACTCTCTTTGTCCCTCGTTTCACCCACAAGAATAACATCAGGATCCTGCCTGAGAAATGCCCTCAAGACCCGAGCGAAATCGAGCCCTATCTCGGGATGAACCTGAACCTGCGCCACACCGGGGAGGTCATACTCGATGGGGTCTTCGACCGTGAGGATGTTTATTTCGGGTCTGTGCAGTTCGGAGAGCCCGCTGTACAGCGTGGTTGTCTTTCCGGAGCCGGTGGGCCCGGTCACATAGATGATGCCGTACGGTTTTCGTATCATGTCCCGTACCAGTTTCAGGGTAGGTGCGTCGGTGATCAGCCGGTCGAGGCCGAAGGTGCTCGAGTCCTTCGTGAGTATCCTCACTACGATCTTTTCCCCGTATTTCGTTGGGATGGTAGAAACTCGGAAATCAACCATTCTCTCTTGCAACCGTATGCTCAACCTCCCATCCTGAGGAAATCGTCGTTCAGTAATGTCGAGTCCTGAGATAATCTTGAATCTGCTGGTGAGCGGCATCTGAAATCTTTTGGGAAGCACCTGTTCCTCGCCGAGTAGTCCGTCAATCCGATACCTGACGCGCAAGCCTTGTTCGATCGGCTCCAGGTGAATATCGCTCGCGCCTTTCTTCAGAGCACGCGCGATGATGTTGTTGGCGAGCCTTACGATGGGTGCACCCGCAGCTTCTTTTTCGAGGTCAGTCGCCGTGGCAGCTTCTTCATTTCCTTCGAGAAAGTGGATGTCCTGGAGCAGGTCAATCCTGGCAGCTTCACTCCCCTCAATAAGACTCCCCTTAATCGAGTCGCATGCGCCCGTCTCCCCTTCTATCACTTTTCGATATCTCTCCTTCATGAAGGAGGTAAAATCTTCTGCCGTAATTACGACCGGCTCCACAGGCACGTGCTTTACGAATTTTCTCACTTCATCAAGGACCAGCAGGTCCGCAGGGTTCACCATAGCAAGACTGAGCGTTCCTGCCGAATAGCCCAAGGGGAGCACCCTATGCCTCAGGAGGAACTGTTCGGGGATGAGGCTGAGTATTTCTCTGTCCAGGTTCAGCTTGGCCAGGGAAACCATACTCAACCCCCGGTTAAGGTTCATCTCCTCGATCCGTGCGGCAAATATTCTGTTCATCGCCAATGAGATGGAAGGATTTCCAGCGAGCACAGCATCAAATTCTTTCTTGGCGAGTTTATATACTTCTGTTGGCTCAGAAGCGATAATCGTGGCGCTTCGCGGTTTCCCGCTCAAGAGAGACATCTCTCCAAAGCACTCACCCTCGCCCATCTTCGCCACAGTCAGATCAACCCCGAGGGACGGTTCCCTTTTCTTTACTTCAACTAGGCCTTTTGTAATGAGGTAAAGAGCGTCACCCGGTTCACCTTCTTTGACGATGACGCTGCCTGCCGGATACACGGCCTTTTGAAGTGCTACTGCGATCTTTTCGAGGATTCCGTCATCAAGGCCAGACAGCAACTCCGTCTTCCTGAGGTAGATCAACGCCTCTTCCCAGGGATTCATCTACCGAATCTCCTGGTCCGTTGCTGGTAGCTGCGGATTGCTCGATAGAAATCGATTTTACGGAAGGCAGGCCAGAGCGCGTCACAAAAATAGAATTCGCTGTAAGCGCTCTGCCAGAGGAGAAAACCGGAAAGGCGAACCTCCCCGCTGGTCCTGATAATCAGATCAGGGTCTGGAATGCCGCGCGTGTAAAGATGGCTGGCTATATCTTCGGCAGTAAGGCATGAGGCAAGCTCTGCCACAGAAGTCACATTCTTTTCGCGTATGCATTTTTTTACTGCTTCGACGATCTCTTCCCTGCCCCCGTAAGCGATTGCAATATTGAGTATCCTTTCTCCATGATTCTTGGTCGACTGCTCTGATTTTCGTATGGCCTCTCTCACACTATCTGGCAACGCGTCAACATCCCCTACCGTTCTGATCCTGTAACCGTAGTGTCTAACCACCGGGTTGTTTGAAAGCTCCTCCATCTTTTCCTTGATCACATTGAAAAGCCCTTCAACCTCTTCTGCACTTCTCTGAATATTGTCCGGTGAAAGTACCCAGATAGTGATCACCTTGATGTCCAACTCGCCACACCATTGCAAAACGACATCAAGCTTGCGGGCTCCCTCACGGTGTCCGTCTGCAAGGTCATCAAAGCCCATCTCGCGCGCGTATCGTCGATTGCCGTCCAGGATGAGGCCGAGGTGGGTGGGTATGGGGCCTTGCTTAATTTCTCTGGAGAGGAGTTTCTCGTAAATGAAGTATAGGGGTCTTCTTACCAATCCAGCTACATTATAATGTAAATTCTGTGAAATGTATACGCATACGGAATTTTGCTCTCCTTGAAGGGTCGTCGAAAAAACGGTATTATATTGCCTTATTAACACTTCCGGTATATCTATGACCGCAAAAGCGATAGCACTCTTGTCCGGCGGGCTCGACAGCGCCCTCGCAACAAAACTTGTGCTCGATCAGGGCGTTGAAGTTGTCGGGCTTCACTTTACTTCCCTGCTCTGTAATAGTATAGGAGCAGATAAAGGGGGTCTTGCGGAAGAAGCAGCGCGGGACCTTGGCATTCGACTGATTGTCCGGGACAAGGGCCCGGAGTTTCTAGAGATCGTAAAAAAGCCGGCCCATGGGTACGGCAAGAATATGAACCCCTGTATAGACTGCAAGGTGTTCATGCTGCAGGCAGCTTCCCAGGTCATGAGTGCCGAGGGTGCCAGTTTCGTCGTCACGGGCGAAGTCCTCGGCCAGAGGCCCATGTCTCAGATGAGACGGACTATCGCCATGATTGAAAAGGAGAGCGGGCTCGCGGGATCCATCGTGAGGCCGCTTTCTGCAAAACTCTTTCCCCCGTCAAGACCGGAGCAAGAGGGCATGATAAACCGGGCAAAGCTCCTCGCCATTTCAGGCAGGTCACGCAAAGAGCAGTATCGTCTGGCCCAAGACTATGCCATACGCGCGTTCGGCACCCCGGCGGGCGGCTGTCTTTTGACAGACCCTCTCTACTCGCAGAAGCTTGGAGAATTGCTGGCTCGGAATCAGCCCTTCTCCATGAAGGACGTGGCCCTCCTCAGGATCGGCCGTCACTTCAGGATTAATGACGCAAAACTGGTTCTAGGAAGGAATAAGGATGAAAACGAGTGGTTGACCTCATTCTGGAACCCGCCGTATACGCTGGCTTACCCCGTCTTTTTCAAGGGCCCTACAGGAATATTCAAAGGTCCGCTAGAGCAGACCTTAGTGAAGACAATCGTCTCCATTGTGGCCTCTTACAGCAAGAATAACTCGCGGAAAATCACCCTGGAGTTCTTCGACGGCCTCCCCAGAAGAGAGAGTGCCGAGAGGGCCGATATCGATCTCGAAAGGTACAGGATAGGACCGAAATCATGAAGCTGCTCGAAGATCTATACGTATACCCCTGGCTCTCATCCCAGGAGAACAATGCGAATACCATCTTTATTGATGGAGAGGTACCGACCCTCATTGACCCCGGCCACACGCATCTTTTCAGCCACGCCATTCAGGGGGCGGCACGGGACGGAATTGATCCTGACACGAGCAAACTCATTATCTGTACCCACGGCCATCCAGATCACATGGAAGCGGTGGCGCGGTTTGGCTCAGACGTAATAACCGCTATGAGCCGGCGAGAATACGAATACGTCCAGGACGAGGGAAGAGACCTCTTCATGATGACCGGCTGCCAGATGCCGAAAGGTCCGTTTGGCCTTCTTCTGACCGAGGGCTCTCTGTCCCTCGGAAAAAAACGTTTCAGAGTGCTCTCCACTCCCGGCCACTCGCCAGGCTCCATATGTCTGTACTGGGAGGACCGGCAGGTACTTTTGTCTGGAGACACGCTGTTTTACATGGGTGTCGGGCGGACAGACCTGCCGGGAGGCAACAGCGATACGCTGGCAGAGAGCATCAGGCGGCTTGCCAAGCTGGATATCGAGTATCTTGTGCCTGGCCACGGGGAGGTCGTCAAGGGGAAAAAGACCATAGAAAAGAACTTCCAGTTGATTCTGCGAGAGTTCTTTCCCGTGCAACATATGTGACGTCTGATTGCAAGATTGTTGACATTCCCAGCGCCTGGAGATACTATTTAAGGCAGGTAACAAGCGTTTCCTTCGAGCACATGCAAAAGCTTCGTTGTGAAAAGTATAGTCAGGACGTGGATATTAACGCTAGGCCGTGCCCGCATCCTCTTGACTATTGTGTATACTGGAGTCGCTGCGTTATCAATTTGGATGTGCATGGAAGATCCTAAGTGCACAGAAAAAAGGAGGGCGAACGGTGCGGATACCCGATGAATACCTGTGCGATCAATGCGGTTGTCTCTTCCTCTTACCTAATCCGAGAAACGTATTCTGCCCGAATTGTGGTGGTAGCCAAGTCAGGAAAGAGATGGGTTATAACGAGTTGTCCGACGAGGATGTTTACGTCGGTATGACCCACAGCGCGCAAAAAACCGATGTGATCTGGTAATGGCTGAGGAACAGATGTTGGGTCTGGCTCTGCTCGTGGTCATCGTGATCGCTTGGTTCATGCTCAATCGGTACGTTTTCCCACGCCTGGGAATTCGAACCTGACTGCCTCCAGGCAGGAAGGATTCCTGCAACTCCGGGCGACGGTTGTAATACTCCGCTAGTTTACTTATATTTAATTACGAGCATCAATGCAAAGCCAAGGGGGTGAAAACGCGATGGCAGAAGAAAAGTATACGTGCAACAAGTGTGGCAAGACCTTTGAGGCCAAGCCTGAATCGAGCAAGACCGCGTGTCCAATTTGCGGTAGCCTCGACAGTAGTAAGTCTTCAGAGCAGGCTGCCTCTTCGGGTTGTGGAAAGACCACCCGTTTCAGCTGAAAGTAATACTCCGAATGGCGGGCGCCATTCGCTGTACTCAATTAAGGAGGTGTACATGGAGAAGGCCTTACCGCTCAACGACGCTGACTTTCCAAAGGAAGTGACCGAATCTACACTGCCTGTCCTGGTCGATTTCTGGGCTACGTGGTGCGGGCCGTGTCAGATGATGGGCCCCATTGTCGAGGGCCTGGCGGAAGAGTACGCTGGCAAGGTGAAGGTGATGAAGATGAACGTGGATGCAAATCCCATGACGCCGGCAAAGTTCGGCATAAGAGGAATTCCAACGCTTCTTCTGTTCCAGAAGGGTGAAGTAGTCGATCGCATTGTCGGAGCCGTACCCAAGGGCACTGTTGAGAATTCCCTCAAGAAGGTGCTTGGCTGACACATGGATGCACGGACACGCGAGGCGTTCCTGAAAAAGGTCGCGGAAGAACCTTTCTCAAGACTCCTCGACATAAGACTTGTAGACGTGCGGGAAGGCTACGCCCTGTGTGAGATGCTCTATACAAGCGCGCTCGATAACGTCCACGGGATAGCTCACGGCGGGGCTGTGTTCTCGCTCATTGATGAAGCTTTTGAGATTTCGTCGAACAGCCACGGCACCGTGGCTCTGGCCCTCAACATGAACATGACGTTCATCAAACGTGCTGTCAAGAACAGCCTATTGAGGGCCGAGTCTAAGGAGGTCAGTAAGAGCAGAAGGACGGCGACCTATCAGATCACCGTGGAGGACAGCGAAGGTTTGGTCGCGATCTGCCAGGCACTCGTGTATAGAAAGAATGATGAAATCCAGTTCCTGAAGGCTACTTAGGCTGGACAGTAACACGGGCTCTTTTATCTTTTTCACCCGCCACGGTTACTCGGTCTTCGTTGATGTAATAGATAATCGTGTCTCCCGCAAGTCTGTCCGCGCCCGAATAGACGACTGCATCGCCCTTCAACGTTATCTCGCCCTTGGCGTTCTCAAAGATGGCCTCGTTGCAGGTTGCGGTCCGGTCTTGTTTCACTATCTTGACGTTGCCTTCCGCATCGGCTCTCTCCACCTCGTTGCTCTCTTCATTCAAATGCGCGGTCAGTGTATCTGAAAAAATTTGCAGATCATCCTGCTTTGTCAACACGTTTCCCTTAAAGATGATGATTTTCCCCTTGTCCAACCCTTCCATCGTGTCTGAGACAATATCGACCGGCTTTTTCGAGCTGAAAAAGCCAAAGACGCCACCCTTCCCTTCCGGCTTAGCGGCCTTTTCCTTCTCAATTTGACCCTCGGCCCCTTGCTGAGAGTCGCCCGTCGTCTGCTTTTCTTCTGCGGCCGGACTCGTCTCATCGACAGGCGGGCGCAGCACTATCTGTCGCGGTTTTTTCTCCTCCGTCAGGCTAAGGGGCGATCCCTTATCCACAACTTTATCGCCAGCCGGAGGTGTTCCACCCTGTTGATCTGCACTCGTTACACCTCGGCCCGTGCCACTGTCACTATCCTTCGCCGCCACTTTCACGGGCTCTTTCTGGCCTGCGGAAGACCCTACCGGTACAGGCGATTGGACGATGATTTGCTGCGGTTTCTTTTCATCAGGAAGAGACGAGGAAGTTGATGCCTTGGCCACTTTTACCGTTTTAGCCGTCCGCCCTTTCTTGCCTTTAGGAATGAGAAGCGGGCTGTTGGGATATTCGCTGGTCAGCTTCTGGATATAATACTGGGACCGCTCAATATCGGCCAACTCTCTGTACGCTGCCGAAAGAGTGAAGAGGGCCCTGTCTGTCCCCTTCGCGCCGGGGTACTTGTTCAGAAAGTACTCGAGCCGTATGGTTGCGGCATTAAAATTACCCGTTCTGTAATAGAACTCTCCAACGTATAACTCACGGTCTGACAGCTTTTCCGTGAGTCTCTGCAGGGCCGCAGTCGCGTCCAGAGCATATTGATTCGCCGGATACCTGTTCTGGAGGTAGGTTAATCGCTCAATTCCTTTGAGCGTGTATGTCTGGTCCCTATCTATGGTCAAAGAGAGTCTCTCAAAAGACTCCCCAAGCCTCCAGAGCACGTAAGGAGCATTCTCATCATCAGGGTGGGAATTCACAAAGTCCGTGTACACGCTCGAAGCCATCAGGTACTCTTTTCTCTCGAAATAGACATCCCCAAGCTTGACTGTCGCAATATCAGCCATCGGGTCAAAAGGATAATTCTCTCTAATTTGAGAAAACTTGGAGATGGCCTGATCCCACTTTTTCTTCTTCATCAGTTCTACGCCCTCGACATAAATCATCCCCGGGTTATCGGCCTTCTTCGCCACGTCCTTCTTTCCTGAGCAAGACAGCATCAGAAGGGGCACGAGAGCGAGAAGCAGGAGCGTTTTTCGCATAGGGCATAGTATAACAGAAGAGCACGATTTATGCTAATGTACTTAAAGAACCGCGGTGATGAAAAGAAGCGAGGGAACGGGAACGGAAAGGTTGATTACAGAGGGGCTCGACCATTTCGGCATCTCTTACACACCTGCTACGGTGGAGAAGCTCTCTTTCTATACACATGAACTGGGGCGATGGAACATGCATGTCAATCTCACGGCCAAACGGCCCATCGAATGGGTTATCCAGGAGCTCCTTTACGACACCTTCTTTCTCTCCAGCATGATCAAAGACACGCTATCAGTGCTTGATATGGGATCGGGGAGCGGGATTCTGGCAATCCCGCTTGCAATCCTCGACCAGGCAATGCGGGTTTTTTCGGTCGACAAGACTCTAAAAAAAATCCAGTTCCAACGGCACGTCAAGAGAAGTCTCAACCTCGACAACCTGTCCCTTATCCATGGGCGGATTGAAACTTTAGAGCCTCTCCACGTTGACGCTTTGCTGAGCAAGGGATTTGGATCTACGAGGCTCATACTGCAAAAAGGCGGAAATCACCTCACCCGGGGAGGTACTGCATATCTCCTCAAAGGGCGCACAGAAGAGGGGGGCAGCTATGCCGGGTTCTTGCTGGAACGCGCGACGCGATATCGTCTGCCCAAAAGCCCAAAGGAGTACCAGCTCTTCGCCTACAAAAAGGTCTATAGTGGGTCTTAATAAGACACTAAGACCCACTATAAAAAAGTTTCATAGTCGGCACCTTTTGTGCTAATGTATTTGGTCTATGGGAACCATTATTGCCGTTGCGAACCAGAAGGGAGGTGTCGGAAAAACTACCACTGCAGTCAACCTCTCCGCCTCCATAGCCATAGCAGAAAAAAGGACGCTGCTGGTCGACATGGACCCGCAATGCAATGCAACCAGTGGCGTCGGTATCTCATATAACAAAGTCTCCTCAAACATTTATGATGTCCTCATTGGAAAAAAAAGCATGAAGGAGATTGTCCTTCGCACGCAAGTTCCATACCTGGATCTTGCGCCGTCGCACCCGGACCTGATTGGCGTTGAGGTCGAGCTTCTCGATGTAGAGGAACGAGAGATGGTATTACGGAAAGCCCTTGCCGAATTCAAGGATCAACAGTCGCACATGATCATTGATTGCCCCCCTTCCCTCGGGCTGCTCACTGTCAACGCGTTGGCTGCGGCAGACTATGTGCTTATACCATTACAGTGCGAGTATTATGCCTTGGAAGGGCTCGTGCTCCTCCTTAAAACGATCACTATCATCAAGAAGCGCGTAAACCCCAATCTGGAAATCCTCGGTGTTCTCCTGACCATGTTTGATAAAAGAAACAATCTCTCCTTCAGGGTGATGGAGGAGGCAAGACGCCATTTGGGCAACAAAGTGTTTAACACGGTGATTCCCCGGAATGTGCGATTGAGCGAGGCACCCAGCTATGGAAAACCTGTGGTGCTCTATGATATAAATTCCAAAGGTGCCGAAAGCTATTTAGAGCTGGCAGCCGAAATCTCATCAAGCAGAAACTAGATGCGCAAAAAAGATCCTCTTGGCAGGGGCCTCTCGGCCATATTAAAGGATATCGAAGAAAAGGGGGTAATCACCCTCATTCCGGCAGTACAGATCAAAGCAAATCCCCGACAGCCGCGCTTTAACCTTAGAGAAGAAGGCTTGGAAGACCTTGCCAATTCGATAAAGGAAAAAGGATTACTCCAGCCCATCCTTGTTAGAAAGAAAGAGCACGGTTACGAGATTATCGCTGGAGAGCGGAGATTCAGAGCCTCCCGTCTCGCCGGACTCACAGAGGTCCCGGCTATCATTAAAGACGTCGATGACAAAGAGTCCCTCGAGATAGCCCTGATTGAGAACATCCAGAGGGAAGACCTCTCTCCCATTGAGTTGGCAACCGTTTACACGAGGTTCGTTGATGAGTTCGGTTACACGCACGAGGCGCTCGCAAAAAAGATCGGCATTGACAGGAGTTCGGTCTCGAACATCATACGGCTGCTCAAGTTGCCGGAGTGGGTCAGGAAGCTCATATCGGAAGGCAAGCTTACTTCGGGACACGGTAGGGTTCTCATCACGCTTAAGAATGAGGTAGAACAGAAAAGATACGCCAAGAGAATCCTGAACGAAGGGGCTTCCGTCCGTGAAGTTGAACGGACCCGCAAGGCCGGAACAGCCCGTAGAACCCTGTACAGCGATATCGAGGAAGCGTTGCGGGAAGCATTAAAAACCAAGGTACAGGTGACTTACGGGAGAAACAAAGGAAAGTTGGTCATCGAATTCTATTCAAAGGACGACCTTGAGCGGCTGGTAGAAATTCTGTGTGCGGTAAGCTAGGGCGGGAAAGCACACATTTCCCCACATGCGCTAAAAAAACCTTGCGCCGGGGGACCTTTTTGTAGTAAATTTCAAGGTCTTACCGTAGCAGGCTCCCATGCCGGCTAAAATGTGAAGCGGCTGTGCGGGGCTATTCTTTCAGGCAGAGGATATGAGACTTGCTTGACTTTAATTATACCATCCTTGTCCAATTCGCTAATCTTATCATTCTCCTCATCCTGCTCAACTTCCTTCTTTTCAAGCCCGTGCTCAAAGCCCTGGCCAGGCGCCGAGCGTTCATACAGGCACTCTCCGAGAAGGTAGAGGAGGACAACAGGCAGGCCGCAGAGATCGAGAAAAGTTACGAGGATAGCGCCAGGGAACGCAGGCGCCCGATTCTCGATTCTCGGGAAGCCACGGTGAAAGAGGCCCAGACCGCATCGATGAAAGTAATTGAAGAGGCAAGGCGAGAGCTTACCTCCGAGCTGGATAAGATGAAGGAACGGGTCAAGGCTGAAAGCGATGCTGCTCTTCAACGGTTATCAGGTGAGGCTGACCGGCTCTCGCAAGAGGTAGTCGCACGTATACTTAGGAGGGGTGGCTGATGACACTGCCGGAACCCTGGTCATTCCTTGTAAAGCTCCTGAACTTTGCTGTCATGCTGGGGATTTTGCTCAAGTTCGCGGCGAAGCCCTTCAAGGATTTTTTGCAGAACCGGCGCAATGCCGTCAAAGAAAAAATCGACGAAGCAGATCGCTTGCTCAAAGAGGCTGAAGGCCTTAAGAAAACTTACGAGGCCAAACTTGCCGGACTTGATCAAGAGATGGAAGCGTTCCGCAGAGCAGTCACCGAAGAGGCTGAACAAGAAAAATCGAAAATAGTGGCCGAAGCTCATTCCTTGGCCGAGCGCATCCAGCGGCAAGCGCAACTTGCCTATGATCAGGAGATGAAAGACGCAATGACTGCGGTACAGGCCCAGATAGCGCGTCGGACTTTACAGGATGCTGAGACTGCAGTCAGACAGATCTTCAAGGAAGAGGATCACAACAAGATGGTCGATGAGTTTATTGAAAGCCTGCGAGGGCAGAGAGGCCAAGAACATTGATAAGCCACTCGATTGCAAGACGGTATGCAAAGGCTCTGTTCGGGGCCGGGGAAAAAGACGGCAACTACAGAAAGTATCTGGGCGAGCTGGACGCGCTCCTTAAACTCGTTGAAGGAGAACCGAGACTGAAAACCACCCTTATGCTCCCGCTGATCGAAATGGCGAAACGAAGGGATCTGCTTTCCGAAGTGGTGCGCCTCCTTGGTATAAGCTCCACCGTCGCAGGCACGATCCAGATGCTCCTTGAGAAGAACAGGATCACCTATTTGCCACTCGTCAAAGAGGAATACGCGGCATTGGTTGATGAAAAGGAAGGGCGGGCCAAAGGCGTTCTTTATACGGCCTATCCACTTGCGAGCGATGCCAGGGCGCGCATTGAGGCTGCCCTGAGTCAGAGGCTGCAGAAGAAGGTGGAACTTGCCGTAACTGAGGATAGAGCGTTGATTGGGGGGGTCAAGGTTGTAATCGGTGGTTTGAGGATCGACGGGACTGTCAGGCGGCAGCTTGAGATCCTGAACGAACGGATCATGAAGGAGTAGAATTATGGCGGTTAAAGCAGACGAAATAAGCAGGATCATAGAACAGAAGATAGCGGGCTTCGAGAGGGAGATCGACCTCCAGGAGACCGGCACGGTCATTTCCGTGGGTGATGGCATCGCGCGCATTTACGGCCTTGAGAATGCCATGGCAGGAGAGCTCGTGGAGTTCCCGCACAATATCGAGGGCATGGTTCTCAACCTGGAGGAGGATAATGTCGGTGTGGTCGTCTTCGGTCAGGACTACGACATAAAAGAGGGTGACCTCGTCAAGAGGACCTCAAGGATTGCCCAGGTGCCTGTGGGCGAAGCACTTATCGGCAGGGTGGTCGACGCGCTCGGCAACCCGCTTGATGGAAAAGGCCCCATTGAGACCAAAGAATTCAGAAACGTCGAGCAGCGCGCACCAGGTGTCGTTGTGAGACAACCGGTAAAAGAACCGCTCCAGACAGGCATCAAAGCCATAGATGCCATGATCCCTATCGGGAGAGGCCAGAGAGAACTGATCATCGGTGACAGAGGCACCGGCAAGACAGCCATCATCATCGATACGATCATCAACCAGAAGGGTAAGGGTGTTTACTGTATTTACGTAGCGATCGGCCAGAAGCGCTCATCGGTCGCGCGCCTGGTGGATGTGCTGACCGCCCACGGCGCCATGGAATATACGGTAATTGTCGCTGCAACAGCCAGCGACCCCGCACCGTTGCAGTACCTTGCCCCTTTTTCAGGCTGTTCCATAGGTGAGTACTTCATGAATACGGGAAAGCACGCGCTCGTTGCCTACGATGATCTCTCCAAGCACGCTGTTGCATACCGCCAGCTCTCCTTGCTGCTCCGCCGTCCACCCGCACGGGAAGCGTTCCCCGGGGACATCTTCTACCTCCATTCGAGATTGCTGGAGCGGGCTTCGAAGTGGGACGATGCGCACGGAGGAGGATCGCTCACCGCTTTACCGATCATTGAGACCCAGGCAGGTGACGTATCGGCATATATTCCCACGAACGTAATCTCCATTACTGATGGACAGATATATCTTGAGCCGGAACTTTTTTACTCCGGTATCAGGCCCGCCATCAACGTAGGCTTATCCGTGTCGCGCGTGGGTGGCAACGCACAGACAAAGGGCATGAAGCAGGTTGCAGGCAGGCTCAGACTGGAGCTTGCTCAGTATAGAGAGATGGCTGCGTTCGCCAAGTTCGGCAGTGACCTGGACAAGTCTACACAGGCCCTTTTGGCTCGCGGATCGCGCCTGACCGAGCTTCTCAAGCAGGATCTGTACGCGCCCTATGCAGTCGAGCAGCAGATAGTGCTTCTTTACGCCGGGACGAACGGGTACATCGATCAGTACCCGGAGTCGGCCCTCCTGAAATACGAGAAGGAGATGCTTGCCTATATTGAGGCGGAGCACTCGGATCTATTCAAGGCGGTGCGTGACAAAAAACAGATCGAGCCTGCAACGGAAGAGAGCCTGAAAAAGGCCCTGGATGCCTTTAAAGAAAAATTCAAACCGTAAACAGATAAACTATGGCGACACTACGCGATGTCAGACGAAAGATAAACAGCATACAAAGCACGCAGACGATCACCCGGACCATGCGGATGGTCTCCGCCTCCAAGCTGGCGAGAGCACAGACCACGCTTGAACGCGTCACGTCGTACGCGGGAAAAATTGAAGAGCTCTTAAGGCGCGTGGCTTCGCGCCTTCCTGAAGATGCACACCCTCTCCTTGCAAAAAAGGAGGAGATAAAGAATGTGCTGCTTCTGCCCATCGCATCGGACCGCGGGCTCTCCGGAGCTTTTAACCTCAATATCGGAAAAGCAGTAGAGGATTTCATTCGGACGAATCAAGGGAAGTACGAAAAGGTTGGCGTCTATCTCGTGGGGAAAAAGATACGCGATTACTTTAAGAGAAGACACATCCAGACCGTCAAAGAATGGATCGATGTGAAGACGGTCGACCCCGGCGTGGTCGATGCCATCGCGTCTGACATCACTAACCTCTACATGGACGGCGAGTACGACAAGGTCTATTTGATTTATACACACTTCAGATCAGCGGTCAGGCAGGAGGTCGTCTTCCAGGAGTTTCTTCCCATAACAGTCGCTGAGAGCGAAGAGATGCTCGATTATCTCTACGAGCCGAAGATGGAGGAGATCATCTACGAGTTGATCCCTCAATTCATCAAGACCAAGATCTACTTCGCCCTGGCCGAATCACAGACCTCCGAGCATGCGGCAAGAATGGCCGCCATGGAAAACGCTACAAACAACTGCGGTGAGCTGATCACCTACCTGACACTGGTCTATAACAAAACACGCCAGCAAAGCATCACCAATGAAATGATGGATATTGTCGGCGGCGCAGAGGCCCTGCAAAGCGCGTAGAAGGAGGAAATCACGATGAGCACTGAAGTAACGGGGAAGGTGGTACAGGTCATAGGGACTGTGGTGGACTTACGGTTCCCGCCCGACAACCTTCCGCCTATTTACGGGGCCGTATACCTGACTAATCCGACCATTAATGATAAACCGGAAAACCTGATCCTGGAAGTCGCACAGCATCTGGGTGACAGCACGGTCCGGTGCATTGCCATGGAGACCACGGATGGCGTAAGGCGGGGGCAGGACGCTGCTTACAAGGGAGAGGGCATCACCGTCCCTGTTGGCAAAGAAGTGCTTGGCAGGGTGATTAACGTGGTAGGCGTGGCCGTGGACGACGGACCACCTCTAAAGACGGAAAAAAGATACCCCATTCACCGGCCCGCACCAACACTCGTCATGCAGAACACGAGAATCGAGCTTCTTGAGACGGGCGTCAAAGTCATCGATCTTCTGGAACCCTATCCCAAGGGCGGCAAGGTGGGGCTGTTCGGTGGCGCAGGCGTTGGCAAGACAGTCATCATCATGGAGATGATCCACAACATAGCCATGCAGCACGGTGGCATATCCGTTTTTGGCGGCGTGGGGGAACGCACAAGAGAAGGCAACGACCTCTGGCTCGAAATGAAGGGTTCGGGCGTTATCGACAAGACGGCACTCATATACGGGCAGATGACGGAGGTTCCCGGTGCAAGGGCTAGGGTAGGCCTCACAGCGCTCACTGCCGCGGAATATTTCAGGGATGAAGAAGGACAGGACGTGCTGCTCTTCATCGACAACATCTTCAGATTCACGCAGGCAAATTCCGAAGTCTCCGCCCTGCTCGGCAGAATGCCCTCGGCGGTCGGGTACCAGCCGACGCTGGCTACTGACCTCGGAGAGCTGGAGGAACGTATCACCTCGACGCTTCGCGGTTCGATCACCTCTGTGCAGGCTATCTACGTGCCGGCAGATGACCTCACCGACCCTGCCCCTGCGACTACCTTCGCTCATCTGGATGCAACCACCGTCCTTTCGAGGCAGATAGTTGAACTCGGTATTTACCCGGCTGTCGACCCTCTCGATTCAACGAGCCGGATTCTTGATCCCAAGGTGCTTGGCGAAGAGCACTACTCCGTGGCGCGCGAGGTCCAGAGGATTCTGCAGAAATACAAGGAACTTCAGGACATCATCGCAATCCTCGGTATGGACGAGCTCTCCGAAGAGGACAAGGTGACTGTGGCAAGGGCACGAAAGATTCAGAGATTTCTGTCGCAACCCTTCTTTGTCGCAGAAGCATTCACCGGGTCACCCGGAAAATACGTGCCGCTGAAGGATACGGTCAAGGGCTTCAAAGAGATCGCCGAAGGCAAGCATGATGATCTTCCCGAGCAAGCCTTTTACATGGTGGGCACCATCGAGGAAGCAGTCGAGAAGGCCAAAAAACTGATGGGTGACTAACGTGGAACTGCTGCACCTCGAAGTCATCACCCCGGAGAGGGTGGTGGTATCAGAAGACGTCGATATGGTTGAAGCTCCGGGTGCCCTGGGAGAGTTCGGTGTCCTGCCGGGTCATATAACTTTTCTTACCTCCATTGTGCCTGGCGAGGTACATTACATGACAGGCAACGAGACACATTACCTTGCTACAAGTGGCGGATTCGCTGAGGTGGTGAGCGACAAGGTCACGTTCCTCCTCCAAACCGCTGAGTTCGCCCATGAAATAGACGTTGACAGGGCAAAAAGGGCAAAGGAGAGGGCTGAATCAGCGCTCAGCAGCCTCTCTTCCGACGATAAAGAGTACAGACTGTTCGAGCTGGCTCTACTACGCGCCATCGCCCGGATTTCAGCAGCATCCAAAACCTCATCGTGATCTCATGGCATAAGATTCATCGGTGATACTTGTCCATGCTGTTTCACCGGTGCTATGCAATACTGATCTTCAATCATGATATTTAGCGTCGCCAAGAGACTCTTTGATCTCTTTCCGGGTCTTTCTGTAGGAACCCTCATCTGCCGGACTGACAATACGAAATACGGCGACGACATCCTGGAGCCCGTCATCGAGCGGCTCCGCACCAATTTTCCCTACGAAAAACCGCAGGACCATCCGCACATAAGAGTGTGGAGGCAGGCGTTTACTAAAGTAGGCATCCCCGCATCAAAGTACCTCAGTTCTATTGAGTCACTTCTGCGGCGCGCCTTGAAAGGGGGTCCTTTCCCGAGAGTAAATCCCATCGTGGACCTATACAATGCAATTTCCCTCGATTATCTGGTGCCTGTAGGGGGCCATGATCTTGCGCCTCTTGAGGAGAACATTTTTCTCGGTTTTGCCGAGGGGGGCGAACCCTTCACGCCCATGGACGGTGGTGATCAGGAAACGGCTGAAAAAGGCGAGGTCATTTATAGAGACGAGAAAGATGTGCTCACCAGGCGGTGGGTCTGGAGACAGTCGAGCAAGGATAAGGTTACGCCCCAGACGAACTATGTATTCATGCCCATAGATATCATGGAGGGTGTGGACGTTGCTCTCTGCGATGAGATCATGGAAAGGATCGATTCTTGCCTTTCACGGGACGGTCTCGGGAGCATCATTCACAGAGACATAGTTACCGCAAGCCATCCTGCTACAGAGTTCCACATCAGTTAATACCAGTTCTCTTTCATTCATACACCCATTCGCCATCCACACCAATGTATGGCAGGGCGTGCAGCGATGTTTAAGGACCGATGCATCACAGTGCTTATATCCTTCCGCGAATGGTTTGTCATAGAGCCAGTCATGGCCTTGTACAAAGGCAATAGGAACAGCAAGGCTGGGCTCTTATCCGGATGCGACGACTAAGAAAAAACTTCTTGACAGGCTTCTCTTAGCGCTGCTATCATGGACGAAGCTTTGTATCAGCTCATTCAGCAATCCAAAGCACGTGATTGACAAAGCGACAGAATCAAGAGAGCGCATCCGTGATATTTAATCGTAACAGAATGTGCGAGATGAAGCTGCCATGGGGCAGAAGCCAAACCGTGACTCTAGGGAAGGGAGGGCGCTATGTTCGAAATCGTCATCGACACGGGCGGGACTTTTACTGATGCTGTATTGATGGACAAAGAGCGAAAAATAAGCACGGCCAAATTTCCAACCAATGTTGCCGACCCATCGGAGAGCATAATGGGCTCCATCGGGCTTCTCGCTGAGCAGCGGAAGCTGACGCCAGAAGAAATTCTGGCGGATACGACTGCATTGGTGATCGGCACCACCTTGTCTACAAATGCTATCCTGGAGAAAAAGGGTGCAAAGTGCTGCCTGATTCACACCAAGGGCTTCCGAGATATACCGGAATTAGGTTCTAAGGTATGGCAGAGGGACATCTACAACCTTAGACTGCCTCCTCCGGATTACTTGATCCCCCGTCAACTGCGCTTCGGGGTCGAAGAAAGGATGCAGTACGATGGACAGGTGGTTAAGCCGTTAAATAGAAACGATGTGCTCAAGGCGGTCAAAAAGGCCAAAGAGCATGGCGTCGAAGTGCCTGTCGTCTGTTTTCTGCATTCGTACATCAACCCTTCGCACGAGGAACAGGCGGCTGCGATCATAAAGAAAGAGTATCCGGATGTCGTGCTCTCGTCACATATTCTGCGGCGATGGATGGAATATGATCGGCTCAGCACCACTGAAATTGCGGGTTACGTAAAGCCTGTGACTGCGCGTTTTCTGAGGGCATTGACGAAGCGCATGAAGGACGCCCGCTTCAAGGGCACATCGCTGCTCATCACGTGTGCGGGCGGTGTCGCCTCTCCTGACGTGATTATGGACAACCCCTCTCTCTTGATTGGATCGGGGCCGGCCGCAGGACCGCTGCTGGGACAATTTCTGGGGAAGCTGGCGGGCTTTGAGAACGCAATCGTGCTCGATATGGGAGGAACAAGCTCTGATTTGAGCATGCTGCCGGATCTCAAGATCACTACCACCACGCACATGAAGATAGGGGAGTACAAGAACGCATCCGAGTCTGTGGATGTGGCCTGCATAGGCGCGGGTGGGGGAAGCATTGCCCGGCTTGATGAGCGCGGCATGCTCTACGTAGGGCCTGAAAGTGCCGGCGCCGACCCTGGCCCGGCATGTTATGGCAAAGGCGGGCGAATGCCCACGGTCACCGATGCGGATCTGGTTCTCGGATACATCCCTGCCGATTACTTCCTGGGAGGCACAATCCTGTTAGATAAGGGAGTAGCGGAAAAAGTCATCGAGACGAAGGTGGCACGGCCCCTGGGCATAGCAACGATCGAGGCTGCCCATGCCATAGCATCCCTGGTGGAAGACAACATGTCGAACGAGATTTTCCTGGTAGCTGTCAGAAAGGGGCTCGATCCCCGTAACTTCAGCCTTGTCGTCGGAGGTGGAGCCGGGCCGGTCCATGCGGTGGCGGTAGCCGCCAGGCTGGGCATTAAACAGGTCTACATACCCAGGCAGGCAGCCGTATTCTGTGCCTTCGGCGCATCGCTCGCCGACTACAAGTATATTTTGAACCGCTTCCTGTACAGCAGGGACGACCAGCTGGATCTCAACGCGGTAAAGAAGCTCTTCAAGTCCCTCGAAGAAGAAGGCAGAGCCATCTTGAAGCGGCAGGGAGTGCCCACCAAGGACATGAAGCTGATCCGCGGCGCTGAGATGCGCTACTTTGGACAGCTCAACGATGTCGACGTTGCGCTTGTGGAAACAAAGGACGGGGAGCCCTTCACCGAGGCCACGCTCAAGGAGCTGATCGGCAAGTTCCACGAACAGCACCGCGCGCTGTTTGGTTGGTCCGATCCTTCCTTGCCGACTGTTCTTGCGACACTTAAGCTCCAGGCGATAGGCATGAGGCCGCCTCTTGGGCTGGCGAAGCAGCCCGCCGGACCCAAGGACCCGTCGGCGGCATTGAAGCGCAAGCGACCCGTCTATTTCAAGGAGCTCGGGGGATTTGTACAAGCCCCGTGCTATAATCCGGACTTGCTCCATCATGGACATGTGATTCCTGGCCCGGCGATCGTTGAGGAAACAAAGACGACGATAGTCGTACCTCAGGGCGCTGAACTCTTTGTCGACCCCTATGAAAACTATATCGTAAGGAGGTGACCTCATGAGCGAACGCAAGAGCATAGATCCTTTGACGCTCTCGTTGATTGAAGGCAGATTGAATTCCATGAATGAAGAGATGGGCGACAGGGTGTTCCGGCAGGCCTTCTCCATGGTAACCGCGCACATCCACGACCTGGGCACCGTCTTGTTTGACAGCAAGGAGAGAACAGTAACCATTGGCAACTGGATGCCGGTTCACACCGCAGGATCTGACGTCTGTCTGAAGGGTATCCTCGATTGGATAGGGCGCGACAACATACACCCCGATGACTTCATTATCGCAAACGACCCGTTTATCGTCCGCTTTGGCCATGCGCCGGACTGGTCGTTCGTCCGTGGCATCTTCTACGAGGGCGAGCTGCTGTTTTACAGCTTTCTGAGGACCCATCAGTATGATTCGGGCGGCGCCTTTCAGGGCTGTTACTACCCCCGCACTTACGACTGTCACGGTGAGGGGCTGATGATTCCTCCGGTGAAGGTGATCGAGCGCGGTGTAATCGATGAGAAGGTTCTTTCGGTCATCTATCGAAATGTTCGGGGACGGGCCATGGTGCGCGCAGACAACATGCTTGTATTCGAGGCGATGAAAAAGGCCGAGGCGCGGGTGCTCGACCTGTTGAGAAGTTACGGGAAGGATACGGTGATGGCAGGCATCGACGAACTCCTGAGACGAACCGAGGAATCGGTGAGAAAGGTAATCTCCACGTGGCCGGCAGGAACTTATAGGGCGGAACGGGCTGCCGACTGGGACGGGACCACCGATAAACCCGTCTGGGTGAGGCTGGCCCTCACGGTCAAGCCAAAGGAGGGGCAGCTCATATTCGACTTCTCGGAGAGTGATCCACAGGTAGACTATATCAATTGCCCGAGAGGGCAGACATGCGCGGCTGTCGTATCAGGAGTATCATGGTCTCTTCCGGCCGGGACAGCCCGCAACCAGGGCCTGATTGATTGCTTGACCATCATCACCAAAGAGGGAAGTGTGCTCGGTCCCACCTATCCGGCCACCACTGGGGCTCAGTCGGTCACCATGGGAACCCAGGTGACGGAGTGCGTCCAGATTGCCTTGAGCCAGGTGGTCCCGAAAGAGACTTCGGCAGTATGGTCGAGACACCTCTCCCCAATCGTCACCGGAAAGCGGCGGGATAAGATTGACCCGAGAACCAAATCTCCCCAGGTGTACTGGACGTCGCCGTTTCATTCGGACGGGTCAAGCGGCGCAATGTACGAGTATGATGGCGTTGACGGGCTCGGCCCCTGTCATGCCGGCGGTGGTGTGGTTCGGGCTCCCGTGGAGGTGGAGGAGTGGGATACGACTTACCGGTGGTTGCTTTATGAGTTTCTCAAGGATTCCATGGGTGACGGGCAGTGGCGGGGAGGAGCGGGGACCCAGGTCCGCCTCCAGAATGTGTATGATCGGAAGGCCTGGCAACCCCTTGACTGCGTGGTGATGACGGGCAATTCGGATGGTGAGAAATTCACCCACACGGGTCTATTGGGCGGCACGGATGGCAAGGTGAATGAGCTGGGAATCATAAGAAAGGGACGGGACGTACAGTTGCGCTGTTGTGATGTTCAGTACCTCCAGCCCGGAGACATCATCTGGACCAAAGGGGGAGGCGCCGGCGGCTGGGGCGACCCGCTCGACAGGGATCCCGAACAGGTTCGTTTGGATGTTCTAAACGACTATATTTCGATTCAGAGGGCCAAAGATGTTTACGGGGTCGTGATGAAGGGTAAGACGTCTGTGGTCGATGACAAGGCGACAACGGAGCTGAGAAAAAAACTGAAGGCCCGGAAAGCCAAAGGCGGAAAGACTAAAAAACCGCTGAAGGTGCAGAGAGCCAAACAGGCGAAGACTAAGAGTGGGAAGACTAAAAGAAAGGTTTGATACAAGCGGTTTGTTACGTGGGGGTAAAAGGGGAATGAAGGAGCTTTACATCCAAAAAAAGGAGGAGAAAAGATGAAGAAAAGCGTGCTACTCTGTTGTTTCCTGGCATTGGTGCTGTTCGTATCAACGCCCGCCCCGGCTTCTGCCGCGGCGGCCAAGACCAAGATCGTGATCGGCCAGTCAATCGCCCTTACGGGCCCGATTGCTCCCCAGCCGGCTTCCCAGGAAATTCCCCTGATTAATCTCTGGTTGCAGGAGGTGAAGAAGAAGGGTGGGATATATGTGCCGGAATACGGCAAACGTCTGCCGGTCGAACTACTCCGGTACGATGACAAGAGTGATATACCGACCACGATCAACCTGTTTACGAAACTGGCCACAGTGGACAAAGTCGACATCATATTTCCACCTCACGGCACCGCCTTTCACTGGGCTGTGCTGCCGCTGGCAGCCAAATACAAATATCCCCTCGTTACATGGACGTTTATGACGGAAAGGTTCAGGGAAGTTGCAGCTAAGTATCCATGGACCTTTGTGACCACGACAGCCTCTCGTGAGAGCCAGGACGCGTTGCTCGCCCTCATGCTGGAACTGGGCGTCAAGAAAGCAGCCATCATTTACCCGGCAGTGGAATTTGGGATAGAGAACGCACAGTGCCTGGCGCCTAAGATGGGGCCTGCGGGCATCGACGTGGCGATATTCAAGAGCTATCCTTTCCCGCCGAAGGACCTGTCTCCCCTAATAGAGGAAGCCAAAGCGGCCAACGTCGACGCGTTTATTGCATTTTCCTATGTTCCAGACACCATGATGCTGCCTGAACAGGCAAAGATAGCGAACTTTAACCCAAAGCTTTTCTATGTTGCTCTTGGCGCTGCCTGGCCCCAATTTAAAGAAAAGTTTGGTGCCGGGGTAGAGGGCGTCATGGGTCCGGGAGGATGGAATGAAAAGGTCTCTCCCCAGGCAAAAGAATTCTCTGATAAGTTCCTGGCGATGGCCGGCAGGCGGCCCGACAACTGGTCAATGGCATTCGGATACGGCACCTATCAGATTTACGAGCAGGCCATTGAGAAGGTCGGACTCAACCGGCAAAAGCTGAGGGACTACATAGCTACGGCAACGTTCCAGACTGTATATGGTCCTATAAAGTACACGGACAACTTTAACCTGGACCACATAAGTTACATAGGACAGTGGCAAAACGGGACCTTCGAATCGGTGAACCCCAGCAAGAATAGGAAGGTTAAGCCGATATATCCCAAGCCCCCGTGGCCATAAGTCTTAGCCGGATCGCGTGTGCTGGCGGTATATATCAGGTAGATGGCTTGCACTGATGGCAACGACTCGACAGAGGCTGCTTCGGGAATTGCCGAAGCGCCTCTGTCCTGATAATTGATTACGATTTCGTTTGCACGAGTCTCGTGTCCTTACTGGTGTCGAGCCCTTCTGTTCTTACTCCTGATTACTGCTTCAGAGAAGGCTTGAAGAGGATTGCGCACAGACTGTGATCGTTCTTGAGGTAATAATTGGAGGGCTATTGACCGGAGGGATATACGCCCTTCTGGCCGCGGGGTTTAGCCTCCAGTACGGGGTCGCGCGCGTTCTGAACGTGTCCCACGGCGAATTCATTATGCTCGGGGCCCTGTCAGCTTATTCGCTATACGTCACCCTCGGAATTAACCCCCTTGTTTCTCTCGTCATTGTCGGGCCTATCCTGTTTCCAATCGGGTTCTTGATCAACAGGTTGCTGTTTCAACGTATCAGAACGTTGGCAGGTTCCAGGGAAGTATTTGAAGGCTGGTCCATGTTGGTCAGTTTTGGTCTCCTCTTTATCGTCCAGAACATCGCCTTATTGTCATGGAGTGCCGACCAGAAAGGATACAGCTTTCTGGCTTTCCCCATCAAGGTGATCGGTACAAGAATTCCGGCAAATCGCCTCGTCGCCCTCTCGCTCGCCGTTGCCATAGGTGTATCCTTGTTTCTGTTTTTAGTGCGCACGCGCTTGGGAAGAGCCATCAGGGCAGCAGCCCAAGAAGAAACCGGGGCTCAACTCGTCGGCATAAATATCCACTGGATGCACGGATTGTGTTTTGGTTTTGGAACCGCATTGGCGGGCCTAGCCGGCGTTCTCATCAGCACGATGTTTACGGTTTCGCCATTTATCGGTCTCCCATATACGATCATAGCCATCATCGTCGTGGTCCTTGGTGGATTGGGCAACATCATAGGAAGCTTAATTGGCGGCTTGATACTCGGTCTCATAAGCAGCATTGTGCTGCATATCGAGCCAAGCCTGGAGCTGGTGGTCTTGTACGTCCTGTTCATGCTCATGCTCCTGTTTAGGCCAAGAGGAATTTTTGGTAAATAGAGGGTGGAAATCATAAAGGTTAACAAGAACACATTCTTTTGGTTGCTCCTGGCAATCGTGATCATGGTGGCACTGGCACTGGTACCAGCCTATCTTCCGGATTTTTATGTCTCTCTGCTGAGTAGCATTTTTAGGTACACGGTCCTTACCGTAAGCTGGGCCACGTTCTGTGGTCCCACCGGTTACATGTCTCTTGCATCAGCCGCATTCCTGGGCGCCGGCATGTACGTCACGGCTCTATTAGGCGAAACGATTCCGTTGCCAGTGATTGTTCTGCTTGGTGGTGTAGCAGCCTCTTTACTTGCCCTCCTGGCTGGCCTGGCATCGCTGAGGATAAAAGGCATATTTTTCGCCATGTTTACCCTGGGCTTGAGCGAGGGCCTTAAGGATTTTATCAACTGGTGGGAGATGGTTAAGGCAGGAAGGCAGGGCAGACTGGTTATCTCGGCATCCAATGAAACCATCTTTTATACCATGTTGGGTATTCTGGTCATGACGCTGTTTACCTCCTTTCTCATCAGGCGGTCCAAATTCGGACTCGCTCTGCGAGCTATCGGTGAAGAAGAGGAAGCCGCCGATCATCTCGGTATCAATGTGAACGCGGTCAAACTGATTAGCTTTGCCGTGACCTCCTTCTGGATCGGGACAACAGGAGCAATCACCGTAACGCAATTTTCGTACGTCGATACCCAGGTTGCTTTTTCTGTTTTCTATTCCTTTGTTCCCACGGTGATGGCGCTCTTTGGCGGTATCGGAAGCATGCTCGGCTGGATCCTCGGGTCTGTCGTTTTTACAATCTTGACTGAGCTGCTATTGACGCCGTTTCCCTACTTCTACATGTTGATTTTCGGTACCGTCATTATCAGCGTATTCCTGTTCTTCCCTTCGGGATTGGTCGGATTGGTAACAAGATGGCGCAAACGGGAACGGGTGAGGCCGGATGCGACTGTGTGAGGGCGAAGGGGTCACGAAGTATTTCGGGGGATTGGCCGCGGTCGTGAACGTCGACTTTCATATCGATCAGGGCGAAATCGTGGGCCTGATCGGTCCGAATGGAGCTGGTAAAACAACATTCTTCAACCTGGTGTCGGGCGCTCTGTCCCCTACCTCAGGGGTGATACGATTCAAGGGCGAAAACATCGCCGGGTTGAGACCGTATCAGGTTTGCAGGCGAAAGGTGGCGAGAACGTTTCAGCTCGTGAAGATCTTTCCCACCATGACCGTCTTTGAAAATGTGATGCTGGGTGCTCTGTTTGGATCATCCGGGCCAAGGAGCAAAACCGAGGCTGTGGCAGAGGCCATGGAGCAGCTGCGGTTCGTGGGACTTGCAGCAAAAAGGGAGATGCCTGCTAAAGACCTGACAGTCGCCAACCAGAAGCGGGTTGAGGTAGCACGGGCACTCTGTACAAAGCCGGAGATGCTCCTGCTCGATGAGTTGGTCGCCGGCCTCAATCCGACCGAGGTAGGGGAGATCATAGAGCTGACCAAGTCAGTGCGCGATAAAGGGATTACGGTTGTTATGATCGAGCACGTCATGAAGGTCATCATGAACATATCGGACCGCATCATGGTGCTCCACCACGGCGAGAAGATCGCTGAGGGGACCCCGAGCGAGATCGCCTCGAGCAAACGGGTCATCGACGTCTACCTGGGGACATGATCTGATGTTGACAGTCAGCAATATCAATACTTTTTACGGA
This sequence comes from Syntrophorhabdales bacterium, assembly GCA_035315185.1. Lineage (GTDB taxonomy): Bacteria > Desulfobacterota > Syntrophorhabdia > Syntrophorhabdales > WCHB1-27 > JADGQN01. Next base: position 43,997 of record DATFYE010000081.1, on the reverse strand, counting down.
AAACTTCAGGTGTTGTGGGACGCCTCTCTCCGCATTGAAGAGGGAGAAATAGTCGCGCTGATCGGTGCGAACGGAGCCGGCAAAACAACCCTCCTCAATACTATTTCCAGTTTCCTCCATCCGGCCTCGGGCACGGTTGAATTTCTCGGCAGGCGGATAGATAAAATCGCACCCCATTCCGTTGTTGCACTTGGTATTTCTCATATCCCTGAGGGGAGAAAACTTTTTCCCGATATGACGGTCCGTGAAAACCTTGAGTTGGGCGCTTACACGTTCGGTACGCAAAAAGGTGTGGCGGAGATGCTCGAGTACGTCTACGAGATCTTCCCTGCTCTCAGACAAAAAGCAAACGAGTTGCCCCGCAAGTTAAGCGGCGGTGTCCAACAGATGCTGGCCATGGGTAGAGGTTTAATGTCACGACCCAAACTGTGCATGTTTGATGAGCCGTCCTCCGGGCTGGCACCGATAGTGATCAAGGAGGTTCTCCATGTCATCAAGACATTAAGGGACCAGGGGACCACTGTCTTATTGGTTGAGCAGAATACGCAGCACGCCTTGGGAATAGCTGATCGCGGTTATGTACTTGAGAACGGTCGTATAACCTTGGAAGGCACAGGCGAAGAATTGTTGGAGAACGATCATGTCAAGATCGCATACCTCGGTTTGTGAATGAAGGCGTGATGAGATTTATTGTGCGCACACTACGATTCCAGGAGGTGAGTGATGAACTTCAATGGTTTCTCTTTCCCAGGCCAGGTCGCCCTTGTGACGGGTGCGAAAAGAGGGCTCGGCCGAGAGCTTGCGCTCGCATTTGCTGCTGCGGGCGCTGACGTTGCGGTGTGCACCAGGGATCTCGAAGGTGGAGCATTGGAAGCTGTGGTAGACGAGGTCAAAAAGACGGGGCGCCGTTGCATTGGCGTCAAGGCAGACACGAGCCGCAGGGCCGATGTCGACAACCTGGTCAACAAAGTCATGGAGGAGTTCGGTCGCATCGACATCCTCGTCAATAATGCCGCTGTGCTGATCAAGGGCATGGTACTCGATATGTCGGAGGCTGATTGGGATAGGCATTTTGAGGTGAATGTCAAAGGCTACTACCTTGTCTCCAGGGCAGTTGCCGCGAAAATGGTTGAGCGCAAGAAAGGCTCGATTATCAACATTTCCTCTGACCTTGCCTTCAAGGCAGTTCCGGCTCATGCTGCCTACTGTACCAGCAAGGCAGCCATAATCATGCTGACGCGTGCGCTGGCGCTGGAACTGGGCCCGTACGGGATCCGGGTCAATACGGTAGCTCCGGGGCTGTTCAGGACGGAACTGAGTAAGCCGAATTGGACTAATCCTGATTTCATGAAACACATGGAGAGTATAACGCCGCTGGGGCGCATCGGGGAGCCGGAAGAGATGGTCGGTGCGGTCCTCTACCTCGCCTCAGCTGTTTCAAGCTATGTTTCGGGGACTACCATTCTGGTGAACGGAGGTGGATTGGTTTAGTGAGTGCTTGTCTTGATGACGAGCGCGGTGCCCAGCACGATGAGTGTGCATCCTGCAATCATCGTCCAGGTGATCGCTTCGTCCAGGAAAAGCGCTCCCCATACCATACCGAAGGCCGGCATCAGGTACGTGACCATTAACGCTCGCGTCGGCCCGACATTCATGATCAACCGATAATAGATGGTATAGGCAAGTGCACTGCACAACAGTGCAAGACCGAGCAAATTGAGCGCAACGGATGGCGTGAATGGTCCTGAGGGCGGCGCCAAAGCTAGAAATGGCAGCATTGCCACTCCCATGAGCAGCTGGCCACCTGCGGCTACCGCCATCGGTTTTATGAGATGCGCATGCCTTTTGATATAAATTACCGCCAGAGCGTAGCAGGCAGCACCGCCGAGACACGCAGCAACCGCTCTCCAGAAGGCAGGCGATATATCGATGGGACCGGCCTTGCTCACCAATGCAACACCCAGGAGACCGAGGAGGAGGCCAACCATCTTGGCAAACGTAAGTGCCTCACCAAGCCATATCACTGAGAAGATCGCTCCAAATAAGGGAGAAGTGGCGTTGAAGATGACCGAATAGGATGCGGGTATGTGAAGTGCCGCGAACGAGTAAAGCACAAAAGGAAGACCTGAGTTTACAAGACCGATGATCATGTATGTTTTCCAGAAGCGCTTCAATTCTATATCGAATCCGATTATGCGCGAATAAAGGACCAGCGATGCACCGGCGATCAACATGCGCAGGTCGGCTGTCGCCATGGGCCCCAATGCCGGCACCAGCACCCTCATGAAAGGGAACGAGCCCCCCCAGATGGCTCCGAGGAGAAGAAGCCGGCAGATGTCGATCGAGTGCATGTGATATCCTGTTCCATCGGTCGATACTGTTAAGAACGTTTCCTAAGAACCTTCTGCCAGGGACAATAATCACAACCTGTTCGCATCTTGCATGTTCTTTTCGACTCTAGCACATGTATATCCCTCATACTTCTACGCCCAGATACTTGTTCTGCTTCTGCTTATCATTTTTCAATTCATCAGGTGTGGACTGGTAGACTATCTCGCCTTTGCTTACTATGTATACGTAATCGCACACCCTCAGAGCCAGTGAAAGATTCTGTTCCACTAAGAGAACTGAAAGTCCCTTGCTCTTGAGCTTAAGAACAAGCTCACCAATTTCACGAACGATCATAGGGGCAAGTCCCTCCGAAGGCTCGTCCATCAGCAGTAACTGGGGATTCGTCATGAGCGCGCGCCCTATGCAGAGCATCTGCTGCTCCCCACCGGAGAGTAGGTTGCCCTTGTTTCTCGCTCGCTCTTTCAGACGGGGAAAAAGGGAATAAACTGTTTCCAAAGACCAAGCGCCGCCCCCTTTTTCAGACCGCTCCCCGATCGTCAGGTTCTCTTCGACGCTCAATGACGGAAAGATGGCCCGTCCTTGCGGAGCCAGGGCGAGACCCATCTGGGAAATCTGATAGGGAGGCAGGCCTGAAATCTGCCGGTTTTTGAAGCGCACGTTTCCGGAGCGGGGCGCGGTAAAGCCAACAATGGAACGGACGGTCGTTGTCTTGCCCATCCCGTTGCGCCCCAGGAGGGCGACCACGGAACCCGTTTTCACTTCGAGTGAAATACCGTTCAGGATGTGATTCTCCCCATAATAGGTATGGACGTCAACCAGTTCAAGCATCGGGCTGTTCAGTTCCTAAATAGATTTCCCTGACTTTCGGGTCGACCTGGATCTGTTCAGGAGTGCCTTGCGCCACCAGTTGCCCGTAATATAATACGACGACCCGCTCTGCGAGAGAAAATACGAGGTCGAGGTCATGCGCGCAGAAAAAAACGGTTGTGTCGGCTGTCAGGTTCTGGATGATGCGTCCCAGGTTCACACTCTCGGCAGCAGTCAGGCCGGCACTCGGCTCGTCTAACAGCAAGAGTCGCGGCTTTGAGGCCAGAGCCAGAATGATTTCAACCTGGCGTTGTTGTCCGTGGCCTAGCATTGCCACGGGCGATTTCCGCTCGTCCCACAGACCGACCAGTTCGAGCAACTCCTGAGCCTTGACAAGATTATTCTTGTAGGCCGTGATCGGACGGATCATATGGTAGCGAGAGGTTTGTACGCCCTGAATGGCCAACAAAACATTGTGAAGCAGCGGAAGCTGGGAGAACAGGCTGTTTATCTGAAAAGAGCGGGCGAGCCCGAGAGCGGCGCGTTTGTGAGAAGACATAGTAGTGACGTCTGTGCCGAGAAGATGGATACGGCCTGATACCGGAGATATAAACCCGCTAAGCACATTAAAGAGAGTTGTCTTTCCTGCTCCGTTAGGACCGATGATCGCCAGCCTTTCCCCGGCCTTCAGACTAAAAGAGACGTCAGCCAAGACACTCAAGCCACCATAGCTCTGAAATAAGTGCTCAACCTTCAACACGTCCACGATCAATCACCGTTCCATTAATCTGTTCCAAAGATTGATTAGCTGGGGCAGGAGACCACCGCGGTAGAACATGATAACCGCAACAAAGCAGACCCCCAAAATCAAAGGCCAGCGTTCCGGAGTGAAGCCGCTCACAAAATACTGAAGCGTCAATATCACGCCGCTTCCGAGCAGACTTCCCCACAAAGTACCGGTGCCCCCGATGATAAGCATGAGCCAGAGCAACCCGGAAGCTCCTATGCCGACGCCTTCAGGAGAGATAAATCCGTTGTAATAGACATAGAGCATGCCGGCTATCCCAGCGAATAGCCCACCAATAATGAAGGCAATGTACTGATAAAGCCAGGTGTTGTAACCCAAAGCCCGGGCACGAATTGCGTTTTCCCGGATCCCTTGGAGGCCGTATCCAAAAGGAGATCTCGTAATCCAATAGAGCAGCAGGGCGCATACGATAAAGGATGCAAAGGTGAAGTAGTAGTAAGTCTCAGCTTCAAAGGAGAACCCCATAATTTCCGGAAAGGAGACTCCTCCTAGACCATCACTGCCTCCGGTCAGCGCTCCCAGAGGTCCGACACTGGTATGCACAATGCCATACACCAGTTGTCCCATAGCGAGAGTGATTAACAAGAAATAGATTCCGGACACCCGGAGCGCTACGAGACCGAAGATGCATGCAGCAAATACAGCCATCAGGATACCTGCCGGCGCTGCCAGCCAAAAGCTCGTGATACCAAAATGTTTTATAAGAATTGCAATGGTATATGCAGCGATACCAAAGAAGGCGGCATGACCGAACGCTGAAAGTCCGGTGTATCCGACGAGCAGATCCAGGCTCATGACCAGCAACCCAAAGATAAGAATCTTGGTGAAGAGGCTTACGATAGACAGGTCTGCGTATAGAGGCAGCGTGAGAAGGACTAATGCGATGACCCCTGCGGGCCCGAACTGAAACAGGCGTGCCTTTCGGACTTTCATTTTCATGTTGGAGAGTTATTCCTGCTTACTCTCGCGTCGTGCAAGCTCTCCGTCGCTCCTCGAACCTTTCTTTTTACAGCCTTCTCCCTAGCAGCCCGGAAGGCCTGACTACAAGGACAAGTATCAGAACCAGGTACATCGTATATTGGGAGATTGCCGGAAGGTAGACCCTGCCGAATGTATCGATGATACCTATGAGCAGGGCGCCCACCAGCGCTCCTTGCACGGAACCCACTCCGCCAACAATAATAACCGCTACCGCTACGAGCAGCATGTCCATGCCATCCCCAAAACCGACGCTCCCGAAGAGCTGCACCCCTATGACACAGCTTGCCCCGGCGATGGCTGAGCCAAAGAAGAAGGCGCCGACATTGATAGGCGTAAGGTTAATCCCCAGTCCGCCCACCATTTCAGCGTTATCCATCCCAGCCCGGATAATGGCACCAACCTTCGTCTTTTCCTGTAACCACCATAGTACAGCGCCGATAGCTATCCCGATGCCCATGATCGCAAAGCGGTGGAAGGGGAAAGAGACACCTGCGATGACAACCGAACCGGCAAAGTAAGAGGGGACAAAGGCAGACCTGGGTTGCGGCCCGCAAACCCACAACATCAGATTGGTAAGGATGTAAATGAAGCCGAAGGTAACCAGCACCTGTGGAAGGTTTTGTTTATAGAGAAAGCGCAAGAACCCCCGCTCTATTATCAGGCCGGCCACTCCGCTGGCGATACCGCCGGCTAAAACAGCGAGGAGAAAACTGCCTGTCGCCCGGGCCACGAACAGGCCGACAAACCCTCCTAGCACAAATATCACGCCATGGGCTAAGTTGACGATCCCCATGAGTCCCAGGGTCAGCGATAGTCCTGAGGCTATCAGGAATAGCACCATGCCGTAGGAAACGCCGTTCAAGAGAGTTGCTACTACGGTGCCCATATCTCCACCATGGACAATCTCACGGTTCTCTGTGCTTGCGTTCGCTTACACTCAGCACCAGTGCGACCTCAGCCCGTCAGGTGTTTATTGCTTGACCACGCTGTGCACGAGCTTGTTCCCAACCTTGGTGGTCTTTATCGTGTACTTCGTAAGTACTTCTGTCCTGTAATCATTGCCTACCTTCACCACCTTGTGTATAACGTAGTTACCGATGCCGACACGCCCATCCGCGAACCGAATGGGACCCACGAAACCCTCGACGTTGGCAGTGTCCAGGGCCTTGGCGAGGGCCGTCGGCGAGGTGTCGCCGCCTGTCTTCTTGAATGCCTCGAACACAAGCTGCATCGTCATATACGTGCTGCCCGAATTGCTGGTAGGCAGCTCTCCCCACCTCTTCTGGTAGGCTTCCACGAATTTCTTGTTCTTTGGCGTGTCGATCGTCCACACGTACATTTCAGGGCTGACCATGCCAACGCCCGCATCGCCAATCTCCGCGAGCTGTTTTGGGAAAGCGGGGAACTGGCACTGGGGGAAAACGATAGGCATGTTCACCTTGAATTCCCTGATCTGACGCACTCCGGCCGTAACCGTGACGCCTGCGAACCACGGTACCAGTACATCGGCTTGCTTCAGCCCAGTGATGTAGGGAGCGATATCCTTGGTGCCCATGGGAATCCACTGGTCCTGAACGGCCTTCCCCCCTCGTTCACTGAACGCTGCCATAAAACCTTCCACAAAGGCGCGACCAGCGGCAAAGTCTATGGACATAGTTGTCGCTGTCCTGTAGCCCGATGCCTCGGCAGCGTAAACACCCCCGGCATACCCGATTTGATTATTTGTCCCAAAGGGCGCCCATGTCCAGTGAGCCTTTGCCTGTGCCTCATCGGGCACGCTATAGGAGCAGCTCAGATTCGGTGTCCTGGTTCTGTTAACATATTCTGCTACTGCGGAAGAACAGCCGCCGTGAAAAGGTCCCAGGAGCAGAGCTATCTTGTCGGTTTCCACCAGCCTTCTCGCCTTATCCATAGCTATGGCCGGGTCACTCGCTTCGTCCTCGACAAGCAATTTTGCAGGCTTGCCGGCAACCTTGTAACCGACCTCTTCCATGGCAAGTATGGCAGCCTGTCTCATCGATATGCCGTTAATGCTGAGCATGCTGGTCAGGTCCGTTATGAAGCCGATTCTTATTTCCTTTTCCGCAGCTTGCGCTCCTGTAGCAAAGAAGATAACCGCCAGTACCGTCACAAAGAACATGCACGGAACCCTACGTTTCATTTTGACCCCCCTTCTTTTTCATGTGTATCTCCTCTGTAGTATTCTTGACCGGCTTGCCGGCAATCTTGTACTCTACACGCATTCTTTCGTCTCATTTCCCTTCCCTTCCTACTATTTTTCTGTCGACCTCTGGAGACCCGCTACACCGGTAGACGCATTATTTGCCTGACGTTCTCCTCGAATATCTTTTTCTTTTCGAAGTCCGGAATCTCCATACGTTCTATACCCAGTATATTTTCCCTGGTGAGTACGTCACCAACTTGGACATCATACGGCATATCCGTGGCAAAGAGCATATGGTCAGCGCCGAAGAACGCATAGCCGCACATCAATGCCGCGGTACTTTGAATCACCGTATCAGCGTAAAACATGCGGAAGTAGTCGAGCGGGCCCTTCTTAAGATACGGTTCCTGTCGATAACCCATGCGCATCTGGTGCCCGTTATACACCATATGGAACCTCTGTTCAAAGAAGGGCACCATCGCACCGCAGTGATGGGCGATGACCTTGAGCGTAGGGTATTTATCGAACATGCCGCTCATTGCCAATCGCGTCATGGCGAGTGTGGTCCTATATGGCCATCCAAAAATGAGAAAGCTCAGGTATTTTGACTCCGTCTCGTTAGGGTAATCGGGCCTCTGTTTCGTACTTATTTCAGGGTGGAGCAAGATGGGGAGATCATACTCGGCCATTTTTTGAAAAATAGGCTCGAACTCTGGTGAGTCCAATGGCTTGCCATTGATATCACTGTGCAGCTGAATGCCCCTGAAATTGAGATCCCTGATTGCCCTGTCAAGCTCCTTTAGAGAGGCATCCACGTCGTTCATGGGCAGGCACGCCACGGCAGCGACAAACCTGTCCGGATACTTTCTCACCAGTTCGGCCATCTCGTCATTGGCCAATCTGGCCAGTTCGATCGTATCCTTTGGCGGCGCGGCATCCTCGAGAGCGGGTGCCCCGGTGCAGATCACCTGAACCAACCCTTCGTACTTATCCATCACCTTGAACCTGGCGTCCATATCAAAGAGCGCGGGGTAGGCCTCCATGAGCTTCAGTTGCCATGCACCCGGCATTTTCTTGTGGAGCCCCTCCTTATACTTTGGTGGTATAATATGCGTGAAAACATCAATTTTCATTTCCTTGGTCCTCCTTTCCCAACAGAGATTTAGTCTTAGCCGCAGCAGCTATTCGCCCCTGGACGGTCGCCCAACACCCGCCAAATAGGGCTACCACGACTTACTTTTTGGTCAGGTCGGTCATAAAACCAATCCTTATTTCCTTTTCCGCGGCCCGCGTTCCAGCAGAAAAGACACACAACAATACAAGAGCCAGGGCCACGCACAACAGATTACGTTTCATGGTACTCCGTTTCTTTGGTCTGTTATTTCCATGGTAACACGCTGTTGATAGGTGTCAACCCAATTCTCTGCCATCGGATCCCGTCTTTTGCTCTCCCTCCCTCTTTACTTCTGCCCCGTTCGGCCCGCTCGATAACTGTCCCGCCGAAAACGAAGATCCCTCTCGCCATGAGTTGACGCTAAAAATTGATGTGCTGACCGCAGGTAACCGGAAGAGTCTGGCCTGTGATGGCACTTGCCTCGTCGGACGCAAGAAAGACCACTACGGATGCTATCTCCGACTCTTCAGAGATCCTCTTTAGTGAAGAGCCTGCAGCCAGATCCTTCATGATCTCTTCAAAAGGTCTATTGGTTGCCCGAGCCTTGCCCATCATCGCATTCGTGATGTGCTCCCCCTTGACAGGCCCCGGGCTGACAGCGTTGACACGGATGTTGTATTCTCCCACTTCTATGGCCAGCGTCTCGGTAATGGCGATAAGGCCCATCTTTGCGGCACAGTAAGCGCTTCTCAGGGGGAAGCCCGACTTGCCGTCGCCCGCTGTACCCGCCAAGGAAACAATATTAATAATGGCTCCCTTCCTCTGAGGGATCATATATTTGAGCACCTCCCTGCAGGAAAGCATGCTCCCGGTCAGGTCGACCGCGATTGTTTCATTCCATCTGGCCAGGTCCATATCCGCAAGTCTGACGATGGGTCCTGCAACACCGCTATTGTTGACGAGAATATCTACTTTGCCGAATGCTTTGAGCGTTTCCGATACCATCCGTATTACCTGTTCTTCGATGGTGACATCTGTCTGCACCGGCTTTGCGTTCCCACCCTTGCTCTTTATTTCGTCGCAGGTTTCCTGCAAGGCCGATAGGGTCCTTCCGGCCACCGCCACGGCAGCGCCTTCCCTGGCAAAAGCAAGAGAGGTGGCCTTACCTATACCCTTACCTCCGCCCGTTACGATAGCCACTCTGCCTTTCAGCCTCATGGGCCCTCGCGTCATAACGACCTTTTCCTCCTTTGCGCGAATTGTACAATACTCTGCCCGCCGCTCCCCTCAGTCGCTTGTGGAGCAGTGAGGCTGAAAAAAAATGTTTTTGCGCTACGACTCTTTGTCACATCATCTCGCCCTTCTTTTTGTTTTCGGTTTTGCACTCTTTTTCGCTTTTAGCTTTGCCCGGAGCGCTGCTGTCGCTTTTTCATCCACTTTGAATGTCTTTGGATCTATGGCAACTCCATAAACGCTCTTCGCCGTCTTGATCGAAATGTATTCATTCAGGGCATCGAACCGGACTTTTTCCACTTCCCTATCAAGAGGATCGCCGACGCCGCCGCCTCCTCCCGAGTTGGAAACCAGTATATCACCCGGCTCAAGGTACATCAGGTCGAAGGTACGGTACCGTATGTGCTTGTTCTTTCGTATGACCTCCAGTTTCGTTTTCGTGCCTCCCGTGCCTCCCTGGAGGCCCACCGATGAAAACCGCTCACCATCTGCATTGCCCGACATGGTGAGGCAGTCCAGCGGCTGCCAGACCTTTTTGTCATAAATGTTCTGGGCCTCGACATGGGTGCCCAAGCCGCCACGCCACTGCCCGTGGCCGCAGGAGTCGGTCAGGAACTCGTAATGGAGCCACCGGTACGGGATCATCCATTCCTCAACCTCTATTGGCGCACGTACCATGGCACCGCCCAGCGGGGTGGAACCGTTGCCGTCAACCGCATCGAACCCCATTGCCGCGCCGCTGGAGGCAACTGCGTGGAAGGTGTGGGCCGTGTATTCCATGATGGAGCCGGTCCTCGGATCGATCTTATCGCGCCGTTTTCCTGCGTACAGGGGATTCACGTGCCTGCCCCACGTAGCAGGCGATTCCTTGGCATCCACCTGGGACATGGCGAGCATGACGCACTCGGTGATTTCCAGGCCGAGCGTGACTGCCTGCGCCGCCGCAGTAGCAGGATAAACCGGGCTCAAACAGGTACCCTCCTTGGTGATCACTTCCATGCAATCGAAGAACCCCTTGTTCCGTGGAAGTCCCGGCGGCAGGCACCAGAGGAACCCGGCAGTAACAGACGACCAGACCTGGCCCAGCGGCACGTTGATGAAGTCGCACTGTGGGTCGCTTTCGGAGAAATCGAATATCACCTTTCCTTCTTTCGGTTTGACCGTCATGGCAAGCCGCACCCAGACCGGCCTGTCCGTGGTCCCATCCCAGTCGGCTGCTCGTTCCGCATAATACGTGCCGGCCGGATACTTGGAGATCACCGCTTTGACCGCTGAGCGGGCCCTGTCAATCAACTCGTCGAGCGCTGCCATCACCGTGTCTTTTCCATACTCCTTGAGGAGCCCGATGATCCGCTGCTCGATCTGTTTCATCGACCCGAACACAAGCATGTTGTCCGCCCGCACCATGTTCGCCCCCCGCAGATTCCTCAGGATGACGGAATACGTGCTCTCATTGATCTTTCCTTGCTCTACGATCTTTACCGGTGGAAGCATCAAGCCTTCGCCGTGACAGTCGTAGCTGCGCGGGAAGTAGCAGCCGGGATAGGCGCCACCACTGTCGTACTGGTGGGTGCGGGCGAAATGATAGAAGACGAGTTCATCCTCGTAGTAAATCGGTCGCAGGAACGACCAGTCCGCGAGATGACCGAACCGCACGATGAATGTGTCATTGGCTATGATAAAATCGTCCGGGTGAATATTGTCGCGGCCTATCCAATCGAGCATGCCTTTCAGGGATATTTCGCTCCCTCCCGTGTGTACGGGCATAAAATTGCCGATGGCCAGCGTGCGCTCGTCCTTGTCGAATAGCACCGTGCCAAGGTCACGGATATGGGCCGTGGGCACGGAGAAGGCCTGACGGAACATACGGGCGCCCAGCTCCAGATTGAGGGCATTTATTCTGGCCTCCACTACAGCCAATGTTAGAGGATCTATACTCATGCGTTCGCTCATATTCCTTACCTCCTTTTTGTTGTTCAGCCCTTTATGGTCACCAGGTAGTTTTCGTAAGCGTCTACCAAGGCTTCACACCCAGGCGGGATCACAACCGTCGTTTTCTTTTCCTCTATGATCGCAGGTCCCGGGATTGCATTTCCATGATGCAGCCTGTCTCCGTCATAACACGGGGTCTCGACGAACCCGTTCTGTTCCTTCCAGTAGACCTGTCTCTTCCGTTTAAGCGCGCCGGCCGGATCTCGACCGTTCGAGGGCACCTTGGCCAGCGTAAAGGGGCGCCTTTTGCCAATCACTCGCAGCTTGAGGAGCGCTATAGTGAGCGGCAGGCTCGGGTCTGCATGGCCGTAGAGCTCCCTGTGCCTTACATGAAACGCTGCAATCAACTCCTTGAGTGTTGTCCGGTCGAAAGGGCTTCCGAGCGTCGTTTCAGGAAGGAATATATCAATGTCGCGCAGTTGACCATAATACCTCATTTCTGCACCGCGCACCAGCGCCATATCCTTCTCGCCTATCCCCTGGCGTGCGAAAATCGCCTTCGCCTCCTTTTCCATTGCATGGTACAGAGACTTCACCTGATTAGCGTCGGCCTCGTCGTCACGCCTTCCGAGGAAGCGATTCAGGACGTATCCATAATCGGCGACCACACCGCCGAGGGCAGAAAAAACCGCAGAGTGTTTGGGTATATACACCTTTTTCATACCGAGCCTCTTGGCCATGGCAACAGCGTGTACCGGACCAGCCCCGCCTCCCACCACCAGTACAAAATCGCGCGGGTCATAACCTTTCTCCACAACGCTCAGAAAGACACGCTCACCCATAACAGCCTCTTCCAGGGAAGCCACGGTATAGGCTGCCTGGACCGTATTCATGCCTGACAGTTTGGCGACTTTCTCATTAATAACTTTTTCCGCGAGCTTCAGGTCAAGAGGAATCGTACCCCCCAAAAAGTAGTCGGTCGGTATGTAACCCAGGACAACATCGGCATCGGTGACGGTTGGTTCTTGTCCTCCCTTTCCGTAGCAGGCAGGACCGGGATCCGCGCCTGCGCTCTGGGGCCCGACACGAAGCACCCCGAGCCTGTCGATCCAGCCGATCGAACCGCCACCGGCACCGATGCTCGTTATATCCATGCTTTCGATGGCATTTTTCTGATCGCCTATCACCATCTCACTCGTGGTGGTTATGGTGCGATTCTGTAGCACTCCGATGTCGAGACTCGTACCGCCCATGTCGTAGGTTACCACGTGGTCAAAATCGCAGAGTTCGGCCAGGAACCGGCCGCACAGCGCTCCTGTAGCCAGGCCCGATCCGATCACGGTGCCGGGATTCTCCAACGCCAGATCCGCTGTCGTAACATCGCCCAGACCTGTGCTGAAGAGCAGCGCTCCCTTGAACTTCGCTTCTTTCAACTGTTCTTTCAGGTTCTGCACGAAGCGGGTAAGCAGCGGTTTCACATACGCTGCATACGTTGCCGTGCTCGCGCGGTCATACTCTATCCACCGTCTGAGGATGCGCGATGAGACGACCACGTTGGGGTAGTCTGCCTTGATGATTTCGGCTGCCTGCTCCTCGTGGACCGGGTTCACGTACGAGTGGAGGAAACAGACGACCGGGACCTCAACGCCTTGCGCCTTGGCCTGCCGTACAGCTTTGCGTACATCGCTCTCCTTCAGGGGCTTGACGACTGCTCCATCATACTGAACGCGCTCTTCAACCCCGAAGCGCAGATACCTCGGGATCAGGACTCTTGGGATCGGCACCTTCAGGTTATAGATATCGGTCTTGGGTATGGTGCGCCCGAGCTCGAACACGTCCCTGAAGCCTTTGGTGTGAATCAGGCAGCACTTTGCCCCTTTCCCCTCCAGAATGCAGTTCGTAGGCAGCGTTGTGCCTATGGTCACCGTGGCCGTGTTTTTGAGTAACTCCTCTTGCGTCATGCCACGTTCTTCGGCCAGGCGTGCAATACAGTTGAGTATGCTCCGCGCCGGATCTTGAGGCAGCGTCTCAGCCTTTGCAACACTTATACTTTGCTTGTCGTCAATTAATACGCCGTCCGTGAACGTCCCACCCGTATCGATCATAATCTCGAACATCTTATCCTCCTTTACTCTGCGCACCTGGGGTACCCGGGGTGCGACGGGCTTAATGTCAGCCAGGCCTGATGTTGTCCCTCGAAACTAGTCTGCCTGGAAAAGGTTGCATGACGCAACTATATAGGTGTCTTATACAACCATAGTTTGGAGGTTGTCAAGCGTTTTTTAAAACAATTTGGTCGGCCGGCAGCTTAAGGCTTGACTCACGGGACATGATATGGTTGTATCTTGCAACCAAATGCGAAGAGTCTTCCCCAAGTATTCCCTCCACGAGTCTTTGGGACATCTAGCTTATGAGGCGTCGGGCGCGATCCGCAAACAGATAGGCCGGGAACTTGCCCGGATGAAATATCCGATAAAGGCAGAGCAGTTTGCCGCGCTCGTATACATCTGGGACGAAGACGGGCAGCCGCAGCGCGCACTGGCTGAGAAGCTTTACAGAGATAAGACCACCGTTGCACGCCTGGTCTCAGGGATCGAATCCCTGGGGCTCATCGAACGCAAACCGGGGCCAGAGGATGCCCGGGAGAAACGTGTTTTTCTGACTGCATCCGGCAGGAAGCTCATGGCAAAGGTCACCGCACTGGTTCAGGAGATCCTAGAGCTAGCTGAAAAAGGGATAGATCCACGGGAGATAAGAATCTGTAAGGACGTTCTGAGGCGTGTACGCAAGAACCTTCCGTAATAGTATTCTGGGATCAACGTAGGAAAAATGCTAGAGGCTGAAGGATCTCGAGAACTAGAAACAATACCCGGTACCGTTCAAGGAAGAACACGCCCAGTTTCCAATGCTATTCTAAATAGCCCTCGGCATAGCAGCGCATCCGGCCGAATCTTCTTTCCCCGGCCCCGACTTCTGTAACAGTGAGACGTGATTTTCTGAAACGCTTGCGCATTTCACATTTCCATCGGCAATCGCTAGTGTCAGGAGCTACCGCAAGGTGAGGAGTAGGCGCAAGCGACTTTTTTTGCAATGTAAAAGATTTTAAAAAATCAGTCACGATTGATTTCGTTTGTTGCTTCCCGTAGTGTTGAATCTTTACTTCTTTGCTTCGTGCTACATTACAATTGATAACACAGCATGAAACAGACCGCCACACAGATTCCGAAAGCTGGGGTATTCTAACTCGCGTTCGCATTCGGAGCGGGATTGGGTGGCGTCGGTTACGGACTATGGTCCTCAACTTTGTCTTGGATTCCCGTTTGCGTGATGATACAATGGACGGGCAGAACGCAATCAAGTTTCTTGAGAAAGGAAGGCCAACCATGAATGCCAGCCAACAAAAACGGATGTTGACGATTGACCTGTCAGACAGGTCATTTGCAGTTGAGGAGATTCCCGACGCAATCATCAGACAGTACATTGGCGGAAGAGGCCTCGGCTCATATCTTCTTTATCGGTTCGTGCCGGCCAAGGCTGACCCTCTCGGGCCTGATAATCACCTCATATTCACCGCAGGTCCTTTAAGCGGCACGGGTTTTTTCTACTCATCCAAGACAAACCTGGCCACAAAATCGCCCCAGACCAACACCTACCTATACTCAATCTGCAGTGGCATCCTTGCGCAAGAAATGAGAAAGGCCGGCTTCTGGGCCATCGACATCAAAGGAATCGCCCAATCACCCACCTACCTGGTCATCAAGGATAGCAAGGTAGAGTTCAAGGATGCGACCTCTCTCTGGGGCAAGGAAACAGCGGCAGCGCAGCAGCTGATGCGCGGGGACCTGCCGGCAACAAACGCCGCCACCGTGGGTATCGGACCGGCCGGAGAAAAGCTCGTGCCGTACGCAGCAGCTTTCGGCAGCGCAGAGCTCTATCGCTGCTTTGGCCGAGGTGGAGCAGGCGCGGTTATGGGTTCAAAGAAGCTGAAGGGACTTGTGGTGAGCGGTACGGGGAAGGTTGAAGCGCTGGACAAGGACAGGTTCAATGCTGCGAAGAAAGAGATCACGACGAAGCTGAAGACCGATTTTAAGACATGGGGAGACTGGTGGCGCCGCTACGAAACAACTGCCGATCTGGAAACGACCAACGAACTGGGCATTATACCCACCCGCAACTGGCAGACAGGCCAATTTGCAGGCTGGCAAGGCATTGATAAGTCAACGACGCCCATGGGCTGGCCTGTGAAGGTGCGGCCGTGCGGGCCTTATTGTCCCAGCGCAGGCACCAGGGAAGTCGTGGTTGAATCTGGACCTTATAAAGGAGCACACAGCGACGTAGAGTGGGAATGCGTCTACGCGTTTGGTTCTGAGTGCGGCGTGGACACGATGGAGGCGGTTATCGCGGCAAGCCAGCTCTGCGATGAGTTTGGCATCGATAACATGAGCGCAGGCATTACCATCGGGTTTGCGATGGAGTGTTTTGAGAAAGGTCTCATAGGACTGAAAGAGACCGACGGTATCGAGCTGCGCTTCGGTAATGGTCAGGCGATGATCGCTGCGCTCAAGAAACTGGTCAGTCTGGAAGGGTTTGGTAAAGAGTTGGCCAAAGGCACAAAGAGGCTGGCCGAACAGATTAAAGGCTCCGAAGGCTTCGCCATGCACGCAAAGGGAATGGAGCTGGGTGGCTACGAGTGCCGTGGCCTCAACGGTCAAGCCCTCCAGTTTGCAATCAG
Source organism: Syntrophorhabdales bacterium (assembly GCA_035315185.1). Classification (GTDB taxonomy): domain Bacteria; phylum Desulfobacterota; class Syntrophorhabdia; order Syntrophorhabdales; family WCHB1-27; genus JADGQN01. Next base: position 27,874 of record DATFYE010000081.1, on the reverse strand, counting down.
CACGTGCGGAGGCTCTCACCATGCCTACGGCCTGCCCGCACGGGTAGAAACTCTGAACGGAACGCGCCTCGAGGTCGAGGGCAAGGGAGAACAGGTAAAACAGGCGGCGATTGGCCGTATCCTTGGCGACTCGATGATTATCTGCACCTTTCCGGGGCCGATGTACACCAGAGAGATGCAGGCAAACGCTGTTTCCTCAATGCTCAACGAACCTCTGTCAGTGACAGAGTTAAATGAAGCAGGAGAACGGGTCATGTGCCAGGAACGTCTCTTCAATGTGCGCGAAGGCTTCTCGCGCAAGGATGATACGCTGCCCGCCCGCCTGCTCAACGAACCGAAGCCGGACGGCCCCACAAAAGGAGCTGTCGTCCCTCTGGAGGAACTGAAAGACAGCTTCTATACGGCCATGGGGTATGATCTTAGTACCGGGAACCCGACGCCGGAGGTGCTTGAAAGACTGGGGATCGAGAACTAACTATCTTTCTAGCGCCCGGTCGACCTTGTTCCGATGCGAGGGAGGCTGCAAGCCCCCTCTTAAGGAGGTGTTATGACAAAGCTACTCAATGCGGTCTTCGCGGTCAGCAGGGTACTGAACGTCATAGCCGCAATAGCGCTAAGCCTGATGATCGCTGTCACGGTTGTGGACGTGTTCCTGCGGGCCATCGGACATTCAGTTGTCGGAGCCTACGAAATCATTGGCATGGTCTGCGGGCCCCTCGTGATCGGATTTGCGGTCCCTCTCTCGTCCTGGAACAAAAATCATGTCTCAATGGATATTCTCCTTTCCAAACTGCCTCCGGCGGGCAGACATCTCTTTCTGGTGTCGACACGGATTATCTGTATCCTCCTCTTCCTGTTGATGGGCTATAACCTCTTTTCAGTCGGCAATGGGTTTCGTACTTCCGGAGAAGTTTCGCAAACACTCCACATACCGTTTTACTGGGTGACCTATGGGGTTGGACTCTGCTGTTTTATCGAGTGCGTCGTCTTCGTCTGCGACATTATAAAGATGGGCCGGGAGGAAACGTAATGGAGGTCGTGATAGGCATCGTAGGGCTGGTTGTCCTGCTGCTTCTATTCGCAACCGGTATCGAGCTCGGGTTTGCGATGGCGGCGGTTGGCTTCGTGGGATTCGGCTATCTTGTATCCTTCCATGCGGCGATAAATCTGCTCGGTCGGGACATATGGGACGTGTTTTCATCGTATGGCTTCACCGTTTTTCCCCTCTTCATTCTGATGGGACAGGTCGGGTTCAATTCGGGCATAGCGATCAGGCTCTATGACAGCGCGAACAAATTCATCGGCCACATCCCCGGGGGACTGGCTATAGCGACGGTCATGGGTGCGGCGGCCTTCAAGGCCATCTGCGGCTCGGGCGCCGCCACTTCCGCAACCTTCGCCAGCGTTGCCATTCCTGAAATGGACCGTTACGGTTACGACAAGAAATTGTCGACCGGCGTCGTCTCCTCCGTCGGGACGCTGGGCACCATCATACCGCCGACCGTCTTCCTTATCGTCTTTGGCATCCTTACGGAGCAATCCATAGGGAAACTTTTCCTTGCGGGCATAATTCCCGGTCTGATCGTTGCGTTCTTTTTCGTTCTTATCATTTACGGCTGGGCGAAGATCCGTCCTGACCTCGCTCCGAGAAGCGCGAAGGCGAGCTGGAAGGAAAGGAGGGCGACCCTCCCGGAGGTGATCTGGGTGATTCTTATTTTCATGATGGTGGTGGGAGGGATCATGATCGGTTTCTTCACGCCCACCGAGGCCGGCGGCATCGGCACCTTCGCCGTCATCGTCCTCGCCGTCGTAAAACGGGACCTGAATTTCAAAAAATATGTGAAGTCCCTCCGCGAAGCCTTGGGCACGGCCTGCATGCTCATCATGCTCATTGCCGGCTCCACGATACTCGGACACTTTATCACGAGGACGAATATCCCCCAGATTGCGGCAACCTGGATCGTCGGTCTGCCTCTCAACCGCTACCTCATCATGTTCTTCATCTGCCTCGTATACGAGCTCGGGGGCTCCTTTATCGACGACCTTGCCTTTATGGTCCTTGCCACACCTATCTTCTACCCGGCAGTTCTCAAGCTCGGTTTTGACCCGATATGGTTCGGCATGGTGGTCGCCATCACGGTCATGATAGGCATCGTGATCCCGCCGGTGGCAATCTGCGTATTCGTAGTCCATAACATAACGAAGGTGCCTATTGGCACCATTTACAAAGGCGTTGCCCCGTTCCTGCTGTCTCTCATCGTTGTCGGGATACTGCTGTTCCTGTTCCCGGGGATTGCACTTTGGCTGCCATCCCTGTTGATGAAGTGAGTTGTCAATGGAAGGGCGAGAAAACCAAGAGGCTACTGAATGGCATACTACAAAAAGGAGGGTAAAATCATGAAAAGAACAGCAGTTCTTGTTTCCGCGGTAATTTTCATCTTTTTGGCCGTATCGGCGACATACGGCGCAGAACCGATCAAGCTGACCTTCAGCCAGTACTTTGCGGTGACCCATAAGAATGCCGTTCTCAGCGGCCAGTTCTGTGAAGAGATCAAGAAACGCACCAACGGGCGAGTTGAGATAACGCACTATCCCGGCGGGACGCTCACCACGGCGCCGAAAATGTTCGACGGCGTCGTAACCGGCATTTCGGACCTTGGTTTCTCATCCATCAATTACAACCAGGGGCGCTTCCCTGTGACGGATGCGACCGACCTGCCGCTTGGAAGGCCGAACGGATGGGTCGCAAGCCAGGTCTCCGACGATTTCTTTCGCAAGTACACACCGAAGGAATGGGAGAAGGTCCATGTTCTCTTCCTGATGGCGACGGGGCCGAACCTCGTCTACACTATCCATAAGCCCGCGAGAACCCTGGAAGATCTTAAAGGGTTAAAGCTCCGGGCCATCGGCAAGCAGGGGGAGACGCTGAAGGCCCTCGGGGCCTCGCCTGTGCCTCTTGAGATGGTAGACCTTTACGAGTCAATGAGGAGGGGCGTCATAGAGGGCGCCATGATGCCGGTGGAAACGCTGAAGGGCTGGAAAACGGGCGAAATAGCAAAGTACCTCACAGCCTCCTGGATGGTCGGAAACACCAATACATTTTACATAGTGATGAACAAGGAGAAATGGGACGCGCTGCCTGCCGATATCAAGAAAATATTCGACGAGGTCGCGGCAGAGTTCAAAGAAAAATATGCCCTTAGCTGGAACGAGATAGATACTGAAGGCCTCCAGTTTTTCAAGCAGCAGGGCGGCCAGGTAATTCAGCTCACAGACGCCGAGGCGAAGAGATGGCAGAAGGCGGTGGAGCCGGTGATCGAGACCTATAGGAAGAATATGCTATCCAACGGCTACAAGGCGGCGGAGATCGACGGCTGGATCAGTTATGTACGGGAGCGCGTAACTTACTGGACCAGCAAAGGCAAGGAAAAGGGTATAAAGTCATCCTGGGAGTAAGCGGCGGTCTCTATTACCGAGTAGTATACCAATTTGGATTCAAGCGGAGACCGAGGCGAGCCGAGGCCTGGGCTACGCAGGCGTACCTGGCGGTACGTCGAGTAAGAACAGGCCGAAGGGCAACGAAGGTATACGCCTGAAGGCGAATTGGTATTACTTCGCCGGGATAAGGGGCAACAGCAAATAAGACGGATGCTCTTTATCCCGGTAAATCTTGTGGGTAGTTGCCCTGCCCGATGGCAAGTGAGAAGCATCCGGTGGCAGCAACGCTGCCAGAGGATCGTCACTGGCCTCCTGGCTCCTGATTTCAAGTTCTATGTGATGACCCGCCTTGAATACCCAGGACATGGAATAGATCTGTATTGCATACCTGTATATCTCTCCAGGCACGACGGATATCGCCCGCGTGTGCGGATGGTGCGGCCGCCAGGGCTTTGACTTGTTCTCATCAACTTCCCGGTGCGAGGCCTTGAGCCAGCCTGTAGAGACAGGAGATCTGTTGCCATGCGGATCGATGTCGTTCAGCTTCACGATGAAGTTCGTATCATCAGTATCTATCGCAGCGAACATGTAGAATGCCCCGGGACCCGTAACTTCAGTGTCTTCGGGCATCGGGTTTGTGGTGTATCTTAATACCTCAACAACGTTGGTCACGGTCAGTGGCGGCTGGTAGAAGCCGTCAGGCGGAACCGATTCGATACCCAGCGGTTCCGGTAGGTTGAGAAGCCGGTGGCGAGGCCGCAGGTAGAATTCGGTCCACGCCGTTCGCGCGAGGGGCCATTCATTTTCATACCGCCATTTTCTGATCCCCTCCACAAAGACTTTGATGGGCGGCTGTTTCGTAACGCCCGTGTCAATCCCTTTGAGCCAGTGATCGTACCAGCGCAGCATGACGTCGTGGTATTCATGAAATGGCCGTTCCTGCATCGGGGGAAGAGGGTGGAGTTCCAGCCACTTGGGTCCTTTGAGGGCATGGTAGCAATCGATGGTGCCGTCCACGGTCCAGCCGCGTCCCCATTTAACGGAGATGTGGACCGGTATTGTGATGCGGTCTGCCTTTGAGATGGGATTGTCTTGCTGGTAGAAGGGCCCATCGCATGGGTTCACGATCCAATCGATGAACTGGGGATGCGGTTGCGGATACTCAAGGAGATGGATGAAGTTGGGATAGTTCTTCACGTCCGGGTCTTGCAAGCGTTCCCGGATGCGGCGCTCGAACTCCTTCTTACCCAATTTTTTCACCGCAGCCGACTTCACATTCTTCCAGGCAACGCCGCTGTCCCCGCCGCGTCCCTCAAGGGCTGCGCGCGGCATCAACCACATGATGCCGCCGTGATATGCCCACTCGTACATATCGAAATGGCCCCCGTTACAGAAGATGGCCTTGAGATGCGGGGGCCGTTCGGCCGCGGCAAGCACCTGAACCGAGCCGAGATACGATATGCCCACCATGCCGACATTTCCGTTGCACCAGGGCTGCGCGGCGATCCATTCGATCAGGTCGTAGCAATCTTTTCCTTCCCAGTCACCGCCGGTGCCGAGAAAACCGTAACATTCACCCTCGGATTTACCTGTCCCCCGCGCGTCCGCTACCACGTGCACATAGCCGTGGCTCACAATATACTTCGTATCGCCGCCTTCGATACCCCCGTCCCAGAGCGGGCTGGGCCGAGCCTGCGGAGGGAACGTAAGGCCCAACTCCTCCAGCTCCTTTCCGTATTGACCATAGGCGAGCAGCGCAGGAAACTTGCCATTGGCATCTGGTCGAAAGATATCCACACAGAGCCTTACCCCCCCGCGCACAGGAACGTACACATCCTTCTCGAGCTTGACCTGATACATCGGTTCCGATCCCCGGGTTTTCTTTTGCTTATTACTCATCGGATGTCCTCCTTCTCGTCAACGACTACTCCCAACCTTCCAAGGCTTTCTCATAGAGCCTCACGAGATCGCCCATGGTGGTCTTTCTTATATTCGCGCTTGGGACGGGTGTTTTGGCCGAATACGCTTTGCTTGAATCATGGAGCGAGAACTGTCCGCCCATCGCTAATGCGGCCATCCCGGGTATGGCGCCGCGGTCGACTTCCGGCTCGGAATATTTCCTTGGAAAATCGAGATCGACCAGCAGTCTCTTCAAGGCGACAATCGCCCGGGGCGCGAGCTCTTCCGGCGATCTTCCGACCTCACTCTCTCCCATGGCCTTCGCAAGAGCGGCAAATCTGGAATGGCTGGCAGGCAGATTGAATTCCATCACGCGGGGCAAAAGTATTCCCACGGAAATACCATGGGGGACCTTGAACATGCCCTCCACCGGATTCGACATCGCATGGACCAGCCCCAAACGAGAATTACCGCAAGCTATATTCGCCATGGAGCTTGCGACGAGGCAGGCCTCTTTCGCATCCATATCTTCGCTTGTCGCCGCTGCCCTGAGGTTCTGGTACAGCATGCCCACGGCCTGGAGGGCCAGCGCATCGGTAATGGGCGTGGTCATAGTTGTCAGGTAGCCCTCAATCGCATGTCCCAGGGCATCCACGCCGCTTGCGACAAATTGATGGAAAGACAATCCTTTGAGCAGAAGGGGATCGAGTATGGCCACCTTTGGAAAATAGAGCGGGCTCCCTGCAACCATCTTTGTGTGCAGCTCCTCGTCTTTGAGTAGGATAAACTGTGAGACCTCGGCCCCGGAGCCTGCAGTCGTCGGTATGGCGATCAACGGAAGCGGCGGCTTTGCGGCTTTATTGAGGCCTATATAGTCTCGAATCTCTCCGCCATTTGCTACCACTACTGCAATGGCCCTGCCTGCGCATATCGGGCTGCCGCCCCCGACAACAACGATCCCGTCACACTTTTCTGTCAGAGCCAGCTGCACGCCTTTGGCCACGGTCACAACCCCCGGGTCTTCTTCGACCTCGTCAAAGACTGTATAGCCGATCCCATTTCCCTTCAAAGATTCGGTAACGGCTTCGACGAGCCCGGCATTTCTCACGCCCTTATCGGTCACGATCAGAGCCTTGCTACCCTTTAATCCCTTGAATTCAACTCCGGTCTGCTGAACGCTGTGTAACCCGTGGATAACTTTGGTTCCCAGATAGAAAGTAAAGATATCGGTACCTCCTGTCTTCACGGTTCCTCCTTCTCGGTGGCTATTGTCCTTGTCTTGTGTGTTACACAAAGAAATAAATATTCGTTGGATTCCCAACTATATGATTGTCTTATACAGCTATCGTCCAAGGTGTGTCAAGCTTTTTCCCTTTCAAGTTTTTCCCCTCTCAAAAAGATTTAGCGCTCTCTGCGAAATTGTTCGAGTTCAAACTTCCATTAGCCAAGAAAGGGACATGGTGAAACTTTGGGACGGCAATAGTGAAACGGGTTTGAACAGCGGGTTATCCCCCTTTGTAAGCTGTACCGGTTACTTTTGAGGTTCTCCGCAACCCGCATAGATATCAAGGCGCGTCTTATTTCAGTTGGGCCGTCCTGATCCTCATGTTCGGCTTGAATCTCATAGGCGAGGGCTTCTCAATCCTTCTTTCTGCGGCTCTCCTTTTGCTCATTAGTTTTTTGTCGAAAAATCACTTGACAAGTTCCAGACGGTGGGCGTATAAACGTATAAGGTTGTACGATGCAACTATTAACAAGCTACTAGAATCTGTCGTGAGACTTTCCTTTGCCTGAAATTTAGGCCAAGGGATCAGGGGCGGAGGCCAACCAAGATGAACGTAATGGAAACCCCGTTAGGGAAAATGGTTGAAACCGATGTACTTGTTCTGGGCGCCGGCGTTTCCGGGAGCGGGGCCGCGATTGCGGCCAAGCGGGAGGGCGCGGACGTAGTCCTGCTCGATAAGGGGCGGCTGGAGAGCTGCGGCCAGGCAGGCGGTGGCAACGACCACTTCCTTGCTATTCTCGACAGCGGACCGGAGACCGACACCTGTGATGCGCTGGTAAAGTTCTATTCGCGACCGGTGTCGGGGCTTACGCCGGGTATGGTCGAGAACGGCTGGTACAGGATGATGCGGCCCGTACTCGATATCCTTGTCGAGGAAAAAATCGGTTTCGTGAAAACCGAGGATGGTTCCTATCTCCGCAGTCAGGGCTTCGGCCAGCCGGGCTCCTGGTGGATCCACGTCGAGGGGGGTCAAACCGTCAAGAGGCAGATCGCCCGCAGAGTCCGGGCCGAAGGGATAAACGTCTTCGATTTCCTCCTCACCACAAAGCTCTGCAAGAGCGGGCACCGCGTGTCCGGCTGCATGGCCTACGATGTCAGGAACGGCGACTTTTACGTATTCAAGGCAAAGAAGGTAGTGGTCTGCCTGGGAAAGACCGTCGCCAGGGCATCGGCGAATTCCACGGGCAACCCTTTCAACAGCTGGTACAGCCCTTACGTCACAGGCGCCCATTTCGTCCTTCCCTGGGAAATAGGCGCTAAGATCATGAACCTCGATATCATGCAGCAGGCCACGCTGGAACCGAAAGGCTACGGCGCGCCGGGGATGAACGGCATCAACAACATGGGCGGCAAAGAGCTGAATGCCCTGGGGGAGCGGTTCATGGGCAAATACGATCCCATGTGGGAGAACGGTCTCAGGATCCACCAGGTCCAGGGCACCTACCAGGAGTTTTTGGACGGGAAGGGACCGCCCTTTTATATGGACATGACACATTTTACGGAGAAAGACGCCCACTACCTCCAGTACGTGTTGATGCCGGGCGACAAGGCCACCTACAATGACTGGACCGACCAGGTGGGCATCGATTTCAAGCGCGACCCCCTGGAAGTGGAGCTGAGCGAGATCAGCCCCGACGGCCTGCTCTATACGGATGACAAGTTCGAAACCAACGTCGAAGGCCTCTTCAACGGTTGCGCCTTCATTTCATGGTCCGGCGCCATGTGCGGGGGCTGCTATGCCGGGATGCAGGCCGCCGAGGCGGCCCTGAAGGGTGGGCAGCTTGCAGACATCGACCAAAAAGCCGCAGCCGCGGAGAAGGAGAGGGTGCTCGCGCCTCTCGAACGTAAGAATGGAGTTGGCTACAAGGATTTCGAATCCTCTTTACGTAATGTGATGGATTACTACATGGGGTACGCTCGCAGCGAGAAGGGGATACGTCTCGCCCTGCAGAAGCTGGATTTTATCGGTACGTATGCGGACAAAATAAAGGCGGCGAACCACCACGAGCTGATGCGCGCCCACGAGGCGCTCGCTCTGCACAAGATATGCGTGTTGACCTGTCTCACGTGCCTTGAGCGTAGGGAGAGCGGCAGGGCCGTTTACAGGCGGGGTGATTTCCCGAATCTCGACCCGGCCATGGAAAAACCTCTCGTAATCTGGCACGAAGAAGGAAAATTCAAATTCTCGTGGGGCCGGTAAGGACCGATGCCGACTACACACGATACCATGAAGGAGTGAACCATGCCTCCCGTCTTTAACAAAGAACGCTGCCATATGTGCGGCAACTGCATAGAGGACTGCCCCGGTCTCATCCTTGAGATTGGGAATGAAGTCCCCGAGGTTGTCTATCCCGAGGAATGCTGGCACTGCGGGAACTGTCGTATAAGTTGTCCCGAGAACGCCGTCTCGTACGAGTTCCCGCTCTACATGCGCGTATAGCACGTGCCTGCGGGGAAAGACGAGCGGTTCGCGAGGTCCCACCAAGAGATGGTTGGGCCATGCAGGATGTCTTCAGGCGGCCCGGCGCGTAAGAACAACGGAGGATAGGACATGACGGAAGTATCAGCCCAGGGGGTTGCGGCAGCCACAGGTGTGCGGCGATCACGCGTGAGGTGGTGGTACATCGCATTGCCGATGATCATTGTCGGCGTCGTCAACAACGTGGACAGGACTGCTATCGGCGTGGTCATCGCGAACAAGCAGTTCCTTCAGGACTTGAACCTTGTCGGAAAGCCGGTTGTCCTGGGGCTTTTTATGTCCGGCTTCATGCTCAGTTACGCCCTCACCCCCGTCCTCTGGGGGTGGGCAATGAAATGGTGCGGCGCCCGCATCGCCGGGGCAATGGGGATTGCAATCTGGGGCCTGAGCATGATCCTCTCCGGCCTAGCGCCTTCCGCAAACCTCCTGATAGCCGCAAGAGTGCTTCTGGGCATCGGAGAGGGGTTTCAGCATCCCTTCAACTTTTCTTTCGTGACCAATTGGTTCCCGCCAAAGGAACGCAGTTTGGCCAACTCTATGTGGCTCAACGGGCAGAACGTCGGTCCCGCCGTGGCGGGAGTGCTTATGGTCGCCTTCATCGGCGCGTGGGGTTGGAGGACGGCCTTCTTCGCCATTGCCGCGATCTCTCTCCTCATACCCCTGCCCATGGTAATCTTCATGATGAGGGACCGTCCCCGCCAGCATCCGCGCGTCAACGGTGAAGAACTCCGCTACATAGAAGAAGGAATTCAGGCGAAAGAAACGGAAGAGGCGACAACCGAAGCAGGAAAAAGTTGGGCCAGGAATTACCGCTTCTGGTTGCTGGTTATCTCCTGGGCATTTATCAACCTGTACTTCTGGGGTTGGGCCACATGGATGCCCAGCTACTTCCGCACGGTGCGCCACTTTTCCTTTCAGGCGGCTGGCTGGGCCTATTCGCTCAATTACGTCTTCACGGTGGTGACGGTCCTGGGTTTCGGCTATCTTTCCGATCGCGTCATGCGCAGGGCTGTTTTTGGAGTAGCCGGCGGGATCATGGCCGGTATTGCCATGTTCCTGGGCGGCATCGTCATAGAAAATCCTTATTCCGCGCTTATAGTTCTCATAATTGCACTCATGTGCCAGCAGGTCCTTTTTCTGATGGTTAGCCCTCTCATCCAGTCCGTCGTGCCGAGAAACGCCATCGCCCGCGCCGTCGGCGTGGCCGCTCTGGTTGCCTTCCTGGTCGGCATGCTCGCGCCCACTTTCATCGGATTCCTGGTACAGGTCTCCGGGTACAATGCCGTCGTTATGTTTCTCGCGCTGTCGGTATTGATCGCCGGACTACTCATCTCACCGCTGGTAAAGGAAGGTTACTAGTCTAACGAGACAATCGACCCCGGCCTTCGTTCGGGCCCTGAACCGCACCGGAAACAGGATGGACCCGAACGAAGGCCGCGGGGTTAGGCCGCGAGTCAAAACCTGAAATTATCTGAATAGTAACGCGTCGGCTTGATCGCGTAGCGGTCGATGGGCAGCGGGTCCACTCTGAAAGCTATGCCGTCAGCGTCTTGCCCCGCGAGGAGCCGGCCAAGCCAGTGGGCGGCATCCCTGCCCGGGTAATCCTCCCTGTAATGACCTGCCCGCGACTCCTTTCTGAGGAGCGATGCGCGCACGTAGAGCTCGCTCATTAAGAGTATGCTCCGCACTTCCATCAGTTTCATCAGGTAATGCGCGTCCGGTGCAGCCATCTGTGGTACCAGCTCCGTTTTAATGACTTCCAGCCTTGCTGCCGCCCTTTTCAGTCCCGCTTCATTCTTCAGGATGGACACGTCACATGGGAAAACGGCCTTTTGAATTTCGCGAAGGACCTCCTTTGGCATTGTGCCATTCTTCTGGACGGGTCGGTAAAGATCTCGCTTTTGCTCATTAACCAGCTCCTCGTCCATGACGGTCGATTTGGCTGAAGCAGCGAACCTGCCCGCCGTTTCCCCGGCCGTATTGCCCGTGGCTGAGCAGAGACACAGGGACAGTCCGCCCATGTACACCGTAGGATCGAGACCGCAGGCGCGGCCTGCCGCGAACAGGCCCGGCACTGACGTGCCTCCGGACAGATCGGCGGCAAGGCCCGCTGCGCTTCTCCACATCTGCGGCATCCATTCCGACTTCTCTTCGAAGAAGTGTATGCCCATATCTTCCAACTTCAGATAGTTGAGTCGCATCCAGCCTTTTCCCTTGGGCGTCAGGAGCTCGCGATCCTCCGGCTTCATCTTCGTGCAGTCGAGATAGAAGGGGGCCCTGCCCTCACGCGCTTCCACGGCCATTGCCCTCGTGATGTAATGGGTATCGGTATTTGCGCCAAACACAGGGGAGTACTTGTCCATGAAAGACTCGCCTTTTGCGTTGACGAACCTGGCGCCGAGGGGCAAAAGATAGGTCTGCCCCTCCCAGCTGAAAAGCTTCGGCACGTTCCACACGCTCGCGAACTCGCACTGTGTTGCCTCGGCGCCAGCCGCGAGCCCAAGATAGACGCTGTCGCCTGCGCACGTGTTGAGGTGGTAAGAAGCTTTCCACCCCCCGTTTCCTACTGCGAGCAGGACTGCGTGAGCCTTGAAAATGTAGAACTCGCCGGTGATTGTATCGAAACCCGTCGCACCGATCACCCGACCGTCCTGCTTCACCAGATTTGTGACCATTATTCTACCGAATCGCTCGACCCCGAGCCTTTGGGCCTTATTCAGGAGTACCCCCACCATGTTCTTTCCGCCCATGCCGAACGGTTTTCCGAGATAGCACTTGATGTGCTCCAGGCTGCGCTGTGGAATGCCCTTCAGCCTTCCATCCGGCTCCGTGATAAACTCGTAGCCCATCTCCAGATAATCCTGGATGCGGTCGTAAGACTGCCCGAATATCTCGCCCCAGAGGTCCTGATCGCACAGGCCGTCATAGTAGTACACCAGGTCCTTTATGGATTCGGCAACATTATCCTGCGGGATAGTGGCAATTATGCCACCGCTGGCATGCGAACACTGGCCTCCCCAGTCCTTCGGTCCCTTATCGATGATCGTCACCATGTCTACGTACTCACGCGCCTTGGTGGCCGCCCAGAGACCAGCCAAGCCGCCCCCGACGACCAGAACGTCCGCTTCCACGACCTTCCCGGTCGAATCTATTCCGCCCATCACGCACCTCCCTTTCCGTAGTCGAGGGTGCGTGGAAGTTCCTCTTTGAACGGGTGAACGTTTACGGCGTCCGAGGGACATTCCACTTCGCATTCAAAGCACGTCATGCAGTCATCGGGATAGGCGATGTAGGCTTTTTTTCCTTCCGGCGGAGACTCCTTGAGTCGCAGGGTATCGAGAGGACAGCGATCGACGCAAATCCCGCAGCCGGTGCATTTCTGTTCATCAATCGATTCAATCATGGCATCTCCTTCAAGACGTTTTTCGCCTCTTCGGCATCCAACCTCCTCGCACCGTGGGGACATCTCATGACGCAGAGATTGCACCCACAACACATGTCGCGATCTACCTTGGCTTTGCCTTCTTCCTCATAGGTGGCAATGCACCAAGTATCAAGACAAACGCGGCAGCTGTCTGGACCCACGCATTTGTCGTAATCGATGTGGGCTATGACGACACCTACCTGTCCTCTGTATTCCTCCTGCGCCTCTCCCATTTCAACGATGTTCCGTAAACCTAGCCCGATGAACTCATCCGTGCTCCTATACCCTTGCTGCTCCATGTACTTCCGCAGAAAGGTGACCACGCGTCCAGGCCAGCTGAGACCGTTCATGAAGATGCCTGATGAGAGCTGAACCACTCTGGCGCCAAGCATCATCACCTCAATCACGTGCTCAGGAATAACGAAACCTCCGCAGGCCTCGACATCAATGTCAGGCGCATACTTACTTACGCAGGATACATCCCTGTATGAGACCAGCCGGTTCCATGCCCCAATTGAAGACCACCAGGTGGTCTTCTTAAACTGAGGGAAGGAAGTGGCGCCCTGATTATAGATGTCGGGCGGCGCAACCGCCATGATGCTATGGGAACATAAGAGCCCGTCCACCCCGGACTCTTTGTAGTGGGGCAGGGCGCCAAGCAAGCCGTAAAAGCCGAGCTCGGGTGTCACCTTTATAATCACAGGCAGACGGGCCGTCTTCTTGATGGCCTTTACGATCTCAGCCACCACCGGTGGCACCAGTCCGACTATGGCTCCGGCAGGCAGTGAGGTTCTTGTGCCAATGCCTTTAAGTGCCTGCTCTGCTGACTCCATCATCATCACGGATCCTAGATTCAGCTCTACGGCATCAGCACCGGCTTGCTCCGCTTCGAGGGCGAGTGATGCCCAGCCTTTCAGGTCTGCTTCCAGCCCCATAATGCTGGCTATGATCCGGATGTCGTTGAACTCCTTCTTTGCCCGAGCAACAGCCTCAAGACCCGGCGTCCGGGGCCAGAGGCAATCAGGCATGGTCGCAGCGCCCAATGCCCCTTCCCGCTCAGCAAACCCCTTCGTACCAATGGGGCAAAATCGGGTTGACCCGCGGGCATTCAGCATTTCATCGAAAAATATCGTCCCCGTTGTAATGGAGCCAACGCCCCCCTCATAATATTTTCTCCACAACTTCATATCGATTTCCGGAGTAACCAGATCCCTCCGGGGTACCGCGGGGCAATGTGCAGCGATTGAGATGGGGTTCCTGAAATCCAATCCGGCGAACTTGACATTCAGGTCGATCATCACTCTTCCTCCTTGTTTGACGCTGGTCTATCCCTGGCTGGTGGTCAGAAGCCACAAGAGCTACCCTTAGACTTTCATCCGCGCCAAGAGACCCCACGCGCATCACTTCTCCTTCTCTAAGACAGAGGCCGAAAACCAGTCGCTCCTGTTCAGGTTCAGGCAGTTTCAGGATATCTTGTGCAACGCCTCATATCCTGGCCATGTCTCATCTTTGAGGGAGTCACACAATACAACAAAAGTAACAAATGGTAAAGCGAAAATGGTCGAGCGGAACGCCCGCATAAAGCCACTTCTTCGTACCTACCGACCGTTTTGAAGGCCCTTTTTGCAACTATTTCTTGACACAACACGCTGACGGGCCATAGAATTGCATCAAGTGCGGAATAAGCATAAAAAAAGATGTCCGACGTCATAGCTCTGTAACGGGGAAGTGACTTGCAGAAGGTCGACCTATTTGACTCGGAACATTTGACTTGCATCATGAAGATTGTGGCGGAAATCGACGAAGGATTGACTGGCACAGAGATAGAGCGTCTCTTGCGACAATGCAAGAGCCCCGATCCCACGCCGTCCCATAGACACGTATCCACTTAGTTGTGGTAACTACTAGCATCATGAGAAAAGGAGAGCAAGAAATGGAGAAAGGTCAGAAGAAGTCTGCCTCACTCAAAATTGAGCATGTTTGTATTGCGGTCAGAGATAGGAAGAAGGCTATGGAGCGATTTAGTGCAGTCTTAGGCACTAGTTTTTCAAGAGTGTTTGATGTGGTCTTCCCTGATGGAATTGTGCACGGTAGGAGGAAAGAGTATGAAGGGAAATTGGCTTTTTGCGAAGCCGGGGGTATGGAAATTGAATTAATTGAACCTGGAAAGGGACCTAGCATTTGGCGAGAGTTTCTACGCGCTAAGGGCGAAGGTGTCCACCATATTGGGGCGTTTGTGAGTGATCTGAGCGAGGAATTGGCTAGGTTTGAGAAAATGGGGATTGGGGTTTTGCAGCGTGGCGAAGACGAGCATGTTAAGTTTGCTTTTATGGATACTGAAAGTATGATTGGTGTTATTCTCGAAATCCTCGAGCGCAAATAAAAAACTGCACACAATAAGAAACTGCTTGACACAAATTTCTTGCCCTGCTACTATCGCAGAAATACTAGGATGCCTCAGCACAAAAATCCTTGTCTGTTCCACGGCCTCAGTCTGAAGTACGACAGTCACGAAGCTCTGGATCCGCACCTTGTCAGGCCGGACCTGAGATTGAGGCGTATGCCGAAGTCTAACCATAGCAAAAGCGGGACCGCGATGTTCGAGATAGTGATCGATACTGGCGGAACGTTTACTGACGCCCTGCTCATGGACAAAGATCGGAAGATTAGCACGGCCAAATTCCTTAAGGCGAGAGAGGAACTGAGAAGACAGATGAAGGCTCAGAAAGGCAAAGGTGGATAAAACCAAACGACATTTTTATCACGAGAGTTCATTACACGGGCAAATGGAGGGTTAGAGACATGACTTATTATAAAGACCTACGTGAGCATCTCAAAACCCTGGAAGATGTAGGCAAGCTGATTAGAGTCACCAGGGAGATTAATAAAGATACTCAACTTCATCCTCTGATGAGACTTCAGTTCCGGGGCTTGCCGGAGGAGGAGCGCAAAGGCTGGCTCTTTGAAAACGTGAGCGATAGCCGAGGGCGAAAATACGTCACTCCTGTTACTTGTTGCAATCTTGCTGCTTCGCGTCAAGTCTACGCCATCGGACTGATGTGCAAGCCTGAGGAGATTAGTGAGAAAATGGCCCAGGCGGAAGCCCGGCCTATCGCACCCAAGCTGGTGGATTGGGGCCCTGTACATGAAGAAATTCATATTGGGGATGGTTTATTAGAGCACGGGGGCCTGGATGAATTTCCAATTCCTATTTCTACTCCTGGCTTCGACATCGCGCCTTATATGGCGGCTCCTTGTTGGGTGACCAAGGATCCAGAAACCGGCCTCTGCAATGTCGGCACCTACCGAACTCAGATAAAGTCCCCCACGCGTACCGGGCTCTATTTCGCTTCGGCGGATAAGCACATCGCCGTGCACTGGCGAAAGTGGAAGGAGCGGGGCCAGCCCATGCCCGCCGCCATCGTGAACGGTACCTCCCCGAATATTGGCTATGTTGCGTCGACCAGGTATGGCTACGGGGTCAATGAATATGCTGTGGCAGGTGGTATTGCCGGTGAACCCGTGGAGCTGGTGAAGTGCAAAACCGTGGACTTAGAGGTCCCTGCCTATGCTGAGATGGTATTCGAGGGGGAGGTGAGCACCGATGAAGTTGAGCCTGAAGGTCCCTTCGGCGAATTCCCTGGTTACATGTCGGTACGTAGAATAGCCCCTTATTTCACCATTAAGTGTATAACCCATCGTAAGGGTGCCATCTGGCAGAACTACATAAGCCAGTTCACTCCCAGCGAAGGCATGGTAGTCTGGGGCTTAGCACAGGAGAATGAGATCTACAAGTACCTCAGATACGACAAAGGTATCGCTGAGGTTATCGATGTGGGTCTCCCTCCATCTTGTAGCGGCAATGTCATGGTTATCCGGCTAAAGCGTACGGGAGCCCCCAGGGCTTGGGCAGTTCTGGATGCTATGGCGGCACGCCTCGGGTCTAACAAGATCTTTATTGCAGTGGACGAGGATATCGATCCGCGTGATATGGATTCAGTCGGCTGGGCGATAGCTTTCTCGGTGCAGCCCCACCGGGATATTAAGATCTCACGCGATGCGCCGGCTACGATAGAGGCCGCCCTTGATCCCTCCTTGGAGCCTCTTACGGAAACGGTTAAGCGAGTGCCTCCCTATCTCGATATCCCACAGCCTTCTATTCTCCTGATCGATGCGACGCGAAAGTGGGACTATACTCCTGTATCCTTACCAAGTAAGGAACTCATGGAGGAGGCTGTGAAGATTTGGCAGCAAGAGGGGTTGCCTGCTCTGAGGTTGCATGAGCCCTGGTGGGGCTATAACTTGGGGTTCTGGACAGGAGAGGAGCAAGAGGAAGCAAAAATGGCTATCCAGGGAGAATACTATAGGACGGGCGAGAAGCAAGCCCAAAGGAGGAGCAAGATTTAGGCTTTAAAAAAACATACAAAGGGGGGTTTAGCCATGACAAAGAGATTTATGCTGCTGGTATTAACCTTATTGTTTGTTTCTCTCATATCTCAAACTAATTCTTATGCTCAAACAACTTTGCGATTTTCATCCTTTATGTCGCCCGAAAGCGCGCCGCATGAAAATTATGCCCTTTGGGCTAAGGAAGTCGAACAAAAAACCAATGGTAGGGTAAAAATTGCCCTCTATCCGAGTGAGGCATTAGGAAAAGCTAAGGACCACTACGAGATGGTGAGTCAGGGCATTGTCGATATCGCATGGTTTACGTTGGGGTTTACTCCAGGACGTTTTCCGCTGAGCTCGGTATTGGAACTGCCTATGGAGATCCCCTCCGCAACGCCCTATGGTTTGACGGTATGGGATATCTACGAGAAATATCTTCAGCCGGAATTTAAAGATGTCAAAATACTCGCTCTGTATGGCCTGGATCCTTACTGCGTGTACACGACGAGAAAACCCGTGAGAAAATTGGAAGATATCAAGGGCATGAAAATCAGAGCTGCAGTGCCCATGCAGATAAAAATTACGCAAGCGTGGGGCGCGGCCCCGGTCCAGCTCCCAACCAGTGATGTTTATGATGCAATGAACCGGGGACTGGTTGACGGGGCGCTGTTGCCATACGCAGCTATTAAGGATTTCAGGGCCCACGAAGTATCGAAGTTCATAACTGACGTAAAACTGTTCTCTTATCCATGTGGCTTCGGCATAAATAAGAAAGTATTTGATGGCCTTCCACCGGATGTGAAGAAAATTATTGATGACCTCTCAGGCAAGAGAGTTGTCGAGAGGGGTGGAAAAATTATTGACGGCATTACTGCACAGAATCTGGAAATAGCAAAGAAAGCAGGTGTCGAACAAATTCTTCTTGCACCAGCAGAAAGAGCGCGGTGGTTGAAAGCGTGCGATCCTGTCATTGAACAGAGCCTTAAAGACTTGGAAAGCAAAGGTCTGCCGGCAAAAAAGGTCTATGAAGAGGCTAAAGTCATTTTAAAGAAATATTCTACAAACCCGTAGAGGTCTTAGTTCGACGGGCTCCCCGTGGGTGTTATTCCCACGGGGAGAAAGGGACGCATGCAGGCGAAGACGTTAGTAGCATGACGTGCTTACCGGAAACTTCTCACGCGGCATGTGTTATCAAGTACCACGTGGCGCGGAGCACGGAATACCCTAAGAAGGTCCTTTGCGGGCAGGTAGCGGAACGGCTCAGGAGTTTTTCGCCTCCATGAGCAAACACGACGCGCTCCCTCAAGGGCTGAATGTGCTGCAAACTCCTTCAGCGTTCAACGTTTTTTACGTTAAGTAAAAAAGGGGTGAGGCATGAATCTAAACGAATTTACAAGAAAAGTGTGTGAGAAGTTACTTTCTATTGCGTCGTTCGCGATTATGGTGGTTATTCTATTAATCAGCCTTGACGTGACTTTGAGAGTGCTGAGAATGCCCATTGCCTGGGGCTTTGAGATTTCTATTTTGATGGGAGCGATTGCTGTAGGGCTTTCGCTCCCGCAGACGACCTTTACAAAGGCACATGTCATCATGGAGTTCGGGAGAGGTGGTCTTCCGAAATCCTGGCAAAGAATATTCACTATCATTAATCGATGCCTCGCGATAATCATATTCATAATTTTTACCTGGTGGTCTTTGCTTTATGGCAATAGTTTGTGGGAGGCTGGTCAAGTTTCTTCGGTGTTGCAAATCCCAGATGCAATCGGGCCGTATTTTTTGGCATTTTCCTGCTTCATCGTATGCCTGGTTCTCATTAACGATCTTTTCCAGTCTTTCACCAGGAGGTCATGAGCTATGTCTGTGTTGACTATTACTGCAATAGCCCTCTTTATCTTATTTTTGTTTTTCTGGATGGGCCTTGAGATTGCCTTTGCGATGGCCGCAGTAGGTTTCCTGGGATATGCAGCCGTGGTCGGAGTCGCCCCTGCATTGAAGCTTACGGCTATGACTCTGTATAGTAACTTTTCATCTTTTAATCTATTGGCACTCGTTCTTTTTGTGCTTATGGGTCAAATTGCAGCTAACGCGGGTATGTCAAAGAGGCTTTATGATTCGGCCTACAAATTTGTAGGTCATATTCCAGGCGGGCTCGCTCTGACAACTATCGTAGCGGCGGCTATTTTCAAGACGATGTGCGGATCATCTGCAGCTACGGCAGCCACATTTGCAACATTTTCGATTCCTGAAATGGACAGGCATGGATATGATAAGAGAATCTCTACAGGAACCGTAGCAACTGTCGGGTCACTAGGCTCCGTTATTCCTCCAGCCGTGTCTCTGATTGTTTATGGCCTCATAACAGATACATCAATCGGCAGGTTATTTTTGGCCGGAATCATTCCAGGCATTTTATTCTGCATCTCCTTTGTAGCAACAGTAGTGGGTTGGGTTAAACTGAACCCGAAAATAGCACCACGCGGGGAGAGATCACACTGGGGAGAAAGAATTCGAAGCCTCTACGCGATATGTTTTCCCATCGTTATCTTTGTCCTGCTATTGGGAGGGCTTACGAAAGGATTCTTTACTCCCACGGAAGCGGGTGGAGTAGGGGCTGCTGTTGTGTTGGTTGTGTCATTTCTATCAAACAATATCGATCTGAAAGGCATTATAGCATCAGTCAAACACGCTCTGGTCGTTGGATGTATGATTCTAACGCTGATTATGACTGCTACAATCCTGAGTCAATTTTTTGCGGTGACACAGGTGCCCTATACAATTTCAAATTGGGTAGGTTCGTTACAGATATATCCATTCATGATTATAATTCTCCTAGTTCTTCTCTTCTTATTTCTCGGTGAATTCATCGAAGATATGGCGGTGTTAATTCTCTTACCCCCAATTTTTTTACCTACGATTCTGAAGCTGGGCTATGACCCGGTTTGGTTTGGTATTATTATTTGTAGCGCCGCCATGATAGGAATTGTCATTCCTCCGATGGCGATAAATGTGTTTGTAGTGGCCGGTATCGCAAAAGTGCCACTCAATACAGTTTATAGAGGGGTATATCCCTATCTTCTGGGTATGTCTATAGTCTTACTTCTTCTTATTTTCTTTCCACAGATTTCATTATTTCTTCCGAATCTATTTTTTAAGTAAAGTCATAATGCACCCTTTTCCTGTTCTTCTTCAGACTGTTCCTGATGGGCGATGGATTTCTTAGACTTGTTCGGGTGACGATCTGGTGACAGAAAAATAGAGGGTCCAGAAACTCTGACCCCCTAAAATTACATAACATATTAAAATGCCGAAGGCGGGACTTGAACCCGCACGGGTCTCCCCGCCACCCCCTCAAGATGGTGTGTCTACCACTTCCACCACTTCGGCATCCAAATCACATATGTGAATGCATTGACACGAACACCCGCACGCGGGTACCCGGCGGAAGCGGAAATACAAAGGCTTTTCTTTTGCCCTTCCGCACATCTGCTTCGTCGCTTCCTTGCTTCAGCTTGCAAGCTTACTATTTCCCTGGCGCTGGTGCCGGCGCTGGCGCAGGTGGTGCGACCGGGACTTTGGCCGGCAGCCTTTCTTCCGTCTGGCTGGATGGGGCCTTCACCACATATTCGCGGTGGCTGTAAAAATAGGCAAGCAGAAGGCTCGTCAGCATGAAGATCACAACGGCAGCGGTTGTGACTTTGGTCATGAAGCCCGTGCTGCCGGAGCTTCCAAAAAGTGTCTGGCTCGCCCCACTTCCGAAGGCCGCCCCGATTTCGGAACCCCTACCCGTCTGTAAGAGCACCACGAAAATCAATGCTATTGAGACGAGAAGATGTATTATTGCAATGACAGTTAACATTATTTTTTCCCCTACTTCGCAGCAGCGGCCTTTATTATACCCAGAAAGCTGTCAGACTTCAAGGAGGCCCCACCCACGAGCGCCCCATCTATATCGCCCATGGTGATGAGATCGCTGATATTCTCTTTCGTTACACTGCCTCCATAGAGTATCAGCAGAGCGCCGGCCTCTTCACCGTAAGGCTTTTTCAGCAGGTTGCGTATGAAAGCATGCACCTCCTGGGCTTCCTGAGGCGTTGCGTTCTTCCCAGTCCCGATCGCCCAGACAGGCTCATACGCAATAACTATGTTTTTAAGACTCTCAATGCCGTAGAGGCCTTTCCGCACCTGAGACCCTACGACAAATTCCGTGATGCCCTTTTCGCGTTCCTCTTCTGTCTCCCCCACGCAGAGAATCGGCTTGAGTCCTGTGGCCAACGCCCTTTTTACCTTGGCGTTGGCAGTCTCATCCGTCTCGTGGAAATACTTTCTGCGTTCCGAATGGCCGATGATCACATACTCGCATCCCACATCGAGGAGCATCGCAGGCGCAACCTCTCCCGTGTATGCGCCCTTCTCTTCGTAGAAGACGTTCTGGGCCGCTAATTTAACCTGCGATCCCTTGATCGCCTCAGAAACAGCTGCCAGCGCTGTGAAGACAGGAGCGACAACAACGGTGCCGCCTTTCACTCCTTCGCATCCCTGCTTGATCGCCGAAGCCAGGTTCACCGCTTCTTTCACCGTATTATGCATTTTCCAGTTACCTGCTACCAGCCAGGGTCTCACGATCCACCCCCGCACGACTCTAATGCTTCTATGGCGGGCATCGGCTTGCCTTCGAGCAGCTCGAGAAAAGCTCCGCCGCCAGTGGAAATGTAAGAAATCCTGTTGGCCACGCCAGCCTGGTGCACTGCTGTATCAGTGTCGCCCCCTCCGACGATAGTGAGTGCGTCCGTCGCAGCCACAGAAGCTGCAAGTGCGAAGGTTCCTACGCTGAACGGGGCGAGCTCAAACATTCCCATGGGGCCATTCCAGACGATCGTCTTCGCATCCTGAAGGGCCTCAGAAAAGAGTGTGGCAGTTGCAGGACCGATATCGAGGCCCGCTAACAGCGGGGGGATCTCCTGTACCGGCAGCTGCCTGGTTACTGCATCCGCTGTAGCCTGCTCTGCCAGCACGCAATCGACAGGCAGGTAGAGCTTTACATTCTTGGCGCGTGCCTTTTCCACGATGCTCTTTGCGACGTCGAGCATATCTGTTTCACAGAGCGATTTCCCGATTTCGTAGCCTAGCGCTTTCAGAAAGGTGAAGGCCATACCGCCACCCACGATCAGCTTGTCTACCCTGTCGATCAGTTTTTCAAGCACACCGATTTTGTCTGATACCTTTGCGCCGCCGATTATGGCCACAAGCGGCCGGGCGGGGTTGTCTGTGGCGCGCCTCAAATAATCCAGCTCGCTCTTCAGCAACATGCCTACGGCGCAGGTCTTAACGAATTCCGTAATACCCGCGTTTGATGCGTGCCCTCTGTGCGCCGTTGCAAAAGCATCGTCAACATACACATCGCACAGGCTCGCGAGTTCGCGGGCAAAATCCTTATCATTCTTCTCCTCTCCGGGATAAAACCTGAGATTCTCGAGGAGCACTACATCGCCTTCTTTCATGGCGGCTACTGCGCTTTGCGCTTTCGGACCAATACAGTCGTCCACGAAAGCCACATCCCTGAAGAGCAGATCGCTCAACTTTTTCGCAACAGGTCTGAGCGTGTATTTCTCATTTCGTTTACCTTTTGGACGACCCAGGTGCGATGCGAGAATCGCCTTTCCCCGCTTTTCAACGATGTAAGCAATGGTCGGCAGATGAGCACGGATCCTTGTGTCATCCGTAATAGCACCTTGATCGTCTGTGGGTACGTTGAAGTCGACGCGCACAAATACCCTCTTGCCTTTCAGATCAAGCTCTTGCAGCGTCTTCATGGTTTACCTCATGACGTACACGAGTGTCTCAGCCATCCTCGTCGAGAAGCCCCACTCATTGTCGTACCAGGAAAGCACCTTGACCATCTTACCGGCCATCACGTTCGTGGAAGGCAGGTCAACATGAGAAGAGTACGAGCTGCCGTTGAAGTCGCAGGAAACGAGCTCCTCCTCAACGGCACAGAGGATACCTTTCATCGCTCCCTCAGCATATTTCTTGAACGCGTTGTTCACCTCATCCTTTTTTGTGGCCTTGGTAACGTTCACAACGAGGTCGACGAGCGAAACGTTCGGTGTGGGCACCCTGATGGCGAGACCGTCCAATTTCCCCTTCATTTCCGGGATGACCTCCCCGATGGCCTTTGCCGCGCCGGTGGTCGTCGGTATCATGGACATAGCCGCTGCACGGGCCCTCCTGAGATCCCTGTGAGGATAATCAAGTATGACCTGGTCGTTTGTATACGAGTGGATAGTAGTCATGAAGCCGTACTCGATGCCGAACTCCTTATTGAGCACCTTAACGATGGGCGCCAGGCAGTTCGTGGTGCATGAACCCATTGAGATGATATGATGCTTCGCCTTGTCATACACCTCCTCGTTCACCCCGAGGACAAACGACACGTCCGGATTCTTTGCGGGCGCAGAGACCACAACTTTCGCCGCCCCTGCCTTCATATGCTTCTCTCCGCCGACCCGGTCAGTGAAATGTCCCGTACTCTCAAGGGCAACGTCTATCTTCATGTCTTTCCACGGAAGCTTTTCCGGGTCCCGTTCCGCAAGAACGGTTATCTCCTTCCCGCCTACTATGAGAGTGCAATCTTTCCAGCGTATGTCGGCGTCCATGGTCCCGTGCACCGAGTCATACTTGAGCAGATGGGCAAGGGTCTTCGCATCCGTCAGATCATTGACCGCCACAATCTCCAGATCTTTATTCTTGTAAGCGGCTCTGTATACAAGTCGGCCTATCCTGCCGAATCCGTTTATAGCAACTCTGACAGCCATGAAACCCTCCTATTATTAGGTTTTTTTGACCTCTAATACATTACTGCAACTGTCTTTCTATACTAATGGAAAGGCCCCTTCTTGTCAAACGGTTTCTTTATGGTAAAGGGCGCTAAGACCGAGCAAGACGTACTGAAATCCGGACAACAGGGTGAAGGCAGCCGTGGCGTAGTAGAAGTATTCCTTGAACTCTCTCGTGGTGGACCAGAGTAAGTACAAAACGGTGACCATCTGAAAGAGTGTTGTCGCCTTGCCCAACAGGGTCGGCGAGGGCACCATGCGATAAGAGAGCAGGTGCAGGACGAAAAAGCCAAGCATGAGAACCACGTCCCTCAGTAGTACGATTGCCACAACCCAGAAGGGAACGATCCCTTGAAAACCGAGCACAAGGTATGAAGAGACGAGCATCACCTTATCTGCTATCGGGTCGAGCCATGCACCCAGGTCGGTTTTCTTATGCATTATCCTGGCGAAGAACCCGTCGAGGAGATCGCTTATTGCCTGCGCCACAAACAATGAGAGCGCAATCGTGTAACGCTGGTAGGTGATGGCAAGAATGAAAAAGGCTGTCAGGCAGAGGCGGAAGAGGGAGAGTACGTTTGGAAGATTCATTCCGTATTATACAGGTTTTTGAATGCGGTAAATTTGTCAAGGAAGGTCACCTGTACTTCCCCTGTCGGGCCGTTTCGCTGCTTTCCGATGATGATCTCGGCTATTCCTTTAAACTTAGACTCTTTATCGTAAACTTCGTCCCGGTAGATAAACATGATAACATCCGCATCCTGCTCGATGGCGCCGGATTCCCGCAAATCGGACAGACGCGGCCTCTTGTTATCCCTCTGTTCGACCATCCGGTTGAGCTGAGAAATAGCGATAACAGGTATGTTCAGTTCCTTTGCCAGGGCTTTCAGGAATCTCGATATCTCCGATATCTCCTGCTCGCGCCGATCACCGCCGGTATTGCTTCTACCCCTCATCAGCTGCAGATAGTCTATGACGAGAAGACCAAGATTATGCTCCTTCTTCAGCCTCCTCGCTCTCGCCCGCAAATCAAGCACTCCAAGCGCCGCTGAATCATCAATGAATATCGGCGCTTTATAGAGCGTGTCAGCCGCCTGTGCAAGCTTCGGCCACTCTGCCTGGGACAATGTACCTGTTCTCAACTTCGAAAACTCCACCTCTGACTCCGAGCTCAAGAGCCTCATGACGAGCTGCTCTTTCGACATCTCCATTGAAAAAATACCTACCGGCATGCTCGCGCTATCGGCAAGGGCGGCATTCTGCGCGATATTCAGGCACAAGGCTGTTTTCCCCATGCTGGGCCTTCCCGCGACAATGATCAGGTCAGACGGTTGAAGTCCGCTGGTCAACTTATCAAGCTCCACAAACCCGGTTGGCACGCCCGTGACCACCTGCTTCTTCTGGAAGAGCCTTTCGATGGTCTTCACGTTCTCCATGACAAGGTCTCTGACAGCAAAGAAAGATGGCTTATACTTCCTTTCGGAAATCTGAAAAATCATTTTTTCCGCATCGTCAACATATCCGTCAATATTGGTCTCGACCTCGTAGCCTTTCTCAATGATCTCCGTGGAGACCTTCATAAGGTTCCTGAGCAAGGCCTTCTCCCGCACCATTTTGGCGTACTGGGTAATGTTGGCTGACGTAGGCATCAGGTCTACGAGCGTATTGAGATAGGTGACGCCACCGATCTTCTCGAGGATGCCCTTGTCCTTTGCCGCGCTGCTCACGGTGACGATATCTATCGGCTCGTTCTTTTCGTAGAGATCAAGCATGAGCTCAAATATTCTGGTGTGGTCATCCCGGTAGAAATCCTCGGGAAGCACAACATCAACTACTTTATTCATTGATTCCGGATCGATTAAGACTCCGGCAAGGAGGGACTGTTCTGCTTCTAAGTTCTGAGGAGGCACTCGCCCCCTCTTCTCCACGGTGTTTCTTGAGGCCCTAGCCATCTATTCCTGTTCTACTTCGACTTTAACCTGCGCGCTTATGCTTTTTTCGAGATGGATATCAACCGTATACGCGCCTGTCATTTTGATAGGTTCATCCAGCCTGATGCTTTTTCTATCGACCTCGATACCCAGCACGTTTTTTATCGCTTCGGCCAATTCCTTAACCGTCACAGAGCCAAAGAGCTTGCCGTCCTGGCCGGCCTTGTGCTTAATGGTAAGTAAGGCTTCATCCAATCTCTGTTTGGTTATCTCGGCGGTCTTGAGCTCCTGATCCTTCCGGTCGATTAATTTCCGGGCATGCTCCTGCAGGTTCTTGACATTACCCTTTGTGGCGGGAATAGCAAGGTGACGAGGGATCAGAAAGTTTCTCCCGAACCCGTCCTTCACGTCATGCGTCTCGCCTTTCTTGCCTACATTGTCGATACTTTCAAGCAGTATGACCTTCATGGAGTAAGCTCCTCCCTAGTGAAAAACAGTAGTAAAGGGTAAGAGAGCCGCCTGACGCGCCTTCTTTATCTCTTCCCTCAGTTTTCTTTGATGATTCGCGCACGTGCCCGTCATCCGCCGGGGCATGATCTTACCGCGCTCGGTAATGAAGTGCTTGAGAAGTTTCGGGTCCTTATAATCAATGCGTATATTTTCATCCTGACAGAACCGGCAGACTCTTCTCCTCACGTAGATTCTTTTTTTTCCACCCTCCGGCCTTGGCATCTACTCCTCCATCGGTAATATTTTACTTGCTTTCACCCTTAACACATCCCTGGATTGGGTCTTCATGTTTGCGAGAGAGCCGGCCACGAGAACTCGTTTTCCGATCGCAGCGGCAACGTCAGAAATGGCGGGTCCTCCCGCGAGGATTACGTCAATACTGAATCCACCTTCTTCCACCCACATGGGGAACCTGACGATCTTTTGTCCTTTCGGTGTGTACGATACCTGCGGGTTCGCCCCCACGCTCCCCGAGATAAAAACCTTGTTCACTAAGTCTCACCTTCGATCTCACTAAAGACCACCTGGTCCGGCGGCTTTTCGAGTCCCTTCGACTTCTCGTCTGCAACAACAAACATATGCCTGAGGATGAGGTCCATGGTCCGGTAGAACTTGTCGAGGCCCACGACCGCGCCCTGTTCCATGTTGACCAGATAAAAAAAGTAATGCCCCTTGTCTTTACCCTTTATCGGGTACGCGAGTTTCCTCACGCCCCAATCGTCCACCTTGACAATCTCGGCTCCGAACCGTTCAAGGGAGCCCTGTACCCTTTTCAGGACCTCCTCCTGTTCCTCGCCGGAACAGTCAGCGGCCACAATCACAATATTCTCGTACAATCTCACGCTCAATCTCCTTTCGCGTAATCTGCTATAGCACTTTTGAGAACTTTAACCCTGACCTTTTCCGCTACTTCGATGGTTACGGCATCGTCCGTGACGCCTGTTATTGTACCATACATGCCACCGGAAGTTACAACCCTATCACCCTTTTTCAGATTCTCGATAAAACTCTTGTGTGTCCTCGCCCTCTTTTGCTGAGGCCGTATCAGCAGGAAGTAAAATACGGCGAAGAGCAGGATGAGGGGCAGAAAGGCCATAATCTGGCTGCTCTGACCGGAACCGCCGGGTTGCATACCCATTGCATAAGCTATGTTCATTGTTCAATCACCTCCTTTCCATTGCGACATGAAATTATCATAGAACTCTCGGAACGTACCATCGGCTATGGACTGCCTGATCCTCTGCAAGAAATTCGTGTAGAAAAAAAGATTGTGGAGCGTGTTGAGATAGTAGCTCGTCAACTCATGCGACACAAATAGATGGCGCAGATAGGCTCTCGAATACGTGCGGCAGGCGTAGCAGGAGCATCCAGAATCGACCGGCTGCTCATCACGCGCATACCGGGCATGTTTGATGTTGATCCTTCCGGTCGCCGTAAAGAGGCTCCCGTTCCTCGCGTGGCGTGTTGGGATGACGCAGTCAAACATATCGATGCCTCGTTTTACGCCCTCAAGGATATCCTCGGGAAAGCCAACCCCCATGAGGTAACGAGGTTTTTCTTCGGGAAGGTACTCGAGAACTATATCTGCCATCTGCCACATGAGGCTCTTGGGCTCACCCACGCTGAAGCCACCCATGGCATAACCATCAAACCCGATCTTCATGAGATCCACCGCTGAACGCCTTC
>DATFYE010000080.1:0-20157 GCA_035315185.1 Syntrophorhabdales bacterium | reverse complement strand
TCTGCAATGAAACGCACTCTCTGGTCCATGACGGTAACTCCTTTCCAACCCATAAGCAGCACCTCCACTGCTTATGAATTAGTACAAAAGTGTTACCCATGTCCCCAGAATAATCTGTTACCCATGTCCCCGTTCGGTCATCCTTATTGTCTACTGTATTGCCGTCTCGCCTTCTTTATTCCATAGTACAGAGCTGCCAATAATTATGTCAAGAAAAATAGAAGATTATATTCACTTGCCCAAAAAATGGTGTCCAAAAAGACATATTGACAGCTATATAGACATATGTATAAATGTCAGACATATAGGCGAAAGGGCTGGATAAGGTTTATCGTCAACACGAGCCCCATTAATAGAAAAACGTTTGAAAGGAGAAGCAATGGCTGGATCTCGACAAGAACAGCTGCGTGAAGATACCTGGATACCTACGGTCTGCGGCAGGTGCTATGGTGCGTGTGGCATACGCGTGCGCCGTGTGAACGGGGTAGCAGTCAAGATAGAAGGGCAACCACTCTCTACCCAGGGTAGTCGAGGAGGAACGTGCGCCAAAGGCCTCTCAGGCCTCCAGGTCCTTTATGATCCTAATCGCCTGAACGTCCCATTAAAAAGGACAAATCCTGAGAAAGGCCTGTTTGTTGATCCTCAATGGAAAGAGATCACTTGGGATGAGGCCCTCGATGAGATTGCACGTAAACTGAAAGCGGTCATAGAGAAAGACCCGAAGAGGCTTTTCTACCAGGTTACTACCTGCCGGGCACCGTATCTGAGGGGCAATACGCGTCCCATTATGAGAACTCTTGGACCCCCAACCGCCTTTGTGGGTGGCGGGGGCCTGCATTGCGGCGCGGGGGCGCATCAAATTGCCGGCATGGTACATGGATCGTGGTCAATAGTTCCTGATTTTAAGTACTGTAACTATGCAATCTACTTCGGCGCTAACAAGGGTGGCGGCTCAGGACACTCGTCAGGCACATGCATCAGGCTGGCTGCGGAGGCGCGAACGCAAGGCACGAAATTTGTTGCCTTTGATCCAATGCGTAACTTCGCGAGCAGTAAGGCAACGGAATGGATCCCTATAGTTCCGGGTACCGACGGGGCCGTTATATTAGCAATGTGCAACGTGATTGTGAATGACCTGGGAATCTATGATGAAAAGTATTTAAAGTTGAAAACGAACGGTCCTTACCTTGTAGGGGAAGACGGCAGGTATGTACGGGACGGAGAAACCGGCGAGCCGTTAGTATGGGATTCAACTGCGGCAAAAGCCAAGGTATATGACGATCCAAGTATCGGGGATTTTGCCCTGGAGGGGGAATACGAGATCGAAGGGAAAAGATGCCATCCGGTTTTTGGACTGGTAAGAGAGCATATCAAAAAGTATACCCCCGAGATGGCATCCAAGGTCAGTGATGTTCCCGCATCAACCATTCGGCGTATCGCTACTGAGTTTGCAGAAGCAGCCAGCATCGGAAGTACGATAACCATTGACGGTCATAATCTCCCCTTAAGACCAGTTTCGGCTGTTCTCTTTCGAGGGGGGGAAGGCCATGAAAATTCGTACCATACGTGCGGCGCCGTCGCTCTCCTCAATCAGATAGTCGGCGCAGCAGATGTGCCGGGCGGAACAGTCGGATGGACACCCCAATCATTCGGTTTCCCCGGAACCGGGAAACCCGCTATGCACATCGGGAAGGGCAAAGATGGCATGCTCACCGTTGATCGGTTTGGACCGACGTTCGCGTGGAGTGGTGGAGGACCGTGGCCTCCAAAAATGCCGGAGTTTCGCGGTGATGATCCAGCGCTCCATGATATCTTCGCGACCATGTTTCATTCACCTTTTCTTGCCTCATCCGACCAGGAGGAAATGTGGCAGAAGATCGGATTGAAGGGAGGAATCGAAATGATGATCTCCTGGGGAGCCAATACGATTCTGAGCATTGCAAATCGAGAGATCGTTGCCGAGACGCTTAAAAGGATACCTTTCATCGTTGTATCCGAACTCTTCTCAACAGAACTGGCAGAAGGGTTTGCCGATATACTCCTGCCGGATACCTGCTATCTGGAGCAAGCCGATTGCTTCGCAGGCTCAGGTATGGGCTTCAGCCTCCCATTCGCTAAAGATGACTGGGCCTATCACATCACTCAGGCTGTCGTGGAACCACAATATGAGCGAAGAAATTTCGTCGATGTGTTATGGGAATTGGTGGATAGGGTAGGCAAGCGGGATCAGTTAATGGAGGTCATGAACGATGCGTACAGTCTCGCCGATGAATATAAGGTCAAACCGGGTGAAAAAATAGACCGGTTAGAGATGTGCGACAGGGTTGTAAAGAGTTTGTTCGGTCCCGAACACGACTGGGAATGGTTTAAGAAGCATGGATTTATTACATGGCCCAAGAGGGTAGAAGAAGCCTACTGGAGGTGTTTCACCGACTGTAGAGCACCGATTTATTTTGAGCATTTAATAGACATAGGTGAAAAAACGCGAGAAATCACCGATAAGCTGGGCATCGATCTTGATACTGCTCAGTATACCCCTTTAATTTCGTGGACGCCTTGTTCAGTCCATCACGTGAAAGACCCCGCGTATGACCTGTACTGCTTTTCGTATCGTGATATCCTCCACACAGGCTCACACACGATGGAACAGCCATGGTTGGACGAGCTAAGCCATATGAACCCTTATACCTACAACATCGTCATGCACAGCGAAACCGCCAAGGAAAAGGGGTTGAAGGATGGGGATCTGGTGGAATTGGAAACGGTTGTGGGTCGCAAGGTGGAAGGAAGGCTTAAGCTGTTGACCGGTATACACCAAAAGGCAGTGGGTATTGCGGCATGTGCCGGTCACTGGGCCAAAGGTATGCCCATCGCCAAAGGGAAAGGCGTAAATTTTGACATACTGCTGGAGTTGGACTTGAAGCATTGTGACCCTGTCAGTTTCAATATGGAGACCGCGGTAAGAATCAAGATTCGAAAAATAGGTTAGAAAGGAGTTTTCGCAATGCCTCGCTGGGGGATGGTGATAAACCTGCAAAAATGCGTTGGCTGTTATGCCTGTGTGCTGGCATGCAAACAAGAACACTTCCTGCCACCGGGCATCTTCTGGGGCAGAGTCGTGGTAGGCGAAACCGGCCAGCGTGCTGCCGTTACCAAGGCGGCATATCCTGTGCTCTGCAACCACTGTGAAGATGCGGCCTGTGTCAAGGTATGCCCCACCGGTGCCACCGTGCAGAGGGAGGACGGCATAGTCACGGTTGATTATGATAAGTGCGCGGGATGCAGATATTGTGTCCTGGCCTGCCCCTACCAGCAGAGAACCTACTATGCTGACAGCAAAAAAGAGTATTTCCCCGGTCAGGGTCTTACCCCATTAGAGAAAATCGGTAAAGAGTTATACCCCCTTCAGGAAGGGAGTGTGCTCAAATGTAACTTCTGCATCGAAAGGATCGACAGCGGGCTAAAGAAAGGGTTGGTTCCTGGTGTGGATCGTGAGGCGACTCCGGCGTGCGTTATTGCCTGCCCGGCCAAGGCACGTTATTTCGGTGACCTTAACGACGCGAATAGTGAGGTTACACTCCTGATAAAAGAGAAAAAGGCGTCTCAGTTTCATCCGGAATTTGGTACCGACCCTTCTGTTTACTACATTCTGCGATGAACCAAGAGGAGGCAGTAATGAAACCCTATGAATGGATGGTAAAGCCCACACCTCAGACTGAATGGATAGACGGGCGCGGTATTCTTTTCTGGATTGCCTTTTTCTTCATTGAGCTTGGTGCAGCAATGTTCCTGGTTTCTTCTTTGTTTGGAAATCTTTTCGGGGAACTCATCGGCTGGCTCCTGTGTGCAGTCTTGGGTGGTGGATTTCACCTCGTGTACTTAGGGCATCCACTCAGGTTCTACCGGATGATTCTCAGACCGCAGACGTCCTGGATTTCTCGCGGTTTGCTCTTCGTATCCGGTTTTCTTGTGCTCGGGCTCGTTCACATTGCCTTGTCTCTCTGGACTGCATCTACTCTTGTTTTGCTGATAGTGACCAATGTGTTGGCTTTCCTGGCGATCATCTATGGCGGCTTTGCAATGAGTTACATTCGCGGTATTCCACTCTGGAATTCGGCTTTGCTACCGGTGCTGTATACGGTTGCAGGCCTTTGGGGCGGCGCCGAGCTCAGCGCCGTTGTGGAATTACAGAGTGGTGGCCCGGGCGGGAATGCCATGCTGGAAGATCTCATCAAGATTCTGCTCGCAGCTTTTATTGTCGTGTTCCCAACATACCTTATAACCGCTAGGTATGGCTTGTCAGCCGGAAAAACCTCTGTCAGTGAAATAGTCAAAGGGAAATGGTGGCCGTTTTTCTGGGTAGGA
Organism: Syntrophorhabdales bacterium; assembly: GCA_035315185.1. GTDB lineage: Bacteria > Desulfobacterota > Syntrophorhabdia > Syntrophorhabdales > WCHB1-27 > JADGQN01. Next base: position 15,792 of record DATFYE010000080.1, on the reverse strand, counting down.
GTGATAGTACTTGGCATAGCGCTGCCGATGGGCGTAATCATAGCCAGTTTTGTTGTTGGCATCAGCGGAATTCCTCTTGCCCTCTTATATCTTTCCGTGGCGTTCGAACTTATTGGCGATCTCATGTTGAGGTATCTCATACTTAAAGCCGGCTACTACAATCCACTGGTGCCGATGCCCGGCCCTTAAAGCTCGGTTAGAGAAGCGGTGAATCGTTTGTTGAGGTCAACATATGTTTAATAATGTCAAGGGGAAACGGGTTTTTGAAAGGGTTGTAGACGAGATTAAGGGCGCTATCGAATCAGACAAGTTAAAGCCAGGCGACAAGCTGCCTCCTGAAATAGAATTAGCAAAAGTGCTTGGTGTCAGCAGGGTTACGGTAAGAGAAGCCTTACGAATTTTGGAGTTATCAGGTCTTGTCTTGATAAAACAGGGGACCAAAGGGGGAGCTTTTATAAATAAAGTAGATGCCCCACAGAGATTAAAGGAATGCCTGTCGGACCACCTGAAATTGGGAAACATCACGATCGATCAACTTGCAGAGGCCAGGTTTTGGATCGAATCTATTATCATCGATATAGTCGGACAAAAAGCAAGAAAGAAAGACTTTAAGATCCTAAGGGAGTCGATACAAAGGGCGGAAGAGTTTTTCCGGCGAGGAGAAGAGGAGAAGAAAACTGATGAGAACTGGAATTTTCATGACATGCTGGTGAAGATATCAGGAAACTATATTTTGATTGATACCCTACGTTCAATAAACGCGTTGATGCGGTATATGATGCTGAAGATAAGGACGGATAGGAAGATTAGTGAAAATGCATTCAAGGCCCACAAAGAAATCGTGGATCTTCTTGAATCCGGCGATTTGGAAAAGGCTAAAGAGGTTAATAAAATTCATATTCAGGATCTAAACAATCGCCTGAGGAGGAGGTATTTAAGAGCACAGGGCGTCGAGAATACGAATAAATAGGAGGTAGGGCTTATCGAGATTTAAAGATTCATAAACCGGTTGGAAAAGAGGGGGTCTCCAGCGAATCCAAAGAAAACATTTGAGGGGGGTATATCATGAAATTGGGAAGCCGGATATTCTTGGTTCTGTGCGCCTCATGCATCCTGTGCGCATATTCAGTTCCTTCTTCGTCTGCTCAGACAAAGCCTGTGAAACTGACGTTTTCTCACTTCTGGCCCGTCGGTCATCCCGTAACTGAAAGCCTCGCCGAATGGGGAAAGGAGGCAGAGAAAAGAACGAAGGGAAGCGTGACAGTGGTCATGTTTCCGGGAGCTACACTCACTCCTGCGGACAAGTGTTACGATGGTGTGGTCAAAGGGATCTCGACTATGGGTTCTTCGGCCCTTAGCTATACGCGGGGCAGGTTTCCTTTGATGGAGGTGACTGATCTGCCGTTAGGTTATAAAAATGCCATGGCTGCTACAAAACTGAGCAATGGAGTCTATAAAAAATTTCACCCGAAAGAGTTGGACGATGTGAAGGTCATGTTCTTCCATGGCACAGGTCCCCAGTTATTCCATACAAAGAAGCCCGTGAGAACCCTGGAGGACCTGAAGGGGATGAAGATCAGGACCACGGGTCTCGGCGCCAAAATAGTGACGGCATTGGGGGCAACCCCGGTGGCCATGCCCATGGGTGACACCTATGATGCGCTGGCCAAGGGTGTAGCGGACGGATCGACCGCACCGATCGCATCGTTAGAAGGTTTCAAATGGGGAGAAGTGGTGAAGTATACGACGGAAAACTTCGGTACCGCCTATACGACGATCTTTTTCGTAGTGATGAACAAAAAGACGTGGAATTCGTTGACGCCTGAGAATCAGAAGATCGTCGAACAGGTGAATGAAGAATGGGTCGACAGGATAGGGAAGGTGCAGGAGAATTATGATCTCAGCGGTCGGAATTTTGCTCTTAAGCTGGGCAACAAAATCATTCCTCTCTCCAAGGAAGAGGATGAGAGGTGGGTGGAAAAGGTAAGGAGCACTCTTGATGATTATGTGAAAGACACGAAGGCGAAAAATCTGCCGGGTGACGAAGTCCTGAAATTTGCCCTTGATTCATTGAAAAAGATGCAGTGAAAGGGGCGGGAGGAAATAACCTCCCCTGCTTATTTTTAAAAGGGGAGCAGGGACTGTGGAGGAGGTCATGAAAATTATCCTCGCAACCGGACACAAGCTGAGCAAGTTTCTGAATTCAATATCTTCCGTTGCTCTCGTTCTGATAATGGTTCTGACAGTGGCCGACGTGGTATTGCGGATATTCAAGAGACCCATCACCGGCACGTACGAGATCGTAGGTCTCCTGGGAGCCGTTGTAATAGGTTTTGGTATCCCCATCACCTCCTGGATAAGAGGCCACATCTACGTCGATTTTCTTACTCAGAAATTGCCTCAAGAGAGAAGGAATGTTGTCAATATTTTTACAAGATTATTAGGGATAGGACTATTCTTCATTGCCGGCTGGAACCTGATCATAGTGGGAATGGATCTGTATCACACCGGAGAGGTTACGCTCACGCGCCAGTTGCCTTTTTACCCTGTCGCCTACGGGTTGGCAGTGAGTTGCTTTGTCCAGTGTTTTGTTCTGATCTGTGACATTCTGAAAATAGTCGGAGAAGAATATGAATGAAATCGTTATAGGAATTTTGGGTATAGCGGTGGTTCTCTTCTTATTCTTAACCGGTATCGAACTCAGTTTTGCCATGGCAATAGTCGGTCTCATAGGTTTTAGCATGCTTGTTTCGGTTGAGGCAGCCTTTAACATGCTGGCAAAAGATTTCTTTGACGTTTTTTCATCCTATGGGCTTACCGTTGTCCCTCTCTTCATCATGATGGGGCAGGTCGCATTTCATTCGGGCATTGCAAGAAGATTGTATGATACCGCGTATAAGTTCCTGGGCCATGTCCCTGGAGGACTGGCCATGGCGACCGTGGGAGGGGCAACCGCTTTCAAGGCTATCTGCGGATCCTCGCCCGCAACAGCGGCAACCTTTGCCAGTATCGCTGTTCCCATGATGGACAAGTATGGATACAGCAAGAAGCTCTCGACCGGCATTGTGGCTACCGTAGGTACGCTGGGCATACTCATTCCGCCGAGCGTCACCCTCATCGTGCTCGGCATCATCACGGAGCAGTCGATAGGCAAGTTGTTTCTCGCAGGAATAATACCGGGACTGATCATTGCGTTGTTTTTTATATTCACCATATATGGATGGTGCAAAATCAATCCATCCATCGGCCCCGCGGGCGAGAGGTCTTCGTGGAAGGAGAGGGTGTCATCGCTTCCTGAGCTCGTTTGGGTTCTGGCTATTTTCCTTCTGGTAATAGGCGGGATCATGAAAGGGTTTTTCACCCCTACAGAGGCGGGCAGTGTGGGGGCCATGCTGGTGATCATCTTATCTCTTGCAAAAAGGGAACTCGATGTAACAAAATTTCTTGAGTCGGTCTCGGAAGCCATACACATCTCGTGCATGGTGCTTTTACTCGTTGCGGGCTCCACAGTGCTGAGTCATTTTATTACCATGACTCAGATCCCGATGCTCGCTGCCGATTGGATCGTCTCACTCCCGCTCCCTCCTTGGCTTATCATGGTGCTTATCGCCATCATCTACCAGGTAGGCGGTTCATTTATCGACGACCTTGCATTCATGATACTTGCCACCCCTATTTTCTTTCCCGCCGCCACGAAACTCGGGTACGATCCGATCTGGTTCACCATCATGATCGCTATTACCGTAATGATAGGGGTGGTCCTTCCACCCGTGGCCATCAACGTCTTCATAGTGAAGAATATTACGAAGGTGCCCTTCAAAGTGATATACGGGGGCGTATATCCATTCTTGATCGCCATAGTGGCATGTGCGGTTTTGCTGTTTCTATTCCCTGGGCTGGCTACGTATCTTCCAAGGGCATTAATGAAGTAAAACAGTAAGCCACATTGCCACATATCAGAAAGCAACAGGAGGGTGATATGTTGTATCAACATTCAGAAGACTTCGTAGGCCAGTCGGAAAAAGGGAGGGAGGTTCATGACTAACATTGCGGAGGCAGCCGCCACCAAATCCAGAATAAGCTCGGACACGAAGCATTTCCTGTGTCTGCTATTAGCGGTTGCTATGGGAGCACTCGCCTATTTGGCGCCTATCATGGGCTCGGGCGTGGGACGCAAGGCGTTCGCCATAACCATACTCGTGCTGGTAATGTATATTACTGAAGCGGCCTCGCTGGCTGTAATCTCTTTGATTGGCTGTTTGCTCTATTGGGTCTGGGCCGGCATACCTCTCTCCAAGTCCTTTGCCGGTTTCTTTAACGATACACCCTGGTACGTTCTCGGCGTGCTTCTGCTCGGGGTCGCGGCAGAATCGACGGGCCTGGCCAGGAGATTGGCGTACAATATTATCTGCCGGATGGGAACCAGTTACGGCAAAATCCTCGCAGGGATGATGGTTCTTAATTTCCTGCTCACGTTCATAATGCCGTCAGCTAATGCGAAGACCCTTATCCTCTGTACGATATCCATAGGAATGCTGGAAAGCTTCGGCATGGCAAAGAGAAGTAACATCGGCCGGGGTCTGGTGCTTGCCATGACTTTCCAATCCGGTCTCTATAGCGTGTTCGTCATCGCCGGAGCGGCTGCGATTCTGGCCAAGGGCCTCATCGAATCGGTCGCAAAGGTACAGGTGACCTACGGGATGTGGTTGGTGGCTTTTTTGCCAATATGGATACTGACCATTGTGGCGAGTTGGATTTTGATCATGAAAATGTTCCCTCCGGAGAAGCGTACGCTGGAGGGCGGAGAGGCGTACTGTCGTGCTGAGCTGGCCAAGATGGGACCAATCTCGAAAAATGAGCTTAAAGCAGTGCTCATCCTGGGCGTCGCCACCCTGCTCTGGGTGACCGATCAGTGGCATCATATTTCAGCGTCTAAAGTAGGCTTGGCAGCAGGTCTTTTTGCCTGTCTGCCCGTACTTGGTCCGCTGAAGAAGGAGGATTTTGCTAAGGCCAACTTTCCGATTGTAATCTTTATTGCCGGCGCCATGTGTATGGGAACGGTGATGGCCGATACCGAGATCCTGAAAACTCTTACAGCGGTTTTGTTCAAATGGATGACACCTGTATTGCGCTCGGCCTCCCTTACGGCGCCGGTGCTATTGTATTGGTACAACAATATCTTTCACCTGTTTTTGGGCAATGAGTCTTCGATGCTCGTGGCAACGCTTCCAGCGTTGATGCAGTTTTGCCTTAAAGAAGGTTTCAACCCTCTGGCTGTGGGCATGCTCTGGACGTTTGCGACAGGCGGCAAAGTTTTTCTTTACCAGATGTCTGCCCTGGCGCTTGGCTATTCCTTCGGTTGCTTTACCGCCAAGGACCTGTTCAAGCTCGGGGTAGCCCTTTTCTTTGTCGAGTCGTTCTTGCTTTTAGTGATACTCCCGTGGTACTGGCCTCTTATCGGTCTTGCATGGCGTTGAGAGAGGTAGAGCCCCAACCTCCTTGGGGAGCCTACAGCCTCTGGGTGTAAACTTTTGTCTTGCAAAAGTGTTTGGCTTGTTTAATGATAGAGGTGACTCTTCCCGCCTGTAGATAACGAGGTAGGAAAACATCTCCGGAGGTGAACATATGGACGTTGTGATTGAGACCTTTGCTGATGGAGTCTTCACGATCATGTTCAACAGGCCCGAGAAGAAGAACGCAATGAGCCTGGAACTTCTGAAACGCCTTTCTGAGGCTCTGGCGCGTGCAGAGGCGCAAGGTGCGGCTGTTGTCGTGCTACGCGGTGCCGGAAAGACCTTTTGCGCGGGAGGAGATATCCTGGAATTCAGGCAGAGCGCCGAGATAGATGTCCAGATTGATTGCATGGCGGACTACCTTCACAAAAGCATACAGAAGATCAGGGAGATCAATGCCATCGTGATTGCTGTGGTGGAGGGGCTCGCCTTCGGCGCAGGCCTGAGCCTGTCTCTGGCCTGCGATCTCACCGTGGCTGAATCAAAGGCGACCATGAACATGGCCTACCGGAGGATCGGCCTTTCACCCGATGGTGGAGGCAGCTTCTTTCTGTCAAGGCTGGTGGGCGCAAAAAAGTTTAACGAGCTTTATCTCCTGTCGCGCAACATAGAGATGCAGGAGGCACGTGAACTCGGCCTCGTCAATTTCGTGTTCAACGACCAGGAGATTGACACAAAGCTCGCAGAGCTGGTGCGCGACCTCAAGGCTCTCCCCGCTGAATCCATAAGCAGGTTTAAAGAGTTGGTCAATCTCTCTCTCTTTTCCGGGCTCACTACACATCTCGACAGGGAGCGGCGATTTGTTACAGAGCTGGGCAGCCGCCCGGAGTTCAAGCAGAGGCTGGACGCAATTCTGAAGAAATGAGGCACGCGTGAAGTGCGCCTATTTTTGAAAAAGCGGACGGAACAGACATAATGCTTCCTCGAAGGCACATTTTAGACGTCTGGGAGTCTACCACTGATAAGGATCAGCTGGCGGTCGCGTCCACTGGTGCGCTGGTGATCGATGCGATCAAACATCTGAATACAGATCCCCAAAGGGATCATCTCGTAGAAGCCTTAGAGCTTAACGAGTTTATCTGTTATATGCACCCGTCCATGCGCCCCTACAACAAGTCTCTCATCTTTCATGTTATATCGGATTTGCTGGGCCTTCTGCTCTACGGCACGCCAAAAAAAAGGGCATCCGGTATAGAAAGTCTTGAGGTTATAGACTATGCCGGTAGGAACACCTTCTATCCTGTTCTGCGAGTCTGGCAACACTTGCAGACCAGGATCGGAGCGGAAAATGTCTTGAGAGAGACTATCGTCGAGGGGTTCATCAACAAGATAAGGGTTGAGATGTATATTGTGGATCACTATCCTTTCGTGGACGATATCTTCTTCTCCTCGCGAAAGCACGTCGAAAAATGGCTCCCTTCTCTCTCCGGTTTTTACGAGAGGACAGCTTCCGAGATCTTAGAGGCTTATGATAAGTGGTGGAGGCTGTGGCGTTGCAAGGAGAAAAAGGGAAAAATTCTCGAAAGCATGGTGGATAGACTCTTCGTTCAAGCCAAAAGGGACTTCGGCATCGAGATCAACAAGGAAAAGGTCATTGCCTCTATCCTTAACGACGGTGAAACCGGCAAGAGAGAAACCGAGCGCTTCTCCCGATGGTACAGGGAGAGCGTGGACATGCTGTTCGCAATCTAAGAAGCTTATCCAAGAGCGGCCTTCTTCGTCATTTAACTGGCTCGATATCTTGATCCGGCTTGGCAACGTAAGGTAGGACCTGCCAGGAGGATTAAATCAGGGTAAGCCTAAAAAACCTCTTGACAGGCAGATTGACCGGCAAGTATAGTTGCGCTTAAGGACTTCACAAGAAAAATTGGATCACTTCTGGGCAGGAACGCTTTTCTCAACCACATCGAAGTGCGATGCGTAGAGAGTAGGCTCTTTTGGATAAGACATTGCGTGTAAGAGGGAGGTAACATTATAAGCAAAAAGCAAGTGCGTCGAGGAGGGAAGAAATGATACGTCGCGAAGAAGTGAAGAAAATTCTCCAACAGTTGTACGAGGAGAAATTGGGCGGCTATCCAGAGGACATCCATCACGTTGAGATCGATGACAATTATGACTTTATGGTCTTGAACCAAGGGCGGACCTTCTCTGTCCATATACCAAGAAGCACTATAGACCAATACATGGGCTCCGACTCGGATAGACAGCAGGCAGAACAGACGATAATAGACACGCTGGCATGGCTTGGCGGCACTCCGGCTTCCTACTAGGCACTGCGCTTCAGGACCCCTGACACCTTTCTTTCTGGATTGCATAATGGGCCATGGCCAAGGGATCTCGAGCCCCTGAGTGCATCTGACGGGCCCATGTCCTTGCTCCGTCGATGCTTTAAGACCCGTCCCTTTTCAGTTCGAAGGCTAGGCACGTGGGGGTGTGCACTTTTGATTCTAACGTGAAAAATACGAAAAGAATGTTGACAAGTTTTCTGATATTATATTATACAGTGCCAGTGTATGTAATGGTCAGCATAATAAAATAAGGTTTATGAAAGAGGACTAGAGGCTATCTCTTTTGGATTGCGATGGATGGACCTAGCAAGACCTTAGCGGGTGAGGCGTACTGACCAGGTTCTAGCGGATGGAGACGGACCCGGGTGTAAATGGTGTGAGTCGAGACCTTTCTCAGCTTCACCGAATCGATCGGTTATTCGTTGCAGACTAAACTATACGCATGGAGGTAGGGCTATGAAGGACTTTGAGTATTTTGTTCCAAAGACAGTCAAGGAAGCGATTTCCTTGCTGGGAAAGTTGAAGGAGGACGCAAAGATCATCGCAGGCGGTCAGTCGATGCTCGTCCTTATGAAACAAAATATGTTGACACCCGAGAATCTTGTCGACATCAAGGGTGTCACGGAGCTCGATTACATGAACTACGATAAGGGCAAGGGACTCATGATCGGATCCCTTACGACACACAGCACCATTGAAAAATCGCCGATCATCAAGAAGCAGTATCCGGTGCTTGCGGAGATGGAGGATAACGTGGCAGCGGTTCAGACCCGTAACTATGGCACCATCGGCGGTAACGTCTGCCATGGAGAGCCTGCCGGTGACCCGTCGGTGGTGTTTATCGCCCTGAATGCGAAACTGAAACTCGTGGGAGGGAAGGGAGAAAGGGTCATAAGCAGTGAGGACTTCTACAAAGACACCCTGGAGGTTGACCTGAAGCCCGATGAGATACTGACGGAGATCCAGGTACCGCCTATACCCCCGAACACCGGCGTTGCCCACGAGAAGCTGATGTTCCAGAAAGGAGATCTGGGTATTGTCGGGGCAGCGGCGTCCGTCACGATCAATCCGTCCTCAGGGGTCTGCGAAGCCGCGTGCATCGCATTGAGTAACGTCGCTTCCACGCCCTTCAGGGCCAAGAGCGCCGAAAAAGTGCTGGTGGGTAAGGTCATTAATGACAAGGTGCTCGAAGAAGCGGCGGAGGCGATGTCCGCGGACATTTCTCCTCCTTCTGACGTTCACGGCTCAGAAGAATACCGGAAAGCGATGGCGAAGGTCTTTTTCAAACGAGCGGTAACTAAGGCTCTCGAAAGAGCCAAAGCAAAAAGTTGATCTTGGGAAGGAGGTAGGGAAATGAAAGGTGAACCAAAAGATCTGAAATTTACTGTGAACGGGAAAACGGTCGAGCTGAAAGTCAAGCCGAAGGCATTGCTCCTCGATGTACTCCGGAACGACCTCAAACTGACCGGTACGAGGACCGGCTGCGAGGTGAGTGCATGCGGGGCCTGCACCGTGAACCTGGACGGAAAAGCCGTCAGGGCCTGCTCGATACTTGCGCTGCAGGCAAACGGCCATGACGTGGTCACGATTGAAGGCGTGGCGGACGGTGATAAGCTCCATCCTATCCAGCAGGCGATGGTAGACCACGGCGCTATAGAATGCGGGTTCTGTACTTCGGGCATGGTGTTGTCGGCGAGAGCATTACTGGCTGAGAACCCCAAACCGACAATCGAGGATATAAAGAAGGCTATCCAGGGCAATTTGTGCGCCGATTCAGGCTATGTAAAATACATCGAAGCCATACAAATGGCTGCGGCAAAGATGCGGGGAGGTGAGTAGCATGGCAGAGACTTTTGGAGATTATGCAATACTGGGAAAACCGATACGCAGAGTGGAGGCAGTAGCCAAGGTGACCGGCCAGGCCAAGTATGCCAATGATATTGAAGTGGCTGATATGCTCTATGGCTTTGTAAAAAGAAGCCCTCATCCCCATGCACGGATACTTAATATCGATACGAGCAAGGCGGAGAAACTGCCCGGTGTAAAGGCGGTAATTACCGGCAAGGACTTTAACGGTTTCAAGTGGGGCTGGAGCAACCCGACCCGCGATGAGGAACCTCTGGCGGTCAAAAAAGTGCGCTATTTATATGAAGGCGTCGCGGCAGTGGCAGCAATCGATAAGGATATAGCGGAAGAGGCCTGTGATCTGATTGAAGTAGAGTATGATCCGCTGCCCGGTGTTTTTACTCGAGAGGAAGCGATGCAGCCAGGCGCGCCCCTCGTGCATGACAATCGCCCCGGAAATGTGACGGTTGAATATCACTGGAATTTTGGTGACGTGGACAAGGCCTTTGCCGGATCATACCTTGTGCGGAAGGATACGTTTAACACCCCGCGCATGGCAAAGGGCTATATTGAGCCGCCTGCAACGGTAGCTTACTGGCCCGATCCGAACCGTCTGGTCTTCATTGGGGCGAAGGGCAGTCCTTATTTCCCTTACAGGATCTTGTCAAGATGCTTCAACCTGCCTCTCAGTCATGTTCGGATCATAGCGCCCTTTATCGGCTGCGACTTCGGCGGCACCAAGAATGACATGACGAACGGCGATTTTTCCGCGGTTATGCTGGCCAAGAAGGCGGGTAAACCGGTGAAGGTAGTAAACACCCAGTTCGACACCCTCACCACCGATCTGAGGCGTCACCCCATGGCAGTAACCATGACGACCGGCGTTACGAAGGACGGCATAATAACGGGCATTCACAACGAGATTATTTCTGACGGAGGCGCGTATACCCGTATGAGCCCGCTCACGCACTTCCTTACGGGAATCTGTATGGGCATGCCGTATCATCTTCCCAACTTTAAGCACGATGTAGCCTGCTACTTTACCAACAACTGCAGTTCGGCGGCGATGAGGGGACACGGCATATACCATACCGCCTTTGCCCGTGAATGCCAGATGGATATGATAGCCGATGAGTTGGGGATCGACCGGGTGGAGATCCGTCAGAGAAATGTAATCAAGAATCCGAAGCCGGGTACCATTTACGAGACCATAAACGGCGCACACCTTGCGACCGCCGGTACAGAGGAATGCCTGACAAAGGTCGCTGCGGCGGTCAAGTGGGAGCAAATCAAGAAGAAAGAGAAGGTCAAAGGTAATAAGGCCTATGGCATCGGCTTTGCGACAGGATGCTATCTCAGCGGGACACAGCTCAGCGCGCACAATGCCTGTGCCGCCATCGTACGGGTCTGCGAAGACGGTAGCGTCAACTATCTGACCGGCGCGACCGATGTGGGCATGGGGTCGGACACGGTAGGCTCTGCCATTGTTGCTGAGATCCTGGGTCTCACAATTGAGGACGTCGATATAAAACGGGTGGACACGGCATTTACGCCTGCTGACCCGGGCAGCTATGGGAGCCGCGTGACGGTGCTTGCCGGGGAAGCTGCGATAAACGCCGCTGAGGATGCCAAACACCAGCTCCGCGAATTTGCGGCTAAGAAGCTTGGCGCGATGGAGGACGAGATAGTATTCAAGGGCAAGCAGGTTTTTGTGAAGTCGAATACTGCCAGGAGCATGTCCTGGGAGAGGCTGGTCAGGGCGGCGTGCTATGACGCACCGGGCAGGGTCATCATAGGCCGTGGACACTCCAAGAGGTCGACTGATCTCCACACGCTGGCCGATTTCTCTACCGGCAAGGGCGACATCGGGACCAATTACAGCTTTACCGCCCAGGCAGCCCAGATTGAAGTGGATGTGGAGACGGGGGTGGTGAGGTGCACCGACGATAACAACGTGATAGCCCACGACTGCGGCTTTCCGCTCAACACACAGGCGGTGGAAACTCAGGTCCTGGGCGGTTCGTATCACCAGGGGGTCGCCGCAGCCCTGTACGAGGAATTCAAGATGGATAAAGGGCTGACCGTGAACCCGAATTTTGTGGACTACGCGCGTCCTCGCGCATATGAAGCGCCGATGACCGACGTATTGCACGTGATAACCAATGACCCCTTTGGCCCGTTTGGCGCAAAAGAAGCAAGCGAGGGCAGTTGCTGTAGTGCTCCGCCGGCCATCATCAACGCAATCCATGATGCGACCGGAGTATGGATAAAGGACCTTCCGGCGCAGCCGGAAAAGGTTTATTGGGCGTTGCAGGAACAAAAGAAGAATAAGTCAAAAAAGAAGTAAAGTGATGAGATAAACGACGAGTCCAGGCTTCGCGTTTTGAGGATCAAGGTTAATCCTAGATTCCAATGGAGCCTGGACCCCTCATTAAAGGAGTACCATGAAGGCTGTAATAACGCCAGGTTTTTCGGAATTGATTATCATCGTGAATCCTGCCGGGAAAGTGACTCGGGAGGGATTGCTCAACATTAACATGCCCTGGCTCTGCGCACCCTGGCCGGAAGCCCGAGAGGAAGGGGTCTGTGAGGCGGAGGTGGAAGGTGACACGTTACGGGCCCTGCTTACCACCCTGGCTGAGGCGTATAAGAAGGCGGGTGTCGATTTTGAACCGATTAACCCCAGAACCAATGACATGGATGAGGATTACGATGTCTTGGTTAATGACAAGAATTATGTCACTATCCCTGACGGCCTCAATGCAAAACTGAAAGACGGTGACAGAGTGAAGTTAAAGATACTCTGGCGCTGGGACGGTTAAAGGGAGATCGGGAAAGATGCTGGACAGGGACGAACTTGTCAGATATGATCGGCAGCTTCGCATTCCGGATTTCGGAGAAGCAGCGCAGAAAAAGTTAAAAATCTCCCACGTCGTAATTGCCGGCGTAGGAGGGCTGGGTTGTGCTTCGGCAACATATCTGGTTGCTGCCGGTGTCGGCCATATCACTATCGTTGATTTCGACGTAGTGGAGTTGTCTAATCTGAATCGACAGGTGCTTTACTGGGAAGAGGATATAGGAGCGAAAAAGGTGACGGTTGCCCAGAAAAAGCTGTCCAGGTTAAACCCCACCATAGAGATTACGCCGGTGTGGGCCGAGATAACAGAACAGAATGCTTCCAGTATTATTAGTGGGGCTCAGGTAGTAGTGGACGGCTTAGATAAGTTAGACGCCCGGCTTGCGTTAAATGCGGCTTGTATCAGGCAGAAGATACCTTATGTGTACGGTGGTGTGTCACGATTTCGGGGCATGATGACCACCATTATCCCCGGAGAAACTCCCTGTCTCGCTTGTTTCAACCCCGAAGGGCCGCGGGGACTGGGCGTTATTGGTATGATCCCGGCATTGATCGCAAATTTACAGGCGTTGGAGACTATCAAATTACTCATGGGCCAAAAGCCGTCATTGGCTGGTAAGTTACTGAGGTTCAATGGAAACGATTTCAAATTTCGAATCTATGATATAGAGAAAAATGAAGCGTGCCAGGTTTGCTCTCAAGGACTGTTAAGCTAACAGGACGCCGCCGGCATCTGGTTCAAGGAGCAGCCCGCGAAGGATAGAGCTTGAAGTTGGATATTTCACCTTCGACAAACATGTCTCTGAACTGCTTGCACGTCGCCCTCGACCCACTTCGTGGGTAACCCGCAGCAGAGCTTCCGGAGCCCCCCTTTCCGTGCTCGCTAGATAGATTTGTGCGGAGGCGTCCGTACAATCTATCGCAGACTTATTTGGCGAAATAATCTTTGACGAGCTTCATCGCACAGCCCCAGGTGTTCCGAACAAAGCTTCTTTTCGAGCATGATGTTGCCTTCAATGAGGTTCAGGGGTTCCACTCTGCTCGTTCTTATGTTATGGTATAAACTGGTTACACTAAATTATACTTACCGATAGATATAATCCATGCGGGCTATTTCGTGTCAAGAACTTTTTTCAGATTTGTAACTACGGTTTTTTCCAAGCTAGAGAACCATTTAGCGCACAGGCCGTCGTCGGAGGGTGTGGTAGCGTTTGACGATATAGTGATCACGTTGTATACTCACCGGTATAATAAATCTTGGAAGGGGGACAGGTCGTGCCACGGAAAAAAGGTGTAACGCCGCAACACGAAAAGAAGAAAATCGACATCATGCAAAAGGCCATGAAGTTGTTCATGACAAAGGGCTTCGATGGGACGTCAACCAACGACATCTGCTGGGCTGCCAAATTGACGAAACCCAGTCTGTATCACTACTTCGTCAGCAAGAACCACCTCCTCTTTTCGGTCCATATGCACGTAATTGACACTATACTCCACCCTTACTTGGCCGAAACTGAGTCGATCAAGGAACCGCTGAAGCGTTTACAGGTAATGATCCGGGAGTACGCGAAACTGATCCTCGCTCACCCTGAACTCCGTTTCTTACTCCATGAATCACTCGCAGTGAAAGATAAGTACCATATGGAGATCACCAAGGAGTGGAGGCGTTTGCACGGTCTTTTCCGCAGCACCATTCTCGATCTGCAGTCGGCCGGCAAAATTGCTAAAGGTCTCCAGCCATCCTGGGCAGCCCTTCTTTTGCTGGGCATGATCACATGGATTACCTTCTGGTTTGACTATAAGAACAAGGACCAAATCGATGAAATAGTTGAAACGACCGTCAAAATGGGTTTCCAGAGCCTCGGCGCTCGGAAAGTAAAAGATTGATTAGGGTTTAACAGACTTGCGAAATTCGATTCGGCCTAACAAGAGGATAGTCGGAAGACGCCGGATAGTACTGAAAAAAGAACGGATTATGGTCTTGACAAATAATTTGCACGCATGTAGAATCCCGATTATATGTACTGGTAGATGCTTTGGTATAAGGTACCATGGGCTATCACCACGGATGATGCTCATTAAAAAAAATCATTCAAGGAGCGGACATTATGAAGATCCAAAGATTGAGTACAGCAACCTTTAAGTTCTATTCTCCTTCGGGAAAGGTCGTCGTGGTCGATCCCTGGTTAACCAATGATCCCCTATGGCCGCTGTCTGAAAGAACGCCGGAAAAGCTGAAGGAAATCGATGTAATCGCCATCACCCACTCCCATTTCGATCATGCTTCAGGGCTCAATGAGATAGTAGAGCAGAATCAGAAGGTCTTTGTCATAGCCCAGTTTGAATATGCCCTTTCCCTTCCGCAGCGTGGGATCACTAACATAATCCCGACTGGCTTCGGCGCAACCGTTGATTTTCAGGGAATAAAATTCTCTCCGGTTCCGGCCTCTCACACTAATTCACATATGCTTTCGGATGGCAAGATGGAGGTGATCGGGACCGCTGCCGGATACATCATCGAGTTTGAAAACGGACAGAAGGTGTACATGAGCGGTGATACGGGATTGATGGCGGATATGAAGTTCGTCGTCGCGGATTATCATAAACCCCACATCGCGATCCTTCCTGTCTGCGGGCTCTTTATGATGGAGCCGGAGCAAGCTGCGTATGCTGCTAATGTAATCGGCTGCAGCCATGTAATTCCCTTTCACGATTTCCCGAAAAACGTCTCTGATGCGGCCAATCCGGAAGGCTATGCACAGTTTCTCAAGCAGTTTCCCGTCCAGGATACTTACAAGAAATCGGATAGATTCATGGAAATCATCGCGAAAGAATACCCCCATATCAAAGCCATCTATCTTCCTATAGGAGGGACTGCAGAGATCTAGATGATGCAGCGCTTTTGAAAAACCGGACAGGTCTGAGCCATTTCGGCACTTGCGATCGCCCCATGGCCGATCGTGCTACTGAGGAGCGTAAGTACCTATAAGGACAACATAACCAAAACTAAGTCAGACAGGTGAAAAAACTTCTTGACAAAAATGTCTCTTGTGGCATTATATCTACCAGTTGGTATAACGGTAACATATCAAGGAAGCGGCAGACACAAAAGAATTCAAAGACCCAGTTTTTAAAATACGTTAACAATGGGGGGCACAATGATCAAGGAATCGATAGTCCAGGAACTGAAAAAGATCGTGGGAGAGGAGAATGTCCTGACGTCTAAGGAGGCTCTCAAGGCTTACTCCTATGACGGCACGTCGAGCTGGATACACGAGCCGGATGTCGT
>DATFYE010000079.1:0-11823 GCA_035315185.1 Syntrophorhabdales bacterium | reverse complement strand
CACCCGGTTCCAGGGGCAGACCGTGTCGCACTTGCCGCACTGGTAGCAGAACTTGACGGCGTCTCCGCCTTTCTCTTTTACCTCATCTATGACTTCTTTAAACGGGGCTACGGTTTCCACGATGGTTTAGTCCTCTTGGTTCAGGTTGATGTTTCGCTCTTCTGTGACCTTCGGGCAACGGTATCCATCAACTTCTGCATTCCATATTTGTCTACCAATGATTCAAGTGCTAAATCGATGTCTTCCTGCTTCTCCTCTTCTTCCACTTCCTCTTCCCTTTCTTCGTAAATCAAGGCATCATTTAAGCACCACTGAACACACAATGGCTTCTCTTGCGGCGGATCGTCCTCGCACATATCGCACTTGAGAGGAAGACCGGAATCGGGTTCATGGAAAAGCGTCCTGGATGGGCAGGCAGCCCTGCAGAAGCCGCACTCGTCGTATTCCTTCCCGTCAATCACATATTTGTCTCTGCCCATGCATTCGGCAGGAGTATACTCACCCGCGTACAAGGGCACATAGACGTCTTTAATTGGATGACGAACCATCCGAATACGGGACCTCTCGGGATTGTTGCTGCTATATTTTGGGTTAGCATGAAAAGCAGAGCAGATTACCTCACAGGCCCGGCATCCATTGCACTTGTCAAGATCGACCTTGATAGTCTTTATTTTTTTCTTAATCTTGGCCATTTTTTATTATCCCTCTCTTTTCAAAATCTTCGGCGACGTAGCCCAGATCCAATTCCTGCAACGTCTCTTTCGTGGGGATACCATCGTTATTCCACCCCTTAAACTTGTAATACGCGTCTAAGAGTTTTTCTTCAAGCTCGGGAAATCTCTTCTTCCAGTGGTCCTCAGGCGGCTTCTCATCAGCTCTCCTCAGACCTCTTCTTACATTGAATGCTCTGAGAAAAGTCCGGTTCCTCTTGTATATTTGCCTGAGGCCCTCCTCATCCATATCGATCCCTGTCGCTGATGAGATCAAGTGGGGGTAATTATGTATGTGATAGGGAGGCTTTAAGGGAAATGACGACAAACCTGCGCATACCCCGAGGGCGTCATCGATGTAGTGCATCATCTCTTGCCAGTCAACAATGTCAACGGACATATCAACGGTCGGGTAATACGGATTTGAGCGTTCTCCGCGCATTTCCCAGTCCATAAGATATTTCTTAAACTTTTCATCAGGAACCTGGATCCAATCCTTGCAAAAGTCTTCTCTCTCCTCCACCGTAGGAAAGGGCGACTGGGGGAACTGCCCTTCAATCTGGGTAATGTTTATCTTCTCTCCGGTGGCATACATAAGGAAATAAACTGGGTTCAGCATTCCCAGCTTGAGAGGCAGCTGCTCATGTTTCTTAATATTGTTGTGAGCATATTCTTCTGCGCCCTTACCGATCTTCTGGGCTGCCCAATGAGTGCCATCCGCTAAAATGTCTCCTATCCCTTCCCGCCGAACAATTCTATCGAGCAACCAGTAAAATTTCCCCTCGTTATCGGACGGGCATCCTTCAAAGTCCGCATCAGTCAAGATACCGGCTTCTTTAAGCTCAAAGGCGAAGGCCATAATTTGCGGGGTTGAGAATCCGTCCACTCCATACTCCGTGGCGCGTTGAGCGATTTTAAAACCGAAATCCAGGTCTGAATAGGCCGCCATGGTATACGTGAGTTTCGAGAAGCATTTCATCATGTAGGTTGAAATTCCCGGGACGGAAATTATTGCACCGCATTTCATCGGGCAGTTATAGCAGCTTATTAACCGGGTCCGAACCGTTTCTTGAGTCTCTCTCCATTTCTGCTCCACTTCCTTGTTCCAAAAATCCTTTCTCCGGGTGCGGGCATTTCCCCACATGAAATTCTGGGTGTGCCACTCCTCATCAAAATGTTTCATCTCTTGCGGTGACCCAAGCCCCTGTAAAATGGTCATTACCCCCGGAACCGGATGTTCTTCCCGGAGTTTTATATATTTCAGCACGTCGTTGCAAAGTCCTATAAATTCAGCCGGTCGGGCAAGATTGATGTCTTTTGTTCCACGAACAGCTATCGCCTTTATCCCCTTATCTCCCATAACGGCGCCTACTCCGAGCCGGCTGGCACTGGAGCGGCCCTGCTCGATGGAAGCCGTATAGACCCTGTTTTCGCCCGCCAACCCGATAGCAGCCACCTGGATGTTGGGATCCTTTAACTCCTGTTTAATAAGCTCTGCGGTTTCAACAGCGCCTTTACCCTTCAAGTGAGAGGCATCACGTATTTCCACTTTGTCATTGTGTATCCATACATAAACCAGGTCGGGGGACTTGCCGCGAAAGATCACTTTGTCGTACCCGGCATACTTCAATTCAGGCGCCCAGAATCCTCCCATCATCGAATAGCCCATTAACAACGTCTGAGGAGAGATGGTAGAAACGATAGTACGATTGGCACCGGTAGCAGGTGTGCCGCATAAGAGACCGCTGCTGAAAATGAGTGGGTTATCAGGAGAAAATGGTTCCCTTTCAGGGGGGACCCTATCCCATAATATCTTGGTGTTAGTGCCTAACCCCCCAAGATGAAGTTCAGTCAATTTTGGGTCAGTTTCCACCCTCTCAACGTTTCCCCGGGTTAGATCAATTT
Organism: Syntrophorhabdales bacterium; assembly: GCA_035315185.1. Taxonomy (GTDB): domain Bacteria; phylum Desulfobacterota; class Syntrophorhabdia; order Syntrophorhabdales; family WCHB1-27; genus JADGQN01. Next base: position 9,208 of record DATFYE010000079.1, on the reverse strand, counting down.
CTAAATTAAATCCTGTCTCTCCGTATCTCATTCTTAACTCCTCTACGTCTCTGGTTGTTCGTGCTTTTCGCTGCCTTAGTACAGATTACGCCTATTTTAGCAAATTGAAAAAACGCTGTCAAGCACCAAAATGAAATAATTCACAAGCCGCATAATTCCGGCAATACTCCTGTCTCGCGCCCAGCAATAGAGCCTTTCTTCGTTGGTAGTAGAAACGTCTTCCCTTGCCCGGATACCGAGTTGGTTGGCCGGGCTCCTGCATACAACTATGATCTTCTCTTTGACTGAATTTTGTTGACTTGCGCTATCATTTTTTCTACGAGTGTGTTTCTAAAAGGGAGGCTGTAATGGGGAAAATATATCCCTTGGCCTGAAAGAGGCGCTCAGCCTGACACTTGAGCGCATCAAGCCCTTACCGGTAGAAAACGTTGAGCTCATTGACAGTGTCGACCGCACAGTCGGATCTCTATGCCCTGGTGGATTCCGCTTCCGTAAATGCCTCCCTTGAAGACGGCTACGCGGTGTTATCCCATGAGGTAGCCGATGCAACTGCCGAAAACCCTGTTCGTCTGCGGCTTTTGGGCTCAATGGCCGCAGAAGGCGCCTTCCAACCTGATGAGCTTCCTGCAGATCGCTTTGCCCGGTCTCCTTGCCCTTTCCGGCCATGCAAACCCAGGCCTGCCCAGGATTAATGCCAGGCTTGGCTCCGATCTCAAAGAGGGCGACCGCGACTGGACTGATTTTTTTTCGGCACTCTTCAATTTGGTGCCTTAAGGAAATTGTGGACCTTCATGCCCGTGTTATCCTTTCAGCGCACCTGACAATTCTACGATTTTTCGGATGACTGCTTCATCGCATTCCATCCGTTTGGCGAGAACGGATATTCTTGAAACCGGAACGGGCTCACCGCGTGTGATGTCCGCCTTCCTCATGGCAACTTCAGCCGAGGGTTTCGGATTGTCGGCCGATAGATAAATCACACAGTCAGGGGTGATCTCCTCGAGTATGCGGTTGCTCTCAATTATCAGAAAACGCGCGTTGGCGTGCTCGGTGGCGATAGTTGAAAAACTGGTTCCGATAGGGTATAGAAAAACCTCGCCGCCGGGTTTACGCGCTTGATGGCCGATTTTTACTCGCACTGCGCCGGGCAGTAGCTCGCACAGCGCACGCGAAAGCTGCGTCTTCCCAACATTGGAACGTGCGCCTGACACGACAATAACTTTCATATTACTTAAAACAACCGAGTTCACATTCGATTATTTTGATGCCGTACCGGTTGTAAGCCTTACTGATCTCTCTTAGAAAAATATCATGCTCCTGCGACAATGTTTGCGCCTGCGCGCAGGCGAGTGCTTTCTTACTTTCACGCAACACGGCTGCGTTCAGTACCAGTTTCTCGTTTTCACTCATTGCTTATCTCCTGAAGGTTGGTTAACAGTACATGAATCGTCAAGCCTCGAAATGATTCCCTCTGCGTACAGGAATCCAAGGACGAGGTAGTTCAGCTTGGTGGGGGTGCACATGATCGTGACCAGTTCCCGTTGATCAACATAGACGGTGAGTTCCCTTTCGAGAGATGGGTGAACGGAAGTCGTTACCCATCCCTCCTCGGAAAAACGATCACAGACTATTTCTCCCGTCACGCCTTTCGTGTTTGAGACACCAGTCGTCTATTGCATGTCACAAAGGTTTTTTGCACACTTATTATTGTAAACGACAACTAATCTCTTCGGAAATCCCTTTTAGTAACTCTGTTAACTCTGGGATGGACGAACAGTTGTCAAAAGCCGGCACTCCTTTGAATCCGGGACTCATAGTGAAGTTCAAATTTGTTCGATATAGAACACACTTGTTTAACATATGAAACAATAGAATCTTTGTCAAGGGCGAGGGGCAAAGACGTAACAAAATGCACAAATAGTACAGTGGGTTTGAGGGGACCATGTGGAGATAGAAACCGCTGCCTAGTCCTCTGAGGCAGAAGACTGTGGAAAGGAGAGCCCTTCCGTTAAAAAGTAAGCTGCAACCCTGCTTTTCCTGTTTCCTGCGATTGGACGAACAATCTCTTGAAAGTTACGCTCACTTCCCAATTCTGACCGCACATACTTTGTATTCCGGGATCTTGGCGACGGGGTCCAGAGCCGGGTTGGTCAATACATTCGCAGCGCTTTCTGCAAAATGAAAAGGTATGTACACTGTGGTTCTCTCGACCCGCTCGCTGAGATCCGCCTTGATTTCGATCTCTCCTCTTCTCGAGCGAATCTTGATCCGCTCACCCTGAGAGATCTTCAATCTTTTTGCCTCCTGAGGATTAATTTCCACGTATCCTTCCTCCATCTCGTGATGAAGCGAAGGGGACCGACGGCTCATGGTACCGGTGTGATAATGGACATAGGATCTCCCGGTAGTCAGCATATAAGGATATTCCTCATCCGGCAGTTCCGCAGGGGGCAAGTACGTTACCGCATGAAACAACCCCTTGCCTCGGGTAAATTGCTTCGCGTGCAAGTAAGGTGTCCCCGGATCCGCCCGATTCAGGCACGGCCAGTGCAGACCATCTTTTTCAATCCGGTCATAGTGTATGCCGGCGTAGCTCGGAGTCACCTGCGTAATCTCCTCCATTATCTGAGAAGGATCCGCATAACTTATTTTGTAGCCCATCCGCGTCGACAGGTCACAAATAATCTGCCAATCCTGCCGGGAATCGCCTAATGGTTCGATTGCTTTTCTGACACGTTTGACCTTTCGCTCGGTATTAGTGAATGTACCGTCTTTCTCGGCAAAGCTCACGCCGGGAAGCACTACATGCGCTAACCGGGAACTCTCTGTCATAAAGATATCCTGGACGACCAGGAAATCCAGAGACTGCAAGGCTTCCTTTACATGCTGGACGTCAGGGTCGCTTACCATCGGATTTTCACCGAGAATGAACATGGCTTTGATTTTTCCGTCGATAGCCGCTTTCATCATCTCGGTTAGGGTCAGGCCGATCTGAGTCGAGAGTTTGGCATTCCATGCTTTCCCGAATTTCTCTGCGTTCTTCTCGTCGGTAACCGGTTGATAGCCGGTGTACACGTTGGGAAGGCCCCCCACATCGCAAGCCCCCTGAACGTTGTTTTGCCCCCGAAGCGGATTTACGCCGGTGCTCTCTCGGCCGATCTGCCCGCAGAGCATGGCAAGGTTGGCCAGGGATTTAACATTGTCCACGCCTGTTGTATGCTGGGTAATCCCCATCGCATAAAAGATCATCGAAGATTCGGAACGGGCATAAGTTTCGGCAATCCGCTTAATATCCTCTTTACTGATACCGGTAATCTCTTCGACCTTATCCGGTGTGTAACCTTCAACTGCTTTCTGAAGGTCCTCGAAGCCCTCTGTCCGTTCCTTGATAAATGCGGAATTGTGCCACCCTTCTTTCAGGATGACGTTCATGATTCCATTGATGAGAGCCACATCTGTTCCCAGATTCTGACGAACGAAGATATTAGCGAAAGATGAAAGGTGAATCTTCATGGGATCCGCAACAATCAGCTTCGCCCCCTTCTCTTTGGCCTTGAGAATCCGTGCGCCTATGAGGGGATGGGCCTCTGTTGTGTTGGATCCAATCACAAAAATGCATTTCGCTTTTTCGATTTCATCGATGGTATTGGTCATTGCGCCACTTCCGAATGCGGCGGCCAGACCGGCCACCGTCGAAGAGTGTCAGAGACGTGCGCAGTGATCGACATTGTTGGTGCCGAAGACTGCCCGTGCCATTTTCTGAAAGAGGTAGTTCTCCTCGTTGGTACACTTAGCCGAACACAAGAAGGCGATGCTGTCCGACCCATACTCATCTTTTATCTTTTTAAGGGTATCCGCGGTGACCTGCATTGCCTTGTCCCACGTCACCTCTTTGAACTGACCTTTATCTTTCAGAAGTGGTTTGGAAAGGCGATCGCCACTATGGATGAATTCGTTGATATTCCACCCTTTCACACAGAGCGCGCCTTTGCTTACCGGGTCGGTCTTGCACGGCATGGCTCCAATCACCTGCCCATCCAAAACCTCAAGGTATAATCCGCAGCCACAGCCACAATACCCGCAGGTCGTCAGAACCGATTTGTAGTCCATCTTTACCCCTTACTTTCTATTTTTGGGGCTCGCGTCGCCCCCTCCACCGGCAAAGCCGTCGGAGCCTTCCCTTCTCGCTCGCCGTGCTCGCCAGATAGATTTCCACGAGCTCCCCGTGGAAATCTATTTATTAACATCCGAGATATCCAGAGTTGGTTCCCCGAGAAGGTTCAAAGGGGATTTTTCCTCCGGCTCATCTCCAGTCTTGTAATCAAATAAATCCTCGACGATCTTTCCAACCTTTTTGTACAGCGTCCGAACGGGTATGTCCGAAGGGCACGCCTCTTCGCAGAGACCGCAATCGATGCAACGGCCCACCATGTGGATGGCACGACTAAGGTGAAACGTCGGATTCTCGGGCGGGAGTTTGCCGGTGAGGATGAAGTTCCTGTCCTGGATGCTGCATACCTTGCAGAAACACATGGGACATGCATCCCTGCACCCGTAGCATTTGATGCACTTGTTGAACTGTTCCATCCAGTACTGCAACCGCTCATCCTGGTTCAATTTTTCATTGTTTTCAAGTCGCTTGCTCCGGATGATCCCCTCAGTCTTCTCCCCTACAACCCACTCCGTAGGATAAGGCTTGTAGCACTCGCACGCTTCAGCCAATGCTGGAGAGCAGGCAATACCCACGGGCACGACTCGATCGCGGCTGAGCTGATTCCACTTGAAGAGTTCGTTCAATCCTCTCTCATCGCAGCCCCTGACCATCACTCCGAACCGATCCTTGGGGTATCGATGGGCCAGCTTGAGGAGCACCTTATTCAAGGCATACCGAACATCTCCTACAACCAGAGATTCTAAGTCTGCTATATTCTCTTTGGTGAAAAGATGAGGCCCTGGTTGACCATGCTGCTGTTTGAGCCCGACAAATCCCTTAATCTTACCTTCATTGAGTAGCTTTTTAACTTTCTCCGACATTTCCTTCATCGTTCTCTTCCCTCAGTTCTGGATTATCAACCGCCCGTTAATATGACGTCCTCAAGTGCGATGGGCCTAGCTCCTTTATCTTCTGCGTGAAGGTACGAATCATCTCCGCAAACCTCACCCCTTCCGCCGCCGAAACCCAGTTCAAAAATAAACGCTCCTCTTGAAGGCCGGTGAATTTTAAAAGTTCCTGCAATATAGCCACCCGCTTGATGGTCATATAATTTCCCTTCAAGTAATGGCAATCCCCGATATGGCAGCCGGCAACGATTACGCCGTCCGCGCCTTTCTGGAAGGCTTTCAGGATATGGTGGGGCGATATGGTGCCCGTGCACATCACTCTCACCGTCCGCGTGCTCGGTGGATACTGCATCCTGCTGACGCCGGCCAGATCGGCTCCAGCGTAGCTGCACCAATTACACAAAAAGGCTATGATCTTGGGTTCGAATTTCTCCAGATTCGTGGCTTGGTTTGTCGCTTCATTACCCATTGCTTTCCTCTCTCGAGATATCTATCCTAGGCAAACGCCTCATCCAGCTGAGCATATATCTGATCGTTGCGGAAACCGTCCAAGCGTATACTGCTCGAAGGGCATGTCGCAGCACATCCTCCGCAACCCTTACACAGGATCGGGTTAACCGAACATTTCCCTTTTGCCGCGTCAAACGAAATGGCACCGTAAGGACATACCTCCACACAGCCCTGACAGCCCGCACAGCTATCCTCGATGATAGTGGCGATTGTCGCGTCAGTCGCAAGTTTATCTTTGGACAAAATCGTTGCTGCACGGCCCGCTGCTCCGTAGGCCTGGCTGACGGCTTCCGATATATGCTTGGGATAGTGCGCTGTGCCGCAGAGGAAGACCCCGCTTGATGCAAAGTCCACCGGTCTTAATTTTGCGTGGGCCTCCTGGAAGAAGCCGTCGGGGTTAAGGGGTGCCTTGAACAGTTTGGATAGTTCCTGAATTGTCGCTGAAGGGATTGTGGCGGCTGACAGGGCCAGCACATCGGCATCCAGTTCGAGCCGTTTGCCAAGAACAGGATCGGTTACAGTAATTTTGAGAACGGGCCGACCATCTTCCGCCTTACCGGCCTCTACCTGCGGTTTATCCTGTGGCTCGTAGCGGATGAACCTGACGCCCTTATTTGCCGCTTCCCGGTAATAATCCTCTTTGAGGCCGTAAGTCATCATATCGCGGAAAAGAACATAGATATCCATCCCCGGGTTTTTCTCTTTCAGCTTCAATGCGTTCTTTATGGCGTGGCCGCAGCATATCCGGCTGCAATAGTTTCTCTCTTCGTCTCTGCAGCCGACACATTGGATCATCACCAGGCTCTGGGAGTTGATCACCTTTTCGTCGCCATTGGCGATCTTCTCTTCCAGTTCCAACTGGGTCATCACCCTGTCGTCTTTTCCGCAAAGGTACTCGGTCGGCTTGAATTCCTCGGCACCTACCGCAATAATTGCTATTCCGTGTTTTATCTCTTTCGTCATCGATCCGGCCTTCACTGTGGTTGTAAAGTTTCCCACGTATCCGGAGACATCAACGATGGTTGCATCAGCGCTCACATGAATCGCCGGGTGCTGATAGACCTTGCGCACAAGATCATGAAGATACGTTTGAACATCCAGGCCTTCCAGCGTATAATGGATTCTTCTAGCCATTCCTCCAAGGTCCGGTTCCTTTTCCAACAGGTAGACCTCGAATCCCTGACCCGCTAAACTCAAGGCGCTTGTCATGCCGGCGAGCCCTCCTCCGATAACTAAGGCCCTCTTGTCCACCGACACCTCAAGTTCCTTGAGAGGCTTTGAAAGCGTAGCGCGTGCCACGGTCATCCGGACAATATCCTTTGCCTTTTCGGTCGCAAGGGCCGGTTCCCGCGAATGTACCCAGGAGCAATGCTCTCTGATATTGGCCATGTCGAAGAAGTACGGATTGATTCCGCCTTCCCGAAGCGTGTCGCGGAACAGGGGCTCATGCGTCCTTGGTGTGCATGCGGCGACCACCACCCGGTTGAGCCCCTTCTCGCGGATCGTTGTGGCTATTTTCTTGGCTGTGTCGGTCGAACACGCAAAGAGTGCCTCCTGTGCGTGGACCACATTCTTCAAACCTTTAGCGTATTCAACCACCGACGGAACATTCACCACCCTTCCGATATTGGCGCCGCAATGGCAGACAAAGACGCCTACCCGTGGCTTCTCTCCGGTGACATCCCGCTCCTCGGGATATTCCCGCGCCAATGCCAGATCTCCTCGCCTGTAAGCAAGCAGCTGACCGCACAGAGCTTCGGCGCCGCTGGCGCTCATAACCGACTCGGGAATGTCTATGGGGCCCTGGAAGGCTCCGCTCATAAAGATTCCAGGCCGCGTGGTCTGGATAGGATTGACGGGATTGGTTTTACAGAACCCCTGAGGGGTCAGCTCGACGCCGAACGTATCGGACATCTTCTTCACATCCTCAGGAGGGTTCAACCCGACAGATAAGACGACGAGATCGAACTCCTCTTCCTTTACTCCATCTTCATACGTCGAGTACCGAATGGTGACGTTCTTATTTTCCGGGTTCTCTTTGCCAATTGATACATAACTTCTTATGAACCTCACGCCGGGAAGGTTCTCCGCCCTCTGATAGAATCGCTCAAAATCCTTGCCGAACGCGCGTACGTCGTTATGGAATATCGTACATTCAGCGTCCGCGTCATGATCCTTTGTGAGGATCACCTGCTTCTGTGTATAAGCACAACATACCGCCGAGCAATAGCTATTGCCGCCTTCGATCACCTGCCTCGAACCGACACACTGGATCCACGCTATCTTGTGCGGATGCTTCTTGTCGGACGTGCGTCGAATCTCACCTTCGTAAGGGCCGGTAGCGCAGAGTATGCGTTCGTAATCGAGCGAGGTCACGACGTTTTCCATGATTCCGTAACCATAGTCGTTCCGAGGCTTGGGGTCGAACACCTCGAAGCCGGGAGACAGAACTATCGCTCCCACCTCTATTTCCATTCTGCGCGGCTTCTGGTAAAGGTCTATAGCCTTGTTCTTACATACACCCGCGCAGATCTGGCATCTCTCCTCTTTAAGGAAAGAGCATTTTTCACGGTCTATGTAGGTGACAAGCGGAACAGCCTGGGAAAAATATATGTGGATGGCTTTATTCAAAGAGAGATCTTGATTGTACTCATCCTCGACCCTGACCGGACAGTACTCCACGCAGGTGCCGCAACCCGTGCACTCCTCCGCCTGGATGTATCTGGGCTTCTCAACCAATGTGACGTTGAATTCACCGGCTTCTCCTTCCACCCTTTCAACTTCGGTATAGGTCAGGATTTCTATATTAGGGTGTCTGCTGCATTCGATGAACTTCGGAGATTCGATACACATGGAACAGTCGTTGGTCGGAAAGGTCTTGTCGAGCTGAGCCATATGGCCGCCAAGCGCAGGCGATTTTTCAACCAGGTAAACCTTGAGTCCTGTCTCGGCGAGATCAAGTGCTGCCTGAATGCCGCTGATCCCTGCGCCGACAACCATTACGTCACCGGTACGGCTCTCGGGAAGCTGCTCAATTTGTTCTTTTTCTGCCAGTTGTTTTTCCACTTCTCTATTCCCTCGTAAGGTTTATCAGTCTTATAGTACTTCCTGTACTATCTCCGTAATGTCCTTCACCTGTATATCATCAGCATGATTCAAGACCAACCTCGAGTCCTCAAGAGCGGTCACGCAATAGGGGCAGGAGGTAACCAGCTCTTCGGCCCCGAGGCCGATAGCCTGCTCTACCCTGAGGTTGGAGAATCGTTCATGCTTTTCGGTTTCCGCCCAGATCCTGCCGCCGCCCATGCCGCAGCAGAGGCTCTCTACACGCGCCTCGGGCAGCTCAGTGAGTGTTACACCGGGTATCTTTCGTAAGACGTTGCGGGGTTCATCGTAGACGCCGTTGTGCCGTCCCAGGTAACAGGGGTCATGGTAGGTAATCTTCTTTGCGTACTCCTTGGTGGGCGTGAGTCTGCCCTGCTGCATGAGCTCGGAAAGATACTGGGAGCTGTGGACCACCTCGAAGTTCACCTTGAATTGAGGGTACTCGTTCTTGAAGGTGTGGTAGCAATGGGGAGAAGAAACAAGGATCTTCTTCACGCCGTTATCGATAAAGGTTTTGATGTTTTCCTTTGCC
>DATFYE010000078.1:0-14307 GCA_035315185.1 Syntrophorhabdales bacterium | reverse complement strand
ATGCCGGTGCGGGCGGTTCTTTTATTCCCCTCCTGACTCTCGGTATACCTGCAAACCCTGTCACTGCCATCTTGCTCGGCGCATTGATGATCCATGGACTGACCCCTGGTCCTCTCCTGATAAAAGATGCGCCTGACCTCTTTTGGGGCACCATTGTCAGTATGTACATCGGGAACGGGATGCTTCTCGTGCTCAACCTTCCGCTCATCCCTATATGGGTGAAGGTGCTCAAGGTCCCGTATTATCTTCTCTATCCCCTGATCCTCCTTTTCTGCCTGATTGGGGCGTACAGTCTCGACAACAACGTGTCAGATGTGATCATTATGCTCGTATTCGGGATCCTGGGATTTTTAATGAAGAAGTATCGCTATGATGGCGCACCGTTAATTCTCGCCCTGGTTCTCGGGCAAAAATTGGAGACGTCACTCCGTCGCGCACTGATCATGTCGCACGGTGCCTTCTCAATCTTCGTTACCCGGCCCATTTCGCTGGCATTCCTGATCACCGCCGTCTTGCTGCTGATCGTTCCGATTGTTACAGGACGGAAGAAGCTTTCGACTTTAGCGGAAGAATAATAGAACAGGATCAAAGAAAACCGACCGAGGACCGACGACGGAAGACCGGTCACCAGTGACGAGGCGAAACCAGAGAAACCAGCGTTCTACTTCAGGACTTGCCGCAGTGCTGTGAGGAGCTTGGCAACGTTCTCTGCCCTCGATGTATAGCCCATCAGCCCGATCCGCCAGATTTTTCCTGCGAGAAGCCCCAGGCCGCCACCGATCTCAATCTTGAACTCACTGCGCAGGCGGCGTCGAACCGAAAGCTCGTCAATGCCGGCAGGAGTGGAAACAGCGTTCAGCATGGGAAGGCGGTAAGGTTCTTCCACGAGCATCTTGAGACCCAGTCCTTCCACTCCCTTTACCAGTGCCAGGTGGTTTTCTTTGTAGCGCCGGAACACTTTTTCCGGCCCTTCCTCGAGTATCAGGAACAGGGCCTGGTACAGACCGTAGACCATATTTGAAGGCGTGGTGTGATGGTAAACCCGATTTTTTCCCCAGTAGTTAGCAATGAGCGTAAGATCCAGATACCAGTTAGGCACTTTCTTTTTTCGTCCGGTCACCTTGGCCATCGCTCTGTCTGAAAATGACAGGGGTGAGAGTCCTGGAGGGCAGCAAAGGCATTTCTGGCTGCAGCTGTAAAGGGCATCGATGTTCCAATCATCCATCCTCATCTCGATCCCGCCCAGGCTGGTGACAGCGTCAACCACATAAAGCGTGCTGCTCCCTTTCAGGAGGGCGCCGATTTCCGCAACGGGATTTTCTACACCGGTTGAGGTCTCGGCGTGAATGATGCCGACTATTTTATAGGATTCCTGCTTGATCTTTTTTGCCACTGCCTCGGTCAGTACCGGGGTTCCCCATGGGAACTCCAGAACATCAACCTCAGCGCCCAGCCTACCGGCAACCTCCTGCATACGCTGGCCGAAAAAGCCATTCACCAGTATCAGAACTCTGTCACCCGGTTCGACCAGATTCACGAAGGCTGCCTCCATGCCGGCCGAACCTGTTCCCGATAAAGTGATCGTCAGTTCATTCCTTGTGTTCATGATCTGCCGCAGCATTTGCTGAAGCTCGTCCATGATACTCAGCAAGTAGGCATCGAGATACCCCAGGGTCTTGCTGCTCAGCGCTGTATAGACTTGGGGAGGCACACAGTTAGGACCGGGGCCCATCAGCAGGACTTCCTCAATACCTTCCAACAAATTTTTCATCGCAATCTTCTCCTTCTCTAAAGCAGCTTTCGCTCCGGGCTTTTTTTAATTGAGGAACATGGAAAATCAGAGTCAAACAAATAAACCATTATCAGAGGAAATGTGCAACAATAATTTGCTTCGAACCGCAGATCGTTTCATTGATCTAATTGGTTCATTAGTTCTATTGGTTGCAGGTAACGAATTAAACCAATTCAACTAATCGAACAAAGGAACCACCTTTGGGTTGATTTATGTGCTAGGGTCGAGTAAATTAAGGCTGTGAAAGAACCTGCCAAAAGACCTCTGCTCGTCAATGCTCCTTACCACATGGTCAAGGGAAATATGGAGAGGCTTTTCCGCCTCGGGGTAGGCGTGGAAGTCTTCTTCGGTAACAACATCATTGATGACCTCGATGCACAGGAGGTCAAGGAACTGGGACGGGTTTTCAAAGAGCGCGGCATACCATGCACGGTGCATGCCCCGTTTATGGACCTCTCGCCAGGCGGGTTTGACAAGAAGATTGTTGCCATCACCAGAGAGAGGCTCAAGAAGGCAGTGGAATTGGCGCAGCTCCTGGGCGCACTGGGCACTGTCTGCCATCCCGGTTTTGATAGGTGGCGTTTTGAAGGGAATGAGCAGCTCTGGCTCGACAGCAGCATCGAAACGTGGAACGAAGTATTTCGGCAAGCGGACAAGAGCCATCCTATCATGCTCGAAAACATTTTTGAACACGGGCCTACGACCCTTGTCACGCTCTTCGGTTATTTCAAGGATAAGAATCTCTGGTTCTGTTTCGACACAGGTCATTTCAACCTTTTCTCCAAAGCTTCTGTTGAGGACTGGCTACTCCCCTTGAAGGATCGGCTGAAAGAGTTTCACCTTCACGATAATCATGGGAAGTCGGACGAGCATTTGCCCGTGGGTACCGGCACATTCCCCTTTCACACCTTGAAACAGTTGATCAAGCAGATGAGCGATCCGATCTTCGTGCTGGAGCCTCACGCTGAATCTACCCTGGGAGAAAGCATTCAAAGAGCAAAGGAGTTTCTATCATAAATGGCTATCAGGATTGAAATAGCGTATCGGGAAGGCGTGCGGGACGTGCCGGCTGAGAAGCTGAAAAAAAGGATTGAGCTGGACCTCGGTGTGCATGTGGATGCACATGTGGTCGATGTGTACACCGTGGACAGTGAGCTTCCGCAGAGCATCGTTGAACTGCTCGTTTCGGACGCGTTCATCGACCCCGTTCTGCAAACGGCTTACGTTGAGCAGCCTGCAATGCTCGATGCCGACTGGGTCGTTGAGGTGGGCTTCAAGCCGGGCGTCACGGACAACGTGGGGCGTACTGCCAAAGAGGTCATCGAGGCACTCTCGGGCCTCCGCTTTGGGGAAGAGGAAGGAGTCTACACGTCGCGGCTCTATTTCTTCAAAGGCACCCTCGATGAGGCCGGCGTGAAATCGATTGCAGAAGGCTTGCTCGCGAATACACTCATCAACCGATACGTCTACAAGCCCATCGCTGATTACATCGGAGAAAAGGGCATGGGCACTTACGTGCCAAAGGCAACGATCAGGCACGAGCCACAGGTTGAATGGTTTGATGTTGGCATGGATGTCGAAGCATTTCTTGCCATCAACAGGGAGCGCACGTGGGCACTCTCGAAAGAGGAACTCCTCGCGATCAAGGAGCACTTCTCGAGGCCGGACGTAAAGGCTGAACGGAAGGCCGCAGGCCTGCCCAACGGGGGGATCGGGCCCACTGATGTGGAGATGGAAGCGCTTGCGCAGACCTGGTCAGAACACTGCAAACACAAGATCTTCAATGCGGCCATCGAATATAACGAGGACGGCCGGACCGAGCCGATAGACAGTCTCTTCAAGACCTATATCGTGGGATCGACGAGCAAGATCCGTCAATCCTTCGGGCGGCGCGACTTCTGTTTGTCCGTTTTCAAAGATAATGCAGGGATCATCAAGTTTGATAACAAGTATAACCTGGCTTACAAGGTCGAGACACATAACACTCCGTCAGCGCTTGACCCTTACGGCGGGGCTCTGACGGGCATCGTCGGCGTCAACAGAGATCCCTTCGGATCGGGCAAGGGCGCCCGGCTGCTCTTCAACACTGATATCTTCTGCTTTGCGCCTCCTGACTATAAAGGCGTGATCCCTCCCAGACTCCTGCATCCGAAACGGGTGCTGGAGGGCGTCAGGGAGGGCGTAGAGCATGGAGGCAACAAGAGCGGCATTCCGACCGTGAACGGCTCCCTCGTTTTTGATAGGGATTTTCTGGGAAAGCCGCTTGTCTATTGCGGGACCTGCGGCATCATGCCTGCCATAATAAACGGAGAGCCGAGTTACATGAAACGGGCGCACAAGGGTGATCTCATCGTGATGGTTGGCGGAAGGATCGGAAAAGACGGCATTCACGGTGCCACCTTTTCATCCGAAGAGCTTTCGGAAGCCTCACCAACGAGCGCTGTGCAGATCGGTGACCCCATCACGCAGAAACGGATGACCGATTTTCTGCTTTTGGCGAGGGACCAAGGCCTCTATACTTCCATAACCGATAACGGTGCAGGAGGGCTTTCCTCTTCCGTAGGCGAAATGGCTGAGGATACCAACGGCTGCATACTTCATCTGGAGCGGGCCCCGCTCAAGTATCATGGTCTCGATCCATGGGAAATATTGCTCTCCGAGGCGCAGGAGCGTATGACGGTGGCTGTGAACCCTGACAAGATAGATCGGTTTCTTGCTCTCTCCGAGAAGATGAACGTGCTCTCCACCGTGCTCGGCGAGTTTACCGATTCCGGAAAATTTCACGTCATGTTCCAGGGAAAGACGGTGTCTTACCTTGACATGGATTTCCTGCATAATGGTTATCCCAGGATGCAGCTCCGCGCGACATGGACGCGGAAGATCAGAGATGAAGAGCCACCTGCCGAGCCGACAGACTGCGCTTCCCTCCTCCTTGCAATGCTTGGCCGCTGGAATATCTGCAGCAAGGAATATGTTGTCCGCCAGTATGATCATGAGGTACAGGCAGGGACCATCGTGAAGCCGCTTGCGGGCAAAGAGAATGAAGGCCCGAGCGACGCGGGAGTGATCAGGCCCGACCCGGGCAGTATCGAGGGCATCGTTGTGAGCCATGGTATCTGCCCGAAGTATAGTCAGTTTGATACGTATCACATGACTGCCCTCGCCATCGACGAGGCAATACGCAACAATGTCGCAACAGGGGGCAGTCTTGACCGCATGGCGCTGCTTGACAACTTCTGCTGGTGCGACCCGGTAGCATCCGAGAGGAACCCGGATGGAGAATACAAGCTCGCGCAGCTCGTCAGGGCCAATAAGGCGCTCTACGACTATACGGTGACATTTGGCACCCCGTGCATTTCTGGCAAGGATAGCATGAAGAACGACTACATGCATGGAGACCTTAAAATCTCCATCCCACCCACGATCTTGATATCAGCTATATCGCGCATCCGGGATGTGACAAAGAGCGTGACCATAGATTTCAAAGAGGCTGGCGACCTGATTATCGCCATCGGTATGACGCGAGCTGAAATGGCCGGGTCAGAATACTTCAGCCATCTGGGTCTTACCGGTAATATTCCTCCAAAAGTGGATGGTCGGAAAGCGCGCCAAACGTATCGCGCTCTGGAACGGGCCATCCGTTCGCAGATCATTCGATCTGCTCATGATGTATCAGATGGTGGCATCGGTGTAACCCTTGCCGAGTCTGCTTTTGCAGGCGGGCTCGGTGCCTCTGTTGACGTGAGTCAACTGCCGCGCACGGGCATATACAGAGATGATTTCCTGCTCTTTTCAGAATCGGCGAGCAGGTTCGTCGTTTCTATCAAGGAAGCTGACCTTCCGAAATTCAAACAGCTCTTCCGTTCCGTGGCCTATGCCGTGATCGGAAGAGTGACGGCAGATGCGCGGTTAGTCGTGAAAGGATTACATGGGTCGGTGGTGATTGATATCGATACTAAGCCCCTGAAGGAGGCCTGGCAGGCCCCTTTCAAGAATCTGTTCGGTTAATTAAGCCTCATAACGCGGTTCTTGTCATCCACATACACACGCTTCGGTTGAAAAGAAGCCAGTTCCGTCTCTGAATACTGGCCGTAAGTAACAATGATGATAACGTCGCCCTTCTTGGCCTTGTGTGCTGCTGCACCATTGACGCAGATGACGCCGGAATCCCTGCCGCCGCGGATAGCGTACGTGGTGAAGCGCTCCCCGTTCGTCACGTTATAGATCTGCACCTGTTCGTATTCCTGGATATCCGCCTTCTCGAGCAGGCCTTCGTCAATCGTGATGCTGCCCTCGTACTCCAGGTTACTTTCGGTGACACGCGCGCGGTGAATTTTTGATTTCATCATGCTCCGAATCACGTTACCCCTCCCCCAACATAGCATTGTCTATGAGCCTGGTTTTCCCGATTCGCACAGCGACCGCATAAACGGCTCTCTCTTTTACGGAGTCGACTTCAGTGAGCGTTTCAGGATCGGATATACTGACGTATTCAATATTAACGCCGTTGTCCGAAGTGAGTAAACGGCGTGCCTCTTCTTTGAGTAAGAGGCTATCTCTCTCGCCTCCGTTGACAAGTTCTTGCAGTTTCTTGATGGACGTGTGGATGAGAAGTGCCTTCTCCCGCTCCGACGGAGAGAGATACGTGTTGCGGGAGCTCATGGCGAGCCCGCCCTCTTCTCTCACGGTCGGGTGCGGTATGATCCGGACGTCCATGTTGAGGTCCTTGACCATCCGTTCTATGATCGTGAGCTGCTGATAATCCTTCTGCCCGAAAACGGCGATATGGGGCTTTACCATGTTAAAGAGTTTTGCCACAACAGTGGCCACGCCGATAAAATGGCCCTTTCTCATTTGCCCGCACAGGTAATCTTCCAGCCCGCGTACCTGCACGTATGTGGTATATCCCTTCGGATACATCTCTTCATAAGAAGGATAGAAAAGGATGTCGGTCTTTTCCTGTTCCAGCAGCTTCATGTCGCGCTCAAGGTCCCTTGGGTACTTGGCCAGATCCTCGGTCGGGCCGAACTGGATGGGGTTCACAAAAATGCTCACGACAGCCACATCGGCAAGCTCGCGTGCCTTTCTGACAAGCGCGAGATGCCCTTCATGCAGATATCCCATGGTCGGAACGAAACCGATGCGCTTGTCTCGCCGCAACGCGTCTGCCGTCTCCTGCATCTCTTTGACTGTGTCTATGACTCTCATGCCCTACTGCCTGTTCCGGGTTCCGCGTTGCGTGTTACGAGTTAGAAAGCAGTAATCGTGAACCCGAAACTCGCAACCCGAAACTCGCAACCCGAAACTCGTAACACTTTCTTTAGTGAAATGAGTGGGTGTCGTCAGGGAATACCCCGCTCTTCACCTCTTCAATATACTGTTTAATTCCTCTTTCAGCCTCAGCACGAATGTTCACATAGCTCTTGACGAATTTTGGCCTGAACTGGCCGAGCAAGCCCAGGAGGTCGTGCAGCACGAGCACCTGACCGTCACAGTCAGGCCCGGCGCCGATGCCTATGGTAGGGATCGAGAGCATCTGGGTGATTTTTTTTCCAGCGTCACGCGGCACGCCCTCAAGAACGACCGAGAATGCGCCTGCCTCTTCCACGGCCTTCGCGTCCTCGAAGAGCATCTCTTCGGCAGCGCCCTTGCCCTGCACCTTGTACCCGCCCATCCGGTGCACCGATTGTGGAGTAAGTCCTATGTGAGCCATCACAGGGATCTCGATATCAACCATGGCCTTGATCACGTCTTTCATCTTGGTCCCGCCTTCGACCTTCACCACTTCTGCTCCGCTCTCCTTGATCATCCTGCCTGCGTTCCGCCGCGCCTGCTCAATACTCTCCTGGTATGACATGAACGGCATGTCGATCACAACGAGGGCCCTTTTTGTAGCCCTTACAACGGCCTTTGTGTGATGTATCATCTCATCCACGGTCACGGGGAGCGTATTGGGATAGCCGAGCATCACGTTGCCCAAGGAGTCGCCCACGAGGATGATGTCTATGCCTGTTTCATCGACGATCCCGGCAAAGACAAAGTCGTACGCGGTCAGCATGGTGATCTTCTCACCGCCTTTACGCTGCCGAATCGCAGGTACCGTAAGCTTCTCCATCAAGCCCCCCCTGAAACCGCCCCACAAAAAAAGCCTTCTGAACTGTGTTCAGAAGGCTCGCGTGATTTCTGCCTTTCCTTCCGTCTCAGTCCAACCAGAGGATCCAAGCGGTTACAGGAATAGTATAGCTGAATAGGACCATTAGTCAAGAATTATTTTTGGGATGAAGTTTCACAATGTGAAAGGCGGTCAAGCCGTGGCGGACAAAGGCGCCCGCCCATCATGCGGGGAAGATTTTGTTGGGATTAAGTATATTATTCGGATCGAACAGCTGTTTAATCTTTTTCATAGTCAGTATCGCCTGGTCTGACAGTTCCATACCGAGATAAGGCGCTTTGGACAGGCCTATACCGTGTTCACCCGAAAGCGTACCCCCGAGCTTAACGGTCGTTGCAAATAGTTCCTTGACCGCTTCTTCGGCTTTTTCTCTGTCTTCTGCCGTGTCCCGGATCATCATGCTCACGTGAAAGTTTCCGTCACCCGCATGGCCGAAGCTCAAGATCGGGATACCATACTTTTTCCCCATCTCTTCCAGAGCCCGGATAAGCGTGGGTATTTCGCTGCGAGGGACGACCACGTCTTCAGCGACCTTCACTGGATTCAGGTTGTACGTAGCCTGAGAAACGGTGCGCCGGGCCTGCCACAGTTTGTCTGCTTCTTTCGGGTCCTGCGTGAGATCGCAACGGATGGCATTGTGCTCCAGCACAATTTTTTTGACCTTCTCAGCCTCAGCCATAACTGATGCCTGGTTGCCGTCCACTTCAATGATGAGAAGCCCACCCACCTCGGGAGGTAACCCCATAGGAGATGCCTGCTCGCTGCACTTGATGGATGCCCTGTCCAGGAACTCGATGGTGGAAGGCACGATCCGGGCGGCCACAATAGCAGAAACCGTTGTTGCTGCCTCTTCCACCTCTCTGAAAAGTGCGAGCATGGTGGCCCTGGTCTCAGGCAGGGGTATGAGCTTGAGAATAATTTTCGTAACGACGCCGAGCGTCCCTTCGCTGCCGACCATCAGCCTTGTGAGGTCGTATCCGACAACGCCTTTCATAGTGCGAACGCCCGCGTTCATGATCTCACCGGTCGGGAGGACAACCTCAAGGCCGAGCACGTAATCGCGCGTAACTCCGTACTTGAAGGAATTCGGACCGCCCGCACATTCCGCAACATTGCCGCCGATGCTCGAATACTTGTAGGATGACGGGTCAGGGGGATAAAAAAGGCCTTTCTTTGCGACCTCTTCTTGCAGTATAAAGGTGATCACGCCGGGCTCCACCACGGTAATGAGATTCTCCGTGTCGATCTCCAGAATGCGGTTCATTCGCGTGAAGACAAGCACCACGCCGCCCACGACAGGCACAGAGCCCCCCGTGAGGCCGGAGCCCTGACCTCTGGGAATGACCGGGAAACGGTGCTTATTTGCCAGCACGAGGATGCGTGATACGTCTTCAGCTGACGAGGGGAAGACGATCAGATCCGGAAGACCGCCGTCGACCCTTCCGTCGTACGAGTAGCACTTCCGATCCTCAACGGACGACAACACATTTTCTTTTCCCACTATCTTCGTTATCTCTTCAATGATCCTGCCATCCATCCGTTCCATCCATAAGACCACAAGGCTTCGGCCCTTTGCGGTTCACTGTTCACCGCTCACTGATCACTGATCACTTGAAGATCGCTCCACTTGCCGCGCCGGTCACCTGCTTTGCGTAGCGGGCCATGTAGCCTTCTTTGATGTTAGGCTCAGGCCGTTTCCACGCGGCCTGTCTCTTCTTCATCTCTTGTTTTGTTAAAACGAGATTTATACTCTTCTTGTTGAGATCGATTTCAATGATGTCTCCGTTTCGAACATGAGCAATCGGCCCACCCTCCGCCGCTTCAGGGCTAACGTGTCCGATGCAGAGGCCGCGGGTACCGCCGGAGAACCGACCGTCAGTGATCAAGGCAACACCTTTGTCAAGCCCTCGACCAACCAGAACACTCGTAGGCGTGAGCATCTCCCTCATGCCGGGCCCACCCTTCGGCCCCTCATAACGCACGATTACCGCGTCCCCTTCTCTTATTTTTCCCTTCATGATCGCCGCAACCGTTTCTTCCTCGCTTTCGAACACTCTTGCTCTCCCCTTGAACGTGCGCATGTCATCGGGCACCCCTGCCGTCTTTATAATAGCACCTTGAGGAGCAAGGCTTCCGAACAGAACAGCGAGACCTCCTTTCTGATGATACGCATTTCCAATCGGCCGGATCACGCTATGATCGAGGACTTCAACACCCCTGAGAATCTCGCCCACTTTTTTCCCCGCAACCGTCTTACAAGCTTGTCTGATCAGGTTCTTCCGTGAGAGCTCCTTCATGATCGCATATACACCACCGGCCTCGTTCAGATCCTCCAGATGATGCGGGCCTGCAGGACTCATGTTGCAAAGATGCGGCGTTTTTTCCGAAATCTCGTCGAATAAGGTGAGCGGCAGCCGGATACCTGCCTCGTGGGCAATCGCGGGCAGATGCAAAGCAGTGTTGGAAGAGCCGCCAAAGGCCATGTCGACTGTGATGGCATTCTTGAACGCATCAAGGGTTGCTATATCTCTCGGTTTGACGTTCTCCTTCACCAGTTCAACGATTCTCTTTCCCGCTCGCTTGGCAAGCCTTATCCTGCCGGCGTATACCGCGGGAATAGTGCCGTTGCCCACGAGGCCGAGACCGAGGGCTTCGGTCAGGCAGTTCATCGAATTTGCCGTAAACATGCCTGCGCAAGAGCCTGCGCCGGGGCATGCGCATTCCTCCAGCTCTGAAAGTTCTGCCTCTGTCATGAGTCCGCCTGCAACTTTGCCTACACCTTCGAAGACCGAGATGAGATCAACCGGCTTTCCTTTGAACTTGCCGGCAAGCATGGGCCCACCGCTCACAACAATGGCAGGTATATTGAGGCGAAGCGCTGCCATCATCATGCCAGGGATGATCTTGTCACAGTTGGGTATGAGGACGAGACCGTCAAAAGGGTATGCCTTGGCCATCACTTCAACAGAGTCGGCGATCAATTCCCTTGAGCCAAGCGAGTACTTCATGCCCTCGTGATTCATGGCAATGCCGTCGCAGATACCAATCGTCGAAAACTCCATAGGCGTCCCGCCGGCAAGATATACGCCGTCTTTTACCGCACGGCAGACTTTGTCAAGGTGAATATGGCCTGGTATCAGCTCGTTGGCGGAGTTCGCTATCCCGATGATGGGCCGCTCCAGCTCCTCTGTAATACAACCCATGGCTTTGAAAAGTGAGCGGTGCGGCGCCTTTTCAATCCCTTTCTTCATTTTATCAGATCGCATATATCCTCCTTCGCGTACGCTCACGCACCGGCTGATTGTACCGCTTCCGGCGAAAATCGGTCACGCGCGTAACAGTATACGATAAAAGGGGTCGTCAAAAAAAGGCAGATCAGATAAGGTTGAAGAGTTTTATTCAATTAGGTTTGATTAGTTTCATTGGTTTGATTCGTTCGAACCAATGGAACGAATAAAACCAATTGAACAAATGGAACAAGTTTTGGGGCGGCATGAGACCGCCGCCCCCTTTGTTTCGAAACCTACGGATGGGGAGAAGAAGGAATGGTCGAAAAAAACTATTTCTAATAAGATACTCTGTTGAACTACAAGATATTCAAAGTAACCGAGAATTGGTCCACGGCCTTTTCAGGCCCTTCCCAGACGCGGTAATACTTCATCGTGAGGTTGGTCTTGCCCGGCTCTTTTGCCTTGAAGCGCCATACGCCGGTCACGGGTCCACCGAGGAGCTTTTTATCTGACGACAAAGGGCTCGTCTCTTCAGATACGAGTTCTATGCGCGCTGAATCCACACCGGCCACATACCACCAGTAGCCTGTCGCACCGGCTCCAGCCAGCTCCACCTGGATGACATCGCCAGACTTTACCTGCAGTTCTCGCCCATTATCCTGTTTGTGGAGAATCACCACCCCTGTACCCTCCTCGCTCGTGTTGCCAGCACCCATCGCGTGGACACCCGCACTCAGCCAGATCACGCCAACAACCAGAATAGACAACCAGACGTACGATTTCAATCCTTCCACCTCCGATGCATTACATTATTATTTTAAATCTTTTCGGACAAAGCCACAAGTTTCTTTAGCACATAACCCATTGACCCCCTCCTGCGCGTGTGCTATGTTCAACAATGTAGAGAGCATTACCAAATCGTCACCCAGCGTAAACTGAAAGGAGGGTCCCATGTCCACCATTTATGAAGTCTTCGCGCGCGAGGTATTGGATAGCAGAGGAAATCCAACCGTTGAGGTTGAGGTTGTGCTCGAAAGCGGTGAAATGGGACGAGCAATCGTGCCCTCAGGAGCATCCACCGGTGAGAGGGAAGCGCTCGAACTGCGAGACAACGACGCAAAACGTTACAAAGGCAAGGGCGTCATGAACGCAGTCAAAAATGTGAACGACATCATAGCGAAGGAAATCGAAGGGCTTGACGTCGCAGAGCAGGCTTATATCGATGATCTGATGATAAAGCTCGATTGCACGGATAATAAGAGCAAGCTCGGGGCGAATGCGATGCTTGGTGTCTCTATGGCGGTTGCAAGGGCTGCGGCAGAATACTTCGGCCTGCCACTCTACCAGTATCTCGGCGGGGTACGCGCACGGGAACTGCCCGTACCTCTCATGAATGTGATCAACGGTGGTGCCCACGCCCAGAACCCTCTCGATGTCCAGGAATTCATGATCGTGCCGGCTGGCGCTGATTGTTTCAAGGAGGCGTTGCGTATGGGTGCCGAGGTATTCCATTCGCTCAAAGCGGTTCTTAAAGAGAAGGGCCATGTGACAGGCGTGGGAGATGAGGGTGGATTCGCGCCCCAGATAGCCTCAACAAAAGAGGCACTCGATCTTCTCCTCGTCGCCATCGAAAAGGCAGGCTACAAACCGGGAGAGGACATTTTGCTCGCGCTGGACACAGCAGCAAGTGAGCTCTTCAAAGCGCGCAAATACAAGATAGACGGCAAAACATTGAAGTCCGAAGAGCTGATCAATTTCTATCAGTCCCTCATAAAGAATTACCCGATCATCTCTATCGAAGACGGCCTGGCAGAGGGCGATTGGGAAGGTTGGCAGCTGATGACCAAAAAGTGCTCGTCTAAGATTCAGGTGGTTGGGGATGATATCTTTGTCACAAATCCCAAGATACTGATGGAAGGCATCAAGAATGGGGTTGCAAACAGTATCCTGATCAAATTAAACCAGATCGGCACCGTGACTGAGACCCTAACAACCATCGAGATCGCGAAACGGGCAGGCTATACCTGCGTCATCTCTCACAGGTCGGGTGAAACCGAGGACACCTTCATCGCAGACCTGGCCGTTGCAACAAACGCAGGCCAGATCAAGACAGGTTCCGCGTCGCGGAGCGAACGGATTGCCAAGTATAACCAGTTGCTTCGAATTGAAGAAGAACTGGGAGAGACCGCAATTTTTGGAGGTAAGGAAGTCTTCTACAGCATACGATGAATAAGGCACATACTCTAAAATGCGGCAAAGGGGTGATCCCCCTGGACCTGCCGAAAAACTGGCAGCGCCTTGTCCTGGAGCCTCTACATCCGCCACACCAGCCTCTTGAGGCGGCGCTCGCAACAGCTCTTTCCTCGCCTGTGGGTGAAAAGCCTTTGCAGGAATGGCTGCCCGGTCAGGATATACTCCTCATCGTTCCCGACACGACGCGATACATGGGTGCGGAATTCCTTCTCCCCCTGCTCTGCGATAGATATCTTGCAAACTGCAATGTCGAGATCATTTATGCTCTGGGGAATCATCGAAAACAGACAGAAGCAGAAAAAAGAAGTATCGTTTCCGATCAGGTGTACGAGAAGGTTCCATGTCTTGATCACGACTGTTTCGACGCATCGGGGCTGGCATTGCTGGGACGCACACCTTCGGGCCTCGAGATACGCGTAAACTCGGCCCTCCTCAAGACAAAAGGCGCGATTCTATTAGGGTCGATAAGCTTCCATTATCTCGCGGGATACGGTGGCGGCCGCAAAGCCCTATTCCCCGGGATATCAGGCTACGACACGCTACTGGGGGTACACAAGAAAGTTTTCCTTCCTGACCGCCCGGGTAAACACTCAAGGGTGAGGCCGGGCATCCTCGATGGGAACCCGATGCAGGAGGAACTGATGGCTGCGCTGGAGCTCGTGCCTGTACCTCTCTTCCTGATCAATACCGTTGTCGATGACGAGAAACGCTTTCTTAATCTCTTTGCGGGAGATGTCAGAGGAGCTCATAGGGCGGGCTGCGACTGGTATGGGGCGCACTTTGGCGTCGAGGTCAAGGAGAAGGCGGATGTAGCCATAGTGAGTGCGGGAGGATACCCGAAAGACATCGATTTTATTCAG
>DATFYE010000077.1:0-5659 GCA_035315185.1 Syntrophorhabdales bacterium | reverse complement strand
TAGGGACAATAACCTCGTCTCCGGGATTCAAAATCGTCTTGAAGATCACATTTAAGGCGCCGCCAGCCCCTACAGTCATCACCACGTGGTTCTCGTCAATAGCGATGCCTTCGTCTTCCCTAATCTTCTGAGCGACAGCAGCTCGGGTGGCGGGCAATCCTGCATTGGGCATGTACCCGTGCACACCGCTGGTATCGTCCTTAGCAGCTTTCACCATTGCGTTCTTCACCGCATCGGCGGGGTCGAGGTTGGGGTTCCCGAGGCTAAAATCAAAGACATTCTGCGGGCCGTGCTCCTTTTTCAGACGTGCACCTTCCTCAAACATCTTCCTGATCCAGGACGACTTTTTCCCAAATTCAACTATCTTTGTTGATACCGGCATGTTGAAGCTCCTCCCCGCGGCATTCGGTACAAACGAAAGCCCGGCTTTCAAATCTGCATCCAGGTGAATTGCCGGGCTCTCGACCTTGCATCAGCCCTGTTTTTTCAGGGTTCTTTATCGTAACACAATGATAATCGAAATGTCAACGTAATATCTGCTTTTTCCAAATGTTTTGCCCTATTCTTGATCGATGCGAAGACTCTGTGTTAACATAAAGAGGTTAAGTCGAAAAGCTGAGAGTATCACAAGGGCTCGATTTGCTCGAAGTTACAGAGAGTAAGTCTCCGCCACCGGAAAGATGTACGGAACGAAATTCCAATGCTTCGCACCATTACTAAGATCGCTGCAGTTCTGATAATTACCTGTTCGAGCCTCGTCTTTGTCCCCGCTGATAGCACCGCTTCAGAGGATATCGAGCAAGGCCTGATTGCTGCTCGATCAGGACAGTTAGATCGTGCCGTACGCTCGTGGTCAAGAGCGATCCGGAAGAATCCCAAATCTTACGCCGCCTATATCAACCGGGGTAGTGCGTATATCCTCAGCGGGCATGTGCTTAGAGGCATTCTGGACTGGCACAAAGCCCGAGAATTTTCACCGGCTTTTGCCTACGCCTCCTATGGAGGCCACTTTATTGGGGAAGCCTCTGGTGACCCTGCTATGTTGAACTACGCCATGTCAACAGAACTGGATCCCGACTATGTGCCGTCCGTGGTCATGACGGGTATCACGTACCTGGACGTGGGTCGAACCGACAAGGCACTGGAACTATACCGCAATTCTATTGACCTCACTAAGAATCCACTTTTCAAGAGTTTCCTTGACTACTGGATAGCCTCCATCGAATCCACATCAGGAGACTAATCCGGCCCCAGGGCGGGTTGCTTTTCTATTGACATGGAAATTGTAGGGCGTTAACCTATCTTTTTACCTAGGCCAACAAGGGAGAATAACAGTGAAAGGCCGCATTGAAATCGATGAGGAACGGTGCAAAGGCTGCGGACTGTGCGTAGCCGTTTGCCCGAAAAAGCAAATAGAAATTTCCGACAGATTAAACACCAAAGGGTATTATCCAGCCTGCTTCCAGGAAGCTATGGCGCCCGATCCAGATAAGATCGAATGCACAGGATGCGCTCTTTGCGCGGTCTGCTGTCCGGATGTAGCCATAGAAGTCTATCGTGAGACCAAGGACGAATCGAAAGACAAAGACCAAGAGAAAGAAGGATAACATGGCCGGCAAAGTCCTCATGCGGGGAACTCACGTGTTGGGAGAGGCAGCCGTTCGTGCTGGCTGTCGGGCATATTTCGGTTATCCCATCACCCCTCAAAATGAACTCCCGGAATATATGGCCGCGGCTTTCGCGAAGATGGACGATGCAGTGTTCGTTCAGGCAGAAAGCGAGGTGGCTTCCATCAATATGGTGATGGGCGCAAGCATTGCCGGAGCAAGGGTTATGACCTCCTCATCCAGCCCGGGTATAAGCCTGAAGCAGGAGGGGATCTCGTACATTGCTGCTATGGAGCTTCCGGCAGTGATAGTGAATATGATGCGAGGCGGACCTGGTCTCGGCAACATCGCACCCGCGCAAGGAGACTACTTCCAGGCCACCAAGGGAGGCGGCCACGGCGATTACCGTCTAATAGTCCTTGCCCCCGCGTACGGTCAGGAAATCGCGGACATGACTCGGCAAGCTTTTGATTTGGCAGACCATTATCGTACACCGGTAATGATTCTGGGCGATGGCATGATGGGACAGATGATGGAGCCGGTGGAATTTCCCGAGCCTCTGGCTGTTAAATCATTACCCCGTAAGGATTGGATTCTCGATGGTGCCAAAGGAAGGCCCAGCCGGGTCATACGATCTCTCTGGCTGGACACGGCCTTGGAGGAAGAGCTTAATTGGCGGCTGGCCAGAAAATACGAGATGATCAGCAGGGAGCTTGCAGATCAGGAGATGTACCTGGTTGATGATGCGGAGTTGATTGTCGTTGCCTACGGCACTGCCGCTCGTATTGCAAAGGGAGGGGTTCACAGGTTGAGGGAAACCGGGCTTAAAGTAGGGCTTTTCAGGCCGAAAACTCTCTGGCCCTTCCCCTCGGCTCGTTTGGCTACACTCAGCCGACACATCGACCAGATGGTGGTGTTCGAGATGAGCACCGGCCAGATGGTCGAAGACGTGAGGCTGGCAGTGGAAGGACGGTGTGAGGTCTCCTTCTATGGTCGGCCTGGAGGCGTGGTAGCCACTCCTGAGGAAATAGCGCGGGTGTTATCGAGCGCTTATCATAGAAAGGCATCTTTCGAGGGAGGCGGGTCTCGTTCATGGCAGGCCCAAGGTTACACGAATCTCGGGTCGGCTTGATGTGAGGCGCCGAGGCAAAGCCGGAGAGGGAGTGATTTAAGTGAAGAAAGTATTTTCCAGACCTGAGTCTCTGAAAGAGACCCCGTTTCATTACTGTCCGGGATGCGGTCACAGCATCATACACCGCCTGGTTGCCGAGGTAATAGACGAGCTGGGGATCAGAGAACGGACCATTGGCGTGCCCCCCGCAGGATGTGCGGTGCTGGCTTACAATTACTTCGACGTGGACATGGCTGAGGCTCCTCACGGAAGGGCCGCAGCAGTGGCGACGGGGATCAAGAGGATGCTTCCCGACCGCATAGTCTTCACCTATCAGGGTGATGGAGATATCGCGGCCATAGGAACGGCTGAGACGATTCACGCCGCGAGCAGAGGCGAGCGAGTCACCTCCATCTTCGTCAACAATGCGATTTATGGCATGACCGGCGGTCAGATGGCCCCCACTACACTGCCGGGGCAGGTGACCACGACAACGCCCGGTGGGAGGGCACCGTTGAGAGACGGAAACCCGATCGATCTCAGCGAAATGCTGGGAGTGGCCGCCGGAAGTGTTTATATTGAGAGAACCTCCGTGACCAGCCCCAAGAACATTCTCAAAACCAAGAAAGCGATAAAGAAAGCTTTCACTGTTCAGCTCGAAGACAGAGGTTTTGCTCTCGTGGAGATCCTTTCACCCTGTCCCACCAACTGGAAGATGACGCCCGTGGATGCAGCCCGCTGGGTGGATGAATCCATGACGAAGATATTCCCGCTGAAGGTGATAAAGGATGTCGCTTAAGATAGTGTTTTCAGGCTTCGGTGGCCAGGGAGTCCTCATGATGGGGTATGTCCTGGCCGTGGCGGGAATGAATGAGGACAAACACGTCACGTTCTTGCCCGCTTATGGCGCTGAAGTACGCGGCGGAACCGCCAACTGTACTGTTGTCGTTTCGGACGAGGAAATCGCTTCTCCCATTGCATCTTCACCCGAGTTCGTAGTTGCCATGAACCACCCCTCCATGATCAAGTATCAGAACATGGTCAAGACTGGGGGAACAATGTTTCTCAACAGTGACTTGATATCCGGTGCACCACCAAGGGAAGATATCAAGGTTGTACGGGTACCGGCGAACTCTCTGGCTCATGAAATGGGCAACGACCGCGCGCTGAATATGATCATGCTCGGAGCTGTAATGTCGACAGTAGGGATTGTTTCCGAAAAAGCTCTTGCTCAGGCCGTTGAGACAGTGCTGGAGGGCAAGAAAAAATCGCTGGTCGAGATCAATCAGAAGGCCCTGGCAAAGGGATCGCAGTATATTTCATCCTCACGCTGAAAGCTCGCATACTCAAGTATTTGGAAGCTGCAAGAGCGGCCTTGGCTCTCGTGCAATCTGGAGGTCCTGTATGAAAACCGTGAAAGAAATCGAGATCAAGCTTCAAAATAAACCCGGCGCCCTCTCGGAGATCAATGAACTTCTTGGAGCCAACGGCATCAACATTCTGGCCCTAACCATAAGGACCACAGGAGGAGCAGGAACGCTTGATTTCGTCGCCACCGATCCTACTAGAGTGGTGAACATACTTGAGAGCGGAGGCTATGAGCCCAAACTCAAAGAGGTCCTGGCTGCCGAGGCTCCACACCATCCCGGGGCACTTCATGCCCTGTTGAAGCCTCTCAAACTAGCGGGTGTGAACATCGAATATATCTATTCCTGCATCAGCTCCCACGGTGTCGGCGACAGGACTATAATACTGCTGGGCGTTGATAACCTTGCTGCTGCTCATGACGCACTGACCCGCGAATGGATTCAGCTCTACGGGGAAGAGCTATATAATTTCTGAAAGCTGCACAAGAATTTTGATTCATAGACTAGGGCAATAATCATTCGGTTACAGGTGGCGAGGGAGGTTCGTGCCAACTCCTGGCATCAACAGGGCCGGAGTCTCGCCGGTCCGAGCGAACGAAGTGCTCGCAGCGATTTTCACGCTTTGTTTTAACTTCTAAGATATGGCAGTTGGTATGGCTGCTGCGCAGGCCGAACAACGAAGTATTCCCATTCGATCATCCGCGGACGTCAGCGGCCCGCCGCGCGCTTTGCTCCCTGATTCGTCGGAATCTGTAGTGTCCTATGTAGAAAGGAAATCAGCTTGCCAAAGGCGTCCGCCAACACCGGCTTCTGGGATGGGTGTTCGGTTCGCGGGTCAAAAAAGGTGTTAAACATATGTTTTTGATTCGGATAAAGGTACATTTCATAGTACCGGCCGTACTTGTGTAATTCTGAGGCCAGCTTTTTGGCATACTTGACGTCGTACACGTCGTCGTCCAAACCGTGGAAGATCAAGACCGGCGGCAGAATTGACGGGTCATAAGGCATTACCCACGGCTGCCCGCCGTAGTTCCACACAATGGCCTTCACCCTCGGGTCCCTACAAGCATAGGTTAGGGCCGCATTAGCCGGCTGCGAAAACCCGGACAAAACGATCCTGTTTGGATCCACCACGGGCCAATTGTACAGATAATCGACAGCAGCCTGAATCGATTGTAAATACCATTCACTAGTAAAAAAGAGTCTCCCTGCCACTACACCTTGGCCTACCGCGCCTATCGCGTATCGCACTCCCTCTTGCCAATCTATCGGTCCAGGCGACAACGACTCAGGATAATTCGATGGGTCTATGATGATAACGGCAAAGTCCTGGTTCGCGAGGTTTTGGCAGTATGTATGGTACTGAACGAATACTTGCGATCCTACTCCAACGCCGACCACTACTCCGGGGATCTGGTGCTTGACTTCGTGCTGAGGAAGGAAACAATAAGCTGGGAGAGTCCCGCCGTCAGGGAGTGGGATATGAGTCTTGAAGCCGCCGGCAAGGACGTTTGCATGCCAAGAACCAAGGAGCAAGACAAAAAGTGCGGCAACAAACTTAGATCCACGGATGA
>DATFYE010000076.1:0-6140 GCA_035315185.1 Syntrophorhabdales bacterium | reverse complement strand
TTAGCCAGGATACACCTCTGGTGGATACGATTGATGAGGGCTTCAGACTGCGCACCGTCGCTGTCGACCGCCAGAATGACGAACTCATCTCCGCCTATCCGTGCGATGATGTCCGACTCCCGGAAGACTTCTCTCAAGATATCGGCGGCTCCGATGAGCGCTGCATCACCCTCGATATGTCCAAACTTGTCGTTTATGCGTTTCATGTTGTCGAGGTCAGCGTACATGAGAAGCAGCGGCCGCCTCGCGCGGCGGGCCAGTTTGAGCTGGTGATCACCCATCGTCAAGAGACCTCTTCGGTTGAAGAGTCCGGTCAATTCGTCACTGAAAGATAGCGCACGAAGCTGCTCTTCAGCCCTCTTCCGCTGGGCAATCTCTGCCTCGAGAGACGCATTGATCTCCTCGGCTCGCCCGCTCTGTCTCTCACCGGAACGGATGATAAGGTACGTCACCGGAACCACGGTTAGAGATACCAGCGTGGCGAGAAAGGAGCCCACGAGCGAAAGCAGGTCTGGAAGAGGTATGTGAGCTCTGTGCGGTTCTACAACCTGATATACCACACTTGAGAATGGAATGGCCATGAGGAGAATAGCGACCATAATCCATAACTTCGGTCTTTTCATTGACCTGCTCAGCTTTCGAAATAGAAAGAGCATTGAAAGCTGAAGCGCAACGCAAATATAGAGCGCAGATAGTATGTACACAATAAGCCTCCCCGTGCATCACCTGCAACCCGTGTGCCATGCGGGTAGTCGAAAATTCCAAATCCCAAATTCCAAATTCCCAACACCAGTTGTGCGCGCCATTAGGAGGGTAACTGAAATTTGGAATTTAGAGCGCTGCGTTTCAAATGCGTTTAGTCGGTCTTTTCGTTTGGCAATAATGAGCGATAACTTGTATGATATAGATGAAGATGGAAGAGGACGACGTGCTTGATATTCTCATCTATTCTGCCGACCTTGCCAGGACAGAGTACGGAGAGGCCCATCCGTTCAGGCCCATGAGGGCCAAACTCTTCGTCGAACTTCTGAACAGGTTCGATCTGAGGTGTGACGATAATCAAAGGATCATACAACCTAAACCGATTGACGAGGAGCTTCTCTACCTCTTCCATGAGAGGGCATATATAGAGGTCTTGAAGAAGGCGAGTGCAGGCGAGTTCACCATGGAGATGCTCTGGGCAGAGATCGGCACCGGGGACAACCCGATATTTAAGGGTATGTTCGATTTCGTGCTGAACGTCGCAGGAGCAACTTACCAAGGAGCGCAGATGCTCCTGGATGATGGGGTGAGAATGGCCTTCAATCCGGTGGGAGGACTTCATCACGCCGCCAGGGATCATGCTTCAGGCTTCTGTTATGTCAATGACATTGCCATTGCCATTGAGGACCTCAAGGACAAAGGGAAAAGGGTTGCGTACCTTGACATAGATGCGCATCATGGCAACGGCGTACAGGATGCGTTTTATGACACCGACAAAGTATTGACGATATCACTACACGAAATAGGGGAGACATTCTATCCCGGGACGGGCTTCGAGAAGGAAATAGGGGATGGGGAAGGCAAGGGGTATAATGTCAATATTCCGTTTCGGGCTGACACGGACGATGAGGTTTATCTGTTTGCCTTTGAAGCTATAGTGCCGCCCCTCATGGAACGTTTCAAGCCTGAGATACTGGTAGCGCAGATCGGCGGCGACAGCCACAAAGACGATCCTCTGGCAGACCTCAATCTCACGAGTAATGGTTACAGACGCTTGATACAGATGATGAAGGGGTTCTCACCGAAGCTTTTGGTTCTGGGAGGAGGAGGCTACAACGTTTTTAAAACAGCATCACTCTGGACCATTGCCTGGGCCGCTTTGTGCGGGCTTCAGCCTGTTGACCAATATGCGGGACGTGTTGGCGGAATGATGTTTGGCCCGGAGGCGGAGGCAGGCAACCTGGATGACGCGCCTTTCGTGCTTGAGGGGGCGGAGAAGGATGCCTGCTTTGAACAGGCGCGAAGGGTCGTGGCTTATCTTCAAAAGACCGTGTTCCCGATACACGGCATTCCGGCGACGTAGTCGCCGGATCGTTGATTGATTACTGGTTGACTAATTAAAGGTTTGACTAGTTGATTGATTACTGGTTGACTAAACCCTTAATACCTAATCAACCAATCAACTAATCAACCCTTCCTCTTCTGTTTTGCAAATACTTCTACTGCGGCTTTTTCTTCTACAGGACAGACGTATTCGCAGATACCGCATCCGGTGCAGA
This sequence comes from Syntrophorhabdales bacterium, assembly GCA_035315185.1. Taxonomy (GTDB): domain Bacteria; phylum Desulfobacterota; class Syntrophorhabdia; order Syntrophorhabdales; family WCHB1-27; genus JADGQN01. The sequence goes on along the minus strand of DATFYE010000076.1, from coordinate 3,879 downwards.
GCTTCTCCACTATGTAAGGTTTCTTCAGAACCAGTTTCTTCCCTGTGTAGTCCATCTCTTCGGCTTCTTCAAAACGTATAGCCTTTTCAGGGATAGGGCAGTGTTCTTCGCAGACTATGCAGTTCAGTTTCTTTGCATACGGGAGACAGTGGTTTTTGTCGACGACTGCAAGACCGATCACGGCTGCTTTCTTTTCCTTGAGCGGAAGGTTGGGTATGGCGCCGGTAGGGCAGACCTGGCCGCAAAGGTTGCAATTATATTCGCAGTATCCGAGGCGTGGAATGATCACGGGTGTGAAGAGGCTGTAAAGGCCTGCCTGGAACGAGGCTGGATAGAGCGCATTTCTGGGGCAGACCTTCATGCATTCCCCGCAGCGCACGCATTTCTTCAAGAACTCATCGTCTCCGGTAACGCCAGGGGGCCGTAAAATCCTGGACCAAGACAACGGAAGCCTGAAGGCGAATACTCTTGGGAGAAGAAACCCAGAGACTGCACTCGTAAGTATTACTCTGCGCGCTGGAGAGAAAACCCGACTTGGTTTTTTGACCATAGCAGGCCGGAAACTGACCCTTTTGAAGCGGCATTTGGCGTAACAGTCGAGGCAGCGGATGCAGTTGCTTTTCTGCAATATGTCACTGTCGAAGGCTGTCGGACAGTGCTCCTTGCAGTCTCCACAATCTGAACAAAGTCTGGAAGGGAGCCTCTTAAAGATACTGAAATGACCCAGCAGGCCGAGCAGGCTTCCCAGGGGGCAAAGGTTCTTGCACCAGTTTCGTCGCTCGTAACGCTCGAGAAAGAGGATGGCTAAGAAAAGAAGGAGGGAGAAGAAAGCCAAGGGGTAGAAGGTTTCACGAAAAGGGAGCAGATAACTTTTGAAGAAGCTGTAGCCTCCGGCAAGATAGTCTCTGTTGTCTCCCAGGAGATCGTAAAGACCAACCCAGCCTTGGCGGAAAGCATATCCTGTCAAAGGATAGAAGAAAAAGGTCAGGAAGCGCAGCAATACTGCGATGGGATCCAGAAGACCGGCCAGATTCATGCGGAATAGAGCCGCGAAGAGCAGCGTCGCGAGCAGATAATATTTCAAATTGCCTCTAAGCCACATCAAAGGCGCTGTTTTCCGTATTTTGCCGGTTACGAGATCAAGGATGGTTCCCAGAGGGCATATCCAGCCACAGAAAAATCGCCCGAGGATTATTGAGAAGACGAATGTGAGAAGCCCTGGCAACAAGACCCACGTGAACGTATTCGTAGCCAGAAGGAAGCTGACGAGAACAAGGGGATTGGCCCGGAAAAAACTATTGACCGCCACGGAGATTTCATCCTGGCCTCGATAGTCGGTGATCACGAAGAGGATGAGAAAGGCGGCGAGGAAAATAAGCTGAGATATGCGGGACAGGCTGAGCCTCACGTAATCGCTCCTATGTCATGCTTGGGAATTTATATCGATGTTCAATAGCACCTGCACCGCCTCGATCGGTCACTTCCGTTTACTGGCAGTGTAATCGTTGCGTGGGCTACATCAACATAGCATAGTCATGCGCCCAGGTCTATCCCTGCAAACTCCGGGTAGAGAAGTCCATTTTATCGTTTCAAAAAAGAGTAATGGTTTTTTCGAGGATCATCGATTGAGTTCGTGGATAAGAGGTTGGTTTGCCGGATGGCTGTCGTCTCCACTCTTGTTCGCGCCTCCATTTCCAATCAGGAATGGGCTCTCTGGATCGTGCAGGGCTCTATTGTTGTGTGACTGCTTGTTGCTGGAAGCGGCATAGCAGTAAATGCAGCCATGCGTACACGTGTTATACTGTCCGATATCCTGGCTTTCCACGCACTGGCACGCCTCGCGCTGGTTCTTGTCTTTTCTGTCAGACACGGTGATCCCGAAGAGCCCTTTTATCAGCCGGTCGTCGATGCACTTGCCATGCTCTACGCCCATGCCCGAAAGGTCCAGCGTTTCGGCACAGCTCACGATCTCTGTGAAATTCTTGTGCGCAATGTCCGCAAGAGTAGCAGCTATTCGCTGAACCTGCTCCACGCTTCTCGAGCTATCATAGAACGTGACACCCTTTTCCTTCTGTATTCTCTTGAGGTTCCTAATCACGCTCTTGTATAGATGCACGAAGCTGATCACAACCCGTGACGTTGAGCCACGGAGCTCTCGGGCCAACCGCTCGAAATTATCTATGATCGCCTGTTCGGGAGTCACATCCGACAGTGTAATGGGATCAAACCGCCATACCACTTTCTCCGCGCCAATCTTAGCGCTCAACGTCTTGAAGGTAGCCAGTAATTCATGCATCGGCGGAACAGAGGGCTCCAGGAGCTTCGGGTAAGCGGTGAGCGTGAACTGGAAGTAGTATCGGTACCCACGGTCGTCGAGTTCATCAAGGTATCCTACCATCGGCCGCGGATTTTTGCTCCAAAAGACGATAACGTCGACGTTATCAGGTGAAAGATCAATCCGTCTAAGCTGCCGCGCGTTGAAAGGATTCTGGACGAAAAGATATCCCTCCCGAATTCGGTTCATGAACCATTCCGGGTAAAGGGCAGGAATATCGGTCCGCCTGCTGGCACTTATGATCATAGTAACCATCTTCTATAGCACTATCTGCGCGATGGTTCAATACTCCTACGGATTGGACTTTCCACTGCGGCCTTGCGACCGGGGGCAGGCCGCACGTGTGAGGCTAAACGGCAAGGCCGAGGGTCAATGGAGGGAACAGGTATTAGAAAAGCAAAAGGGCGGATGGGATACCCACCCGCCCTTCTGAGCTACTATCCAGCTACATAAGTCTGTGTGCTCGTTCATGCCTCCTTTTCGTGATCACGTCTACTTCTGCAACTTCCCTTCCGCCTCATGGGTGCGCTTGCTCGTTCACGGTTACGTTGACGCCATTCACGCTGATCGTACCCGTACGGGCAGCACTCGTGTTGGTATCAATGGTAAAGACAACGGTCCCGTTCCCCTTACCCGTTGCTCCGGAGTTAAACGTGATCCAGGGTACGTTCGTTGAGGCACTCCAGGAACAGCCGGTGGCGGCCTGTACCAGGAACGATCCCTGTCGGGAGAGGTAGCCGAAGTTAAAGCCTCCCGCGCTGAGGTAGACCGAACAGGTGGGACTCGTCCCATCCTGACTCACCGTAAAGGTCTGGTTTGCAATGGTGAGCGTGCCGGTCCGTGCAATGCCGGCGTTAGCTGCTACCGAGTAGCTGACCGATCCATTCCCTGAACCACCGATCCCCGGGGTGACCGTAAGCCAGTTCACATTACTAGCCGCAGTCCACGAACACCCTGCAGCAGCGGTCACATTCACCGTACCTGACCCGCCGGTAGTACTGAAGTTCTGAGAGGTGGAACTGAGCGTATAGCTGCACGTAGCCGCCCCTGCCTGCGTGACGGTGAAGGTTTGACCGGCTATGATCATGGTACCGGTACGAGAGGATCCGGTATTGGCTGCGACAGAGTAACCGACCGTCCCGTTGCCTGAGCCACTTGACCCGGAGTTGATGGTGATCCAGCCTGCACTACTCGTTGCTGTCCAGGCGCAGCCTGAGCCGGCGATCACATTGACCGTGCCGGTACCGCTGGTCGCCGTAGTGAAGTTCTGAGAGGTAGGGCTGATCGTATACGTACAGGTGGTGGAACCCGCCTGGTTCACGAACAAGCTACTGCCGTTGATGCTGATCGTACCCGTACGTGCACTACCTGTATTGGTATTGGTCGTAAAGATAACGGTCCCGTTTCCTTTGCCCGTTGCTCCGGAGTTAAAGGTGATCCAGGGCGCGCTCGCTGAGGCGTTCCATGAACAGGTACTGGCCGCACTGACCTGGAACGAGTACTGTCGGCCAGCATAGCCCGCGTTGAAGCCTCCGATGCCGAGG
>DATFYE010000075.1:0-36001 GCA_035315185.1 Syntrophorhabdales bacterium | reverse complement strand
TGGTTCAAAACATCGAAAGAAAAAGAGCACCGTGCGGCGACGGAGGTCTCATGATGGTCCAAGGGCAGAAACAGATGATGGAGTGCATACCGGACATTTCTACTTTGCTAAGAGTAGGACATTTCTACTTTGCGTTGACAGCTTTTCAGATTTCGCTTGAAATGCACAACTACCGGTGGTAATGATTACCATTCCACGATCGACCTGGAATTTCTCCAATCCACTCACGACCTTCACGGCGCCGCCTCACTCCGCGAGGCCCAAGGAAAGTACTCCATCGGCAAGCACAAGCCGCGCAAAACTCCCGCGTCAGAACCTGAGCATAGCCCCAGCAAAGGTAGAGATAAAGCCATGCAACGCAAGAAACAGCGTCCCTAAAACTGCTGCCACCACCCTTTTGACGTCACGTTTATGTGGCGTTGTAGTGAAAGGAAGGGTGCTCGCGGCCGCCATTAGTCCTTCCTGAAGTCCGCACAATGCAGTTTTCTCGAAAAGTAGTAGATTACGATCGGTAATTGTTATCGTGCGAAATAAAAAAGGCAGAGCCAATCGACCCTGCCTTCCTATTTCCATCTGGATTTTATTTAATTCTTAAACTTCTTCCTCACTCCTGCCAGTCCAACAAGGCTGAAGCCGAGAAGTAACAGGGCGGTGGGTTCAGGAACAGAAGTCGTTGAAGTGATATCCATGTTGGGGCCCCAGAAACCGTCAGTTGCGTCATTATGAAACCCTGGGGTCTGGTATTGCAAAGTCGTTCCAGAATTATATGTATCTCCCAGATAAGTTAAATTTGAATTGACAGTGAATCCTATATCATTCCAAGTATAATTATCGGAGCCACTTATACCAACTAGTTGATAAGTTCCTGTTGATAGTGTTATCGGTGTAATGTTTTCAACGCCCCAGAATCCAGATACCGGACTAGAAGTATTGATAGTGGTAGAAGCTAATAGTGTACCGGAAGAATTAAACAATCCAACAGCATGAGCTTGAGTTATTCCGCCACCAACATAATATTCCAAAGCATCTACTGTAACAGGCGAATTAACGGTAAAATCAATCCCAAATTCCCAAGTACCGTCAGTAGAGTTATTAGCTGCTGTTGTGAAATTAAAGGCTGGTGTGGCCAATGCCAAGCTAGATGTGGCCAAAAGAAGTGATAAGAAAAACAGGGTAACAAAATATCTCTTCATAGCAAACCTCCTCAAGTCGTTTTTCGCCGATTATCAGTGAGCAAGCTTCATGCCACACGTATATTTAATTGATATCATAAGCTATTTCTAAAATACGAGGCCATTATGAAAGGAATATTCGTAAAGAAATCCGACAAAGTTTGCTGGATCAGAAGAACAAAAATGATCAAAACCGATATATTTTAATACGTTACCTAAATAGTTGTAGTTTGTAAACTAATCCGACGCTTTTGAAGTGTTCATAGCCAAGTAAGGTCCCCTAGGCTGATCAATCTCTATTCAAAAGGATCGACATCGCAGGGGACGCCATGCAGTGGTCACAGGTCTCGGGGACGCGTCTGCGGGATCGGTAGGAGAGCCGCCCAAGTGTTGGGCTAATACCGGGACCTGCTCAGTTATGACGCAGGGGCTTGACGATGCAGCCCGACGGTCTGGGCTCCGCTCTGCGGGTCCGGGATCTCTGCTATGACAGTAACGGAAACAGTTGCTCGAACACCGAGAACTGCACCTTTAGCTGCCGGGCTCGAGCAATTGCTGTGTATTACCCCTGCGCTACTGGGACCGGAGTATCGTGTAGATTCAAGCTCGGATTGAGTGCTCGGTAATCGGCGCAGTCCCGGCACGAGCAATCGAGATGGCGGCCAGACATGGGGACAGGTTCCAAGGGCGCACCGCTCTCTTAAGGACCGTAATCTCTCCCCTCGGTTATCGGGAACATACCCCCTTAAGTAGATGCAAACAAAACAGAGACTACTGAAATCCAATCTCTCCTTATCCCAGTAGCCTAATGTTACAGTGCGTAATATTGACTTTACCACGGAAGGCCGATGCGAGGATAAGTAGGTGTACTCGCGACCGGAATGGCGCTTGGAACCAAAGGGAATCAGGCATCTCCAGAAGCGATTTATCCCATTTTTAGACTTTGACTTTTCTGACTTGGCCATAGCCCGCATCCTAACACGCAGACCAATGTGCAAGGGGTCGATGGACGGCGAGTAAAAGTCTTCAGATGCTAGGCGCTGCGAGCCGTGGGGCACACAGGCGTGCCTTGTGCCTGACCGTCGCTATCTTAATGCTGGGCTAGATTTCGATGCATGAAAAGGCGACAAGGAGGAGTGGACCGGAGGCGTACATTGTGTACGTTGAGGATACCACGACGACGAAGGCAACGCAGGAAGGCGCGAAAAACAGCCCAGCATTTAGTACGCGTCGCGGCCCCAGCGTCGATGGACTAGAAACCACTCGTCTGGATGAGTTGCTATCAGCCCCTCCAGAAACGCATTTATCTTCCGGGTGTTCTTGTAAATAAGCTCTTCGACATTCCCTTTTCTCTCCATCTCGATCGGCTCGCAAAAGACGATCGTGTATCTTAAGAATCCCCCGCGTCTCAGGTACACGGGAATAACCGGCGAACCAGTCCTCATGGCGAGCATCACTATACCTTTCGACGTGGGGACCTTCTCGCCGAACAGTTCCACATACACACCCTTTGACCTCTTCTCCCTCTGGTCTCCAAGGATGGCAACAATCCTGCCCTCTCTCAAGTATTTCATCGCATCTCTTGCTGTGTCCTGGTTGGGGATGACCGTGAGACCCGTGGCAGCGCGCAAATGGTTTATAAAACCCTGCAGGAATTTTTGTCCTTTAAGAGGCCGGGCCAGCGTTATGACCTCCCGCTTCAGCAGAAACGAAGCGATACCCATGATTTCCCAGTTACCGTAATGGAATACCAGAGCCAATATACCTTTATTGAGGCTCGTTGCCTTCTCCACAAAGTGCACGTTCTCCATGTGGAAGCGTTTTGGGAAATCTTCCTTGGGAAGATACGGGATCAGGAGCAGTTCGACAAAGTTGATTCCAAGTTTCTCAAAGCAGGAGCGCACCACGTCCTTCGCCTGCGCTTCCGGGATGCCTTTGACAATCTTTCTCACATTGGCCAGCGCAACCTCTCTTCGTCGGCTGAGAAGTCTCAGTGTCGCTCTGCCGAGAAACGCGCCAACACCAGCCGCTAAAGTTTCGGGAAGGATACGGAGAAATTGTTGAAAAAGCTTAATGGCGAGGAGTAAAAAAAGGTCTACCAGCACACGGGCTGCTCTTTGACCGGCCTACTCTTTGAGAGGCGTAGCTTCATCTATGAGCATCACCGGAATATCATCCTGTATCCGGTAAAGAAGTTTGCACTTGTCGCAGATTAGACCGTCTCCGGTGCTATTGAGCCGTATGTCACCCTTGCACTGAGGACAGCATAGGATATCGAGCAATTCCTTCTTGATTGGCATGCGCCCCCCTATGTCTCTTTATCGTGGTTGTTTTTGATTATCGCGGGCACGAGAAAATCGCCAAGCGTTGCCAGGGCACCGTGAGGCTCCTCCTTAACCGAGAAGTCGTCTGCTTCCTTCTTCTCTTCCATCTTTTTCAGTGCTTTCACAGAGAGGCCGATACGCTTTTCCCTTTCGTCCACATGGATAACGACGGCCCGCACCTTCTCATCCATGGTAAAAATTTCCGAAGGCTGCTTCCCCTTTGTCGTATCGAGCTCGGATAGGTGTATGAGGCCCTCGATGCCCTCCTCAATTTCGACAAACACGCCGAAATCGGTGATACTGGTAACGAAGCCTTCAATTACATCCCCCACCCGGTAGCGCTCCAGCAACCCCTTCCAGGGATCTTGCTTAAGCCGCTTCAGACTCAAAGAAAACTTTCGCTGCTCAGGGTCGATATTAAGAACCATAGCCTCTATCGGTGCCCCCTTCTTGAAGCTATCCGGAGAGATCCCCCTTCTCCTGGACCAGGAGAGTTCGGAGACGTGTACCAGTCCATCGATACCATCTTCAATACCAACAAAAAGACCGAAGTCGGTAAGGTTCTTCACCTTGCCCTCTACAACGGAGCCGGAGGGATACTTCTGGGCGAGTTCTTTCCAGGGATCGGGAAGCAACTGTTTCATGCCCAATGAGATTCTCTTCTTCTCCGTATCAATGTCGAGTACCTGCAGCTCAAGGATATCGCCCCTCGATACCACCTTGCCGGGGTTCTTCAACTTCTTATCCCAGCTCATCTCACTGACGTGGAGGAGGCCTTCCAGACCCGCCTCAAGCTCCACAAAAACACCGTAGTCGACCACTCCAACCGCCTTGCCCCGTACCCTGCTCCCAACCGGGTATCGTTCTTCAACCTTAAGCCACGGATCACCCTTGAGCTGCTTTACGCCCACCGAGACCTTTCTCTTCTCTTCATCGATACCGACCACCTTAACCTTAATTTCATCGCCAAGTTTCAGGTACTCTTTGGGATGGTTGATCCTGCCCCATGTTATATCGTTAATGTAGAGGAATCCGTCAGCCCCACCAAGGTCCACAAAGGCACCGTAGTCGGTGATGCTCTTGACAAATCCATAGAGCACCTGGCCCTCTTTCACGTTTTTCCAGAACTCTTTTCTCTTGCGATCCCGTTCCTCTTCAAGGAGCTGTCTTCGCGAGACAATCACGTTATCTTTCTTCTTGTTAACCTTGATGACCTTAAACTTGAGATGTCTTCCCACAAAGGAAGCAGGGTTTTTCACCGGCTTGAGATCAACCTGCGATATGGGAAGAAAGGCGTTGACGCCTATGTCTACCAGGAAGCCGCCTTTTACCTCAGAGATCACGGTTCCATCCAGAGCCAGCCCTTCTTCGAGCGACTTGTCGATGTTCTGCCATAACCGTATAGTGTCGACCCGCTGCTTTGAGAGGACAAGAAGACCATCCTTCTCTTCCCTGCCGACCACCATGACCTCAACTTCATCACCGACCTGTAGAATCAGGTTGCCTGACTTGTCGACAGCCTCATTCATGGCAAGCTTGCCCTCTGATTTCAAACCTACATCCACGATCACGCTGTCATTGACAATATTGATCACCCTGCCTTTATGAATATTCCCTTCCTGGAGGGTCTTCATCGAGGTTTCGTAGAGTTCCTTCATCTCCTCTTCGGTTCTCTCGCTCTGTGTGCCGGTGTCAGCAGTCTCGACCATGCCCTTCCCCCTAAAGATTTTTTACGAGCCTCTCCACTCTTTCTATCATAAAATCAGGGGTTGACGTCCCCCCGGTGATACCCACTCTTTTTATATTGGAGAACCATGCCGGCTTTATCTCGTCCTCCGTCTCGATATGATGACTGTTGGGCTGCACCTTCTTAACCATGCGATAGAGTTTCGTCGTGTTGGAACTCGACTTACCGCCCACCACCAGCATTGCGTCCACCCGCCCCGCAAGATCAACCGCCTGTTTCTTTCTCAAAAACGTGCTTTCACAAATCGTATTATAGACTCTCACCTCTTCCGCCTGATCCATCAAGCCCTCGACTACCTTTTTCAGCGTCTCAATATCCTGGGTGGTCTGACAGACTACTCCAACTTTCTTGGCTTCAATGGGGCGCGGATATTGCATTACAATACCATCATTATCCAAATAACTCAACACGCTCTTCACCTCGGGATGTTTCTCGTCCCCTACAATGACAACCGTATATCCTTGCTTCTTCAGGTAAAGAGCGCGGGTCCGCACTTTCTTCACGAAGGGGCAGACCGCATCTATGATGACGAGTTTTTTCTTGCGGATCTTCTCCTCCTCTTCCTTTTGAATGCCATGGGACCTGTAGCAGATCACCCCTTTCTCAATGTTGCGAACGTCTTCAATGGGGATGATACCTTTCTCCTCGAGTGAAGATACCACCTGAGGGTTGTGGACAAGCGGTCCCAGCGTGTGAATATGTTCTCCCCTCTTTTTGAGTTCATTCAACGCTTTTGAAATAGCCCTCTTCACACCGAAGCAGAAACCAATCTGATCTGTCTTGAGCACTTGCATCATCGCAGAGTCTGCTCCACATGCTGCTTCAGGATTTCCACCACACCCTCAATGTCAAGGAGCGTGGTATCAACATAGTGTGCCCCTTGGGGCCGGATCAGGGGAGCGTGCTCCCGTTCCGAATCGTCCCTATCCCTCTTTTCGATCTCCTTCTTTACTCTTTCCACCGCATCGCCGGCAGCACTACCCGGTCGGTCGTCACCCAGTTCGAGATGGCGTCGCCGAGCGCGTACTTCGACGTCTGCATCGAGGTAGAACTTCACTTCTGCATCTGGGAAGACAACAGAACCTGTGTCTCGTCCTTCGAGCACGAAACCGCCGTCTTTCCCCAATTCACGCTGCATGGCGGTGAGATATCTTCTTACGCGGTAGTCTTGGGAGAGTGCTGATGCCAGCATAGAGATTTCCGGCGTCCGTATCCTCTGCGAGATATCTTCCCCGTCCAGGAAGACTTGCGTTCCCTTGCCAAAAATAAACCTGAGCGCAAGACCCTGCAGGAACGGCTCAATATCCGGCTTCTCCTTTTCTCTGGAGAAAGCGTAAGCTACCGCCCTGTACATTGCACCGGTATCCATGTACTCGTAACCGAGTACTGACGCAAGCGCCTTTGCCACCGTGCTTTTCCCGGCACCGCTCGGTCCGTCAACGGTTATCACGGGTCGCTTTCTCACTTCAGTAGACCCCTCAATCCGCTTGCGAAGATTTTGTTCTCTTCCATTGTCCCTATGGTCACACGGATATACTCCGGCAGTTCGTAGGCACCCATCCATCGCACGAGAATCTTCTTCTCAAACAGTTTCTTGGTTAGATTTTCCGCGTCAGGGCCCACGTGCACGAGAACGAAATTGGCCTCTGTCTGGATGAAGGAAAGACCGAGCTCCGCAAAGAGACCGTAAAAGAAATCCCTTCCACGTATGTTGCTCTCCAGCACGTTCGCCACGTATTTTTCGTCGCTCAACGCCGCCTTCGCGGCAATGAGGGCCATCATGTTGACGCTGAAAGGCTGCTTTGTTCGCTCCACAAAGGAAGCGATCAATGCATCTGCGACGCCGTAGCCGACCCTCAAGCCTGCCAGCCCATACGCCTTGGAAAACGTCCGGAGCACGAGCACCGGGTACTGTCGTACGTACGCCATCGATTTCGGAAACTTCTTGCTCGTGGCAAACTCCGCGTACGCTTCGTCCACCACCACCAGCACCTCAGGCGGCAGTCTGTCGAGAAACGATTTGAACGCTCCGTCTTCGAAAATCGTTCCTGTTGGATTATTGGGATTATTCAGGAAAACGATCCTGATGGTTTCATCTATCTTTCCAAGGATGACATCCAGGTCTACGGTGAGGCCGGGAAAACTGATCTGGCGCGCCTCATAGCCATAGATCTGGGCCGCTATACTGTAAAATGCGAATGACGGCTCATGGACAAGCACCCTCTTCCTTGTTGGATGACGCATACCCTTGAAGGCCGTCTCGATCAACTCATTGGAACCGTTGCCAATAACGATGTTCTCAGGCTCCAAACCATACCTCGCAGCAAGCAGAGCCTTAAGTTCGAATTCGCTCTCCGGGTACCGAGTTATCGACAAGACAGATTCGAGTATGCTGTTCACTGCCTTAGATGAAGGAGGAAACGGGTTCTCATTGGAAGCAAGCCGCGTCCACCCCTCTTCAGAACCGTAAAGTGCGGCCTTAGGATAGAAGGGTATACGCTTGATGCTTTCGTCCACGGTGAGCTTCATTTTGCCTCCATAGCCTTCCTTACAAGCTCCCGGGCGTTCTTCTGCATCGTTGAAAAATCTTTCGGCAAGAGGCCTGCGCCCTCGACGACCCTTCGCGCCATCTCTTCGGGAAGAAGGTCCGCGGGGGCGTGCGCATCCGTGCTGTAAATGAGCTTTGCCCCTATCTTCTTGGCAAGTCTTGCCACGTGACCATTGCTGAGCGAATGGCCTCTCTTTGCGGTGATCTCAAGAAGCACGTTTTTTTTCTTCGCAAGCAGGACATCTTCCTCGGTGATGAGACCCGGATGCGCCAATATGTCCACCCCGGCTTCTATCGCAGCACGGTTCGTTCCTTCTTCGACAGGCTCGACTATAGTTTCTCCATGAACCACGACGAGGCGAGCACCCAAGTTCCTGGCACGGCGCGTCATCTCCTTAATGAGCCCCTTGGGCACGTGGGTCAATTCAACGCCGGGCACTATCGTGATATGCTCATAGTACTTGGCCTTTTCAAGCAGCTTCAGCAAGGCTGAGATAAGAAACTCTATGTTGGATGGGTCAGCGTGGTCCGATATGCCGAGGACTTTGTAGCCCTTTAGAAAAGCTCTCCGCGCAAGTTCCGAAGGTGCGAGTTCACCATCGCTGAAAAAGGTATGGGTGTGTAAATCTATCATATTTGTCGTTAACCGTTATCCGTTGACCGTCGGCCACAAAATCTAAACACAAAACACTAAACACTAAACACTGCCTTTCACATTTTGTACTTTCCAAAATCATCGGGAGAGAGATTCTCAAGCACATCTTCCCACTCACTTGCGTCGACCACAATCTTATCTTCCTTCTTTGCCAGGTCGATTTTCGCAGACTTCTTGATAACGCTTTCCTCGACGAATATGCTGGCGCTTACGCGTAGCGCGAGTGCGATCGCATCCGAAGGCCTTGAATCGATGACCAGCCTCTTACCGTGGACATCCATATGGATAAGCGCGTAATACGTGTTATCCCTGAGATCGTTCACCTCGATCTTCACCACCTTGGCTCCAAGGCTGTCCAGCACGTTCTTCAGGAGATCGTGTGTCATGGGCCGCGGGGTCTGGATGTTTTCCAGCGCTGTGGCAATGCTGGAAGCCTCGAGGAGACCTATCCATATGGGAAGGACGTCCTTCTCTTCCAGGTCCTTGAGGATCACAATGGGTGTGTTCGTGAAGGGGTCGACCGTGATCCCCGCAACCTTCATTTCCTTAAGCATCATATACCTCCTTCAGTGGGGTCCCCTTCAGGGAATTGGCATAACCCTTCACTATCTCAACCTTGACGAGCTCACCGACAAGGTTTCGGTCCCCTTTGAAATTGACGATCTTGTTGCTCCTTGTCCTGCCCGTGAGCTCCAGGTTTGAGTTCTTGCTCATCCCTTCCACCAGAACCTCTACTTTCGTACCCTCCAGGGCTCTGTTCTTTTCGCAGGTTACTGCCTTCTGCACTGATTGCAGCTCCAGCAACCTGTGCATGGACTCTTCCCTGGGGACTCTATCCGGCAGCGACGCAGCCTGCGTGAGCTTTCTCGGCGAATAGCAGAACGAAAAGAGACCATCAAAACGCACGTTCTTAACAAGCATCATGGTTGCTTCAAAGTCCTTCTCGTCTTCGCCGGGAAAACCGACGATACAGTCTGCCGTAATTGCGATGTTATTGCAACGGTTTTTCAATAAATCGAGCTTCTCTTTATATTCGTCGGCGGTGTAGCCGCGGTTCATCAGCCTGAGAATTTTGTCGGAGCCTGACTGGAACGGCAGGTGTATATGCTCGCAAAGCTTCTCAAGACTTCCAAAGCAGTCAATCAGTTCCCCGGAGAGGTCTTTTGGATGCGAGGTGACAAAGCGTATCCGTTCTATCCCGCTCATGCTGTTTACTTCCGAGAGAAGCTCCGGGAAGGAGAGGTCGTTCTGTCCCTTGTTGTAAGAGTTCACGTTCTGCCCGAGGAGGGTCACCTCTTTTACCCCTCGATCGACCAGTACCCGAATCTCTTCCAGAATATCGGAACTCTGCCTGCTCTTCTCGCGTCCACGGACATACGGTACAATGCAGTAGCTGCAGTAATTGTCGCAGCCTTTCATGATCGTAATAAAGGCCTTTGGCGTCCCGACCGCAGTCTGCGGCCTCACATGCAGGGACGCTGCGCAGCCGTTGTCAGAAAAATCGAGAAGCCGCTCTTTCCGCGAAGCTGACTCGACAGCTTCTTTGACCCTGTGGATGCTGGACGGGCCCAGGCTGAAGTCTATGAAAGGGAGTTTCTCCGCTATGTCTTCTTTCTCCAGCTGCGCGATACAACCCGTCACACCGAGAAGGGTGCCCTTCCTCCTCTTTAACGTTCTAAGTCGACCCATCAGGCTGTAAAATTTTTGCTCCGCCTTCTCTCTGATGCAGCAGGTATTGACGATGACCACATCGGCTCCGGATGGCTCGCGCACTTTTTCATAGCCCGCCACGCGGAGAAGCGTGCTGATCTTCTCAACATCGTGTTCATTCATCTGACAACCAAAGTTCTCGACGTAGTACTTCACGCGCTTCCGATACCCTTCTATGACACTTTGCTAAATCTAAAACATCTTCTTAAAGGATTCCATGGCCACATCTGTTGCCATATCCCTATGCAAAGGTGTAACCGAGATGTATCCTTGGGAAACAGCGAGAAGATCAGTGCCTTCTATAGGTTCAAACCTGTCGCTGTCTCCGCTGATCCAGTAGTATTTCCCGCCTCTCGGATCGATTCTCTCCACTACCTTACCATTATATATCCTTTTGCCGAGCCTTGTCATCTTAAAACCCCTGACGCTCTCCTTCGGTAAATTCGGGATATTGACGTTTAATAAGGTCTGCTCCGGCAATGGTCTGGCACGCATCTTTTCCACTATTTCCCGGACTGTGCGTACAGCTTCCTTGAAGAGAAAATCCTTTCTGCCATTCAACGACACAGCAAGAGAAGGGATATCCATGAATGCTGCTTCCTTGGCTGCTGCAACCGTTCCCGAGTAAGTAACGTCCTGGCCCATGTTCGGCCCCTTGTTGATTCCCGAGATGACGAGGTCGGGCTTGCGCTGAAGCAGTCCCTTGACCCCAAGGAGTATCGCGTCTGCCGGTGTCCCATTCGTGGAGAAGAGACGCTCGCCGTGCTCTTTGATGCGCAAAGGCTTGTGGAGCGTGATCGCGTGACCTACACACGTGCGCTCCCGTTCGGGAGCTATGGCCCACACCTCATCTGTTCGTGAGAGTTCCTCCTTGAGCGCAATCAGCCCTTCGGAACCAATACCATCATCGTTTGACAGGAGAATTAACAACGACACCACCGAAAAAAGGCTACTCGATTACCGCAAAATGAAGATAAAGAATCGGGGCGACTGGATTTGAACCAGCGGCCACCAGCACCCCATACTGGTGCGCTAACCAGACTGCGCTACGCCCCGACCAAGCAGCTATTATATGATATTTTTTCCCAATGCACAAGCGCGGATGAAGCTGTTTCGTTAGTGCCATCGGTTTATTAGCTCCATCGGTTGAGCTGCACGATCCCGGCGGTTTCACCATGCACACCATCGAACCAACGGTTATGTCAGGTGACCGAAAGTAGGCACAATCAATCAAACCAATAAAACAAATCGAACGGAGGTCCTGAAACGGTAGTATCAACCGCTCAACTTTACTCTGGAAAAATCCGCCCGTTTCTGGTAGGATGTCGTCCGGGTCCCATCGTCTAGTGGCCTAGGACACCGGCCTCTCACGTCGGTAACACGAGTTCGACTCTCGTTGGGACCATTAAGGTTTTTAGTTTTCATTTCTCTCCAGCAGCCACAGAGTGACTATTTAAAATCAAATTCAGGCTTTTGATAAGACCGTTTCCCAGGACTTGTTGATTATCTGCCACTTCCCCATCTTTCAAGCAGGTTTTCCTTGACACCTGTTAGGGATCGTATCATCATCTTGGGGTGTTCGCATAGTAGCTCAACGTGCGGGGTGATTTTTGACCGGCATTATCGAGAAGGACAGAGAGCGCTACAGGAAATTTTTCGGGAAACGAGATGCGCAGAAGGACTACTGGGTTTATAGCATCTGTTCCCTCTGTTACGGTGAGTGCGCGATCCGGGTAAGGGTCCTGGATGGGAAGCCTGTTGCAGTGGAGGGTGTTCCTGAAAGCGACCGTGGAGCTCAGGGCAGACTCTGCGCCAAGGGCGTTAGTGCGATAATGGACTGGCACAATCCGAATAGAATCCTCTATCCGGTAAAAAGGACTAATCCGAAGAAAGGACTTCATGAAGACCCGAAATGGGCGCGCATATCCTGGGAGGAAGCCCTCGATATAATCACCGAGAAACTTATAGCGGTCAGGAAAAAGGACCCGAGGTCGGTGTTCTTCGGCATGACACCCGGCCCCACGGGCGGCATGAGGGCTACCGTTAACTACATGCGCTTCATGGCTGCCTATGGCGCCACCCATGCCTCCGGCGGGCCCAGTGTTATGTGCGGCGCCAGCGCCCATCACATAGGTGCTCTGCAGTATGCAGCATGGGATATTATCCCCGATTACAGGTACTGCAATTACGTGCTTCGTTGCGGTGGAAATGAGGGGTGGGGTGGTGGTCGGAACGCGAGCGCAAGTATCAGGCTGGCTGCGGCAGCGAGAGAGCGAGGTCTGAAAATGAAGGTGATGGACCCGCAGGGGTTCACGGTCGCGTCTAAAGGCGAAGAATGGATTCCGATTCTGCCTGCAACCGACATCGCTGTCTTCCTGGCCATAGCCAACCTCATCGTGAATCAGATCGGGGTGTATGATAAAGAGTATATCAGGCATAAAACGAACGGCCCTTACCTTGTCGGCCCCAATCGCCTCTACGTCCGAGACGAACAGACAGGAAAACCTCTCCTCTTTGATGAAGCCGACGGCAAGGTTAAGACATACGATGATCCAACCCTGCTGAATCCCGCAATCCGGGGCACGTATACAGCCCAGGGAGTCGAATGCCAGCCTGTTTTCGCCCTCGTAAAAGAACATCTCAAACAGTATGAGCCGGAATGGGCTTCCGTCATAAGTACGGTTCCCGCCGAAACGATTCGAAGACTGGCAAGAGAGCTTGTCGATGAGGCAAAAATAGGGAGTGTTATCGAGATCGACGGAGTGAAGGTCCCTTACAGACCGGCCTGCGTCGTAGGATACAAAGGGCTGCAGACCCATCAGAACTCCTTTCACCAGTACACGGCCATGCACCTGATAAATGTGCTGCTCGGGAACCAGGACGTGTGCGGAGGGATTCTGGGTTCAGGGACGACGAGGAGCCTCGGCTACCCCGAAACAGGTGGATTTGCCTTTGCCCCTTACGGCGGCTTTGAAGGCATGCTGACTGCCGGTGCCTGGCCGATCGGGTGGACTGTCTGGCCACCCCGTAAGGTTGAAGGCCCCGGCACCCGTATGAACTTTGCGGATGTCCTCTCCCACTCGGGGTCAAACATCTATCCTTTTGCAGAGGACTGGGAAGAATTATGGCGTAACGCCGGCAGTCCTTTCGTGCCGGAATTCTATTTCACGTATGGGTCTAACGTTGTGATGAACATTATGAGACCGGAGGCAATTGAAAAGTTCCTCGCTAGAATTCCCTTTGCGTGCGCCCTTCAGCCCTTTCACAACGAAACAACCGAGGGCTTCTGTGACATTGTGCTGCCCGAATCCCATTACCTTGAAACGCTCGACATCGCCGCCTCCTTCGGTGTCACCTATAACTACCCCATAGGCATGGACAAATGGAGCTTTCACGTGCGCATGCCCGTTACAGAGCCCAGAGGTGAGGCAAGAGATCTTCAGGACGTCATGCACGACCTGGCCGATAGGGTAGGGATAAGGGCCGCGTATAATGCGCAACTGGATGAATTCTATACATTCAGAAAAGCCAGGCAGCAAGGGAAGAACATAGAAATCCCACCCATCCTGGGGCCGGGGGACAGGCCATCTAACATAGAGCTTGTCGATAGAATACTGACGTACCACTTCGGCAAGAAGCGAGGCCTGGAGTGGTTCAGGGACAATGGGTTCATGAACTGGGATAAGAAGCCCGAAGAATGCTACTGGCGGTGGTTCATCAGTGCCAGAATCCCCATCTATTTCGAGTCGGTTGAACATGATAGAGAGGAGACAAGAAGGAGAGCGGAGCAACTAGGCTTCAAGCTCAACTGGGACTATTTCACCGGAATGACCTCCTACTTCCCATCTATCGTTTATACCGAACTGCCACCGGATTCAGAATATGATCTCCTCGTTATTTCCCAGCGGGACCCACTCATGACCTACCGGTTCACAGCTCACAATCCCTTCATAAACCAGATGGCTTCGCTCAATCCTTATACTTATAGCATAGTCATGAACGTGGAGACGGCGAAGAAGAAAGGCATCAAGGAGGGGGACACCATCTGCCTGGAGAATCGTTTCGGGGACACGCAAACAGGAAGGGTGAAATTAAGCCAGCTCGTTCATCCGAAGGTGGTGGCAGCAGTGGGCCTGGGAAGTTGGGCCAGAGGAGAGCCGATTGCCCGGGGGAAAGGCATAAACCCCAATGCCCTGCTCAGGCAGGATCAGCATCGTTTTTGCCCCATATCGGGGGCGTCGGAACCGACAGTGAGGGTTAAGGCATATAAGACAGAGACGCAATCGAGAAAGCTGACATGAGATGGGGCATGCTCATAAATCTGGTGAAGTGTGTCGGCTGAGGCCATTAAATACTTAGAGGAGGTATGTTATGGGACCGAAAGTGCACTGTGCGAAGTTCTTAGCCATAACTGCGTGCTTTCTTCTGTTGATTGTGTCGGCAACTTCCGTCCTGGGCCAGTCAGATTATCCTGCGCACCCGATTAATATCCTCATAAGCTACGCCCCCGGCGGGGTGGTGGATATAACCACCAGAACTCTTCTCAGCAAGGCGGAAAAGACCCTGGGCCAACCTTTTGTCGCTACTAATAACGGTGCCGGCGGCGCCACAGTCGCCACAGCCATCGTTGCCACCCAGAAGCCAGACGGGTATAACCTCCTTTCAACTGCGTCGGCGCCACTCGTTCGTATTCCCCAATACCGCAAGGTTCCATACAGCCTCGATGATCTTGTGCCCATCATGCAGCATGCGGCAACTCAAAGCGGGCTTTGCGTGCTGGCCAGTTCACCCTTCAAGACCTTGAAAGATCTCGTAGAGTTTGCCAGGAAAAACCCGCGGAAGGTGACCTACAGCACGTTGGGGGTTGGCTCGGCTATGCACATGTCCATGGAATTTATCGCCAAACAGGAAGGCATCACATGGACCCACGTGCCTTATCCGGGCAGTATGCCCTCCGTGACGGCCCTGCTCGGCGGCCATGTGACTGCGGCGTCAACGAGCACGGAATGGAAACCATTTGTTCTGGAGGGACGCCTCCGTCTCCTTGCCACCCATGGCGAGAAGCGCATGAAGAACTTTCCCGATGTGCCGACTCTGAAGGAGCTGGGCTACGACTTCTACAACGACTCGACCTTTTTGATCCTCGCCCCGAAGGGGACACCGATGCCTATCATAAAGAAACTCGAAGCCGCATTACATGCGGCATATAACGACCCGGTATATCAGGAGGTCCTTGACAAGATTGATCATGTGCCATATTACCTGAACGCGGAGGATACGAAAAAATTTCTGGAAACGGCCTACAAGCTCAACAGCACATGGATCTCTGATTTAAAGATGCCCAAAGAGCAGTGAGAGAAGGGGTGCTTCATGATGCCTATCGGTCCCCTGATGATCGAACACAGACTGATAGAACGGATGATCCGCTTGCTCAGACAGCAACTGGAGAAGGTCGGCGGCCAGAAGAAAGCAGACCCTGTTTTCATCGATATGGCCGTTGATTTTATCAGGAATTACGCCGACCGATGTCATCATGGGAAAGAGGAGGACATCCTATTCAGAGACCTCGCGAAGAAGGGGCTTTCCGACGAGCATAGAACGATCATGGACGAACTGCTCGACGAGCACGTCCGGGCACGAAAAGCCACCGAAAGCCTTCTCGAAGCCAAAGAGCGCTATCTTGAAGGCAACCCCGACGCCTTACGCGACATCGTTGACGCCATTACGTGGCTGGTCAATTTCTACCCCATCCACATCCAGAAAGAGGATAGGCAATTCTTCATGCCCGTCATGGGTTATTTCACTAAACAGGAGCAGGACGCCATGCTCCAGGAGTTCTATGAGTTTGACAGGAACCTCATCCATTCCACGTATCGCAGCATCATAGAGCGCACAGAGAAGAGCACGACAGCATAAGACACAGGTTGGGGTAAGGACTAAAGCGAAGGTTAAGGTTGAGTAACTGCTTACTGATCACTGATTGCTGATCACTGATTACTGATTACTCCTCTTTCAGCACGCCTTCCAGCTTTTCTATCTCTTCCGGCTTTAAAGTGTTCCTCTCCTTGGCCATCTCCAGCGCCACCAAAGAGAGTGTTCTGTAAACCGATTCCTGGGGCTCCATTCCCTTAATTGCTTCAAGATGCGAGGCCACGGTTTCTGCATCGCCGCGCACGACCGGTCCTGTCAGCGAAAGAAGCGGCCCCTTGTTCTCTATGTTCCGAAGTGTGGTCTCTATGATGGGGAAGAAGGGCGCGAGTTCTATGCCGATCCGATTCGCGATGCCTTCTCCCGTATGCATCAGCGCGGTGAGGAGATTACACACAAAGACTGCGGAGAGGTGATAGAGGAGCTTGTCCCTGCTATCGATTCTTACTGCCTTGAACCCGATTGTGGACGCAAGGAGGTCAAGCAGCGAAAGAGCCTTTTCATCTCCTTCGATAAAGATGTACGTCCTGGGAAGGGCCACAATGCCACTGTTCACATCCGGAAAGGTCTGGAGCGGGTGGAGTGAGCCGAGCATCGCCCCTTTTTGCTCCAGGGGTGAGAGCTCTGCCGCGGGATGGGCACCGCTGGTGTGAAAAAAGAGCTTCCTATCGAGACTGTCCGCTTTTCGAAAAATTTCCTGAGCTACGGCGTGGATTTCGCGGTCCTGAGTGGTGACCGCGATTACGTCCGCCTCTCGCACCACTTCCAATATCTCCTTCGTGTATGCACGTATACCAGGAATGTAGTTCCGGGCAGACTCCAGAGATTCTTCTCTTCGTGACGCCACGGCAACAACGGCAAATCCCTTGTTCTGTAATACATGACCAAGTGCTATGCCAACCTTTCCAGCCCCGATGATTCCGATTTTCATGGTTCGAAGACCCCTTTAGGCAGCAGAAAAATATTCTTCAATAGGTCTATCGGTCTTTTGGCAAGGGTGTCGACATAACTCGTACGCACTTCAGGATCACGCAAGGGGCCTTTCACATCAAGGGCCACATACCCGAACCCACCCTCTTTGCGCTTGAAGATGCTCCTTATAATCGGAACTTTGTCTACTGCACGGTCGAGTGTTACCATTGGAGAAACGATCAGCTTCGCATCCATGGTCTTGTCGGACAGATTCACGTTGCCGCTCCCGACTATAACCATGGCTGAACTATCTATCAGGAAGTCCTCCGTCTTGAAGAGACCATCCTCACCCTTCATCGTGAGGCCTGCTTTGCTGTATGGTAGTCCCTTCTCCAGTAGACGTACCTTTCCCCTTAAGAAATCATAAAGATTCAGGATGCCAAGGATCTTCGAAAGAAGGTTCCACTTCCTGATCACGCCATTGCGGCTGGAGACGGTGACCTCTCCACGCATGTTTCTGAGCAGCTCATCGCTATCTCTGCCCACACTGGAGAGATTGGCCATCACAGCGCCTGTTGCTTGCAGGATCTGGGAGTCCGGATCGAACAGTCGAAGAAAGAGACCACCCTTGATGTCCTGCGCCTTGCAGGAAACCTCCAGAGAGGGCAAGGCTCCTGACAGATCGGCCTTCCCCGACAGCGAGAGAGTACCCCCAAGAACTTTTCCCGACACGTTCGAGAATCCGATACGTCGCTCTACCAGGGCACCCGTGAGCTCTGCGTCGTTGGCCACCAGCTCCTCATCTGCCACACGATCCGACCTGATGTCGAAATCTCCAGCCAATTTTGCCATGAGGCCTTCCTTAGCGATGATCGGGATCCTGAACTTCTTTTTCTCGGGCGTCGCCAGGTCAGCAGGTTCAAAGTTCTTCATATCGATCATTGCAGAAAAACGCTGCGATTTCATTGCCTCCAGGGACAGGATCGCTTTACGCACAACCGTGTTTCCTATGCGAAGCCCCGTCAGATTTATGGAAGATTTCCCCCCGTTGAAATCAGCGGAGAGTTCGATATCAGCGAGCGGTTTAACAAGAAAGGGTAGTTTCAGGGCGCCACCGCTCAGGCGCAACACTCCATCGATGAGAGGAATCTCTGTCAGCGGAAAACGCAGATCGGCCACGGAAAGGTTTAGTTGCAGGCTCCCGGCTGCCTGCAAGCGGTTACCAAGAAAGAGCTTTGATACAGTCTCCAGCTGAGGCGCACTAAGGGCCATCTCCAGATTAACAATGCTATCCTTTGTCATATCACCACTTGCCCGAAACGTCGCGTCAGCAAGCGTGCACGTGAGCCTCTCGACACGAGCCATCCCCTGACCCCACCGGATGCTTGCTGTCGCGGCACTCTCTACGCCCTTTTCCTTCTTGATGAGACCGGGCACTTCGACAGAGATGTCTCTCAAAGATAAGCTCCCTCGCGCAGCGTAAGACCCTTGCTCTTTCACAAACGCTCCTTCAACGAACGCCACACCGTCAAGAGGATACGGCAGATGAAGAAGGGAATTGATCTGGCCGGCAGCTACCGCACCTTTCAGGTCAAGATGCACCAACCCCTTTTGAACCGGCCCCCTTAGGACCAACTCGGTCTTACCCCCGGAGAGAACGAGTGGCTCAAGGGTCACCTGACCGTCGTGAAAGCGGTAAGCACCTGAAGCCTCCAGGGCGAGCTTTTTCCACACGAATCGCGCCTCTTTGAGCCTGCCCGTGCCGGAGACTTCGATAGCAGTGTCTTCGCGGCCCCTTGCCTCAGCCTCACCCTCTGCCACACCTGATGTGACGGTGAAATCCTCAAGTCCCGCCAATTTTGGAACATCCTTCATATCGAGCGCAAACTTGCCCCTCGCCTCGATGTACTTGTCTGGAGAAAACGGAACGGCTACGGAAACATCCGAGAAACTGCTCGTCCTGAATGAGCCCTTCGCCGCGGAGAAAAGCATTTTCTGCTCGTCGAGGGTGACCGTCCCCTCTACCCCACGGACCTCTATCTTCTGATACGCAGCCGCAACGTCAGCCAGATAGAACTCGGCTCGGAAGGGGCTGGGCTCTGTATAGGTGAGCCTCTTGACCGTGATTGTGCCGCTCGTCAAGAGATCAAGCACATCGGAGCCCCTTTTTGCCAACGGTGCAAGATTTATATACTCTTTGACATCCGGCACGGAAAGAGGCCCTGTCTGCAATTCGAGTGAAGCGAAGTCTTTTCCGGAAAGCCTGATATCGAGAATTACGGGTACGCCCTTGAAGGAGAGCTGCTCGAATTTTAGATCTGTGCTCGTGCCGGCGAGTTCCACGCGGGCCTTGGCCGTCGCATAGGCGAGCCGGATAGGTATCTTCAGAAAGTCTTCACGCATAGCGAAGCCAGAGCTTTCGACATCGGTGACAAAGGTGAATTTTCCATCCTTGTATGTAAAGCCGCCGGAGCCGGCCAGGAACCCTTCATAGCCCGTCAGGATACGGGAAAGATCAACACGGGAGAAAGAGAGCTCACCCTCAATATCTGACCGCTTATCTTTGAAGAAACCCCCACCTTTCGTCTTCAGGTTGCCCAGCCCTTCCGCCCCTCCATCCAGCTCGAATTCAAGGTTTCCTCCGGTGTTGAAATTTCTTACCCTTAATTCGCGTATCACATATTTCTGACCTCTGTACGTGAGGCTTCCCCGTCTCAACTCAGCTAACTCTACGGGAACGGGAATGAGATCAACCCTGCCGCCGGAATCCTTGATCACGATATTGAAATCGGAGATCTCAACCGCCTTGATATAGAAACCCTTCCAGGGATTAAGCTCGAGACGTGCATCCTTGATAGTCCCTTCAGCAACGCCCTTCAGGGTCAGGTCGTGTATACCGACGCTGACGACGCCGTTGCTGTAACCCGGCTCAAGGCGCCCGATCTGAACGCTTCCACCAATCGCCTTGCCCAGCAGCCGGGTACCCAGGTAGGTGCCTATTGAGGCTAGGTTGATCCATACGGCCACGCCGAGGACCGCAAGGAAAAGGATGAGGACGGAGCAGATGATGAGAACTTTCTTCATGGTGTCCTTGCCAGGGCAAATATGAGAACCGCTTTTGCTCGCGCAGAGAGCAGTTTGCGCGATGCCTCGCTGACCGTATTGCCCGTGGTCATCAGATCGTCTACCAATAAGACGCGCTTACCTCTTATCGTTTCGAGTTCGCTGACGGCAAATGCGCCTCTCACGTTTTTCCTTCTCTCCTCTCTGGAAAGCGTGTACTGATCCTTGGTCTCCTTCTGTTTGTAAAGGCATGAGAAGGCAAGGGGTTTCCCTGTGATCGCACCGATCTCCTCCGCGATCACGTAAGACTGATTGAAGCCCCGCTCCTTCAGCCGTTTTTCGGTAACCGGGAGCGGAACAATAACGTCAAATTCTTCGCGCATGGCCTTAAGCTCTTTATCAAGCAGCCTGATGAGAAGACGGCCGACGTCCTTACGGCCCTTAAATTTGAACGCAAGGAGAGCCTCGCGCAGCGGACCCTCGAAATAAAAGCCGTAGTAACCGCGCTCAAACGCAGGAGGGGTCTCCAGGCACGCCCCGCAAACCTCAGGCGTGCTAACCCATCTTCCACAACAAGGGCAGGACGATGCAGCATCAACCCGACGAAAAAGATTCCTGCAATTGAGGCAGAGGATCGCGCCCGGCGAGCCGCAACCCCCGCACGGCTGGGGATATATGATCTCCACAGCTGATCTGAAGTGATCAAGCACCTTATTTATCAAGCTTCAAGGCGTGCGCGAAAGGTGGTCTATCACTGTTCCCGCCAATCCTGTTCATATAGAGCCCTCAGTTCAGGACTCTCTTCTTGAAACAGACCTTCCTGCTTTACGGTTATGGTATTCCAGCTGAAACAACTCTCACAGAAATCCTGCCAATTATCCTTGGCAGACTGACATTTGGAACAGACGAAAGGCACGTACGCATGCTCGATGGGGAATGCTTTTTTGAATTCTTCTACGGCGCTCTCCAGCTCACCCCGGTCAATGTGCGCCTCTGCTATTGCTCTATGCAGCCCAGGGAATTCACCTTCGGCGGCCAGGAGCATATTCAGCGCGTCCATCGCCTCATCAATCATCTCGAGCCGGAGGCAGAGCTTCGCATAGAGGAACATTATGAAACGATTCGTTGGCGCCATATCGAGGATCTTACGATATATTTTCAGGATGACAGCCGGTTCCCCTCTGGCAATATAGAGATCTTCCATCTTCAGGAGAAAAACGATGTGCCCGGTCTTGGAGTAACCGCGGCCGTAGACCCTTGCGGCGTCGTTGAGCTTGCCCGTTTTTTTGTGAACTTCAGCAAGGAGGATATAAGCCGGGACAAACCTCTTGTCCTCGTCCAATATATCTCTGAGCTCCTTTGCGGCAGCCTCAAGACCCCTCCCTTCCAGCCTGTCGAAGGATTCCTTGAGCTTCTCGTACCTGATACCGAGATACCGCCTCGTTTCATCCTCCGTCTTGATATGTTTTCTCAACCTTTTCTCCAGATCCAGAGCTTGGTCCCACTCCTTGTTACAGACGTGCAGGTCCCGCATGATACCCATTGCTCTCAGGCTTGATTCATTAACACTGAGGATGTCTTTCAAATCCTTCTGGACCCGCGTCATAT
This sequence comes from Syntrophorhabdales bacterium, assembly GCA_035315185.1. Taxonomy (GTDB): domain Bacteria; phylum Desulfobacterota; class Syntrophorhabdia; order Syntrophorhabdales; family WCHB1-27; genus JADGQN01. Next base: position 14,334 of record DATFYE010000075.1, on the reverse strand, counting down.
CTTTGGTTGCGAGATCGACCCTCACCATCTTGAAGAGTACCGACTCCCGCTTACCCAGATTCGCCTCTGCAAGCCTCAGAATTTCCCGCGCTTTATCATACTCCTTCGCGCCCAGATGCAGGTCGGCAGCGAGGAGGTACGCATCTTCCAGATCAGGTGCTGACCTGATAAGCTTATTCGCGTAATCGATCGCCTTTTCTCGCTCGCCCTTCAGCTCATAGGACCTTGCCTTCTCAAGAGCCTCTTTAACCTCTTCACGCCTCCGGGCCTGCTTCCCGGCTCTCCACGAGCTTATGGCCCGGCCTGCGTCAGAGAAGAAGCCCAGTATCACCGAAATCAAAACGCCGGCCACGAACGAGATGGTCACAAAATTAGCGACCGACGTGGTGTAGTATCTTCCGTTCCCCACATAGAGCTGTATATCCTCCGGATTCAGGTACGCTAGGTAGAAGTAGAGAACAAGAAAGACACAAAAGAATAAGGTCAGGACCTTGTATTTCATCACGTCCCCTTTTGTTCATTCATTCTCTGACAGTTGATGCAATAACGCGCAACCGGGTTTGCCTCGAGTCTCTTTTCCGTGATCGGCTCTTCGCAATCTTCACATACACCGTAAGTCCCGCTCGCCAGTTTATCCAGAGCGGCATCTATTTCCTTGAGCAGAGTGAGGTCGTTGTCGCTCAGGCTCATCAATATGTCTGCATTGTAGGCATTGCTCGCAGCATCTGCCATGTCCTGAATGCCATCGGTGCCAAGAGTATACGAGTCCTCTTTCAGTTTTTTGGCCTTATCAAGTATTGCCGCTCTCATCTTCAGCAGTTTCTTCTTGAAAAATTCACGCTTCGCCTTTTGCATGTTCCACCTCTAAAATCTTATTTTCCTCATCGGTCCTGTACCTTGCAGCCTCTATCCAAAGGCTCTCCAGGTCGTAGAGCTCTCTCAAAGATTCGAGGAACGTGTGGAATACGACATCCCCGTAATCCAGGATAATCCACCGTCCTTCATCGTAACCTTCGGCAGACAGGGGCAGCATTCCTTTTTCCTTCATACCTGTCTGTACACCTTGCGCCACCGTTCTCACGTGCCGCTCGCTTGTACCTGATGCCAGGACAAAGAAGTCGGCTATGTCCGTCAGGTCGGCAAGATCGAGCATCAGTACTTCTTTTGCCTTCTTCTCGTCTGCCAGTTTTCCTATGATGAGTGCCTTTTCGCTTGATCGCACCTATTCTGTGTATAAACCTCCCTGCTTTATGAAACGTTCGACCACATAAGGGACCAGATACTTGATCGATGCCCCCCTATGAGTCAGCTGCCGGATGATCGTTGATGATACATCAAGTTGTGTCACTCGATGAAAAAAAATCCTCTTTCCCGAGCGGTGTTCATACGTCGCATCATCGATCTTTTTCACATCCCGTTTCACGTCGGGCGGAAACAGGTCCGCATGATTTAGGCTCGTATGCATGGGCCTCACCAGGATGACCAGATGTGCCTGTTCAAAGATGCGCTTGTAGCTCTTCCAGCGGTCTATCTCGGAGAAAGCATCCAGGCCCACCAGAAAATAAACGTCGCCGTATCGCTCAGCAAAGGTATGTATCGTCTCTATTGAATAGGAGAGCCCACCCCTTCTTATCTCGACCGGAGAAACATGAAAAAATTTGTTGCTTCGGGTCGCCATTTCAACCATCTTCAATCTGTCCGCCGCGGCTGTAACCTTTATGCGCTGCTTGAGCGGCTGGGCAAGAGCAGGGATGAAATAGAGCCTCTCCAGGCGGAAGTGCTCACGCACCTCTTCAGCCACTCTCAGGTGTCCATTATGCACCGGATCAAAGGTACCGCCGAACAGACCCACTCGCATCATGCTCTCAACTGGCCCCCTCCAAAGGCTATGAACTTCGTGACCGTCAGTTCCTCCAGTCCCATCGGACCAAACGCATGCAATCTCGTTGTGCTGATCCCCATTTCAGCCCCGAGGCCGAGCTGGTACCCGTCGTTAAGGCGGGTGGATGCGTTAACGAGAACAAGAGATGAATTGACCTCACGCAGAAAACGCCACGCATTATTGTAATCAGTTGTCATGATAGCGTCCGTATGCTCAGAACCATATTGCTTGATGTGGCCGATTGCCTCGTCCATCTTCTCGACGATTTTCACAGAGAGTATGAGATCGAGATATTCTTCGTACCAGTCCTGCTCTGAGGCCGGCTCCACATCGGGGATGAGACGACGCACCTTTTCGCAGCCCTTTATGATGACGCCCTTCTCGCGCAGCAGTTCTACCATCCGGGGCAGAAACTCCGATGCTTTCGAGCGGTGCACAAGCAAGGTCTCCATGGCATTACACGTGGCAGGCTTCTGCACCTTCGCATTCAGGCAGACATCGAGCGCCTGCGCTGTGTCCGCCGTTTCATCGATATAGATGGCGCACACACCCTTATAATGCTTCAGAACGGGCACGCGCGAATGCTCGACTACACTGCGAATAAGCGCCTCCCCTCCCCTCGGAATCACGAGGTCAACGGCATCAGTCATTTTCAGAAGTTCGTAGAGATAGGCTCTATCGCCCGTATCTACAAGTTGCACCACGTCCCCGTTCATGCCCTCCAGGGTCAGTGCCTCTCTTATCAGGCCGAATAAGACCCTGTTTGAATGGGCCGCCTCGCTTCCCCCCTTTAAAATAACCCCGTTGCCGCTTTTGAAGCAGAGAGAAAAAGCATCTACGGTAACATTGGGACGTGACTCATAGATGATACAGATGACGCCTATGGGGATCCTCATACGGCCCACGAGCAAACCGTTCGGTCTCTTCCAGAGCTTGACAATCTCGCCCACAGGGTCCGGAAGCTGGATGACGTCTCGTAGACTTTCCGCCATCTCATTGATCACCTTGTCATCGATCCGGAGGCGAACAACCAAGGCAGGGGGCATTTTCTCTCTCTCAGCTTTGCGAACATCCTTCTCGTTCTCGGCGATCAGCAAAGCTCTCCGTTCCAGGAGCAGCCGTTCCAGGGCGGAGAGCACACGGTTCTTCTTCTCCGTCTGTTCATGAGCGAGCCCCTGCGCCCCTTCCTTTGCCGCCCTTGCCAGTTCGTCCGGCTTCACAGCACCACCATGTTGTCCCTGTGGATCACTTCTTCAGTGTATTTATAGCCAAGCTTCTTTTCTATCTCAACACTTTTCGAGCCCTTGATCTGAGTCACATCTGATGAGGAATAATTTGCGATTCCGCGTCCGACAGTCTTCCCTGACTTATTGCTTATTTCAACACACTCTCCCCGGGCAAAATCTCCTTCAACTCTGGTGATTCCTGAAGGCAGCAGGCTCCCCCCTCTGCTCGTAATCGCCCTTTCCGCCCCTTCGTCTACCCAGAGCCTTCCTTTCGCCTTGAAAGCAAAAGCTATCCAGCATTTCTTCCTGGGAAGCCGCTTTTTTTTGGCGAGGAAAAGGGTGCCTATCTCCTCACCGCTCAGTACCCGCAAGACTACGTCTTTTACGTCACCTCTTACCAGACGAGTGGGAATGCCGTAATGCCCCGCCTTCTTGGCAGCTTCTATCTTGCTCTTCATTCCGCCTACGCTCTTCTCGCTCCGGGTCCCGTTGGCGAGCTTTTCAGTATTCTCGTCGATTTTCCTCACGGTGCGTATCAGGCGTGCTTCTGGAAACCGGTTCGGGTCCCTGTCAAAGAGACCGTCAACATCTGAGAGGAGCAGTAGAAGATCAGCATTCGTAATCTGCGCGATGAGGGCCGACAGGTTGTCATTATCGCCGAACATGATCTCCTGGAAGGAGAGCGTATCATTCTCGTTGATAATGGGCACAACGCCCATGGCCAGGAGCGTATCCAGGGTGTTAAGGAGGTTGAGACACCTGCTCCTGGATTTTGTATCTTCATGGGTCAAAAGAACCTGGCTCACTCTCAACCCGGCATGCGCGAACGCATCCATATAGATTCTCATGAGCTGGCCCTGCCCCACCGAGGCGAGCGCCTGCTTTTTTGCCATCTCTTTGGGCTTCTTTGTGAGCCCTACGGCCTCCATGCCGCACGCAATAGCGCCGCTACTAACCACGATCACGTCAACCGCCATATCCTTAATCGCTTTGATCTGACGCGCAAAACTCTCGACCTTGCCGGTGCTCACTTTATTCTCGCTGTCGAGAAGCACTGAGGTGCCGATCTTGAGTATTACTCTCTTTACGTCAAGCAACGCGCTGTGCCCCTTTCTTCTTGACACCAAGTTGTCTTCATTTGCATACCTTTGTTGTCTCCTCGTCGCGCTCCTCGACGTACTCCCCAGTACGCCCGGGTACCCGCTTGCGGGTGGGGCTCCTCGTCGCCGCCTCGGTCTGCTTTTGAATACGACTTGGTGCTAGCCTGGCCTTGAGCTCGTCGATACCCCACCCATCTAAAGCACTGACGCTCACCACTTCCTCATGAAGCGCCTTAAGGGCCTTCTCTCTGCGGGCCCGGTCGGAAGCCGAAAGCAAATCTACCTTATTGAGCACAAGGATCCTTTGCTTGAGCAGCATCTCTCTGTTATGCAGGCCAAGCTCGTTCCGCAGGGTCAGATAATCGTCTGACACAGAAGGGGAGGAACCATCCACGACACACAACAGCACATTTGTCCTTTCCACGTGTCTCAGAAAGGTGAGACCCAATCCCTTACCCTGAGAGGCCCCTTTGATTATGCCGGGAATATCGGCAATGACCACCCGCTCTTCGTCATCACTAAAGACCCCGAGGCCCGGGCTCAATGTCGTAAATGGGTAAGGACCAACCTCAGGCTTCGCGTTGGTAAGGCGGGAAAGCAGCGTCGACTTACCCGAGTTGGGCAGGCCCACGATACCTATCTCCGCGAGGAGTTTCAGTTCCAGCCTGAGATGTCTCTCCTCGCCCCGTCCACCCTCGGTATACTCACGCGGTGCCCGGTGAACAGAGGTCACAAAACGGGCATTACCCTGGCCGCCGGCGCCGCCACGGGCCGCAACAAACGTCTGCCCGTTCTCAACGATGTCAACGAGGATTTGCCCGGTTGACTCGTCTTGTACAATCGTCCCCAGCGGCACATAGATATACAACTCGCTGCCGTTTCTCCCGGTCTTGTTTCTCCCACCGCCCGCACGGCCGCTTTCTGCTTTGTAATGGCGCTTGTATTTGAAATCTAAGAGACTGACGAGGCTGCGCTTCCCAACGATGATTACGCCCCCTCCTTTTCCTCCATCACCACCGTCAGGCCCGCCCCTCGGTATATATTTTTCTCTTCTAAAACTGACACAGCCTCTCCCACCATCACCAGCTTTCACATAGAGAGAGGCTTCGTCAACAAATTTCATTCAGTTGGCTGGATACTCACCCTCTTTTTCGCCCGGTGATTTTCGTATTGGACGTGTCCGTCAATCAAAGCAAAAAGCGTGTTGTCTCGGCCGATGCCCACATTGTTCCCCGGATAAATTTTTGTGCCATGTTGCCGCACGATGATACTGCCCGCTTTTGCGAACTGGCCACCGAATATCTTCACGCCCAGCCGCTGGCCAGCGCTGTCTCTACCGTTTCGCGAACTGCCTCCAGCCTTCTTATGTGCCATTGCCGGCCTCCAGTTGTATCTTTTCTACGAGGAGCTCCGTGTATGCTTGGCGGTGCCCCTTTTTCTTCTTGGTATCTTTTCTCCTCTTGTACTTGAAAACAATCACCTTATCCGCTTTCTCCTGCGTCAGAACCTTTCCAAGCACGGACCCTCCCACGACGTAGGGGCTGCCCGTCACCATGCGCTCACCATCGTTGATGGCCAAGACGGTGTTAATGGTGATCTCGTCGCCCGCGTTACCCTGGAGCTTCTCCACGCGCACCTTGTCGCCCTGCTTGATTGTATACTGCTTACCGCCGCTCTCTATGATGGCGTACATGCTGCTCTCCTTGCCTTCCCCGTTAGATTTTTGAGCCAATTATTCTATGCAAATACAACCGAAAAGTCAACAGATAACTGCAACTGCAGGGTCATGGGTCAGGGGGCATGGGTCAAGGGCCAGAAGAATGAATAATCGACGCAAAGCTAATTGAACACGCGGATTCTTTAGGTTCTTAGTTGAGGCTACGGGCGCAACACTTCAGGGAAAAGGGCGGGGGTGAGTCTCTGATTCCGGGACCCGTGCCCCTTGCCCCATGACCCTGCTTTTATTCTACTTTTTTAAACGCTTGTTTCTTTGCCTTGCAGACAGGGCATTCATCCGGTGGTTGGTTCTCGACGGTCATGCCGCAGACCTGGCAGACATAGTACTCAACCGGCGTCTCCTTTCCCAGCGTATCAAGGGCCTTCTTGTAAAGGTCCGCATGGATTTTTTCCACGTCATTAGCATAGGAGAAGCTTTTTAGCGCTCCCTGAACACCTTCTCCTTTGGCATCATCTATCATCTGCGGATACATGCTCTTGAACTCGTGTATCTCTCCTGCCATCGCGTATTCGATATTTTCCTTGGTGCTCTTTACTGTGCCGATCTCGCGAAGATGATTGTGGGCATGCACAGTTTCCGCCTCGGCAGCAGCCCTGAAAAGCTTTGCCGCCTGCTTATACCCCTCTTGCTCAGCCTTCTTCGCAAAGGCAAGATAGGTCCTGTTCGCCTGTGACTCTCCGGCAAAAGCGTCTTTAAGATTCTTCTCAGTCTTGGACATCGTAATTACCTCCTCATTCTGGTTACTTTTTTTCTAACTTCACAAACGCGCTCTTCGTACCCATTCCCGGGAGAATATGGGTCATGTTAGCCCGCGACCCTCCGCCCTTTCTACCCTGACTTTTCGAATGCACTTTTCGGTGCATTACAGATAGGACAGTGGTAGTCGTCGGAAAGCTTCTCGAATGGCACTTTTTCAAACTTGTCATCATACTCATAGCCGCATACTGAACACCTCCAAACCATGCCGACCTCCTCAGATGTTAGATTGTCGCGTGGTACTCCCTGACCTTCTTGGCAAAGGCCTTGCCGAATTCATAGCACTTGGCCTCATCCTCCAGGGATGGCTTATAGAGCACCTGCAGCCCCGGCTCAAACACTGCAAGGCCCAACCTCTTCGCCTCTTCATAAATTTCCTTGACCGCTCCGCCGCCCCAGCCGAAGCTTCCGAAAGCGCCCACTATCCTGTTTTTTGGTCTTAAACCTCTCATGTTTGCAAGAAACTGCGCGAGGGTAGGGAAAGTAAGGTTGTTAAGTGTGGGAGAACCGATAAGCGTGCCTCGCGATTTCCAGAATTCCTTGGCGGCAACGCTCTGCGGCGTTGCCCTCAGCTTGATCACCTTGCAGTCAAGACCTTCGTCGTTAACCCCTTTAGCGATCGGCTGGGCCATGGCCTCGGTGCTGTGCCACATGGTGTCATAGATGATCGTCACGCTTAAGGCTGCTTTCCCTCCAGCCATGTCCAGGTACATCTGGATGATTTTTCCCGGGTCCTTCCTCCATATGATGCCGTGGTCAGGAGCTATCATCTCTATTTCAAGGCCGGCCTTCACAATCTCCCCGATCTTTGCTTTGATGAGCTGACCGAAGGGCATCAGGATATTTGCATAGTAATCCCAGACCGCGTCTTCAAGCTCCCACATCGATGCGCAGGTAACAAACTCATCATCGAAACGCGCCGAAGAGGCTATGTGTTGTCCAAAGGCATCCTGGCTGAACAGGACTTTGTCTTCCCTGGCGTAGGTGACCATGGAATCGGGCCAGTGAAGCATCGGGGTCTCAAGGAAGAGTAAAGTCCGCTTGCCTATGGTGAGGGTCTCTCCGTTTTTTACGATCTTGACCTTCCATCCGGACATGTCGAAAAAGCGGTCAAGACCTTTGCGCGCTCTTTCCGTCATGTAGACAGTCGCCTTTGGTGCGAGCGCCATTATCTTATCTATGCTTGTGGCGTGATCATTCTCGATATGGTTGATTACCACGTGTTTTATTTTGGACAGATCAATAAGGGTTGTTATGTTCTTAATAGTTATATCGGCAAAATCGTACTTCACGGTATCGATGAGGGTCGGTTCATCATCGAGGATAAGGTAATTATTGTAGGTCGTGCCTCGTGGCGTTTCGTATCCGTGAAAGTCTCTTACGCCCCAGTCTATTGCTCCGACCCAGTAAATATCGTTTTTGAGCTCAATCGGTTTCATGCCCCCCCACTTCGCTGATGGTAGTAGACAGTAAAATTAATTACTGCGGCAAGGATTGTCAAGTCTCTTGCTCTGTCTTCTGGCCTTTTTCACCAGCCGCTAAGGTTTCGTCGCGCACCCACTTGTCGTAAACCGGGAGCACCCCCGTCAGTTCGACCGCGACTATCTCCGGCACCTCATACGGATGGAGGCTGCGAATTGCCGCTTCTACCCGCGCATAGAGCGATTTCCTGCTCTTCATGATTCCGAGAAACTCATCGGCTTCCTCGGTATTGCCTCTCCACCAGTACAGGCTCTTGATAGGACCCACAACCTGAATACAGGCAACGAGGCGTTCCGCGAGCAGATGACGCCCTATTTTCTCCAGCACCTCTCTGCTGCCCGCCGTGGTCGTAATCGTAATGATTGGTTCCATAGCTACCTCCAGTACAAGATAGGGTCATGGGTCAAGGGTGACCACAAAATACCAAAGACGTTTGTAAGACGGGTGCAATCCTGTTTCTTGATTTTCTGTGAGTTTGCTTGACCCATGACCCTTGCCCCTTGCCCCTATCTTTATTTAACTTGAATTAGGACCGATTTCATATTATTTTTTTAGGGTGTTTCAGGTTAAAGACGAAAATGCCATAGTCCTGGCAAGCGAATCAACGAGAAGGGTGGATATCCTGAGGACTCTCGGGATATCTTTCTCTATCATCCCGCCGGACATCGACGAACGCAAGAAAAGGGATGAGTCCATACGCGACTATGTGCTGAGGATAGCGGCCGAGAAAGCCAAAAAGGTGGGTGCCCTTTTCCCGGATAAGTGGGTTATCGGAGCAGACACTATCGTGGTCCACAAGGGGAAGGTGCTTGGGAAGCCAAACAGCGAAGAGGAAGCCATGGAAATGCTGACTGCGCTTCGAGGCAAATGGCACAAAGTCCTCACCGGCTACTGCATCCTCAACATGTCAAAACAAACCTCTTGCAAGGACGTCGTAGAAACAAAGGTTTTTATCAAGGACTTGACGGACGAGGAGATCAGGCGATACATCAAAACGTCCGAGCCCTTTGACAAGGCAGGCTCGTATGCCGTTCAGGGGAAGGGTGGCTTCATGGTCAAAGAGATCAAGGGCTCGTACTCCAATGTCGTCGGCCTTCCTATCTGTGAAATTACGGATATCCTTCTCTCTCTGGGCATTCTTTCGTGACCATGATCTCGGACCAGTTGGAGTCTGTGCGCGACAGGATACTCCAGGCATCTCTCAAGGCAGGCCGACGAGCAGATGACGTGAGGCTGGTAGCGGTCTCAAAGAAGGTGGACGCAGATAGAATACGTAGCGCGGCCGCGGCAGGCGTCAGAGACTTCGGAGAGAATTACATTCAGGAAGCCAGAGGAAAAATTGAGACACTTCCTGACACGCTCTGCTGGCACATGATCGGCCATTTGCAGATGAACAAGATCAAGTACGTACCGCGGCTTTTTGACTATGTGCATTCGGTTGATCGACAGGAGGTGCTTGACGGCCTCGAAAAGCTTGGAAAGCCCCTCAATCTCCTTTTCGAGCTGAATCTCTCGGGTGAACCCCAGAAGCACGGGGCTGCGGTTGACGGACTGAAGCGCATGCTTGAGACTGTGAGTTCGTTGAGGAACGTAAAGCCGGTGGGCCTCATGACCATGGCACCGTACACGGATAAGCCCGAAGAGATCCGCCATATATTTGTGGAGTTGAGAAGGCTTCTGGAAGAAGTGAACCGGCAATTTTCCCTGGAGATGAAAGAGCTGTCGATGGGTATGTCTTCAGACTTCGAAGTAGCCATTGAGGAGGGAGCCACCATGGTGCGCATCGGTACAGCAATATTCGGTGAACGTATATGAAGGCATGGGATGGCAGGTTCGAAAAGGAAACAGAGCCCTTGATGGAGCACTTCAGCGCCTCGATCGGTGTGGACTGGAGACTTTTTCCTTACGACATAAAGGGAAGCATCGCATATGCCGAGATGCTTTTCAGAATCGGCATCCTCAACCAGAGAGAAAAGAATCTCCTGATCGCTGCGCTCAAAGAAGTAAGGAATGAGTTCGAGATGGGTAGACTTCCTTTCAGAGACGCTTTGGAAGATATCCATATGCATGTAGAGGCCCGCCTGATCGAAAAAGTAGGTGATCTTGGAAAAAAACTCCACACGGGCAGGAGCCGCAATGATCAGGTAGCGCTGGACATGAGACTGTTCCTCAGGGAAGCGCTGGGAGAAATTGACGGAGGTCTAAAGAAACTCCTCACGGCGATTCTCGAAAAGGCGGACGCGGAAAAGAGAACCATGATGCCGGGCTACACACATACGCAGCGCGCCCAGGTAGTTACCTTTTCCCACTGGCTGCTCGCCTATTTTTACATGCTCAAGCGTGACCGGCAAAGGCTGAAAGAAGCGCTCTCCAGAATTGACGCACTTCCCCTGGGGAGTGGGGCTCTGGCCGGTTCTACCATACCCCTGGACAGGGAGTTTCTGAGGGAAAGGTTGGGCTTTTCAAAGATTGCGGAAAACAGCATGGATGCTGTGTCAGACCGCGATTTCCTTCTCGATACTCTGTTCTCTCTTTCCATGGTGATGATGCATCTGAGCAGGCTCTCGGAGGACCTCATCCTCTTTTCTACTGAAGAGTTCGGCTTTGTCTCCCTGCCGGACGGTCTCTGCACCGGCTCCAGCCTCATGCCCCACAAGAAAAACCCGGACGCCCTGGAACTGATCAGGGGTAAAGCAGCGCGGATTCTGGGAGACCTCATGAGCCTGTTCGCCTTGCTCAAAGGGCTTCCCCTCACGTACAACCGGGACTTGCAGGAGGACAAAGAACCTGTCTTTCATGCTGTCGCGACTTCACACGCTTCTCTTGCGATCATGGCCATGGCGATAGAAGGGCTTTCCGTCCATCGGGAGAAGATGAAAGAGGCGGTTGTCGCCAGCTTTATGCCCGCTGTTGAGATGGCAGAGTATCTGGCACTCAAGGGGGTGCCTTTCAGGGAAGCGCACCAGGTCGTGGGAAAGATGGTAAAATATTGCGAAGGGCAGAAGAAACGGCTGGCCGAGCTGACTCTTGAAGAAATGCGCCGTTTCTCCCCGGTCTTTTCGGACGACGTGCGTTCATACATCGACCCTGCCACTATCCTCAGGAGCAGGAAGACCTCAGGCTCCGCTTCTCATAAGGAGGTAACACGGCAAATTGCTCGTGAGCAGAAGTATCTACGTCATTAGCGCCCTCATATTTCTGGCACTCGTCTCCTGCGGTAAGAAAGCGCCACCAAAGCCAAAAAGCGCTCCTGTGCAGGAAACAGTCGGTGACCTCAGGGGAGAGGTGAAGGATGGTGTTCTTTTTCTCTCCTTCGTTGCGCCGGCAGGAGTTACGAGTGGAACGGACGGCGTCGCACCACAGGCATGGGTCGGATTTAAGATCCTGAAGAGCTGTACCGGCTGCGGAGGGAGTCTCGAGCCGTGGAGGGAACTCTACTTGACTGACAAGACCGGCTATACTATTTATAAGGGCAGGCTCTTCTTGTACGACGATGACCTCGCGCCCGGACTCGACTATGCCTACAGGGTAATCCCCTTTACCGGCACCGGGATCGACGGTGCCGCTTCGAACACGTACACGATAAAATGGCAGCGCACGCCTAAGCCGCCGAAAGATGTTGTAGCGAAGGGAGGAGACACAAGCGTCGATCTCTCGTGGACCAGGGAGGAAGACTTTTTGTACAACGTCTACCGCTTTAACGACGATGTTTACCCTCTTGAGCCCGTCAATCAGACGTTGCTCGGGACGAACCTTTTTACAGACCACGCACTGCAGAACGGCAAGCGGTACAGGTACGAGGTAAGGGCTGTCAGACTAGAAGGCACCATGCGCTGGGAAGGTGAAGGCACGTCTGTTGAGGCGACCCCGCAGGACAGGACACCTCCGGACCGCCCACGAAACCTCGTTGCAACAAAGAAAGACGACGGAGTGATGATAAGCTGGGAAAAAAATGCAGAGGCAGACCTTCTCGGGTATAATATCTATCGTATCAGTTCGGGCAAGCCGGAAAAGCTCAATAAGGACCCGCTGACGGAGCCACAATTTTTTGATGCGGCACCAGGGGCACAGCGCTACGTTTCATATTACGTGACTGCGGTGGACCGCGCCGGTAACGAAAGCAGCCCTTCACGTGAGATTATCGTTGTACTGAAAGAGTAATCCATGAACTTTTTTAACTATAAAGATGGCCAACTTTACGCTGAAGACGTCTCCGTGCAGCAGATCGTCAAGAAGGTCGGCACACCCGTGTACGTTTACAGCTACAAGACCTTTCAGCGCCATTTCAAGGTGTTCGACGGGGCGTTTAAGTCGTTCCCGCACATCACCTGTTACTCCTGCAAAGCAAACTCGAACGGTGCGCTTCTGAGGATGGTAGCAAAGATGGGCGGCGGGGCGGATGTGGTCTCGGGTGGAGAACTCTTTCGGGCGCTGCGCGTCTCTATCCCCGCTCACAAGATTGTTTTCTCCGGCGTGGGCAAGACCGAAGCCGAGATCAGATATGCTATTCAATCCCGGATTCTCATGATCAACATGGAATCGGCAGATGAAGTCCGGACAGTTGCAAAAATAGCCCGACGAATGAGAACAGAAGTAGCAGTCTCGATCCGTGTGAATCCCGAGATCGACCCCAAGACGCACCCTTACATAACGACCGGCCTTAAGAAAAATAAGTTTGGCATTCTTTGGGAAGAAGCCCGACGCCTTTACAGGGAGATAGCAGACGAACCATTCCTTGTGCCCGTCGGCATATCATCGCACATAGGGTCACAGATCACGGAGATGGGACCCTTCATCGAGGCGGTTCAGTCACTGAAGGGCATGGTCAGGGAACTGAGGAGAGAGGGCATAGGGCTGAAGTACATTGATATCGGCGGAGGGCTCGGCATCCAGTATAAGGGGGAGCTTCCTCCTCACCCTGACGAGTATGGGCCTGCCATCGAAAGAGAACTCCGGGGCAGCGGGTTGACCCTCATACTTGAACCAGGACGGGTGATAGTCGGCAACAGCGGCATCTTCGTGACCAAGATCCTCTACGTCAAAAAGACACCTGAAAAGCGCTTCTACATTGTGGATGGCGCTATGAACGACCTGGTACGACCCGCGTTGTACGAAGCCTACCACGAGATAATGCCCCTTGAGCAAGCTGACCGAAAGAAAGAGAGAGTAGATGTGGTTGGCCCGATTTGCGAATCGGGTGATTTTCTCGCCAGAGATCGAAAGATGCCGATGCTTCCGCCTGGGGCCGTGGTGGCTGTATTCGGGGCAGGTGCCTACGGCTTTTCCATGTCATCCAATTACAACTCCAGGAGGAGGGTCCCGGAAGTACTCGTCCGCGGCAAAGAGTTCTTCGTCGTACGCAGGAGGGATAGCTTGAACGACCTCGTGCGAGGAGAGATTATCCCGGAATTCTTAAAGAGGTAAACGATTAATGGACGGAATTAGCGGTGAGCTGTTCGAATTCTACAAGATGAGTGCCAGCGGCAACGACTTTATCATGATCGACAATAGAGAAAAGGTTGTTGATCAGCTGTTTCCGGACGTGCGGGATCTTGTTGTAAAGGTCTGCAGGCGGCGCCTTTCGGCAGGTGCGGATGGTCTCATATTGATTGAGAAGTCAGGGACGGTTGATTTCTCCTGGCGGTTTTTCAATGCTGACGGCTCAGAAGCTGACATGTGCGGCAACGGTGGCCGTTGCGCAGCCCGCTTCGCTTTTGTGAATGGCATAGCAGGAAAGCGGATGGCTTTTGAGACGTTGGCCGGCATCATGAAGGCGGAGATACTCGCGTCGCAGGTTAAACTCCAACTGACTACACCTACCGACCTGAAACTCGATTACCCCGTTGCACTCGAACACAGGGAACTCTTTGTGAGCAGCGTTAACACGGGCGTCCCTCACGTGATCCTCTTGACCGATGATGTCGATCATGCACCTGTGGAGGAACTGGGCAGGGTCCTCCGATATCACAAGGAGTTTTCACCTCACGGCACCAATGTGGACTTCGTCACGGTACTAGACAAAGAGAACGTCAAGCTGAGGACGTACGAAAGGGGAGTCGAGGGCGAGACCCTTGCCTGTGGGACCGGTGCTGTTGCTACCTCCGTGGTACTCAAACACAAAGGACTCACAGGGGACCGGGTCAACCTCTT
>DATFYE010000074.1:0-29810 GCA_035315185.1 Syntrophorhabdales bacterium | reverse complement strand
ATGCCACCTTTGCCTTGAATACTGCTCCGTGATTCCTTCTTGGTCTCTTGCTCATGGTCACTGCTCTCCTTTCGAGTGGTTAGTATAGAGCAGCGTCACCACTTATGCCACTGTCCAGTTTTTCCAGACCGGCTCTGAGCGAGGCGAAATGTCCGACGGGTCAGACCTATAGCGCTGGAGAGCGGAAAAAACGGTGCGCGCGGCCCAACCAATCACAGGTTCTCAGAGCTTCGCTCTTCCTACTTCCGGTCGCGCCATTCGATGCGGACTTTTCCCTTCTCCTGCCCGAACATATTAAAGCCGGGGCGCTGTTTACAACTTACGTAGCTAATACATTTATAAAGTTGTAAACAAGTTGTGAACCGCCGGTACGTTCATGTCCCGGTGACGTGACGTATCATGAAAAGGACGTTGGGGTTTGCATTCCTGGCGACAACCTTCGTTCCGGAATGGTGAGATTGCCAGACGCGGAAGATCTCGTCGGCAAAACCCTGCCCGACGGTGTCCACACCCGTAAAATCAAGTTCGACAGTCTTGAATGCATCGAGCCCGGAAACGATTCTGCGTGCCTGAGACCTTGAAACGTACACAACCCCCGCCCGGTAGAGCTTTACCAGAACACTCGTTTTGCTGAACTCCAGCGAGTCGTCCGTGTACTTCCTGAAGATATCATCCAGAGCCTTGCCTGAACGAGTGGCGATGGAGAAGGTGACCCGAGTACCCAAAACTGACCTGCCGTCCGCCACATACAGGTCGTCGTGCCGGTTATCAAAAACAAGCTTCTTTTCGGAACTGCGGATGATCAGCGAGTCGGCTACCTTGGACGTAAAGAAAATTCCCTCCCCGCTGTGGAATTCAGGAGCGGTTGTCTGTTTCCCTTTGAGAAGGTCCTGCACTGCCTCGAGATGATCACGCAGCTCCTTCTTTTGCATGATATTTTGAAAGATTCCAACACCGCGGTCTGAAACAACGAACCGGACCTCTGACGGGGTCATGGTCATGACCACGTCGATGACATCAGATCGAGAGTGCTCGATGGCATTGTTGAGCATCTCCGTAAAGGCGTAGTCAACTATCGCGGCGACATTTGAAGCCATCTTCCGGTAAATGCCACTCTCATTCTTTATCTGCTGCAGAATGGTGTGTTCCGAAAGACCTCTGTTCCGGAGGATTCTGTGAACATAAAGCTGGCTCGCGCGTGCCCGATCCCCAGTCCGGCCATCCACAAGGACATAGTGGGCCTGATTGGCCTTTCCCACGAGGGCAATCATCCCTTCATCCTTCAGTCGTTTGAAAAACCGGTGAACATATATCCTCGACAGGCGGGTCTTTGCCACAATATCCGCAACGCGGACGCTCCCTCTCTTCTTCAGCATTTCGAGGATAACGGTTCGCAGATCGTGCGTCGTGCTCATAGCTTGTTAACAACTTTAGTATAACTCTTATTTTCATAGTTGTAAACAAATTGCTAACAAGAAGGCGTGAAAGCGGGTTGACGATGAGTCCCCGGACTGCGGTGACGTTGGCCTGAGAGCTCTATCGTTGGAAGGGATAGGCTTCCAGCATCAACCTACTTCCGGTCGCGCCAGTCGATGCGGATTTTGCCCTTCTCCTGTCTGATCGTGATGAACTTATCCTGGAGCAACGGGTTCGTAAAGGTGTAATCGGACCGCACGTGAAGCGATCTCGTCTCTTTTCGCTCGAAGGCCGTGAGAAAGATCAGCTCTCCGCACTGCATGAGGTCGATCGTTTCAAGACAACGCATCAATGTGTGGGAATCTTCCGCTCTCAAGGTATCGACAGCTTTCTTTTTCAGATCCCTCAAGTAGGTCAGCCCCGCGCCCAGCAGGGTCTCTGACCGCACCGCAGTGCCCGCATAGTCATTCATGATCTGCTGCAATGCCAGGTTTGCCTCCTGCCATCCGGGACCTTCTTCCCTTGTCATGATCTGGGAACAGAACCGGGCGCGTTCTTTCACCACGGGCTTTCCTTCGATGTTCCCATGCCGTTGAGCCTTCTTTGCCCTTTGTGCTGCACTCCCGCCCGCGATCCAACCGAAGGTTGCTGCGCCGGCAATATCTGCCCGGAAATTACCCACAGGGTCCCCGGCCGCGTACATGCCCGCGACGTTGGTCTCACCATTGAGGTCGATCTCAACGCCCCGTCCGATGAGGAAGGGCTCATACTGTGCAAATTCGACCCGTCGTTTCCGCACATCGATGCCTTCCTCTTCCATGTATTTCAACATGGCAGTGTTCCCTTCATGTTCAAGGCCCTGCATCATGTACTTGAGATCCTTCTCCGCAATTCCCGTGCAATCCATGTAGGTCGGCCCGCGCCCTGACTTGTACATATCGGTGAATACCGAGTTCCACACGTCCGCGGTGATGTCGCCGAGCTCCTTGGTGGGTTTGGTCACAAACGGACCCACGGGCTCACCCTCGGTATCGTTGAGGACTCCTATCCACGTCGCTTTGCCGGCCCTCGCAAAGTATTTCGGCCCTGCGTGCTTGTTGGGAAATTCCATGTTGATCAGCCTAGCGCCTGCGCGAAAAGCTATTGCCTGCGCTCCTCCGGTGCAGCTTGGGCAGAAGGCCGTATTGAACATCCAGCCCGGACTAATTGAGGGATAGAGCCGGTTGGCTGTCCCGGTTGCTAGCACAACTGCTCTTGCGCGAATAAGCTTGAGCACAGGGGTTTCATCTTTAATGCTCAGGCCGATCGCACCGATTACCTCTTCGTTGTCCGTGATCACATCGATGATGGGTAAATGATTCTCTATGCGTACGTGCCGCTTCCTGGCCTGGTCGGTCAATACCAGTTTCTGATTGGCCCCTGCGTATTTCAGAAAGACGCGGGGGCGTCCCGGGAAGGCATGTCCGATGAATTCCCATTTTCCTGTAGGCCTCATGGAAATGCCCCAGCGGTCCCAGTCTTTGACGCGGTCAAAGGATTGCTCCAGGAATTTCACGGTCATGCAGTTGTCATGATAGCCGCCGACCAAACTGTTTCGAACTTCGGTGACGATAGGACCAATATCCGGCCCGTGGATTTCAGGGATGTAGCAGACGAAATGATCGTTTCCGGTGGCTCCGGAACCGCTCCGCTTGGTATTGGCCTTCTCCGCAACAACAACACCCACGCCTCGGTCCGCGGCATTGATGGCCGCCATCAACCCGGCGATCCCTCCCCCCACAACCAGCACGTCCGTTTCAATTATTTCTTTATCGATCTTTATCATCGTGTTTGTCCTCCGTGAAGTCCTGCGTAAAATCTCTCTCATCAAAAAACGAGAGCAGTCTCTGGAATTATTTTCTCTTCCGGCCGGCTGCTTCGACGTGAAGCATCATGGCGGGGAGGGGAAGCCGCAGTTTGATGGCAGACTGTCTGCAGTCGAGCACGCAGGCATTGCAGTGCCAGCATTCCTCCGGATATTTGACCAGCGGGGAGACCCCTTTACCCATGGGTCGGAAGACATGGGTCGGACAGATGTCCGCGCAGGTTCCGCAGGCGTTGCACTTTTTTTTGTCAAGAATGGGTGGCATCTTTTTCTCCTCTTATTACTTCATAGTCCTGGGAAGCCAGAGTGCAAGTTCAGGGAAAATCATTACCAGTGCGGTTGTCATGAAGATGGCGATGATTAGAATGGACGTTCCTTTGTACACTTTCATCAAATCAACGTGGGCTGTCGCACTGACGACAAATGCGATCATACCCACCGGAGGAAAGACAAGGCCCATCGCCACCATCAATATCGAAAGCACCCCGAACCAGACCGGATCGAAACCCACCGCCGTGACCAGGGGGAAACTCAAGGGCAACGTCAGGAGAAGCAACGGAATCTCATCCATGAACATGCTGATGACGAAGTAGACGACGGTAATGCCAATGACGATAATCCAGCGGTTGAGATGCATTGCCGTCACGTGTTCGACGACCTCCTGCGGGATTTGGCTCAGTGTCATGTAATAGCCGAAGATATTGGCCCCGATCAAAATCAGGAAGATCATTGCGGACGTCTTGATCGTCTCTTTCAGTGCCTCGATGGCCCCTGCCCAAGTGAGGCGACCCATGGCAACGCCAATTCCCGCCGCCATGAATGAGCCGACTGCGCCGACTTCCGTCGGGGTGGCAACGCCTGAGTAAAGGAGGGCCAGAACAATAGCGATCAACAAAAGACTTGGCCAGATGCGACCGGTGCTTTCGAAGCGCTCTTTCCATGATACCCGCTCTGTCTTAGGAGCGTGCGCGGGACTGATGGTCACCCAGACGACAATGCATAGAGCCAGCAGAATGCCGAGGACGATCCCCGGGACCACGCCTGCCACGAGCAACTGCCCAATGGAGGTCTGCGTTGCAATGCCATAGATCACCATGGGCACGCTGGGTGGGATTAGAATATCAAGCGTTGCCCCCACACCTACCGAACCCGCAGCCAGCTCTTCGGAATAACCGTAACGACGCATGTTCGGCATGGCGATATTCGACATCACGGCAGCGGCGGCCACACTCGCTCCGGACATCGCTCCGAAGATACCACACGCGAAAACCGTTGCAATGGCAAGCCCACCTCTGATCTGGGATAGCCAGTTGGAGGCAGCGGTGTAAAGGTCTCTAGCAAGTCCGCTCGACGATGAAAAATAGGCCATCAAGAGGAACATGGGGATGGTTGTCAAATCATAATTGGCTACCGCGTTTACGGGAACGGTCCTCAGAAAGACCATGACAATGCCCCAGTCTCCCTTTACGAGCCAGATACCCAAGATGCCCGCCCCGGCAAGAGAGAAAGCGATCGGGATCCCCAAAATAAGCAGTAACAGCAGGGAGATAAATGGAAGAGCAACGATCATCGTAATGGATCCTTTCGAATCATTTTATGCGCAACGATTGATCATATGGTAGGAGTCTCATCCTGAAAGAGGGCAGATTTTCCTTCTTTTACACGAGGAAGATCTTTCAGCATCAGCAGGCACATAAGGATCAATCCGATCGGGATAACGATGAGCCCCGGCCACAGAGGCATCCCGGGCAGGGACGCCAAGGTCGTGCCGTGGTGAAGGGTGCGGACCAGTTGCTGGATCGAGGCAAAAACAAGAACCGCCCCGTAGAGAATAGAAAAAATCTGACCGCAGTAGTTTATGGGAACCTTCACTTTCATGGGCATGCGATCCATCAGGATACCCACACGTATAAAGGCTCCGCCTCGATAAGCGTAAGCGATCCCCAGGAAGATCGTCACGAGCATGAAATACTTTTCCGTCAGCTCGTACGCACCGGTGATCGGACGGCCAAAGAAGTACCGTCCGATTGCATCCGCCGTGGTGAGACACATCATAATAAAAATGGACAGGACGGCGATATAGGTTAGCACTCTTTCACATCGGTGAAGGAATTTCTCCATCCGGATGCCCCCCTTTCCGTGTGAAAGGCTACTTCTTTTCCGCCATCTTGTTCAGCACGTCAAGCACTTTCTTCCCAGGCAGTTTCCTGGCCTCTAATTCGGCGGCATACTCATTCTTAATCGGAGCAAGCAGCTTCTTCCATCGGGCCATCTCCGTGGCTGAAATGGCGATGTACTCAACGCCATGCTGTGCCTTCACTTCAGCTTCAGCCTCGTTATCAAACTTATCCCAGGCCTTGCCCGTGAAGTCGACGGCCCATTCGCCTGAAAGATCCGTGAGGACTTTCTGAACATCGGGCGTCTGCGAATCCCAGCTCTTCTGGTTCATGATGACGTAGAAGAGGTCGTGCCCCAGGTCGACATCGGTGACATACTTGGTCACTTCGTACAGTTTCCGTGAAATCAGAAGTTCGCTCGGACGGATAAAGCCGTCGATGGTCCCCTTCTCCGCGGCCACATAAAGGTCGGGAGTGGGGATGGTCACGGGTGTAAAACCGAGGGCCTTCGCCACTTTGACCATCGTAGCTCCGGAGACGCCGATCTTGAGGCCTTTCAGGTCTTCAAGAGTGCGGACGGCTTTCTTCCGGGTCATCAGTTTGGCGCCCGGTGTGGCGTGAAGCCAGAGCATCTTCACATTCGGATACTCCGCCTTCACTTCGGGGACCGTCTTATAAAGCTGCCACATTGCCCGCGAGCAAGCGAGGCTCGTTGGGAAACCCATCTCCGGCAGCATCAGGAACTCCGTCAGCGAGAAACGGCCCGGAACGGCAAAGGTGTAGCATTCCGTGAGATCAGAGACACCCGACACCGTGGAGTCGTACATTTCGCTCAGGGGAGACATCGTATTCGAGAAATACATTTTGATCTTGATCGCCCCCTTTGTGCGTTCATCAACCATCTTGGCCCAGGGCTCAAAGACGTTGGTGTTGCGGAGGTGTTTTGGCGGCGTCATCAGATTCAGGCTCAAATCTTTTGCCGGGACGCTGCCGGCGAAGAACGTCACCAGCGCAAAGACAAACATTGCGACTACCCACAGTTTCTTCAATGATCCCATTTCTTCTCTCCTCTCTTCTTCTAAATTTGATCGGCCGATCTGACGGCAATATCTGACACGTAAATGATCGGGGAAAGGGCATCCATATACATACAATCTTTCGTATTACGCGATTGTCTCCCTGCACAACACTGCTTAACCCTGCTAGCAACGTTATCATTACCAGGTCTGGGCGTCAAGTAATTTTCTGTCTTCGAACCCACTTAAGCCTCTTTCGATAGCTTGCAACGACCGCCGTTGTCACGGCAGTTGAGAAGAGATCCTGGACCTCTCGCCGCCGGGCGCCGGTCCTCTCTGTGACGAATCCCACAGCGAGGTGGTTATGCTGAAACGTTGTTATTCTTCTTGTAGACAAGACCATAGCAACTTCGATAACATAGTCTTAGAATGTAGTTAATGGATTACGCTTGGGTAGCGAATTGGAGGGGGTCTTCATTGATGCAATTAAATTAGCGAAAGGCTGGACAGGGGGTAATGCGATGGAAAAGAAGGTGACACCAGCAGAAAAGAGAGAAGCTAGATTTCGGGTGTGGAGTGCGGCCGAGGGCATTCAATTTGAGAGTCCCGAAGCTGAGGCTTCCTACAAGAAGGCGGTAGAGCGGTTCAGGGACGTGGCGCTCCTGGAAAAGATTCCGGACCGAGTGCCGGTGCTGGCCCTGGGCACCTTCTTTGAGACCAGCCTGTACGGTGTGACAGCTAACGAAGCCATGTATGACGTGGACAAAATGATCGATGCCCATGTTAGGTTCCTCAAGGATTACAAACCCGACTACGGCGGTATGGCTCCGCTGATCGGGTGGGGCAAGGTGTTTGAGATCCTCGACTATAAACAGTACAAATGGCCGGGCCATAACCTGCCCAAGGAGTCGGTCTATCAGTACGTTGAGGGAGAATACATGATGGCCGACGAATACGATGCCCTCATTGACGACCCCACCGATTTTTGGCTGAGGACGTACATGCCTCGGGCCTTCGGAGCGTTGGAGCCCCTGAAGATGATCTCCCCCTTCACGGACATGTGGGAAATGGTTCTCGTCACCGTACAGATGATCCCCTTCGGCATACCGCCCGTTCAGGGTGCCTTCAAGGCGCTCATCGATGCGGGAAATGAGGCAATGGCATGGATACAGAAGGTCGGCGCTTTTGATATGAAGCAGAAGGCTATGGGTTTTCCGGGCATGTTTGGCGGCGCAACAAAGGCGCCCTTCGATATGGTAGCCGATACGTTAAGGGGCACGCGCGCCATAATGATCGACATGTACAGGCAGCCGGACAAGGTTGAGAAGGCAGTGGAGAGGCTCACGCCTCTTTGCATCAAGCAGGCGATTCGAGGCGCTGCCGCGTCCGGGATCCCTACCTGCTTCATACCGCTCCACAAAGGGGCGGATGGGTTCATGTCCGATGCCCAGTTCAAGAGATTCTACTGGCCTACCCTCAAGGCAGTCATACTCGGCCTCGCAGAAGAGGGCATCGTCGCTGTCCCCTTCTGTGAGGGAAGCTACAATTCGCGCATCGAGTACCTCAAGGAACTCCCTAGGGCCTCCAGCTTCTGGCTCTTCGACCGCACCGATATGGTCAAGGTTAAGCAGGCCATCGGGGACAAAATCGGCATCGGCGGGAATGTTCCGGCCGGCCTTATACTCACTGGCACACCGGAGAGCGTAAAGGCGTACTGTAAGAACCTCATCGATACGGTCGGAAAGGGCGGGGGCTACATGATGTCCTGGGGAACCTCCATGGATGAAGGCAAGGCAGACACCATGCATGCCATGATCGATTTTACCAAAGAATACGGAGTTTACAAGTGACTGCCAGGCGCACGGAGGCAGACCGGAGCGGAAACTCTTTTCTGTTCCGTTTGAATCCGCAAACGAGGAGGTGAACTCAAAGGGAAAGTCCATTGCTGAAAGGCTGAGTATTAATGGGAAAGGAGAATTTCATCATCCAAAAGGGGGAGATAGACATGACTAAGAAAGATGAATGGAACGTAACACGTCGTGATTTTATGAAAAAAATCGGCCAGACTGCGGCTGCGGTGGGTGTTTCCTCAATGGCTCCAGGCTTCACAAAATTAGCAAAGGCTGCCGAACGGGATTATGTCCTGATAGGCTACACTGATCCGTCTACCGGTCCCCTGGCAGGGTTGGGGGAGGCTACTCCTTGGGTTAATGAAAGAGTGACCAAAGCGATTGAAAAATTGGGAGGAGTCTATATCAAAGAGCGTGGTAAGAAGCTCCCGGTCAGGTTTAAGGTAGTAGATACACAGAGTAGCCCCACCAAAGCCGCTGATGTGGCATCTATGCTCATCCTTAATGACAAGATTGATTTGATGCTTACCATGTATACGCCCGATGTGGTGAACCCGGTCAGCGCCATCTGCGAGAAGTATCAGATCCCTTGTGTTGGTGTGGGATGTCCTATTGACCCTTGGCTGGCAGGGGGGCCCTACAAATGGAGCTACGAGACCCACTTTGGCGTGAATGCCATTACCGATCTCTTCATAGGCATGTGGGATGATATTGCGGCTAAAACTAATAAGGTCGTGGGAGTGCTCTTCCCCAATGATGCGGACGGGATCGAATGGACGAAGATTTTTAAGGCGAAGCTCCCTGCAAAGGGTTACAAGATGGTGGATCCTGGGAGGTTCCCGTTTGGCACGCCCGACTTCAGTTCCAGTATCGACAGTTTTAAGAAGGAGAAGGTGGAGATCCTCACTGGTGTTCTCATCGCTCCGGATTGGGCGACTGCCTGGAGACAGATGCATCAACAAGGATTCATGCCGAAAGTAGCAACCATTGCAAAGGCCCTGCTTTTCCCTTCCGCCATGGAGGCCCTTGGCGGCAATCTTGCGAATGGTTTGACCACAGAGGTCTGGTGGAGCCGCAACCATCCCTATAAGTCTTCGCTGACAGGCGAGACCGCTAAGGAACTTTGCGACGCCTGGACGAAAGAGACAAAAAAAGAGTGGATTCCGCCCATCGGTCTCACGTATGGGGGATATGAAATGGCCTTTGATGTTATTAAACGTGCCCAGACCCTTAACAAGGAAAAGATCCGCGAGGCCTTGGGCAAGACCGACGTAGACACGGTATTTGGCCACATTAAGTATAATGAAAAGCATTATTGTGAAATCCCCCTGGTTGGCGGACAGTGGGTCAAGGGGAAGCAGTGGCCTTGGGATTTGGAGAATGTTTACAACAGAAATAGCCCCCAGATTCCGAAGACGGCCGAGATGATCTTCCCGCTCCCCAAATAACCTGGGTTTGATGGTACCTGTCACGGAGCCTCATCGGGAATTTCTTGCAGACAAGCGGGTGGGGCTCCGTGGTATCGGAAACTCTTCAAATCCCTTTTTTATTGACATAGCGATTAGTATTGGTAGAATCTCTTGAAGATACCTTAACAAAGGAGGCTCTTATGTCTGAAAAGAAATCGATCACCAGAAGGGAATTCGTTAAAAAAGCGGGCCAGGTGGGATTGACGGTGGCATTGGGCGGAGCGGTTCCGGGATTCGTCAAGAATGCACGGGCGGCTTCAAAGCCGGAATTCATACTTGTCGGCCATCCGAACCCCTCTACAGGCCCCATCGCTTCCTTTGGCGAGGCTTCGCCCTGGGCGGATGATCTTGCCATCGGCGAGATCAACAAGGCCGGGGGGATCATGATCAAGGAGGCCGGGAAGAAGATCCCGATTAAATTGAAAATGGTGGATACCGCAAGTGATCCTACCAAGGCCGCTGACGTTGCTTCCAAACTCATTTTGAATGACAAAGTCGATATCATGGTAGCACTTCATACGCCCGACACTGTAAACCCGGTCACCAGTATCTGTGAGCGCTATCAGGTCCCGTGCGTCTCGCTGGATGCGCCTATCGAAGCGTGGCTCACCGGAGGTCCTTACAAGTGGAGCTTCCATTCCTTCTGGTCGGTGAATGATGTTATCGATGTCTTCACCGGACTCTGGGACCAGATAACGACGAACAAAGTTGTGGGAGCGTTGTGGCCTAATGACCCTGACGGTACGGTCTGGGCCCAGATGTTTACCCCCAAGCTGAAGGAAAAGGGCTATAAAGTTGTCGACGTGGGCAGGTTCCCCTATGGGATGCAAGACTACAGCGCCTTCATCAATACCTGGAAAAAAGAGAATGTAGAGATTATCACGGGCGTGATGATTCCGCCCGACTGGGCCACCTGCTGGAGGCAGTGCCACCAGCAAGGCTTCATTCCCAAGGCAGCGACCATCGGAAAGGCCATTCTCTTCCCGTCCGCTGTGGAAGCCCTTGGAGGAAATCTTCCCAACGGCCTGACCTCCGAAATCTGGTGGAGTCCCAACCACCCCTTCAAGTCCTCGCTCTCCGGCAAGACCGCCAAACAGCTATGCGACGAGTGGACGGCCAAGACCAAGAAGCCCTGGACCCAGCCGATCGGGTTCAAGTACGCTGCGTACGAGATCGTGGCAGATGCCTTGAAACGTGCCCAGACCCTCGATAAGGCAAAAGTCAGAGACGTCATCGCAGCAACGAACCTGAATACCATTGTGGGACCCGTGAAATTCAACGCTCAGAACTTTTCCAAGACACCACTCGTGGGAGGCCAATGGGTGAAAGGGAAGCAGTGGCCCTGGGAGATCATCGTCACGTATGACAAGGAACATCCGGAAATTCCGACCCAGGGGAAGACTGAGCCAATCAAGAAGTAGTCATGCGAGCTCGCGGAAGACTTTCAGTCAATGGCTGACTTACTCGTCATCGACAAACTGACGAAGTGGTTCGGCAACCTCGCGGCCGTGAATGATCTCTCCTTCAATGTCCAGCAGGGAGAGATCCTGGGGATGATGGGTCCCAACGGTGCGGGGAAGACGACTGTCTTCAATCTCATCACCGGCGTCCACGCGCCCACGGCCGGCAAGGTTACCTATCAAGGCAGAGACGTCACCCATTTCTCGGCGTCGCACCGGTGTCGGCTGGGTATCGGCCGGACCTATCAGATTCCGCGCCCCTTCGAAAACATGACCGTGCTGGAAAACCTGCTGGTGGGAGCGGAATACGGAGGTCAACTGAAGGGAAAAGAGGCCCGAGCTCTGTGCACAGAGATTCTTGACTTCACCGGGTTGATGCCTAAAAAAGATCTCTTCGCGGGAAAACTTTTGCTCCTTGATCGAAAGAGGCTGGAACTTGCGCGTGGTCTGGCGACTAAACCTTCGCTTCTTCTCATCGATGAAGTCGCCGCAGGATTGACCGAAGGCGAGGTCGAGAGACTCCTCGAAATCGTCAAGGCCATCCAGAAGAAAGGGGTCACCATCGTTTGGGTGGAGCATATCCTCATGATGATGAATAAGGGAGTGGATCGCCTCCTCGTGATCAACGCCGGGCAATCGCTCATGTGCGGTGACCCTAGAGAGTGCATGGAATCAAAAGAGGTTCAAGAGGTCTACCTCGGGGCAGAGGAAGCTTAGTGGCAAACAGTATCTTGCGGGTAGAACAGATCGACGTGCACTACGGTGATTTTCACGCCCTCTGGGACGTCTCGCTCGTTGTGGAAGAAGCACAGGTCGTTTCAATCATCGGCGCCAATGGGGCAGGTAAATCAACGTTGCTGAATACCATAGCTGGGGTGAAGAAACCTTCCCACGGAACAGTTCAGTTCAAGGGAAACAGGATCAACGGCATCCCGCCCTATCAGGCGGTTGTTGAGGGGATTTCCATGGTTCCCGAGGGCCGGAGGGTTTTCCCACGTCTGACCGTGCTGGAAAACCTGGAGATCGGGTCCTATACGACCAAGGCGCGAAAAAGAAAAAAAGAGGCCCTGAAAAAGATTTATGAGCTTTTTCCTGTACTCGAGGAACGAAAAGACCAGCTTTCCATTACCCTGAGCGGGGGAGAACAGCAGATGCTCGCCATTGGCCGTGCTCTCATGTCCTGGCCGCAACTCATCCTCTTGGACGAGATCTCACTGGGGCTTGCCCCCGTGGTCATCAAACAGATTTATCAAAAGATAAAACAGATCAATGCGGAGGGGATCACCGCATTGCTTGTGGAACAGGATATCAAGAGAAGCCTCAAGGCTGCCCATAAAGTCTACATCATGCAATCGGGGAGAATCAGCCTCGAGGGGCGACCCGAAAGCCTTTCACAAGAGGAGATACGGAAGGCTTACTTCGGGTTATCAGACCTGAATGTGAAATCTGAAGCAGAGAGGGACGTGTAAGAGGTTAAAC
The DNA here is from genome assembly GCA_035315185.1 of Syntrophorhabdales bacterium. Taxonomy (GTDB): domain Bacteria; phylum Desulfobacterota; class Syntrophorhabdia; order Syntrophorhabdales; family WCHB1-27; genus JADGQN01. The sequence goes on along the minus strand of DATFYE010000074.1, from coordinate 17,139 downwards.
GATGCTCGCAATGCTGGCCGGTTTAAAGAATCCCATCATGAACGGCCTTCTCCTGGGAGGCCTTTACGGGATTGTCGGCATCGGAATGTCCATGATCTTCGGGATCGTGCGCGTCGTCAATCTTGCGCACGGTGACCTGGTGATCCTGGCGGCTTATCTCAGTTTTGTCACCTTGTCGATTTTCAAAGTGAGCCCCCTGCTTAGCCTGGTTCTCGTCATCCCTGCTATGTTTCTCATCGGGTTCATTATCCAATACTATCTCGTGAACCGGGTCCTGGGGAAGGACATGAATCCTCCGCTTCTGGTTGCCTTCGGTCTCTCCATTATCCTGCAGAATCTCCTTCTGTTGATCTTCACGCCGGATGCCCGCGCCCTTGTCACAAACCTTTCCATTGCCACCCTCCGAATCGGTAACTTTGTCAACATCCCGGTAGTCTATCTTGTGGATTTCATCGTGTCGCTGGCGACCATTTTTCTTCTGAGCCGTTTTTTTACCAAGACGTATCTGGGCAAAGCCATCCGTGCAGCCTCTGATGACGAGGGCGCAGCCGAGCTCATGGGAATTAACGCAAAAAGGATCTATGCCTGGGCCATGGCCATTGCGGGAGGGACAGCAGCAATCGCAGGGGTGCTGGTCGGGATGACGTTCACGTTTTATCCTCATACAGGCCCGGATTACCTTATCATTGCCTTTGGCGTGGTGATTATCGGCGGGTTGGGAAGTCTCCTCGGAACGTTCTTGGGGGGCTTGATCCTCGGGCTGGCGCAGATTCTCGGTGCTCACTTCCTTGGCCCCGGGTTTCAGCTCATCTCGGGTTATGTCATCCTGTTGGTCGTTTTGGCTTTCAAACCGACGGGACTGTTTTCAAAGGGGTGACCGGCGATGCTATCCTCGTTCGCAAAACGACTTTACGGAATCGCCATCGTTGCGCTGGCCCTTGCAAGTCTCCCCCTCTGGGCACCCCGTTATTGGGTGCTCATTGTGATGCTCTTTTCCTTGAACCTCGCCCTGGCGCAGATGTGGAACCTGCTCGCAGGATATTCTGGTCTCATCTCTCTCGGCCAGCAGGCCTTTGTGGGACTTGGAGGCTACACGCTGGCAGTCTTCTCTATGTATTACGGCTTTCCCATCTGGTTGAGTATTCTCATCGGAGGCATGCTCTCGGTTCTTTTTGCGCTCCTCATTTCCGCACCCATCTTCAGGATGCGGGGAGTCTACTTTGCCATCGGGACATGGACCGTCGCCGAGACGCTGCGCATCCTCTTCAGTAATTGGAAGTATGTCGGATACGGCATGGGCCTCTTCGTCAAGCCCGCTTATACGCTCAGCTTCAACACCATCTTTTATGCAGGGCTTTTTGTGGGCGTCGCCTCGGTGGCCCTCATCTATTTCATTCTGCGCTCCAAGCTGGGCCTAGGCCTGATGGCCATGAGGGATGACGAGACCTCCTCCGAAACTCTGGGGGTGGATATCTTCCGAACCAAGCTCATCTGTTTCGTGCTGGCCGCTGGGGTGACCGGTGTGGCTTCGGGTGTTCTCTACCTTCAAAATATCTTCATCCAGCCATTCAGTGCCTTTGGAATCGATTGGACGGTCCGGCTGGTCTTTATCACGATCATTGGTGGTATAGGCACGATCGAAGGCCCGATCGTGGGATCGTTCATCTATGTTGTCCTCCAGCAATGGCTCTCGGAGTACCCGAGCGTCAGTCTTCTGATCCTGGGAGTGATCGCCATCGTGGTGATCCTGCTAGCCCCAAAGGGGATCATGGGAACCATTCAAGAGCGGCTCGGTTTTGAAATCCTCTCTCCCCGGCGCAAGTAGCCTAATTGATCAAAATGGGAATTGACGAGATGGCGTCGGACTATCTCATAACACCGTTCAGAGCCCAGGCCGGCCCGGCGCGACCGGCAAGCGATCCTGTCCTTCCTTGCCCATAGGGCGGCCACTGCGGTGAGGGAAGACCGGCGAACCTTGACTGCCCTACCGTAATGAGCTCCTTACTCTTTATATACCTTTTCGTATTTTGCCTTTAACGCGTAAACGTCTTTCACGATCTCCGCGCTCGGTAAGCCCTCGGCTTTTGCCCTCTTAATATACTCATCGATTATCGGCTTCATCAGCTTTGGTATCTCTGCCTTGTCTGACGCGGGCAGTTGAAGCACCTGATGGTTATACTTCTGTTTTGACCAGGCCACTGCCTCGTTCACATGGTCGTCCACGTATTTGGCTGTCCATTCTGACTGTTCGCGCTTGAGATCATCGAGCACCTTTTTAACATCGGGCGGGAGTGAATTCCATTTAGCCTTGTTCATGACCACCGTGAAATCGGTGAGGGCTATGTTGACTATGGTTGTGTACGGACAGTAGGCGGCAAAATTGAAGTCTTTGAGCACTTCGATGGAGGAAACAACACCCTTTACAACACCCTTCTGAATCGCCTCAGGTGTGTCCGATTGGGGCATGGCAACGGGTGTAGCACCCAATGCCTGGACCGCATCTGCCAGCGTTCCCGATACGCGTACCTCCATGCCTTTCAGGTCTTTGAGTGTTCGCACCGGCGTTTTGGTCATGAAGCTGGAGGGTGGGGACGTGAACGCGGCAAGGATCTTCACAGTCTCAAATTCCTTGGGGTTGTACTTTTCAATCAGGTCATAGAGTGCCATGCTTGCAACCTTGGAGCTGGGGAATCCGACCGGAAGGGAAATCGCCTCTGAAACCAGGAAACGGCCGGGCTGGTAGCTCATGGCAAAGTTGCCAATGTCAGCGATTCCCGACTGGACACCATCAAACATGTTCTTTGCGCTGACGAGTGTGCCTCCGGGAAATGTGTGGACCTTCACCTTGCCGTTGGTTCGCTTTTCGACCTCCTTTGCCCACCTCTCCATCTGCACACATGGAAACGTTCCTTCGGGTGGAAAATTTGCGTAGTTAAGGTGCAGGGTTGCCTGGCTGTATGCCACTTGTGTTGAGACAGCCGTGACGCCGCAGATGAGTGCGGCAACAACCAATAATGCTACGAGCCTCTCTCTGTTCATAATTACCTCCTCTTTTTTATGTCCGACCTTTAATGGATGCCGTCACAATTTTTATTTGTGCCACCACCTCCTTCTCGAAGCAGACGGGTTCTCCCCGTTTAGTCTGCGACTGCGTCGCCGTTAACGTTGCTCACCTTCCATGAGGAGACTCTTCAACTGCTTCATGGAAAGCCCTGACAGCCCCAGAGCATCGAAGGTTCTCCCAGTTTTCATAAAGTCTGTCCCGGCTACCGCCCCGGCGATGGTAAGGAGAGAGCGGGCGATCGGAACGTCCACTCCCGCATACGCTGCTGCGGACACGAGGAAGGCCAGACCGCAGGCAATGTCCTCTGTGACGTAGCGATGCCGATAATCGATCTCTTCCGACCAGAGCCCACTTGTCATGAGGAGCCGCTTAGACTCTCGCGGATACATCCACTCGTTGGGTCGTGTTTCGTCGTAATAATCCTCGAGAGGATAGTGGTTCGGCTGATAGCCAAAGCCTTCTCTCACCTTGATCCGCTCCTCGTCGAGAAGAGAGATCACTTTTCTGATTCCCGGCGTGGTTCCTTCGTTATGAATATCGTAGGCTGACGGATGCTCGATCGGACCTGTGTTCAGCACTATGAGGGGCGGGTGGATGACCGGTCCCGCGTTCATAAGCGCTCCGGAGAGAGCATCCTCAACAGCGTGTGCTGAAGGGAAAAACTCCTGAATCTTCTTAATGGCATCGTCAGTTCGCCTCGCAGGAAAAACACCGGTCGGAAGGTGACAGGCTCGTACCACAATCCGCACCTCACGTGCGTTGATCTTTCTCGTCAGATACGGATTTGTTCCTGTCTCTGCAACGGCGATATCCTTCCGGCACCCCGTGTCGTGGAAATGCTTGTACATGATGTAGGAACCAAAACTCCCGGGAGGTAGATAAATGACCTGTCCGTCCTCAAGAAAGGGCGCAAGGCTTTCGGCGATGGGAATCTGGGTGAATGCGGGAAGAATCGACAGGATCACTTCTACGCCCCTGACCGCTTCTCTGACATCATCGGTAATGAGCGTGATCGGCGCCTCCCCCTGGAGCGTGGGCCCCGTCACCTTGATCGTGCCGGTGTCTCTTATCGTTTTCAACTCCTCGGGGAACTTGCTCCACATTCGTACTTCGCATCCCTGCAGTGCGAAGTCAGCGGCCGCGGCGAAAGATCCGTTCCCTCCCCCCAGCACTGCTACCTTCTTTCTCATGAACCCCTCCCCATTCCTTACCTGATCGCCTTAAGCACCCTTATGAGATCGCGATACTTTTTTTCGAAGAGCGATTTCGTATCGCGATCACGATACTCATATATCCCTTTTCCTGCGCGTGGTCCCGTCTCTCCTCTTTTCATTTTATCCTCGATCAGTTTCGGCGCCTTGAATCTCTCGGCCTTGTAAGCGGAATAGAGGAAACGATCCGCGTAGTAAAGGATATCCAGGCCGCCAAGATCGATGAACTCCAGAAGACCGAGTACGGAGAGCCTGAAGCCGAAACCGTAGCGAATGGCGATATCGATATCTTCGGCGCTGGCAATTCCTTCTTCCAGGATGCGCACGGCTTCGTTCATAGCCCCTGCCTGAATCCTGGGAATGATGAAACCGGGACTGTCCTTGAGAACGACCGGCACTTTGCCGATGCTCTTCAGTAGCCGACTCATACTTCTTACCGTGCCCGTTGCTGTCATGTCCGCACGGGCAATTTCCACGAGAGGAATGATAAAGGCGGGATTCAACCAATGGGTGATGAGAAGCCTTTCTGGATTGCTGAGACCCCTCGCCATGGTCTTTATGTCAATGGTAGACGTGGCAGATGCGACTATCGCCTTGCGGCTGATTAAAGGAGAGATATCCCGGAAAAGCTTTATTTTCAGCTCCGGCTTTTCAGGCAGCGCTTCGAAGATGTAGTCCCCGGCAAGGTTCTCCCTCGTAATTCCGCTGCAAAACGTGACGGAAGAAAGAACGGAGGCCGGACGCAAAGAGCTATACTTCACTCTCCTCAACAGCTTTATAGTCGAGGTAAGTTCTTCGCGGGAACGCGCGATCATCCGTTCCCGCTCTTTATCGTTTCTCTCCTTCACGTCGACTATCCTCACGGGTAGTCGGGCAAGAGCGAACGCGAGGGCAATCCCAAGACCCATGCGCCCGGGACCAATAACAATTACGCCGGCATCTCCGTCGGCCTTACCTCCCATGGCGTTCCTCTCTGGTGGCGGTCCCACCCTTTCCTGCTGATCTCGGGAATATTACGCGCCTCCTGGTAGTTCACTGAAGTCCGATTGACATACTACTGTGCCCGCCCCACTATGTCAACCAACAGGTGGGGCAGCCATCAAAAGCTATTGACATAAAGGAGATTACCTAGTAAAATTAGGCCTTCATACTGCTCACGGAGCGCTTTTTTCACGCTCATCAGGCAGGCAATTAAGTGTGGGAGAATCACTATGGCAAGGGTTTGTGACGTATGCGGAAAGGGAAAGCAGATAGGCAACAACGTAAGCCACGCAAACAACAAAACCAAGCGGCAATGGTTACCGAATCTGCAGACGGTCAGAATTGTCAAAAATGGCTCGACGATGAAAGCGCGGGTCTGCACGAAGTGTATTAAGAAAGGGCTTATCACCAAGGCAGGCTAAGCTAAGCGCTGCTCCGCATCCTTTCGACTGACCTCACCTCCTTGATCTTCTGAATTGATTTGACTATCTTCTGCAGCTGCGATGCATTTACTATTTCAATCTCAAAGATGCTCGTGGCTGTGTGGTCCGGATAAGTCATGACTTGCGCGTTCAGGATATTCGCCTTGCCTGCAGAAATGACGTTCGTCACCTCCGAAAGTAAGCCTTTCTTATCACCGCCCTGTACGCGCAGCCTTACCGGATAAGCGTAATCCTTGTTGTCCTGCCACGAAACCTCCACCTTCCGCTGGTCATCGTAGGCTTGCACGTTAGGGCAATCCGCGAGATGAACAGTCAGGCCCCTCCCACGCGAGATAAAACCGAGAATATTATCGCCCGGGATGGGGTTGCAACATTTGGCGAACCTGACCACCAGTCCGTCGACTCCTTTGATCTTAACGGCATCACCCCGGCCTTTTTTGATTGTACTTATGATCTTGCTGATCTTGCTGACCTTCTCAGATTCAGGGATGACTTTGCCCAGCACCTGGAGCGCTGTATACAGGCCATAGCCCACGCTCGCAAAGAGGTCATCGGTTGTCGCAAAACTGAACTCCTTGGCCACGTCCTCAAGCTCCCCAGACTTCAACATTTTTGAGAAGTTCAGACCGTGCTTGGCAAGTTCTTTATCAACGAGCGTCCGGCCCAGCTCGATACTTCGGCCTCTCTGCTCCTCTTTGATCCACTGCCTGATCTTGGTTTTGGCTTTTGAAGTAACGACGAATTTGAGCCAGTCCTTGCTCGGCTTGTGGGTAGGGCTTGTGAGCACTTCGACGGTGTCGCCGCTCTGGAGCTGTGTTCGAAGCGGCACCATTTTCCCGTTCACCTTAGCGCCGACGCATCGTTGACCCACATCAGAGTGGATCACGTACGCAAAATCAACAGGGGTTGCCCCTTTTGGCAGTTCCTTGACATCCCCCTTGGGAGTGAACACGTAGACCTCGTCCGGGAACAAGTCAATCTTAAATATTTCCAGGAATTCCTTGCTGTCCTTCAGCTCCTTTTGCCACTCGATCACCCTTCTGAGCCAGCCGAAGATCCTGTCTTCTTTGGGATCAAAAACCTTGCCCTCCTTGTATTTCCAATGGGCTGCGATGCCCTCTTCCGCTATCTTATGCATCTCCGGAGTTCGTATCTGGATCTCTATCTTTTCCCCGTGCGGCCCCATGACGGACGTGTGAAGCGACTGGTACATGTTAGCCTTGGGTAGCGCTATATAATCCTTAAATTTCCCCGGAATCGGTTTAAAGAGCGCATGTATGTAACCGAGCGCCTCGTAACATTCTTTCACGCTGGCCACGATGACACGAAAAGCGATGATATCGGACATTTCATCGAGACTCAGCTCCTCCTGGAGCATTTTTCTGTAAATGCTATACAGCCTCTTAGCCCGCCCTGACACCTCCGCCTTCAGGTTGAATTCTGCCAGCCGCTTCTTGAGGAGTTCCTTGACCTCACTGATATAGGTGTCTCTCTCCTTCTTTCTCTTGGCAATGTTCTCTTTTATCGTTTTGTACTCAGCCGAATCGATATGCTTGAAGGCAAGATCTTCGAGTTCCCCCTTGATCCATTCCATGCCAAGTCTGTGGGCTATAGGTGCATAGATATCGAGGGTCTCGCGAGCTATCTCGGTCTGCTTTTCCGGAGAAAGGAATTTCAGGGTCTGCATGTTGTGGTATCGATCGGCCAGCTTGATCAGGATAACCCGTATATCCTTGCTCATGGCAAGGATCATCTTGCGGAGCGTTTCGGCCCGTGACTCTTCGGAACTCTGCTCCTCAATCCTGCTTATTTTCGTGACACCATCGACCAATTCAGCAACTTCCGTCCCGAAAAATTCTTTTATCTCTTCTTTGGTCAAATAGGAATCTTCCACCGTATCGTGGAGTAGTCCCGAAACTACGCTGGGTACGTCAAGATTCATCTTCGTAAGCATGTACGCAACTTCAAGGGGGTGAACAAGGTAAGGTTCGCCGGAGAGTCTGACGGTTCCCTTGTGCACCTGCGCGGACAAGATATATGCGCGCTCAAGTAAGTCCACATCAGCTTCTGGATTGTACTTGAGAATCTCTTCAACTATGTCGTTGAATCTAATCATCTATCGTTATAGTATACTATAATCAGCGATAGAAGAAAGTGATCAGTGGCCAGTGATCAGTGACCAGGAAGAGCGGAAAACAGATACGCACCCATGAGAAACGGGCCCTGCTTCCGGCCTTAAGCTTGTCTTTTCACTTAACACTGATCACTGGCCACTGATAACTGCTTCTAAGGGGGGGTAAAATGGCTTTGATGGACGACCTGAAGAAAAAGACAGAGGAAGGCTTAAAAACCCTGAAAGAGACCGCGGGTGAAATAGCCTTCAGCGTAGAAAAACAGGCCAAAATAGCAAAGCGGAAGATGGACATCATGAAGATCCAGAGGAAGATCCAGAAACTCTATACTGAAATTGGCGAGTACGTTTATGGTGAATCTACGATGGCAAAACCGATCACCATAGAGGTTCCGTTCCTCGCGGAACGAATAGCATCCGTTACAAAAATGAAGTCGGAAATAAACGAGATTGAAGCAGAGGTGGAGGAGACAAAAAAGCTGCAACCTCCATCAAAGACAATGGCTGGCGTCTAGTAACTACCGGACACAATTGTCCCATCAGGTATGAAAAGTTTTCCCCCATATAGGCTGAACTCTCTTCCCGCCCCACAGCTGCACTGGAACAATTGCACCCCGTAAACAGTCCTTACCTTTGCCAGGTTGCGAAGGAATGTATGGTACCAGGCCGGATTCAAAAATAGAGCAAGGCGGGTATCAGGCCGTGGTACAATTCTTGCTTTATCTCGATGACAAGAGGTACCCGTGACAGCCGAGCACGTATTTGAGAAGGCTTGTGCCCTGCGAGAAGAAGGCCGGTATCTGGAAGCGCTTGACGCCTATACCACGGCAATCGAAGCAGGGATCAAGAACGCGGATGCGTACCATAAGCGAGCCGATACCTATGCGTTTCTAGGCCTGTACCGGGAAGCAATTGAAGACTACGACCGAGCTATCGAGTTAGGCGTAGAAGATCAGGAATTATTCATCGACCTGGCATACTCTCTCTGCTGTATTTCTGACTATGAAGAGGCCATCAGGGCGTGCAATCGCGCCATAGCCTTGCATCCGGAAGACCACAAGGCGTATATCGTCCGCGGAAGTGCTTACGGACTGGCCGACAAGCCAGGACTGGCCATAGAAGACTTCAACAGGGCGATAGAACTTAACGGAGACAGTGCCGAAGTTTATTATAACCGCGGCTTGGCCAGATTCCTTCTGGGGAATTTCGAGGATGCCCTGGAGGATTATGACAAGGCCCTGCAACTTGATCCGAGCTTTGCCCACGTTTATTACAACCGGGGTGTGCTGTGCCAAAAGACTAACAGGCCCCGGGAGGCGATCGAAAACTACGGGGCTGCTCTGGAACTTGCACTGCACCTGCCGGAACTTTACTGCAACAGGGGAATCGCATATGCAAGACTCGGTAAGTACCAGCTTGCGACGCGCGATTTTGACTCAGCCCTCGACTTAAACTCCCAGAACCAGGATGTTTACTTTTACCGCGCAATGGCACACCTGGTGCTCGGAAATATTGGGCAGGCCATCGAAGACATGAGGACTGCTGCTGGTCTCGGCCATGCCAAGGCAGACGACTTCCTGAAAGAACACGGGCTTACATCCGACGAGGCAGTGAACTAAAAAGTGAACAAGCGAGGAGGCGTGGAAGCGAGGAAGCGGCATTACAAAATGTCTTTCTGTTCCGCATCATCGCTTCATCGCACTTTCCGCTTCGACGCTTCTTCGCTTCATCGCGTCCACTTCTGTATCTTGACACCCGCAGTCCCGATTGACAAACCCGTTTTGGCAGATTAACTTCTTTATAGATTCGTTCTATAACTTTCTTTTCAGGAGGGCCATAGATGCTAACAGTGAAGAGCATTCTTGTTCCGACCGACTTTTCCGAGCACTCCGACAAAGCGCTGAAGCAGGCGCTCGACATCGCCAAGCTGAGCAAAGCGAAACTTTACCTCCTGCACGTTGTTCATGAGGCAGTTCACCAGTGTGCCGCCGACTATTGTCTGAGCGATGAGATGATGCGTCAGATGGAGAGTGGCATGACGTCTGCCGCACAACAAAGCCTGAAGGCACAACTGGCAAAGTTTCCTGAGGCAAAGGAGGCGGACGTAGTGACCGAAGTTAGAAGAGGGTTTCCATCGGATGAAATACTCAAGGAACAGCAGGAGAAGAAGATCGATCTCATTGTGATAGGCCCCCTTGGAAGGACAGGCATAGCGAGATTCCTCGTGGGCAGCGTGACAAAGAACGTCGTCAAAGAAGCTAAGTGTCCGGTCCTGGTCGCCAAGTAACGTCAACCGTGGTGCGCGGTCTTCCCTCAACTAAGCGCCAGGTACGAAGCACCAAGCATCGTCACTTGCTAATTCAGCGCCGAACCTCCATCCACGATAATCGTCTGGCCGGTGATGAAATCGCTGTCATCAGAAGAAAGGAAGACGATGGTGCCTGTTAAGTCATCCGGTGTCTCAGGACGTTTGATGCAGCGCGCGGCCGAAGCCATCTTGATGACATCAGGTGGATCCTGCGGGTTTTCCTTGAGGACCTCAGTCTCCGTGTACCCCGGGGCGATGCAATTGACGTTGATCCCGGCGTCTCCCACCTCCCGCGCCATCGAGCGCGTGATCGCAACATTGCCGCCCTTAGAGACAACATAGTGGAGAAAGAGTGGCAGCCCTTTGTAAAACGTGCCTGAAGCCACGTTGATGATCTTTCCTTTCCCCTGTTTCTTCATCTGGGGGTAGACAGCTTTAGCGCAGAGGAACGGCCCTTTCAGATTGACGGCCATTACCTTATCCCACTCGCTTGCAGGGATTTCCCAAAAGGGTTTCTTCACCAGATCCGCAAAAAGAGCTGCATTATTCACCAGAATGTCGATCCTGCCAAAGCGCTCCACGACCTTGCGGGCCAGACTCTGCGTGCTCTCCTCGCTTGTGACATCGGTCTTCACGTAGAGCGCCTCGCCACCGATTGCGGTAATGGCATCTACCGTCTCTTTACCATCGAGAATGTCGGCAACGACCACTTTAGCTCCTTCCTTAGCAAGGCGCAGGGCATAGGCCCTTCCCAGCCCCCGCGCTGCTCCAGTCACAATTGCCACTTTGTCCTTAAGTCTCATTGGTCTCTCCTCAGAAAGATAGATACCGGTTTTTCGTCGATACGCCGTCCGGTGCGCTGAAATTTTTGCGGCTTCTAACCCGAAACCCGCAACCCGCAACGCGTAACCCGTAACGGTCTTAACTCTTTACAAATACTTCTCCGCCAGTATTTCGGCGATCTGCACCGCATTGAGGGCTGCACCCTTCCGTATGTTGTCGGCAACGATCCACAGGTTGAGCCCGTATTTTACGGACTCGTCCTTGCGTATGCGTCCCACGAAGGTCTCATCCTTGCCTGCGGCGTAAATCGCCAGCGGATAGATGTTCTTTTTCGGATCGTCAGCCACCTTCACCCCGGGCGCGTTTTCGAGAAGCTTGCGGGCTGCTTCCGGCGTCAGCTCTTTCTCGAACTCAACATTGACCGACTCTGAGTGACCATAGAATACGGGTACCCTGACCGTGGTCGCGGTCACCTGTATGGTCTCATCCTCCATGATCTTCTTGGTCTCGTTGACCATCTTCATCTCTTCCTTGGTATAGCCGTTTTCAAGGAAGACATCGATATGCGGGAGACAGTTGAAGGCTATCTGATGCGGATAGACTTTCTTCTCGATCTCCTCGTTGTTGAACAGAGCGCGCACCTGCGTCTCCAGTTCGTATATCGCTTTCTTGCCTGTGCCCGAGACCGCCTGATAGGTCGAGACCACCACGCGTTTGATCCGCGCGGCGTCATGCAGCGGCTTCAGAGCAACGACCATCTGGATCGTTGAACAATTGGGGTTAGCGATGATGCGCCTTTTCTTGTAATCCTTGATCGCGTGCGCGTTTACTTCCGGCACAACCAGGGGAACATCAGGATCCATCCTGAACGCGCTCGTGTTATCGATCACCACACAGCCGCCCGCAGCCGCAATGGGCGCAAACTTCTCGCTTATGGAGCCGCCTGCTGAGAAAAGCGCAATCTGGATGCCTTTGAAGGAATTCTCATCGAGGACATCCACCGGCACATCCTCGCCCTTGTACGGAAGGGACACACCGAGGCTTCTTTCCGACGCGAGAAGCTTCAGGCTCCTCACGGGAAATTTTCTCTGCGCAAGCGTATCGATCATTTCATTACCTACAGCGCCTGTGGCGCCGACAACCGCAACAGTAAATTCTTTCATGCTCTCGTTTCCAACCTCTTCTTAAGATAGTTCATCAATCCGCCTTCATTGATCAATTCGATCATGAAGGAAGGGATCGGTTTTGCCACGACGTCGATACCCGCTCCTTTTATCCTTCCTGCCGACAGGTCGATCTCCAGCACGTCTCCCTCTTTTACCTTGTCGACAATGTCGGCTTCCAGGAGCGCAAGGCCTTTATTGAATGAGTTCCTGTAAAAAATGCGCGCAAAGCTCTTCGCGATCACGAGCGGAATGCCGAGTGCCAGGATGGCGATCGGTGCATGCTCCCTCGACGAGCCGCAACCAAAGTTAGAGCCTCCCACAATGATATCACCCTTGGCAACCTTCTGGTGGAAATCGGGTGACAGGGGTTCCATACAGTGCGAGCCGAGGACCTTGGGGTCGGTGTACGCGAGATAGCGCGCCGGTATGATGATGTCCGTATCAATATTGTCTCCGAATTTCCAGACTTTACCTTTCAGTATCATAGGACCTCCTCCGGATGGACTATCTCTCCCTTGATCGCGCTTGCCGCAGCAACAGCTGCTCCAGCCAGATAGACTTCACTTTCCGGATGCCCCATTCGCCCGACAAAATTCCGGTTGGTGGTAGAGATAGCACGCTCACCGCGAGCCAGCACGCCCATGTGGCCTCCCAGGCATGGGCCGCACGTGGGCGGCGAGATAATGCAGCCGGCATCAAGAAATATTTCGAAGTAGCCGCGGTCGAGCGCCTCACGGTAAATCTTCGGTGTAGCCGGGATCACGATACAGCGCACCCCTTTGGCCACCTTATGACCGCGCAGGATCTCCGCCGCTATGCTGAGATCTTCAAGCCTGCCATTGGTGCACGAACCGATCACCGCCTGATCGACCGCGGTATTTCTCACTTCCCGGACGTCCTTTGCGTTCGAAGGGAGGAAGGGAAGCGAAACCTGAAGTCCCATCTTACCTACATCAATATCGTGTACTTCACGGTACTTCGCGTCCTTGTCACTTTCAAAAACCTTATACGGCCTCTTTGCGCGGCCGGAGACAAACTCTTCAGTCTTCTTGTCCACGTGAAATATGCCGTTCTTTCCGCCGGCTTCGACCGCCATGTTGGCCATGGTGAAACGCGAGTCCATCGAGAGCGCCAAGATCGCGTCGCCATGGAACTCCATCGCCGAATAGAGCGCGCCTTCGACGCCGATGCGGCCGATGATGTGGAGGATCAGATCCTTGCCCGTAGCCCATTTCTGCCATTTCCCGTGACAGACAAACTTTATGCTCTCCGGTACCTTCATCCAGAGGGTGCCTGTCACCATGCCGTAGGTCAGGTCTGTGCTTCCGACGCCGGTTGCAAATGCCCCGACCGCGCCGTACGTGCAGGTGTGGCTGTCTGCGCCGATCACCACGTCCCCGGGAAGCACCAGTCCCTCCTCAGGCAGGAGCGCGTGCTCGATGCCGCAGGCACCGCCTTCGTAAAAATTGGTGATGCCGTATTTGTGCGCAAACTCTCTGATCGTCTTGCAGTTCTCGGCGGAGATGATGTCCTTGTTCGGCGTGAAATGGTCAAGCACAAGCACGACCTTATCGCGATCGAACACGCCTTTTGCACCCACCTTGTCGAACTCTTCCAGGGAGAGCGGGGCTGTAATGTCGTTCGCCAACGCCAGATCAAGCTTCACGTCGATGATCTCTCCGGGCTCAACAGCCGATTTGCCCGCATGCGCTGCCAGTATCTTTTCCGTGATCGTCATTCCCATCTTACTCTCCTGTTAGAGTGTCTCTATCTTTCTTCGTTTCACGAACTCAAGCTTGTTGAGTGCGTTTACGTATGCCTTGCCCGAAGCCACCACGATATCGGTGTCCACGCCTTTGCCGATTACGGAGACCCCTTTCTCCTCAAGCTTGACGAAGGCCTCTCCCTGCGCATCGGTGCCGCCCGTGATGGCGTTGATGTAGAACTTCGCTACTTTGCTTCCGGTCTTGATGATACGGCGGATCGCCTTGAAAGTAGCGTCCACGGGTCCGTCGCCGAAGCCGGCATCCTGGTGCACGGTGCCGTCGATCTCCACCCGCACGGTCGCGGTCGGTATGGTCATATTACCGCAGACAACGGTAATGTAGGAGAGCTTATACTTCTCCGGTATTTTGTAAATCTCGTCCATGATGATCATCTCGATGTCTTCATCATAGACGTACTTTTTCACGTCGCAGAGCGCCTTGAAACGCTTGAACGCGAGATTCAGCTCGTCGTCGGTGAGCACATAGCCCAGTTCGGTGATCCGGTCCCTGAAGGCATGGCGGCCCGAATGCTTGCCGAGCACAATGTTGCTTTCAGGGATGCCGACCGACTGCGGTGTCATGATCTCGTAGGTGAGCTTGTCCTTGAGAAGGCCGTCCTGGTGAATGCCCGACTCGTGCGCAAACGCATTGGCGCCCACGATCGCTTTGTTCGGCTGGCAGGTGATACCCGTGATCTTCGAGACGAGGCGGCTTGCCGGATAGAGCTGTTCCGTCACAATTCCCGTGTGGCAGCCGAATGCCTCTTTCCGGGTCTTGATAGCCATGACGATCTCTTCGAGCGAGGCATTGCCTGCCCGCTCGCCGAGGCCGTTGATGGTGCATTCCACCTGCCGGGCGCCTTCTTTCACCGCCGCGAGCGAATTGGCGACAGCTAGACCCAGGTCGTCGTGACAGTGGACGCTGATGATCACGTCCTCGATGCCTTTTACATGTTCCATTAAGGTCCGTATGAGCCGGCCGAATTCGAACGGCATGATGTAGCCGACCGTATCCGGAATGTTGACGACGTTTGCTCCCTCATGCACCACCGCCTGTATCACCTTCACGAGATAGTCCGCATCGCTCCGGGTGGCGTCCATAGCGGAAAACTCGACGTTGTCACAATAGGAGCGGGCGCGCTTGACCGCTGCCACCGCATCCTCAAGCACCTGCTTCCGTGTCTTCTTGAGCTGATACTTGAGATGGATGTCTGATGTCGATATAAACGTATGTATCCTGGGATGCTTCGCATATTTCACCGCTTCCCATGCCCTGTCTATATCGAGGTTGTTCGCCCGGCAGAGGCCCGCAACCTGGCAGTTCTTGATCGTCTTCGCGATCATGGAGACCGCATTAAAATCATCCTCTGACGCAATGGGAAAACCGGCTTCAATCACATCCACGCCCAGCTTCTCCAACTGCTTTGCGACAAGGAGTTTTTCCTGCGTGTTCATCGTAGCGCCCGGCGACTGTTCTCCGTCCCTTAACGTGGTATCAAATATGAGGATCTTAGTTGACATCTTTCCCCCCCAAGCGTTGTACAACGAGCCCGACGAGCTCCTCTTCTCTCTCCACCACTGCTTCCACTGAAAGATAGAAGAGGTTCTCCGGAATATCCATTCGATCCAGCTTCACCGCGTCCTTCTCCGTGGTAACCAGCATCTCGGCACCCTTCACCGAGACGAGCCGCTCAATGTCGTGTGCGCTGTAGGCGTGATGATCGGGAAACTCGACAGCGTGCTCTATGTGCGCGCCCAGCTCCTTCAGAAGCTCAAAGAAAGAATGGTTGTCTCCGAGGCCCGCGAATGCAATCACCTTCTTTCCGTTCAGGTAGGTGCAGGGGCCTATGAGATTCCGTCTGATCTCATGCAGAAACAGAGGGCGATACTTCACACGAAAGGTCGGGATGCCCTCGACAAGCTTCTTTGCAGCAATGCCCAGCTCTCCTTTGTTTACCAGAATCACCCCTGCTCTCCTTATCATGCCGGGCGGCTCACGATACGGCCCGAGCGGAAAGAGTTCCCCGTTCTCTCCACCTTTCTGTCCGCTGAGCACGAGAATCTCCAGATCTTTTCTCAGATTCCTCACCTGATACCCATCGTCAAGCAAAGCACAATCGATCCCGAATTCCTTGATGCCGACCTCCACCGCCTGTGATCGCCTCTTCCCCACAATCACGGGAAGCCCTGTTCTTCTGGCCAGCATCAGGGCTTCATCGCCGACGTTGACTGCGTCATCCTTCTTCGTATCGACGGAAAAAACACCGTCTCTCTTTCGCCTGTACCCCCTGGTGACAATACCGGGGTTGAATCCGCGTTCCTTGAGTCTCCTCGAAAGAAGCTCCACAACCGGTGTCTTACCTGTGCCGCCCACGGTGATGTTACCCACGCTCACCACAGGTATTCCGGCCTTTTCGACTCTCAGCATCCCTGCCTTATACAAGGATTCTCTGACCCAAAGGCAGATCCTGTAAATCCAGGACAAGAATGCGAGCGGGAGGAAAAGGACGGCTTTCAGGACGCCAGCCTCCCCTCTCCATACCCTGAGTATGATATTGCCCATCAGTGTGGAACGTTTACTTTACTGTAAAAGCTCAGGAAAGTCAACGGGATCGGGCGTTTCGGCTCCAATCGTCCTCCTTGCTTTTACCCTGTCTAGAACTAAAATAAAGTCACGAGCACAAAGGGAGTGCGGCATGCTAAGATGTGCTGAGGTACAAACCGGACTAGAGGAGGTAAGGGAACATGGCGTCAAGAATTGAAATCAACGTGGAGAAGACGTTTGACCGTGGCCCAACATACGGGTTTCTTGAGGTGCAGGTGAGCTTTGAGGAGAAAGCGTCGCCTACCAAGGGTATGAGCTTTGGGCAAGTGATGGTCCCGTTACCTAAAGGAGAAGTGGGAAGCATGTCGTTTGACCAGATCAGGGCCATAGCTCTATCTAAAGCTATCTCCTTCATGGAGGACTGCATAAAAAGCTCCGGTATCCGCTGATACACCTTTTGTCGAGAAGGTCGCCTGACTCCTGGGCGAAGAAGGGAGGCGCTAGGCCGCCCGGCGCTGATTCAGGGACGATTGTTGGTCGCCTGGTTCTTATAGCAGCGTTACCCTTTCCATGACGCGCCTCCTATGACCTTAATGGGTACTGTCAAATCCGCGCTGGCTTCAACCATTTCCTTCGCTTGCTGGTGCTCCGTCTCTCACCCGTTCTAAGTTCTCCTTCCGCTTGCCTGTGGAACTCGCGCACGCCTGCTGTCGACAGCAGGCTTACCGCTCAGACAGTCCTC
>DATFYE010000073.1:0-44897 GCA_035315185.1 Syntrophorhabdales bacterium | reverse complement strand
ATCACCCTCTTGACTTCTGTTGCGTTATCCATCTTGTAGACTCCTCCTTTCACTTGACGTTTTGTTTCGCATAACTCGAGCCGCGACAAATCTTCCACTGAATCTCAGATTTCAGCCGCAGCAATCCCAGCAACCTCTGATGGTCAGTCGTCTTGTCGTCGATTCCGGAAGAAAAGGTCCAAGGGAATCGACTATACCCGCCGTCTACTACTTGTCGTTTGCCTTAAGGTAATCCAGGCAGAACTTTAGGGCTTGCTCGCCTGGCAACCCCTTGGCCTTCGACTGCGTGACGTAGTCGTTAAGGATCGGGCTCACTGCGGCAGCCCACCGCGCGTCTTCATTGAGAGAAAGCGAGATGAACTTCATGCCTTGCTTGATTGCGAAGTCCTTTCCTTCGACTTCGATTTCATCCCACATTTTGCCTTGTTTTTCTATCCACTCCTGGTTAATCTTTTCTATTACGCCCTGCGCGTCTTTTGGCAGGGACTTCCACCTGGCTTTGTTCATGAGAACAAAGAAACCGCTTGAATATGCACACCCGTAAGTCTCAGTGGTGTAGGCCGTTACATCAACCAGCTTGTACGATTTGAGCGCTTCGTTCGGGCACAAGACGCCTTCCGCAACTCCTTTTGAAAGCGCATCCCACGTCTCGTTCATTGGCATACCGACGGGGGCACCACCGAGCGCCTGAACAATCTTTGCGCTCAATCCGGTCGACCTGATCTTCATGCCTTTCACATCCTCAAGCTTGTAGACAGGTTTCTTGGTGTGCAGGAGGCCAGGCCCGTGGGCGTGTAAATACATGACCTGCGTCTCGTCGAATTCCTTGGGCTTAAATTTCTTATAATACTCGTTGATCATCCTTGTTGCGGCGATCCCACTCTTGTATCTAAGCGGCAAATCGACCACCTGTGTTAATGGGAATTTGCCCCTCGTGAATCCAAAAACGCTCCCTCCCACATCAGCGATACCTTTTACAACGCTGTCGTAGGTCTGGGGCGGCGGGGTGAGCGTACCGCCCGGAAAATAGTTAAATTTCACCAGCCCGTTCGTGCGTTTCTCCACCTCCTTGCACCACTGCCCCGCTGTTATCGAGCAGGCAATCCGCGTGACGCGGTTTCGGGATGTATCTACCTGGATAAGAGAGACGTGATCGGTTTACTTGGTTCAACCGAAAAGGCTCTCATATCTCTTTCAGGCGAACGTTTCCCGGTGATTTCTCTACGGTCTCCGAAATAGCTTTCAAATACTCCGAGATTCTTTCTGCATCATCGGATTGATAATCAGGCAGGCTTGTGATTCCGTATTTCTCATATTCATCCAGGGCGAATTTCAGGGTGATGTTTTCGATTGTCCTTCCCGGTTGGAAGACGACTTCTCCTTTGACTCCCTTACCTGCCTCAACCACCAGTCCTACCTCGGCCAGTTCTTGGAGAAGAGACTGTACGAGACGCAGCGGGATTTCCAGAGCATGGGCAATCTCTTTCGCACTCAATGGTTTCTCCCCCAGAGAAAATCTCTTTGTCAGAAGATGAAAAACTCTGAGCATGAGGAGCTTCTTCGATGAGACACTTATTCGTGAGTAGTCCGGATGAAAACCGTACGTTTCATAATGCTCGTTGGCGTAAGCGATCTCCGCGCCAAGAAGAACAATCATCCAGCTTATTTGAATCCAGCCGAGGAACAAAGGAAGTGCAGCAAAGCTACCATAAATGGCTCCGTAACTCGCTACCCCTATCTGGAACTTGATGTATACCCACTGCACGACCTGGGCAATCGTTCCTGCAGCGACAGCACCTACAATGGCCGACCGGAGCGGAATTCTGGCGTTTGGCATAATCAGGTAGAGCATGGCGAGGAGAAGCCAGATGGAGACATAGGGCAGCAAGTTCAGCAAGAAGATAATGGCATGACTGAAAACTCCCAGAAGCGCGATTTTATGCAAAATCACGGTCACCTTGCTCGCCACAAGGACCGTCGCACTACCCGAAATAATAAGAAGGAGCGGACCAAAAACCATCATCGCGATATAGTCGCTAAACTTTCTTATTAATGTCCTTGATTTTTTTATCTCCCAGATCTCGTTCAGGGATTCTTCAATTTTTCCCAATATGGATATAACCGTCCAGAAAAGCAGAACGGTCCCCACTCCGGCTATTAAGCCCCCCTTTGCCCGGTCAAGGAGATTATGCGAAAAGGTGAGGATCTGATTGGTTACGTCCGGCTGCAAACTTGCTTTATCTGCGACTTGCATGATTTGTTTTTCTATCAATCCTCTAAGACCGAAGCCTTTAGCTACGGCAAAAGCCACTGCCACGACCGGCACAACGTTGAGCATGGAGTAATAGGTCAAAACAGAAGCCGTCTTCTGACACTGATCCGTAATGAATCTTCGAGATGCCAGAAGAATAATGCGAAGCAACCTGACGAAGAACGCCTTGATCAGAGGCAGATCTTTAAGCCGGATTTCCCAGATGCCTTTCTTAAGAAAACCGGTGACGCTCGAGATCATAGCAGTTCTCCCTCACCATTTGAATTGGTCAGGTGAATTGACGTGAGAATCCATATGTTGCGGCTTGCTTATATTGGTATTGTAATGAGTCTTTGTAAATAGTCAATAGCAGTGGCCGGAAGTCAGCTTACTCAACTACAGCAGAACGGCCCAGCGACTACCCCTGCCGCACGCCTTCAGAGAGTAGCCTCCCCGACAACTGGTCCCTGAGCTGCGCCCGTCGCGTGAAGTCATACAGAAAGTTGCGTTTGTATTACGTTACCTAAACAAAAGTTAGCAATTAATGCCTCAATAAACAGCTTGACGACTTTTGTTGTACATCACTCTGACATCATGCACTGCGGCTCTTGCTGAGGCTACCGTGGGCCGCCGTGAGGGACGCTGTGCCATGCGAGCGCCACTAGCCCAGTTTCCCGTATTTCCTGGCCGCCGACATCAGCATCTCCATGTTCTCTTTGGGCACCGTGGGCCAGATGTCACAGCCGGGCCAGATAGCATTCACCCCCGCATCGATCGCCTCTTTCACGGCTTTTTCGACCTGATCCGGCTTGCCCAGACACAAAACGTTATAGGCATCCAGATCACCGAAGATCAAAGCGTCAGGACCTAATTTCCGCCTCGTTTCGGCCACCTTGTTTTTCTTCTCAACGCTGAGCGCATCAGCCTCGCACGTTGCCATCTGTTCGATGATGTCATTCGTGTCACCGCAGATGTGCAGCACGTTGGGCGAGTCTATCCCGGCAAAGATCCGCTTGAGAGGCGGCATGATCAGTGACTGGAAAATCCGCGGACTCAAGATGTCCGGTCCGGCCCCCATCTCACGGACCGTGATATAATCAGCCCCGGCTTCCCGGTAAATCCTTACGATCTCAATGAGCGCTCCGGCAAGCTTGTCAAGCAGGGCAGCCACGAGGTCAGCCTTTTTGAAGGCGGCCTTGGCCAGATGGGAAAGATCGAGCAGTTGACCGGCCAGGGTGTACGGTCCGAGAACGTGAGAACCTATCGCGATCCTGTCTCCGACTTCCTTCTTCAGCAGACGAAGCGCCTCACAAACCAGAGGGATCCTCGCAGCCCTGGAGAGGTCTGATGGGACGTGCAGATTCAGATCTTCTACTTTTTCCGCCGGATGCTCGCTGATAGTAGGATAGAGGATCTCCGTGGCGTGAGGGTAATAGTTGGCTTTGCTGCCGAGCGCTTCCGCTTCAACAGCTAAATCAAAAGGAACGACAGCGCACTCAAAGCCGAAGAGTTCGTAGGTAGAAGCGGCCATACTCGCCATCTTGCGGGCATCGGTGTGAATCTCCGGAAATTTCCATCCATGCTTTTCCAGCCCATGCACCGTGATGTTTCCCATGCCGCTGAAGACAGGTATGTAGTCGATCTTTTCTTTGCGGAAGAGTTTGAGCACACGCTCTCTTGATGTCAGAGTTGCTGTCATATCATTTCGCTCCTTTTGAGGATTCTGTCAAATCTGATAAGAACTTTAGTTTACCGCCGCTCGAGCAAACACTGCTTTTTATCGCAGATAAAATCGGATAAGAACTGAGATAAAGGCGGATGGTTATTTTGACCGGAGCTTTGATAAAACGGCATCTCCGGTCAACCTCCAGCACCTCCGGTGGGGTAAATCTCTCTCGCGAAGCGACGGTGTGTGGGTAGCATGGTCGGTTTATCACCATGCTGGACACGGTCATACTCACCCTTACAGGAGGCTGCGCACTCTGTGAATATCTCAGTTTGCTTTTGTCAGCGTTCATCAGCGATGAAAATTCTATGTCCCTTCTCACATAACTCCGTTTATGTCATCCTTCTGAGAACTGTTTGGCCACATCGGGGAAGAGCAGGTTCAGCGGGTGATTTCCTACGGGCAGTGCAAAACCTTCGGCATACGCCGCGGTCGCCATCATGCTCGTGGCCGCGGCAACCGCAGGAAAAACCCGGCTGGTGCCTGTCAGCGGCCCGTAAAAGAGAAAATCACTTGCCAGAGCAGAGATCGCATGCGCACCCGCATCGATCGCAGGGAACCTGTCCCGCTCCTGCTCGTTCGCGTTCTTTCTCCACATGTACGTGCCGTTTGAAGGGGCAAAACCAACAGGAAGGCCGAACTCTTTCTTGATGAGATGATTGGCAATCAGGGAAAAGGCCGTGGCAGGCAGGTTCATCACCGCTGTGTCGATAAAGATGCTCTCAAAGTTGCCTTTCTCAACAGAGGGCAACAGGCGCGTCAAAGATCTCACCCTCCCCGTCGGCAGCTTGTCCTCCATATCAAATACCTGCACGACAACGTGCCTGATACCCAGTTCACGTAGTTCCGACACTTGTCCCCCGATATCCTCATCCCACGGGGTTATACTGTTGTAGAGAACCCGCTCTTGAAGTCCTCGTTGGGCAACATAGCGCGCCGCGGCCAGCCTGATCTTCTGCTGCCAGATGTCGATGGCGAACGGCATCTCGGTCACACCCGTGAAGAAATCGATATAGGTCTTCATCTCCTCTTCTGAATTGGCAACCATCGCAATTAGGCACGGGACGCCCGTCTCCCGCGAGAAACGCTCCATCTCACGGATGCGCTCTGTGGCCGCCTCACGCCTGAACTTCCCTTCTTTTCTGCTCTCCAGGATAAGATCGCCTTTCTGGAACATGTTGCCGATGAGGAGGGGCGCCCTTTCGCCTGGCTGGCCACCGACCCGTACGTTACCGATGGTGCAGACTTTCTGGTCCTTTTCATATCTGAACATAATCGTTAACCTCTTTCACTTTCTTTCGGGCAGCAAGTGGGCCAAGTGCGGGAACGTATCCTTCATATTGGGTATCCACATGGCCTGGGCAAAGGCTTTATTGAAGCCTTCCTCCAGGGTCAATTCAAGATAGTGTACCTGTCGCGCGACTTCATCAGCCTCTTTTCTCTTGTCCGTGTTGAGGAGGGCCATACGGGCTCCATCACCGGCAGCGTTGCCCACCGAGTAAATGTTTTCGAGATCGCAGTCCGGGAAGAGGCCCAGCAGGGCTGCCGAGACCTTGTCTATGTAACTGCCGAAAGCCCCTGCCAGTATCACTTTGTCTATCTTCTCGACTCCAAGGGCGCCCATCATGATCTTTGCACCCGCGTACATGGCCCCTTTCGCCAGCTGGACCGCCCGCACATCGTCCTGGCAGATGACGATGTCCTGGCCGATCGATGTCTCGTGCGCCCAGGCAATCACGAATTCTGGCTGGCCATTTGTTTCCCGATAGCGCGGACTCTTCAACTCCTTGTTGAAGCGCCCGGTGCGATCGATTATCCCTGCCAGAAATAATTGAGGCACAACGTCTATAATGCCCGAACCACAGATCCCTTTGGCCCCGATCTCTTTGAGGTCGGTGTTCCAGTCTTCCTGGTCGATCACCTTGAAGCGGACTTCTTTCGTATCCCTGTCGATGACGATCTTTTCGATGGCACCCGGTGCGGCCCGCATGCCGTACCTTATCTCTGCTCCTTCAAAGGCCGGTCCGGTCGCGCACGAAGAGGAGATAAGTTTGTGCCTGTTCCCCAGCACGAGTTCTCCATTGGTGCCGATGTCGATGATCAGCTCGATGCTGTCCTGCAGATAGGGCGTCTCTGCTATCAACACGCCGACGTTGTCCGCGCCCACAAACCCGGCCTCTATGGGAAGCACGTGGATGTATGCCCCCGGCGCTATTCTGATTCCTATATCACGAACCCGGCCGGCTTCATCGCCCTTCTTTTCCGCATAGACTGAGCAGTTCAGACAACGCTTCGATTCCTCGATGGCCATTTGAAGCTCGTCCGCGAAGCCCTGATCCACCTCGGCAAAACCGGTTCTTTTCTCCGGTTCAAGGAGAGGCAACTGTCTCCGGTCCTCTTTGCCAACGCCCTCAAGGGGAACGCTTTCAATCTTCTTCAACGGGGACGGCCTTCCTTTAACAAGGTCCACGCCCGCCAGATAAAGCTCAATCGATATAGCCGCCCTCTGCCCTGAGCCTATTGCCGAGATCACATCCGACGGCCCCGAGACAACATCACCGCCCGCAAAGACCCCATCGATGCTTGTTTTAAGGGTCACAGGGTCGATAGAGAGCGTGCCCGCGGCAGAGTACTGGAGACCGTCCACAAATGCCCTGGTTTCCGCCTTCTGGCCGATGGCAATCACCAGGCTGTCAGCCTTTATCGTGAACTCTGAACCCTCAATGGGCACCGCAGTCGGTCGACCGCTCTCATCAGGTTCTCCCAGTTCCATCCTGATACAGTGGATGCCGGTAAGCGTTCCATTACTGACAATGGCCCTGACCGGAGCAGCCAGAAACTGAAACTCAATACCTTCCCGCTCAGCTTCATCTACCTCGCTCCTGACGGCAGGCATCTCCGAACGGGAACGCCTGTAGAGAACTAGAACATGCTCGGCTCCGAGACGTCTGGCCACGCGGGCTGCATCGACTGCCGCATTGCCGCCACCCACGACAACGACCCTCCTGCCCAGGCTGATCGTCTGCCCTGAATTGATCATCTTCAGGAAATCGAGTCCCTGTATTATCCCGCGGGCAGGACCATCCGCGATTTCGAGTTCTTCGCTGACCCAGGCTCCCGTGGCAAGAAAAATGGCCTTGTATTCCTGGTCGAAGAGCTCCGCGAGGCTCTCCACGCGATGGTTAGTCTTTATTTCAACGCCCAGTTCCTCGATGTAAGCTATCTCATCATCGAGCACTTCTTTCGGAAGCCTGTACTCGGGAATGCCGTAGCGCAGCATCCCACCCGCCTGGGGAGCGGCTTCAAAGACGGTCACCGCGTGCCCCCGCTTGGCCAGCTCGTAGGCACAGGATACGCCTGCCGGGCCTGAACCGACAATCGCCACTTTTTCATTGTTTACCTTCTCGACAGCAACCGCTTTTTTTCTTCCGTTCTTCATTTCATGGTCCGCAACGAAGCGGTGGAGGGCACGGATTGACAGGGGTTCGTCGACCTTGCGTCGTTCGCATTCCGTCTCGCACGGGTGTGTGCAGACGCGGCCGCAGACTCCCGGGAAGGGCATGGCCCGCCTCACTTCTTCAAGGGCTTCGTCAAACTTACCTTGCGCAATGAAGTATAAAAAATCCTGGCCACTGATCCCTGCCGGACAGGCGACCCTGCACGCAGGATAGCCTCCGGCCTCAACAGGCGGCGCTTCGGGAAGGAGCTTGAGCCCCAGGTCCCGTGCCTTCACATCTACGGAGTGGTGCAGAGCCGGTGGGAACGGGGAGCGACCTATATTCCGCGGATCTATGTTGAGAAGCAGGTGGTGCATGCAGGTATTGCCGACCATGGCCATATCGACGATATCCGTACGCTTGATCCCTGCCGCGGTCGCGGCTTCTTCCACGATTCCGTTCAGGCCGTCCAGTATCGCCTTGTTCATGTGTCCCAGGCCGTCCGTATGAGTGATCGTGTAGCTGATCCTCGACATGACGTCCTCGCCGTAGACCACCTGCGGGTTCATCATGGAGGCAGTGGCAACAAGACTGCCGTCCGTCAGGTCACAGAGATACCCGGCTACCGTGGTGGTACCGATATCAACGGCAAGGCCGTAAGCCTTTTTCATCTCTCCAGGTTCTACCTTAACAACCTCTTTATCCTTCCATACGGAGACCGTGACCTTCCATTCGCCCAGGCGCACCACTTCCTGCAAGGTGACGAGCACCTGGTAATCGATGGTGAGACCCTTGAGTCCGTAAATTCTTTCAAGCTCAACTTCGAGACGCTCCCAGTCTCCGCGCGTATCCTGTAGCGTCGCCGGCGCCATCGCAACGCAATATTTCCTCACTGCCGGCTTGAGATCGATCTTGATCTCTTTGGCTGCCTTGCGCACAACCTGTTTTCCCATGCGGCTCTCTTCCGGCACGAAGACCACGATGTTGTCCAGGACGTGCGCCTGGCAAGCGAGCCTGTATCCTGCGCGCTCCTGCTGCAGGCTGAAGAACTTCCTTTCCGAAGGCCCCATCGGCGAAAGATGGTCCCTGCTCGATGTAATGCCGTATTTTTCGAAGATGCCCTCTTCTACCCGTACCTTGCACTTCCCGCAGATCGCCCTCTCACCACAGATACCCTCTATATCAACGCCCAGCGCTACCGAGGCTTCTTTAAGGGTTTTCCCGATGCTTACATAGCCCCTGCGGCCCGAGGGCTGGAAGATGACCATAGATTTTTCACCGGTATTCTTAGTTTCCATGCTATTTCCTTCTTATCCCTGGCCTATCTGGCTGTTTAGTCTGTTTAGTCTATCTAGTCCAACTGTCTATCTCGTCTATCTGGTCATGGCAATAGCTTCAAAATCTTCACCGGTGCTTGATGCCCTTGGGCCGAATTAGTGCCGCCTTACCCACGGACCCGATTACCAAATAGACAAAACGGACTAAATGGACGAGATAGACTAAATGGACGTTATTTCTTTTTCATCTCCTGTTCTTTCAACATCTTCAGCAGCTTCATGGCTTCATCAACCGCAGTACCAGCGGTTTTTGCGTAGCCATCCGCCCCATATTTCTCCGCAACTTCAGGACTCAGGGGCGCACCCCCGAGCATGATGCGTACGTTCGGGTTCTTGGCCCGCAACCTCTTGATCACCTCTGGCATAGCGAGCATGCTGGTCGTCATCAGCGCTGATATGCCCACGACGTCGGAGTCGGTCCTGATCTGTTCTTCGACAAACTTATCGAGCGGCACATCTTTCCCGAGGTCGTACACCGTCCAACCAGCCACTTCGAACATCAGCTTGACAAGGTTCTTGCCAATGTCGTGCACATCTCCTTCGACAACACCGAGAACGATGGAGCCTTTCACTTCTGATTTTCTCCCTGACGCTTCGATCGCCGGCTTCAGGATGTCGAGACCGGCATAGAGTGCATCGGCACAAAGCAGCAGTTCGGGTACAAAGTATTCTTTGCGGTTGTATTTCTCACCTGCTTCCATCATGCCCGAAGCAAGCCCTTCCATGGTTGCCAGGAAGGGGTCCATCCCTTCTGCCAGGGCGATCTTTGCCCACTTCGCCGCGTCTTCTTCTTCGAATTGGACTACTGCTTCATGGAGCGCTTTCAGGATCTCTTTGGTGCGTTCTTCTGTTGGCATGGGTTATCCTCTCCCGATTTCTTAAAGAATGGGCATTTGCCAGAACTCAATTCCGTGTATTACCCGATATATTCCATAAGCTTTCCATCTTACCATACGTGCGATCAGGTCACCTCATTAACAGGTTTGGCAACCATAACGAGATCTGCGGAAAAAAAAGGAACAGGAAAAGGCAGATGTACATGCCTACGATGTAAGGATAAATACCCTTGTATATGGTCCCGATCGGCACTTTCGTCACCCCGGAGACAATAAATACGTTCATGGCCATGGGGGGGAGGATGACGCCGATCATCGTTACCACGGAGATTATGACGCCGAACCAGACGGGGTCATAACCCAGCTTCAAAACGAGTGGCAGGAAGATGGGAGTGGCTAAGATCAAAAACGCCAGGTCTTCGATGAATGACCCTCCGATAAGGTAGACAACGAAGATAATGATCATCACGATAATTCGATTTAACTGGGCGTTGCCGAGAAAATCAGCGACCACGTATGGGAGTCTCGTAACCGCAAAAAAATGGCCGAGGATCGTTGCGCCGGCGAGCATCGTAAAGGCCATACAGGCAATGCCCAGAGAATCACCAAGCGCCCTCACCAGCCCTTTCCAGGTCATTTCTCTCTTGGCCATCCCGAGAACGAGCACCGCAAATGCACCTACGCTTCCTGCCTCTGTCGGGGTAAAGACGCCTTTCATGAGGCCGCCTATTACAAAAATGAAGATGGCGAGGACCCAGCCCACATCTGGAAGGGAACGGATTCTATCCTTCCACGAGGACTTCGGACCAGCGGGGCCGAGGGTGGGATTGAGCTTGCACCAGCCCACTATAGTGACTACAAAGGAAAAAGCTATGATAAGGCCGGGAATGATGCCGGCCAGGAACAACTTGCCGATCGACGTATCCGTCAGAAGTCCGTAAAGGATCAGCACGACGCTCGGTGGAATCAAGATTCCCAGCGTTCCTACCGTCGCGACGGTCCCGCAGGAAAGCCTCTTGTCATAGCCGTACCGGTCCATCTCCGGAATGGCGACACTGGCAAAGGTGGCTGCTGTCGCCGATGATGAGCCGCAGATCGCCTTAAAGGCGGTCGCTGCCGCAACCGTTCCTACGGCTAGTCCACCGGGAACGTGCCCCATGAATTTATACGCTGAATCGTAAAGGCTCGTGGCCATTTTAGAACTTGCGCCGAATTGGCCCATCAGCACAAAGAGAGGGATCACCGTAAACCCATATGAAACGAAGACGCTGTACACATCGTTGGCGACGAGGCGAAATGCGGCCTGCAGATTCACCGCGGCGGCGAATCCCAAAAAACCTGCCAGCGCCATGGCAAAGCCTATTTCCAGCCCCATCAAGAAAAAGAGGAAAAGGAGGAGAACCGTTAAAGCGGCAATGATCTCAAGAGTCATCACGTAGTTTCCTCTTTCAAGGTGAGCAATAATCCGTAAAACAGAGCCAGGCACTCAATGAAGCAACAGAGTCCGATGGCGTACGCAGGATAGAAGATGGGCAGCCGAAGAGTGGGAAAGACTTCTCCTGATCGCCTGAGAATGTTACCATAGATGAGAAGGTTCCACCCGATGATAACAAAGGCAAGTATTCCCAGGAACCGGGTTATGAGAGCGAACCTATTTCTTGCTTTTGCCGATAGTTTCTCTGTGAAGGACTCCATGATCACGTGGCCCCTGTTCAACGTAGTCTTGGGAATCGAGAAAGAGATGACCACCGAGCCGAGGAGTGCCACCAGGTCGTAACCACCGACGATTGGCCGATTGAACGCATACCGTAGGAACACGTCACAACAGGTGAGCATCATCATAGCGAACAATGCGAAGCGGGCCATCCAGTATAATCCGGAAGATATTCCAAAGATAAATTTTTTGTAATAGCTCATCGTTACCACCACGTCCGCCTTAGACGCCGCTTCGAGGCAGCCAGGAATACTTCCTACTCTTGGTTCCCGTACTTCTCAAACAGTCTCTTCACCTCCTGTACGATTTTTGCGCCATCGAGGCCTTTGCCATTTGCGTACTGGATGTACTCCTGGTAAAAAGGCTGGGCAGCGGTGACCCATCGCGCCTGTTCTGCGTCAGTAAGCCTTTCCCATTTGTGCCCGAGCTTCTCAAGCTTGGGCGTGATGCTCGCATCGTCCTCATCCCATGCCCTACCCTGCTTCACAGCCCATTCTTCGTTCAGGTCTCCCAGGACCTTCTTGATATCTGCCGGAAATGCATTCCAGGTGTTGAGATTCATCACCACGTAAAAATTGGAAGCCCAATAGGTCTTACTGTGAAGGGTTGTGTATTTACATACCTCGTACTGTTTAAAATTGTACATGGACTCAGTGGCAACCAGCGTACCTTCTACGAGACCTTTTGAGAGAGCGTCGTATACGTCCGTCTGAGGCATGGCCACGGGGACCGCACCTAAGGCCTTGATAAACTTCTGACTATTCCCCGTTGATCGAATCTTCTTGCCCTTCAAGTCTTCCAGGCTTCGGATAGGGGTTTTTGAATGAATCATCGAAGGCGCACCCGTAAAAAGATAACATACGTGGACCTGACTCAACTCCTTTGGGTTGAACATCTTGTAGAATTCTACTAAAGCCCGTGTGGCTCCGGCAGCCTTTTGGTAACCGAGCGGTGCATCAGCTGCTTCCATCACGGGAAAACGGCCCGGCGTATAGCCGAAAACAGAGAGTCCAACATCTGAGATACCCGCGATCACGCCATCGTAAATCTGCTGCGCGGGGGTGAGCGTCCCTCCTGGAAAAAAATTCACCTTCACGGCACCCTTCGTGCGCTTCTCCACTTCTTTGCCCCAGTCTTCAAACGCTTTATGCTGTGGATGCTGAGCAGGCATAAAGTTGCTGGCCTTTAAGACAACGGTTTGCGCTGCATGTGCCTTGCCTGCCTGGACCGCAACGAGAAGCAGGAATGACACCGTCAAAACCGCCAATGGACACAAGCTGTACTTTTTCATCTGTTTACCCTCCCTTATTTTTTCTAACAAATCTTAATTGTCAGTTGCTCACCTTCCTCGCGCTCCTGGTTTAGTAGTACCCAAACTCCTCGACAGCCTTCTTCATCACGTACACATTGTACGGCGGCGTGTCAGGGGCCAGTTCACAGCCCGGCATGAAGATATACCCCATCGGAGCATCCTTGCCTTTCACGATCGTCTGCTTGCATAGTTCGTACACCTCTCTCGCTGTGCCGAGTTGTAGTCTGGCAGGCTCCATGTTGCCTGCGATAATACACGTTCCTCCGAACATTTGTTTCGCCTTATCCAGATCCACCTCATGTCCAAAGCTCATGATCCCGTGATCTCCCATAGGCACCTCCTGCCAGCACTCGAGGTTCAGGTTGTGTTCACCGCAGACATGCTCGGAGAATCGTTTCACCCCCATGGCGAAGGCTTTTTCGTGCAGCTCAATTATGTACGGGAGGGAAAAGACCTCAAATTGTTTGGGAGAGATGAGCACGTTCGACTCGGTGGGCGCCCCACCCGTACACATGATCTTTTCCGGACCGAAGGTGTTCACCCAGAGGCCAACCAGCTTGATACAGAACGCTGTCGTCTTTCTGAGGTACAAGTGCGCGTATGCCGGTTCCTTCAACATGAGCCGTGCCACCTTCGACCAGTCCATGGCGTTTACCGCTATTTTGAAGGGTGTGTCGCACTGCACCGTAATGCCCATACCGTTTTCTTGTTGCAACTTAGCAAGCTCCATCATCAAAGGTACCGCGCCCGCCTGTGAAACATCTCCTATCTCAAGTCTTTCTATGTCTTCAATGGAATTGATCGGCAGGCGTGAGACCACCGGGGCTTGGGAGTATTGCCCGCTGGGAAATTGTATCTCGCCTCCCAGTTCCCATCCACCCTGCGAGGCGTAAGCGTAAGCCGGGTTAGCGTCATATCCATACATCTCTCTGGTCATGAGCTGGGCCTCGAAACTCTTCGCCGGATTCCTGTACACCTCCCCAATGTCGCAACCAACTGTCCTTGCGCAAAAGCCGTAAGCGAAAGGGTTGAAAGGCACCCTGTCGGGACGTTTACCGCTGAAAAGCGCGCCCATCCGCTCTGCACTCGTCATTCGAGGCCTGTGATTCCCCCCCATCGTAATCTCCTCTCAAGAGTCTGACAATCGGATGATTATGTGTTCTGTATTTAGGTTCGCCTCATCACGAAGCATTATACATTAGGTCACAAGAAAAGGCAGCCCCATTTACCAATCTCAATGTGGACGGATCAGTTCTGACGCTGATCGACATAATGACTCGTCAGGACGCGGATTGTCTGTCATCTTGCTGACAAACACATCTTGCTGACAAACATTCAAAAATGCTCTGTGATCTGCTATAGTTATAGCTGTGAATAGAAGAGATGTGCCGGTTGGCGATGGATACTTTCGCGACGCTCCATACCTGGTGGGTAGCCTGGAGAAATACAGCCACGAACTCTCACTTCTGCTCGATGGGTCAAAGATCAGAAAATACCGGGCTAATGAAGTCATTTTTCGGCAGGGAGAGGTGAGTGACCGGTTCTATTTTATCAAGGAGGGTACGGTGCAGGTAACCATATCCGGACCGGATGGCTCTGAAAAGATCGCGGCCATACAAGAGCGCAACACCTTTGCCAATGACACTGGTCTCGACGGGTATCCCAGTCTGGCAACAGTTGTTGCCCTTGAGGACTCAGAGATTTACGTGATCACGAAGGCACATTTCGAATCGTGCGTGAAAGCTTGCCCAACCGCCGCCTTCATGATTCTCGAATCAGTCATACGCAAGGCGCGCGTCAACGCCTTCCAGGTCGGGTATCTGTCGCTGCTCAACGCCAAGGAAAGGGTCGCCCGGGTGCTCCTCACGCTCGCGCATGAGATAGGTACGGAGAGCGAGGAAGGGATAGTGATAGGCAGGAGAATTACGCACGAGACACTTGCGGGCCTGACCGGGCTGGCTCGGCCGACCCTGACGAGCGCCATCAATGACCTTGAAAAGGCCAAGACGATTAAGACAAAAAACCGCACGATGATCATTATCGACAGGCAAGGACTCGCAGAGGCAGCGGGGAACGTTGACGCGTGAGGGCCTGCGCTCCGAAGCATTTGTCAGCAAGGTGACAGACAATCCAGCCAAAGAGAACTAACCTGAAGGTCAGATCAGTCGCTCCTTGACAAAAGATCGGGGTATCACGAAAAATGCTTGAGGGAGGCGAGTGCACGTGATGTATGAAAGTAAGCAGGACCGAGAGCGGCTCAGCCAGGGTAAAGTCCCCCATCCCGACACCGGTATTGAGGTGCGCAAAACCATCTGCGACATCTGCAATGTGGCCACCCACTGCGGCATCGACGCATATGTGAAAGACGGCGTGGTGGTCAAGATTGAGGGCACCAAGGAGAACCCGAACAGCGAAGGCACGCTCTGTTCCAAGGGCAATGCCAACAGGCAATACATATACCATAAGGACCGCATTCATACCCCGCTCGTCAGGAGAGGCGGTAAGCGTTCCGCAGATCTCGTCCCCGCTTCATGGGAAGAAGCCCTCGATCTTATCGCAGAACGCCTGCTCCAGATCAGAAAAGAATCGGGTCCCGAATCTGTGGTCTTTGGAGTGGGGTACTCTAAATGGATGAGGCCCTTCGTAAAGCGGCTTGCCCATAGTTTCGGCTCGCCCAACTACATCACGGAATCGAGCGCCTGCTTCTTTGCCACTCATCTTGCTGCCTCGCTCAATTACGGCGGTTGGGGCATGGGCGGACCAGATTTTGGCAAGTCGAAATGTCTGCTCGCCTGGAGCCGGAATCCTTTCCACTCAGGCACGCCCATGGTGAGGAGGCTCCTCGATGCCAGGGAGAAAGGCTTGAAGATCATCGATGTGGGCCCCTTGATCACCCCGCTAACGGCGTATGCAGACATACACCTTCGTATCAGGCCAGGCACTTCCGGTGCGCTCGCCCTGTGCATGGCGAATGTGATCATCGAGGAAGGCCTGTATGACCGCGAGTTCGTGGAGAACTACACGCTCGGTTTCGAGGAGTACCGTGACTATGCGCGCAAGTTTCCGCCCAGCGTGACCGAGCAGATCACGGGCGTTCCCGCAAGTAAGATCATCGAGGCTGCGCGGCTCTATGCCACGTCAAAGCCGGCAAGCCTCATGCCCAGCTCAAATGCAACGACCCATCACACCAACGGCTTGCAGAACCATCGTGCCATCACGGCACTTGTGGGGCTTACCGGTAACTATGATGTAGAGGGCGGAAACCCGATCATTCCATGGACCTTCCTCCATGTGGCGAGTCCCGGCCTGGAGACGCGGGAGCACGAATATTTTCAACCCCGGACCTGGGAAGAGATGCCGCCCCGCATTGGACAGGACCTCTATCCTGCCTGGTGCAGAATCGTCCCGGAGGCCCAGGGCATGCGTGTGCCGCATCAGATCCAGAGCGGGAAGCCATACCCCATCCGCGCCATGCTTGCGTTTGGCCTCAACCACCGCATGTGGCCGGGATCCGATTTTATGGCAGACAGCCTCGGGAAGCTCGACTTCTTCGTAAATGTTGACATCTTCATGACGGAGAGCACCAACCTTGCTGATGTCGTGCTGCCCGCGTGTACTTCTTTTGAGAGAAGCGAACTCAAGATCTACCCTCAACGGCACGTCATATGGACAGAGCCTGTGATCAGACCTCAGTGGGAATCCCGCTCGGACGCTGACATCATTTTTGATCTGGCGAAGAGAATGGTGCCCGAAGATGCGCTCATGCAGAAAGGCTACGAGGCTTCCATCAACTGGATGCTTGAGCCGACGAAACTGACCATTGAAGACCTCAAGAAGTATCCCGCTGGATACACGGTCACAAACGTGCAGCCGCCTTCGCTCAAGAAGTACATGAAGCATGGGTTCGGCACGCCCTCAGGAAAGATGGAGTTTACGTCCACGATCCTGAAGGAGACCGGCTACGATCCTCTGCCACGCTACAATGAGCCGAGACTTGGCCCCAGATCAACCCCTGAGGTTGCAAAAGAGTATCCGCTCATTCTGACCACAGGCTCGCGGCTTCCGCAGTTTGTCCATTCGAGGACGTTCCGCCTGGGATGGACACGTAGCCTCAGGCCTCACCCCATGGTCGATATCAATCCGGCGGACGCTGCTGCTCGGTCCATTTCCCAGGAAGACTGGGTCAGTCTCTATACGTCGCGCAATGGCATACGCGTCCAAGCAAATCTCACCGAAAGGGTCCCGCCCGGCGTGGTCAGCATGTTCCACGCGTATCCCGAGGCAAACGTGAATCTGCTCATAGAGCCTGATTACCTGGACCCCATCTCAGGGTATCCCGGCTTCAAGTCGCTCCTGTGCGACGTGAGAAAAATCTCTGATGGGGAGGCACGATCATGAACACGAAACAGTTCGGGTTCTCTTTTGATCTGTCTCGTTCTCCCGGCTGTATGTCGTGCATCGTTGCCTGTCCCGATCAAAACGATCTGCCTGACAACGGCGCCCGGTTCAGGCACGTGAGCAGAATAGAAATGGGAGCGTACCCGGACGTGAATATTCGGTATGTATCGCTCGCATGCATGCACTGCGGGGATGCGCCTTGCATCGCGGCCTGCCCCACACGGGCAATCTCGAAGAGAGCTGAGGACGGCATCGTGGTGGTACACGGGAGTCTCTGTATCGGTTGCCATACCTGCGCCACGGTCTGCCCTTTCGGCGCCCCTCAGTTCCCTGACGGCACCGGAATGAGCAAATGCGATTTCTGCGTGGCGAGGGCGGAAAACGGCCTGGAGCCAGCGTGTGTGAGGACATGCCCGACCAGGGCATTAGCATTCGGTCCCATGGAAAGACTCGCCGAGCAGCAGGCAAAGAAGGCATCTGGCATTATCGTATCGTCGTTTCGAAGCGGTATCGTTTTCGCTCCCTCGGAGGCGATCAAAGGTTGACGCGCTGTGGCGAGTGTATCTCGTAATCTGCGTGTCTCGAAGCATGAGAGAGTCGCCCCAGGGTAAATCCCGTATGGTCTCAGAGCGCCTCGCTCTATTTTTGAATGCAACTTGGTACAGCATCATGAAGGCAAGTTGGGATTGGCGGAGGAGCCCCGAAATCTTTACTCTCTTAGAGGGGCGGCTGCGGTTGGAGCGAGACCTCGCACAGCAGCGACTTGAAACCGGGATAGCCTGATATGGGATCGAGGTAGTCTGGCTCGACCAGGAGATTCACGCTCGCCTCAGGGTAGTCGTGGTACATGTTGACCACACCCGGAGGCACCATCTCCGTCAGGTTTGCCCTCACCCTGATAGAACCCCGCGGCGTAACAAGGCTGACCCAGTCCTCGTGAGCAATGCCGCGAGCACGAGCGTCCTGCGGATTCATGTCCACCATGGGATCAGGCCGAAGGCTGCGCGTCCAGCCCGTGCGGAAGGTTCTCGAGTGCACGAACATCGGAAGGCGTGCACCTGTGGTGAGAATCAGGGGAAACATCTTTGCCACCTCCGGGGTTGATCGCGGGCTGAGCTTTGGCTCTGTGTAGACCGGAAGAGCATCCTGCCCCACTTCCGCCAGAATTGTGGAGGTAAACTCCATCTTCTTTGATGGCGTTGCAAAGCCTTGCTTCTCGTATTTGCGGAAAGGCGGCATCTTGACGTCAGGGACCGCGTAACCTGCCGGGTGCTTTTCCAGTTGTTTCACGGTCAGCTTTGTGGGTTCAAGTATCCAATCTATGCAGGCTTCATACCCCTTCTGCATAAGCGTATCTTCCGGCACCATTCTCATCGCCAGGTCAAAGATGATATCAGTGTCAGACCTCGACTCCCACTGAGGCCTGATAACAGGTTGGGTCCATATGACGTATTGCTCGGCGTAGAACTTGAGCTCGCTTCTCTCTAAAGAGGTACAGGCCGGGAGCACGAGGTCCGCACGTTTCGCGGTATCCGTCATGAAGATGTCGACATCAACGAGGAAATCGAGCTTCTTGAGGCTCGCTTCCATGAAATCCTGTCCGGGCCACATCCGATGGTTGAGACCGAACGCGAGCATCGCGCGTATGGGGTAAGGTTTTCCGCTGTTGATCTGATGCGGTATGTGCACAGACTGGCCTTCAGCAACTATCCTGCACCAGGCGGGATATTGATCCTGGCCGATGCGGGGCGGCATAGTGTCCCAGGCTTTCGGCTGCTCAAATTCCGAGTCGCGTGTCACGAGACCATTGGCAACGTTGAGGTATCCCGGTTTCACGAGAGGATTTCCTCCCTCGACATCGTAGTTGCCCGTGAGTCCGACAAGCGCAATAATGGCGCGGTGATTCTGGAGACCGTTTGTATGGTGGGTTGTAGCATTCGGGCTGTTGAGCATGCAAGCCGGCTTTGCTGTTGCGTAGAGCCACGCGGTCTCGACGATCTGACGTGAAGGCACGCCTGTAATCTCCTCCGTCACATTCGGCGGGAACTGCCGCGCGTAGGCACGATACTCTTCAAAGCCGAGTGTGTAATTCTCTACGAAGTGCCGGTCGTACAAACCCTCCTCGATGATCACGTTGGCCATGCCGATGGCAAGCGCGCCGGAGGTGCCCGGCCGGATGCGAAGGTGTATGTCCGCATGGGCTGTCAGCGGCGTGATCAAAGGTCCAACGTCAATGATCTTGAGCCCCTTTTCTCGCGCATCCAGGATCCCCCTTACAATGGCTGTGTTTGAATAGAATGGATTCCCGCTCCAGGCAAGAAGACATCTGGACCGCTCAATGTCAGGTACGCCCAAGGCACCGTACGTGAGACCGTTAGCCAGATAACGCGCCTTCTGGCAGACGCTCGATTCCGTACAAAAGTTGGGAGAGCCGAAGTTGTGAGCAAGTCGCTTTACAAAGGGCCTCATCCATTTCGGGAACCCCACGTAGAAGACTATCGATTCAGGGCCTGATTCTTCTCTCACCTTTAGCAGACGACTGGCTATGAGATCGAGAGCCTCTTCCCATGAAATAGGCACAAAGTGCCCCGAGCCTCTATCACCTTTTCTCAGAAGGGGTGTGCGGATCCGGTCCTTGTGGTATACATACTGCCGGTTGGCATTGCCCTTTGAGCAGAGTGTACCCTCGCTGTGGGGATTCTCTTTGGTACCTTCGGTTTTAACAATCACTCCATCCTTCACATACGCATCTATGCCGCAGTGTGAATGGGGGTTGCAGATCGAACAGATGCTTTTACGAATCTCGATGCCCGTATTTGCACCAGACACCTTACCCGCGTTGAGTTGCTCATGGGTATCGCTAGTCTCGAAGCTCATCAACAGTTCCCTCCCGCCGACTCGTCACAAAAGCACTTCCCGCCTTTGAATAGCCGAGACCGTTGTTATCTTCTCGTGAGCACTGAACAGCATGCTATCTTTTCGAACGATTTATTTCAAGGGGCGTTCTACTGCTAACCGCTGCCACGCAGCAAGCGCCGCGCTCAGCGAAGGGTCTCAGATTCTTCTTGATCGGGTTTATCAAGTTATATAGACTTTCTCGGAACGCTTCACACTACCTGACAGGGGAGAATAGTATGGATGATGAGAAAAAACCATCAGCCGAAGAAGTAAAGGAGAAGAAAGGTTCCCTGAAAGTTTCCCGTCGTGACTTTCTTAAGGGAATGGCAACAAGCGCGGTTGCAGCTACGATTACCGCGCTTCCCGGTCCGTCAGCCACCGAAGCGGAGGCTGCGGTGCCATCCGGAATCAAGGAGGCTGTCATCGCACTCAACATCAACAATAAGGTCTACCGGATCAAGGTCAAGTCAAACTGGACCTTGCTCGACGTGTTGAGGCGCGAGCTCGATCTCACCGGGACCAAGAAAGCCTGCGACCACGGAAATTGCGGCGCATGCACGGTGATTGTCGATGGCAAAGCTGTCTACGCCTGTTCCCTGCTTGCCATCAGCATGGAAAACAAGAAGATATCCACGGTAGAAGGGCTGCGCGAGGGTGACAAGCTTCATCCGATCCAGAAGGCTTTTTCCGAACAGGGCGGGTACCAGTGCGGTTTCTGTACCCCGGGACAGATGATGGCTGCCAAGGCTCTGCTCGACAAAAACCAGAAACCTACTCCTGATGAGATCAAGATGTCCATGGCAGGCAACCTCTGTCGCTGCGGCGCCTACCCGAAGATCATCGAATCGGTCCTGAGCGCATCCGCCAAGATCAGAGGGGGAGCGTGATGGCAAAAGAATTTAAAGTCGTTGGCAAGAAAGTTGAACGGGTCGACGCCTTCGAGAGACTGACAGGAGAGGCCAAGTATACATCTGATGTCTATCTCCCCGGAATGCTCTATGCAAAAATTTTGCGCAGCCCCCATCCACACGCGAAGGTGGTAAACATCACTACGTCCAAAGCTCAGGCTCTTCCGGGCGTGAAGGCCATCCTCACGCCGGCCGATGTGCCTGACTTCCCTATCCACAAGAGGGAGACGCCCCCTACCGTGGTCATGCCTGTCCTAGCAACTACGGCCCGCTATGCCGGCGATGAGATCCTCGCCGTCGCTGCCGTGGACGAGGAGACGGCAGACGAGGCCGTGGAGCTCATCAAGGTTGAATACCAACCCCTCCCCTTCGTCCTCGACGCAGAAGATGCGGTCAAACCCACGGCCCCGAAGCTCTATCCTGAGGGAAATGCGATCCAGGAAAAGGCGGACATCACGATCCGCGGCGATATCGATGAGGGGTTCAAGCAGGCAGATGTGATTCTCGAAGGAAAGTACAAGACCCATATGCTCCAGCATACTACCCTGGAGCCCCGCGTCACCGTGGCAAGATGGGACGGAAAGAGGCTCACTGTCTGGGATTCCCACAAGGCCCCATTTAACCTGCGCACCGGCCTTGCCGAGGCCTTAAACATCAAGGTCAACCAGGTCAGGGTCCTGACCCACTTCATTGGCGGAGATTTCGGCGACAAGGGCAATCTGGAGCGGCAGCATGTCATCGCCGCCCTTCTGGCAAAGAAGACCAACCGGCCAGTCAAACTGGAGTTTACCCGCGAGGAGAACTACCTCGGGGCCCATCACCGCTATCCCACTACATGGTATCTCAAGTACGGCGCGAAGAAAGATGGGACGCTCACCGCAATCCAGGTCAAGCTCTACGCAGATTCAGGCGCTTACTATCACTTTGACGGCGCCTGGAACTCCCTCGAAATTCCGCAAAAGGTCTACCGGTGCCCCAACGTGAGGCTTGAGGGCTGGAACGTCTTCACTAATAAGCCCGAGGGCGGCCATATGCGCTGCGTAGGTCATCCGGCCGGTATGTTCCCCCAGGAAGTCCACATGGACCGTCTGGCTGAAAAGCTCGGCATCGATCCCCTGGCCTTCCGCCTCAAGAACTACGCGCGGAAGGAGGACGGCGACCAGGACAGGAAGATACCTTTTTCAAGCTGCGGAATGGAAGATTGCGTCAGGCTCGCTGCGGAGCGGTTCGGTTGGGAGTCCCGCTGGAGGAAGCCCGGTACGAGCGAGGGTCCTGTGAAGAAGGGCCTTGGCGTGGCCTTCCAGTCGTGCAGGCATGGGTCGCAATTCGGTCCCATGTCTGCCATCATCAAGCTCGACCCCGACGGCACGATTGAACTGATGAACGGGCTCAACGACTCAGGTGGCGGCCAGAAGACAACCATGGCCATGATCGCTGCCGAGGGGCTGGGCATCCCTTATGAAGCCGTTGAAGTAACGACGGGCGATACGGACAGCACAACAGACGCAGGTGGTCCTTCGGGGAGCCGTGGTACGGCCAGCGTAGGTAATGCCGTAATGGCCGCCGTGCGCGACGCAAAGAATCAATTGCTCGATGCTGCAGCCGAGCTATTGAAAAAGAAAAAGGAAGACCTGGAAATCAGGGACGCACAGATTTTTGTGAAGGGCGAAGGGGGTAAGTCCCTTTCGTACAAAGAGGTCCTTTCGAGGGCACCCAGCCCGATCATAGGCCGTGGCACTGCCAGGCCCCCGGTAAATACTGCTACGCACGGTTTCGGGGCCCATTTTGCCGAGGTAGCTGTTGATACACGGACGGGAAAGGTTGAGGTCTTGAAGCTGATCGCAGCCCACGATGTGGGCAGGACGATCAGCCGTATCGGCTGTGAAAACCAGATCCAGGGCGGGGCTGTGATGGGCATAGGCTTCGGCATGCTGGAAAGACAGCACGTAGACAGGCAGACGGGCATCTGTACGAATCCCAATATGGTCGATTTCAAAATACCGTCTATCCTCGACGTGCCGATTGTTGAGCCTATTATCGTGGAATCGGACGACCCTCTTGGACCCTTCGGCGCCAAAGGGGTGGGCGAACCACCTTATGGAGTTCCGGCTCCTGCTATCGCCAATGCCATCTATAATGCAGTGGGCGTGCGGTTCAGCGAGATACCGGTCAACATCCGGTCTGTTCTCGATGGAATAGAGAAGCGTCAGGGATAAGGGTAAAAGGAGAAACTTATGAAGAGCTTTGACTATTATAAGGTGAGCACGGTATCCCAGGCGATTTCGCTGCTGTCCAAGCACGGCGACAAGGCGGCCCTTCTTGCAGGCGGCAGCGATATGCTTGCGATGATGAAGGACAGGGTGGAAGGACCCAAGCTTCACGCTCCCTTGCACATGCTCGACATCAAAGAGATCAAGGAGCTGAATTATATCAGGGACGAAAAGAACCGCGTGAAGATCGGTGCGGCCACCACCATAAGCGACATCGCTGTCTCTCCGCTCATTCTCAATAAATATCCTCTTCTTGCGCAGGCCGCCGGCCAGGTAGCCGTTCCCCAGATCCGCAATGTCGGTACACTCGGCGGTAACCTTTGCCAGAGGCCGCGCTGCTGGTACTTCCGGGGGAAGGCATTTAAAGACTGCTTCCGCAAAGGGGGCAACAACTGCTATGCACCCGGCGGAGAGAATCAGTATCACGCCATCTTTGGTGGCGAGAACTGTTATATGGTCTGCCCTTCCGACATGGCTCCGGCTCTTGCGGCGCTCAATGCGCGGGTGGAGATTGCCATTGCCAAGGGCAACAGGATGATCCCCGTCGAACAGTTCTACACAAGGCCCGGTAAGAACATACTCAAAGAGACCACCCTCGGCCCCGCTGAGATGGTGGTGGCTGTGGAGATCCCCGCATCGGCTCCGGGCTCCAGAGGCACGTTTATCAAGTTGAAAGAGCGTCAGGCATTCGACTTTGCGCTGGTGAGCGTGGCCGCCATGGTCACCATGAAAGGCGACACAGTTGCAGACGCACGGATTGTGTTTGGCGGTATCGCACCCTTCCCTTTGCGCGCATCCGGTGCCGAGGCGGCCCTCAAGGGAAAGAGGATCACCGAAGGCATGGCTGCCGCTTGCGAAGCCGCCGTCAAAGGGGCCGAACCTCTGAGCAACAATGGCTACAAGGTGAAGGCGACTAAGGGCGTGCTGGAGCAAGCCCTCAGCTCGCTTGCGTGAGTTATACCAGTTCGCCTTCATGTTTATACCTTCCCGGGGTACCCACCTGGTACCCGCTTGCGAGCGCGGTGTGCTGCGCCACGAGTCAGATAAAACTGGATAACTCGCCTTCCCATTGTTATAGTTTCTAGAAACAAGTCGAGTCGACTATCTGAATGAGTATGCCGCCTAATAATCAGAATACAAAAACAGACCGCGCCGCGAATGAGCCTTCCGTCTCTTTCGGTTTTCGTAAAGTCTCCGAGACAGAGAAGAGAAAGCTTGTCGATGATCACTTCGATTCCATCGCTTCCAAGTATGATTGGATGAACACTGTCTTGAGCTTCGGTCTCCATTATCTATGGAAGAGGGTCGCCGTGCGCATGTCGGGGATAAAGGCAGGAGACAAGGTACTCGATGTGTGCGGTGGTACCGCTGACCTCGCGCTGCTCGCAGCCGATCTGGTGGGCGGCAAGGGAATTGTGATTGTTTACGATATCAATGAATCCATGATGCGAAGGGGGCAGGCCAAAGCAGCCGCGTCCCGCTTCTCTGAAAGGATCCTTTTTGTCCAGGGAGATGCAGAGCGCATATCATTGCCCGATGACTCGTTGGACGCCGTGATGGTTGGCTTCGGGATACGCAACTTCGTGCACCTGCAGGAAGGGCTCAGGGAGATGCACCGGGTGCTGAAGAAAGGGGGTAGTTTTACGTGCCTGGAATTTTCAAGACCTGACCCTGCGTGGTTTCGGGCACTCTATAATTTCTACTCTTTCGTCATCATGCCGCTGGCGGGCAAGATCCTGGCCGGAACCCGTGAGGCCTACACCTACCTGCCGGAGTCCATCCGCCTCTTTCCGCTTCCCGATGAGCTTGCGGATTCGCTACGGGATATAGGCTTTTCGAACGTCACCTACAAACGGTTGACAAATGGTATAGCAGTGGTTCATCGGGCAGAGAAAACATAAGCGAGACCGCTTCGCTAGGACGACCGTCCGCAGAGCGTGACTAGGACGATGGACGACCGCGCTGCGCGCTCGGAAGATGGAAGATAGAGAAATAGACTGAAGGGCTGCATCGACCGATGTTTTCAGTTTGCTTCCTAGTCACGCCGTAGGCGTGACGGTCTTCCTAGCGAACCCAGTGAGCGGTCTTCCTAGTGAGCATGGCGAACGGTCTTCTTAGCGCAGCGGTCTTCGCTCCTAGAGGAGTAAAGTTGCTATCGTCTGAAGAGACTTCAGCGAAACTAAACTGGGGCGAACGCCTTGCGGTGAATACGCCCGTGCGCGTGCTTCAGCAGCGTTTCGAGATCAACTGGATGGCAAAGGTCTGCAAGGCCAGAGACTTTGGGCGCGCGCTGGAAGTGGGCTGTGGCCGTGGCGCGGGAGCCAGGCTCATCAGAAGAACATTCAAAACGGCCGAGCTTCACACCACGGATTTCGACGTAGAGATGATGCGCAAAGCAGCCCATTATCTTTCTCTGGAGGAAAGGCAGGCAATCTACCTCTGTGCCGCTGATCTGCTTGCCCTGCCCTTTCCCACCGAATCGATGGACGCGGTCTTCGGGTTCGGCGTACTGCATCATATTCCCGACTGGCGCCGCGCTCTTCGGGAAGTGACGCGTGTATTGAGGCCCGGAGGCTTTTACTTCCTGGAAGAGCTCTACCCGACGCTCTACCAGAACTTTCTCACGCGGCACATTCTCGTTCACCCACATCGCGATCGCTTCGACGGCAATGACCTCAGGCTGGCGCTGAAGGAGGCGGCCCTGCCACTCATCGCCCAATGGGAAGTGAAGTACGTGGGCATCCTGGCAATAGCTAAAAAAATGAAATAAGTACGCTCATGGATAACGCATTAAGATCTCTTGTGCATTTTGCTATTGAGCTGCGCTTCTAAGAAGCCCTTGCCCCTTTTTTCTCTTGACATCGTTTTTTCAATAATGCGATCATTCGGTAACTCCCTATCCGAGAGCTGATCGAAGACGGGCGCTTTCGCTCAAAAGAAGCGCTCCTCAGTCGCCTTTGATGAGAACATGGGGTTCCATAAGATTTTAGGAGGGGTTGCAAGAGCTGTCTGTTTGTCATAGTAATCGAGGCTGTCTGCACAATCAATTCCGATTTCTTTACGAGGTCCGAGAACGAGGATTTATTTGTCCCTTTCCAAGATGATCGTCATGGCCCATCGGGCCGTGTTTGATGCGCGTGTCAGGGAAAAAAGTGCGCCCGCGCTCTGTGAGGATCACCTGAATAAGGTGACAACGAGTTATTATACCGATTTGCATTCAAGATGGAGACCAAGGCGGCAGCGAGGAGCCGACGCAGGCGTACTACAAGTACGTCGAGGAGAGCGACGCAGCACACCCGCAAGCGGGTACCCGGAAGGTATACACTTGAAGGTGAATCGGTATTACACGAGTGTCGCCCAGAAGGCGAAAAGGGTGTAATATAGGGCAACATGGAGGGAGGCTTTCCTATGCCGGCTTTTAGCGATATGTGGACAGGCAAGACAATCGGCGCCGCTCTGGCTGAGGCGAGCGGCCGGTTCGGCTCGAGAGTGGGCTGGATTTTCGAAAACGGGAGCGTTACGTACGAAGGGCTCATGGAGACATCAGGCCTTGTCGCCAGAGGTCTTCTCGCCCTGGGCGTG
This sequence comes from Syntrophorhabdales bacterium, assembly GCA_035315185.1. Classification (GTDB taxonomy): domain Bacteria; phylum Desulfobacterota; class Syntrophorhabdia; order Syntrophorhabdales; family WCHB1-27; genus JADGQN01. The sequence continues at coordinate 18,228 of DATFYE010000073.1, read as the reverse complement.
AAGAAGGGCCACAAGGTTGCGGTGTGGCTTGCGGGCTATTCGGAATGGGCGCCTATATATTTTGGCATTGCAAGGATCGGCGCGGTCATAGTACCCGTCAATACGCGCTACAAACCCTTCGAGATAGAATATGTGCTGCATAAATCGAACGCCACGATGCTCATCTTGAAGGATGAGGGTGCATCGGGAAAGAATTACGCCGGCATCCTCAATGAGATCGCGCCGGAGCTCGACGGCGCCCAACCCGGCAGGCTGAAGCTTTCGCGCTTGCCTCACCTCAGTCATGTGATCTGCGTTGATGAAACACGCCCCTGGTCGGGCTGTTCAACGCTTGCCGGTCTCATGAAGGCGGCCTCCGGTGTCTCCGCTTCCGCCCTCGCGCTTGCTGAATCGGAGGTGACGCCCGAGGACGATGCGCTCATCCAGTTCACGTCCGGGACAACCGCCCTGCCCAAGGGGGCCCTGCTCTATCAGAACGCCATGCTGCGCGGGTCGTACTATAACAATTATCTGCTCGGGATCACTGAGGGCGAAAACTTCTTCAGTCCCCAGCCCTTCTATCACGCTGGCGGCTCGATTCAGGTGATGCTCGGCCCGGTGGTGTGCGGCTGCACCGTGATCGTACAAACTTATTTCAGTCCTGAAGGGGCCCTCCGTCTCATGGAGAAGTACAAATGCACCGTCACTATGGGGCACCAGCCGCACTTTATCGAGTACCTCAATTACCCGGACTTGAAGAAGCTGAACCTTTGCGTTGAAAAAGCCGACATCTTCGCTCCTCCCGATATACGCAAGCGCGTCCATGAAGAGATGGGCATCGCCTTTCTGAACAGTCCTTACGGCATGACGGAGACGCACCTGGGTGGCACGAGCTGCCAGGTTGGAGACCCGCTTGAAAAATGGATGTATACGGTGGGGAGATGCATGCCGGGAGTAGAACTTGGCATAAGAGACCGGGAAGACGGGACTCTTCTGCCGGCTGGAAAAACGGGCGAGGCCTGTTTCCGGGGCTGGGCCGTCATGAAGGGCTACTACGACGACCCGGAGATGACGGCAGAAGTATTGGACAAGGAAGGATGGTTCCGAACAGGCGACCTCGCCGTCGTTGACGAAGAAGGGTATGTCCGGCTCGTGGGCCGCGTTAAAGATATGATACGCGTGGGCGGCGAGAACGTTGCGGCGTCTGACGTGGAGGGATATCTCCTCGGCCATGAGAAGGTGAAGCAGGCGGTCGCCGTAGGCGCCCCGGAGAGGCGTCTTGGTGAGGTTGTGGTTGCTTTTGTCGAGCTCAAGGCCGGCAATGAGGCGACGGAAGAAGAGATCGTTTCATATTGCCGTGGAGGGCTTGCGAGCTTCAAGGTGCCGAGAAAAGTAATCTTTGTCACGGAGTGGCCCCTTTCCGGCACGGGGAAGATCCAGAAGGTGGCCTTACAAAAGCAGGCGGAAGACTACATGTCTAAGGGCGCGAGGTGAGCCGGACTATGGATCTTCCGAGTATCCTATTGGAGCGAACAGGCGGCCATATCGTCACGGTAACGGTGAACCGGCCCGGCCGCCTCAATGCCGTTGATTTCGACACGGCCACACAATTGAAGAGAGTCATGTCGGATGTCGCCGGCGACGCGACCGTAAGGGCGGTGATCGTCACAGGCGCCGGCGAGAAGGCATTTGTCGTGGGTGCCGATAAGAGCGAGACCGCGCTCCATGGGGATGAAAGGCGCGCCGCTTCGTTCGAGAACGTGTGCAGGGATACCTTCAACCTGATCGCCGGGATGGACAAGCCCGTTGTCTGCGCCATAAACGGCTATACTTTCGGTCTCGGCGTGCAACTCGCCCTTGCCTGCACGTTCAGGGTCGCTTGCTCCGGCGCACGGTTTGGACTACCAGAGGTCAATATGGGTTTCTTACCGAGCATGGGGGCGACGCAGCGGCTTACGCGCCTCATAGGTGAGGCGAGGTCCATGGAGATGATTCTTACGGGCAAGACGGTCGAGGCGGAAGAGGCGCTGCGGATAGGGCTTGTGCACAGGATCGTTCCCTTTCCCGAGCTTCCGGGTGTTGCTCAGGGGCTCGCGGCGGAGCTCTCCGAAAAGGATCCGCTCGTCCTGAAGCTCGCCATGAGGGCGATACGGGCCGCCAAAGACATGGGCATGGCCGAGGGTCTCGCCTACGAGGCGGAACTGGCAAAGGAATGCGGCCGGCATGAGTCCGGCGCTGAAAGCGACAAGAGCGGAGGAGAAAACGCCGGCAGGCCTAAGGCTGGCGCTTGAGGATAGATCATAAGAGGAGGTCGGGAAATGGCGTATCAGAGCTTGCGTGAATGGATCGAAAGACTTGAGGCTGAAGGCGAGCTATCGCGCGTGAAGGCGGAGGTAGATTGGAACCTGGAGATCGGGGGCATCATGCGGGAGGCCTGCGACAGGAGAGGACCGGCCCTGCTTTTCGACAATATCAAGGATTACAAGGATACCCTGTGTCGGAAGCTTTTTACGGGCTCTCTATCGACATTTTCAAAGGTAGCGCTCATGCTCGGACTGCCGAAGGAGACGCCCTACGTCGAACTCATCAAGGTGTGGCGGGAGCGATCGAAAAAAAGGGTCAAACCTGTGACCGTCGCCACGGGCCCCTGCAAGGAAAACATCCTGAAGGGATCCGACGTGGACCTCTTCCAGTTCCCCGTCCCTCACTGGTCGAAGCTCGACGCGGGACGTTACATAGGCACTTTCCACGGCGTAGTCACAAAGGATCCCGATACTCAGTGGGAGAACTCAGGCGTCTACCGGCAGATGATTCACGACAAAAACAGCACGAGCATGTCGGTAGCGCAGGGGCAGCACATCTGGATGCACTGGAGGAAGTGGAGAAAGCGCGGGCAGAACCTGCCCCTTGCCGTGGCCATAGGCTGGGATCCGGTGCTTCCGGCGGTATCGGCGGCCCCTGTGCCTGCGGGCGTCGATGAATGGGAGGTGATGGGGGCGCTGAGAGGGGCGCCTGTCGAGCTCGTCCGTTGCGAGACGGTTGACCTGCGCGTTCCTGCCTCTTCGGAGATCGTCCTCGAAGGGGAGGTGATCACAGACCCGAAGACATTCAAGAACTGCGGACCCTTTGCCGAATATCCGGGCTACTACGGGACAAAGAGCCAGAGACCCGTTTTCAAGGTGAACTGTATCACCTTCAGGAACGACCCTATCTTCCAGGGGACGCTCACGGGCAAGCCGATCGTTGAGGACCACAGGGTTGGCGCCGTTTCCCACAGCGCACTTTTATGGGACCTTCTCGACGAAGCGATGCCGGGTGTAACGGGCGTCAACAACGATCCCAGCACGGCTTACGCAAACGTGATCGTAGCCGTAGACAACAGCTACTACGGCCAGGTCCAGCAGGTCGCCATGAATATCTGGGGCTGGATGGGGTCGCATCAGATAGGCAAGAACATCATAGTCTGCGATTCAGATATCGACATATACGATCTGAACGATGTATTCTGGGCCATCGGCTACAGGGTCGACCCGAAGCGGGACATTATTCAGTTTCCGCACTGGATACACGCGCTCGATCCTATAGTCCACCCAAACGACAAGGTCCTGGGCCCAGGTGGAAACATGGGGACAAAGCTCCTCATCGACGCGACGAAAGCTATTGAAAAGCCCCGGTCGGACCTTCTCTTCGGAGAAAGATTCGCAATTGTCGCCTACCCGGACAAGGAGACAATGGATAAGGTACGCTCAAGATGGAAGGAGTACGGTCTTTAAAAATACCAAGAAAAGGAGGAGCACCATGCGCGCTGTTGCAATTGCAATCTGTTTGGTTCTCGTGTGTGCGGTCACGGTTTTTGCGGCAGGCCAAGAGCCTGTCAAGATTGGTGTCATGTACGCGCTCTCCGGCCCGCTCGGGGTGCTGGGAACGGATCAGGCGAAGGTCTCGAAAATCGCCGCCGACCAGATTAATAAGGAGGGGGGCATCCTCGGAAGGCCTGTTGAGCTTCTCATCAGGGACGACGAGGCATCTCCATCGACCGCCGCCAGGGTCGCGAGGAAACTGGTCCTCGAGGACAAGGTCAACTTCATCGTCGGCGCAAACGGGTCGCCTGCGGGCATGAGCGTGGCTGAAGTGGCGAGCCGGTTCAAGACGCTCTATCTCTCTGCGGGAGGCGCCATGACAGAGCTCATGACCGGCAAGAACTGCAACAGGTATACCTTCCGTATAAATCACAGCGGCGCCCAGTTCTACCGGGCCGACGCCACATACGTGGCGAGCACATTCCCCGACGTGAAGACCGTTGCCGGGATCAATCCCGATTACAGCTACGGCCACGAAATGTGGGACGGGTTCACGTCCGAGCTGAAGAAGAAAAAGCCGGACGTCCAGGTGGTCCCGGGTGTGTTCGTTCCCATGGCCGAGAAGGATTACACGAACTATATCGCCTCTGTCGTGGACAAGAAGCCGGACCTCGTCTACAGCGTCCTCTGGTCAGGATCCGGGGTCGCCTTCGTGAAACAGGCGAAGCCTTACGGCATGTTCGACAAATCGCGGTTCTTTCTGGCTGCCGCAGCGCTGACCACAGCCATGACGACGCTCGGAAACGACATGGTGCGGATGTGGGGATCAGAGCCCGAAGACTGGCAGATGGACAACCCGATGAACAAAAGAATGGTCACCGATTGGATGAAGGAATCAGGCGGAAAGCCGCCCCATGCCTATATGGGCCATTCATACGCAACGCTCTTTATACTGAAACAGGTGATAGAGCGAGTGAAGAGCTTCGACACGGAAAAGATCATCGCTGGCCTCGAAGGAGGGACGTTCGATACGCCCTGGGGCAAGATGACCATAAGAAAGGGCGACCATCAGGCGATGGGCAAGATATTTATCGGCGAGGCGATGCCGAACCCGAAGTACCAGTTCTGGACGCTGAGCAACCCCAAGGTCATTCCCGCCGAGGACGTCTCTTTGCCCATGAGCGAGACGGGCTGCGTGATGAAGTGAGGGACCTTAGCGCGTGATCCTTATCCAGTTCCTCAACGGACTCTCGACGGCGATGCTCCTTTTCCTTCTGGCTTCGGGGCTCACGCTTATATTCGGGGTCTTGCGGGTGATCAACTTCGCCCATGGCTCCCTCTACATGCTGGGCGCCTATTTTACTTATTCGGTAGCCGTCTTCTCCGGAAGCTACTGGGTCTCCCTTCTCGCGGCGCCCGTTTTCGTTGCGTGTGCGGCAGGCCTTATTGAGCGGTTCTTCCTCCGGAGGCTCTACGTGCGGGAGCATGAGTTCCAGCTGCTTCTGCTCTACAGCTTTGTCCTTATAATTGACGACGCGACAAAGGCATTCTGGGGCACCAGCATAAGGATGGTGCCGAAGCCCGCGGCCCTGACAGGCTCTATTGAAATCCTCGGCCGGGCCTTCCCCACATACACTCTCCTGATAATAGGGCTCGGGCCCCTTGTGGCTCTCGCCCTTTTTCTTGCCCTGAACGGCACAAAGATAGGCAGACAGGTCGTTGCCGCCTCTCTCGACAGGGAGGCGGCCTCGGCCGTCGGCTTGAACGTCCCCTTTCTGTACAGCGTCGTGTTCGTCTTCGGCGCATGGCTCTCGGGCGTCGGCGGGGCCGTGGTTGCGCCATTGCGTGGTGCAAGCCCGGGCATGGGTATGGAGATCATCATCATGTCCTTCGCTGTTGTCATCGTCGGTGGCCTCGGCAGCATCTGGGGGGCTTTCCTAGGGGCACTGCTCCTGGGCGAGGTCCTCGCCTTCGGGACTTTGATCGTACCAAACCTCATCGTCCTTTTACCCTATGCCATCATGATCCTCATATTCCTCGTGCGGCCACAGGGGCTGCTTGGAAGGGGAGGCGGCTGACGGGCATGAAAGACAGGAGCGCATCCTTCGTACGAAGGCTCTTGCCTTTTCTTGCGGCAGGAGCCCTTGTGGTCTATCCACTCGCGCTGCCCCGTTTTTATTCGTCGCTTGCCATCGAGATTTTCATCATGGCCCTCTTCGCACTAAGCTTCAATCTCATGTTCGGCTACGCAGGGATGCTCTCGTTCGGCCATGCGGTCTTCTACGGGATAGGCGCTTACACGGCCGCTCTCGTCCTGAAACACGCTGCCGAGTCGATGGCCCTTGCAATCGCCTGCTCTATGGCGGTCTCGTTTGTGGCCGCCCTCGTCATAGGCTTCATTTGCGTGCGCTTCACCCGCACGTATTTCATCATGCTCACCGTGGCATTCGGCGAGCTCGTTTACGTGATCGGCCACAGGCTGGTCGGTGTGACCGGCGGAGACGACGGCCTGGTCGGTATCCCCATACCCCAGATCAGTCTGCCGGGCCTGCCTGTCATCGACCTTTCGAACATGAGGGTCTACTACTATTTTTCACTCGTTATCGTTGCAGCCGCCGCTGTCGTTCTCAGGATCATCGTGAAATCGCGCTTCGGCCACGTCCTGCGCGCGATAAGGGACAGCCAGCAGAGGGCGCTCTTTCTCGGTCTCAACGTGAGGCGCCACCTCCTTCTCTGCTACGCGCTGGCTGGCCTGTTTGCAGGGCTTGCCGGGGCCCTCCTCGTGCCGTTCGAAGGGATGGTATCGCTTGAGACGCTCCACTTCTCGACCTCGGGCAACCCCATCATCGTGAGCATTCTCGGTGGCACGCAGTTCTTTCTCGGTCCTGTAGTCGGGGCCGCCATTTTCATACTGGTAAAGGACACGGTCCAGAACGTAGCCGAGTTCTGGATGCTCTGGATGGGGATCATCCTCGTCGCAACCGTGATGTTCCTGCCCGGCGGCGTCGTTGGATTCGTCGCGAGGTTTAAGCCCTTCCGTAGCGCGGCAGGCATAGCGAAAAAAGAGGAATAGACACGTGGCCGCTATTCTCGAAACCAGGGACCTATGCCTCAGTTTCGGCAAGCTGCGCGCTGTTGACAGTGTGAGTCTTTCTGTCGAGGAGGGCGCGTTGACCTCCGTGATCGGGCCGAACGGGGCAGGAAAGACCACGTTTTTCAACCTCTTGTCGGGACACTACCGGCCCGACAAGGGCGCCGTGCTCCTCAAGGGACAGGATATCACGGGGCTCCCTCCCTATGTGCTTGTGAAAATGGGCATGGGCCGGTCTTTTCAGATCACGAATATATTCCCTGAGCTGACGGTGCTTTTGAACGTCTGCGTCGCACTTACGGCGAGCACGGGGAAGAGTTACGACTGCCTTCACGGACTCCGGTCCTCGGCTAGGACCGTTTCAGAGGCGGTCTCCATCATCGAGAGCGTCGGGCTTGGCCCGTATGTGGACTACAAGGGGAGCACCCTTTCCCACGGAGACAGAAAATTGCTCGAATTTGCGCTCGTACTGGCTATAAAGCCATCGATCATGCTCCTCGACGAGCCAACGGCCGGGATGAACCAGGAGGAGACGAACAACACGGTGCGGCTCGTACGGGAGATTTCTCGGGAGAAGGGCATCACGGTCATACTCACCGAGCACGACATCGATCTCGTCTTCTCCATATCCGACCGCATCGCCGTTCTCAACCAAGGCCGGCTGATCGCTCTCGGCACACCGGGCGAGATAAGGTCGAACGAAGCAGTCAAGAAGGCGTACCTCGGGGAGGACGCGTGAGGCCGCTGCTTTCCGTCGACAGGATCAACACCTATTACGACAAGAGTCACATCATAAAAGATGTCTCCTTCGACGTGTCATCAGGCGAGGTGGTAGCCCTCATGGGAAGAAATGGAGTCGGTAAGACAACCATACTGCGCAGTATCATGGGTCTTACCCCGCCCCGCTCGGGTACGGTTGTCTTCAATGGCCGTCCCGCAGGCGGGCGCGAGCCTTTCCGGCTCGCCAGGTGGGGCATGGGGTTCGTATTTGAGGACAGGCGGGTTTTTGCGACACTCAGCGTGAAGGACAACTTGCAAATCTCGGCCATCGAGCGCCCTTCCGGAAGGCGGCACTGGACGTACGACAGGATCATGGACGTCTTTCCTCTGCTCAGGAAGCTTGCGGACCACAAGGCGATGAACCTTTCCGGTGGTGAGCAGCAGCTCCTCGCCATAGCCAGGGCGCTCATGGGAAATCCCGAGCTTCTCCTTTTGGACGAGCCGTCAGAGGGTCTGGCGCCGCTCGTCGTCCGCGACCTTGCCGATCTCTTACGGGAAGTAAAAAAGGAGATGACGATCCTTTTGGCAGAGCAGAACCTGAAATTCGCGCTCAGCTTCACCGATCGCGTCTATATCGTGGGCAAGGGGAGCATCATGTACGAGGGCACGAAGGCAGAGCTTCTCGCAAACAGAGAAATCCAGGAGAGACTCCTGGGGATATAGCAGGTGAACCGCCGAAATGGGCGGGCGGCAGTCCCCTCTTTGGAAAGAGCGTTCGGCAGCGGACGTGCGATGTAATGTCAATAACCTCAACCTGAAAGGAGGTAGAGTATGAAAATCACGGGAATAGAGACAATACCCTTTCGTATCGCGCTCAAGAAAGTCACTGTCTGGGCCCGCGGGAAACAGGACGCGGCAGAGCACGTGCTGGTTAAGGTCCATACAGATGCCGGTATCACGGGCATCGCAGAGGCCCCTCCCAGGCCGAGTATCTACGGCGAATCGATCGCCTCCATCAAATTCGCCATCGACAAATGGCTAAGTCCCCTCGTGGCGGGGACCGACCCCTTCGAGATTGAAAAGATGTGGGACAAGTTCGATCTCATCGCGGCTAATAACACCGCAAAAGGAGCGATGGACATCGCGCTCTACGACATCATGGGAAAGGCCCTCGGGATTCCGTGTTACAAGCTTGCCGGCGCCTTCACGGATACTGTCCGCCTCTCGTGGTGCGTCAACCTGAATCCGGTGGAAAAGATGGTCGAGGAAGGCCAGGAAATGATGGAGAAGCACGGCATACGCACGATGAAGCTGAAAGTGGGGATCGAGCCGAAGAAGGACCTGGAGATGGTGAAGGCGATGCGTCATGCGCTGGGCGACGATGTGGTGCTCTATGTCGACGCCAACCAGGGCTACGACCCATTCACGGCCGTACGCATGGTGGAGCAAATGATGGATTACAACATCGCGATGATCGAGGAGCCCTGCCCGGTTTGGGATATCTCCGGCAGGCAGATGGTGGCCGCCCGCATCCCCATTCCCTGGATGGGCGACGAGAGTTGCCCCACGCCGCCGGACGCGAAGCGGCAGATAGAGGCAGGCGCCAGGGTGATCAGCATCAAGACGGCCCGTACCGGCTTCACTCAGTCTCGCCGGATCATTCACCTTTGCGAAGTGAACGGGGTAAGGAACGTGCACGGACTTCAGGGCGACACGGGCATCGGTTCTATCGCAAGCGCTCACGTGTGCGCCGGGTACAAGAACACCAGCTTCTACTACCCGAGTGAGGCGTCCTTCTTTCTCATCATGGAAGACGATCTCCTCCAGGTGCCGCTCGTTGTGAAGGACGGCTGTCTGAAGCTCTCCGACAAGCCGGGCCTGGGCGTGGAGATTGATGAAGCCAAGCTGCGAAAGTACGCCATCTAGAGTTGAAGCACACATGGTCAAACATTCTTCCGATACGCAAGAACATTAAGAAATACTCGGGGAGGTAGGGACGATGAAATTTGATACCGCGGATATGGGCTGGATGGAGCTGCATGAACTGATGGCGGGGGCCGTGACGCCCCGGCCCATCGCGCTTATCTCCACGGTGGGAGCACACGGCGTCTACAACGTTGCTCCCTACAGCTTTTACGGGATAGCATCCGTAAAACCGGCTATTGTCTTCGTCGGCATCGGAGCCAAGGTGCGGGCGAAAGAAAAAAAGGACACGATCACGAATATCGAGTTTGCGAAAGAATTCGTCATCAATGTCGTAGATGAGGCCCTGGCAGAGCCCATGAACCAATCGTCCGCCGACTACCCGGGCAACGTAAGCGAATTTCACAGGGTCCCAGGATTGACGCCGGTGAAGGGCGACCTTGTCAGCGTGCCGAGAGTTATGGAGTCGCCTATCAGCATGGAGTGCCGCTTGAGGCAAGTCATGAGGTTCGGAGAGTTTCCGCAGTCAACGGACGTTGTCATAGGCGAGGTGCTGCGCGTGCACGTGCGCGACGATCTCTGGGTCGACGGCGCGATAGAGGTAACAAAGCTGAAGTCCATCGCGCGGCTTGGGAGAGAACTGTTCTGCCGCACGGCGGATGTCTTTGAGATGAAAAGACCTTACGTGTTGGGGCAGTAGACAGAAGTACTGGAGTACGTCGGAGTGAGACAGGGCGCAACACCCACTGACGTGGGTACCCGGAAGCTATATGAATGAAGGCGACTTGGTATAAGGCGTTCGATCCGGAGAGGATTACGCCGCTATCATTTCTTCTCCAGCGGAAACGTGAGCGTGCCGCCGAAATAGCCGATGGCGAGAGCAAGCGGGCCAAGGGCCAGAACAAGAAGAAGATAGATGACACCGGTTCTCTCAAGCCGGTTGAGAACGGCTGGATCCGATAAACGCCAGATGAAAGAAACGACTGCGTCAACGAGCATGATGCAGGAGAGGATGATTTTAATAGTGACCTGGCGCACAGGTTTTGCCATGTAATTGAGCCACCAGGTAAAAAGGCCCGTCCCTATGGCCGGCAAGGCGCAGAGAATCCCGGCTCCGAGACAATGCGCTGCTGTAATTTCAAATGATGTCACTCCCGTAAGAAGATAGAGCAGGTAAAAACCTGAAACCGCCGCCATGAAAGCGACAGGGAAGTGCACTGCAGCCGGATGCGGATGGCGGCGGAAGAAAGGATAGCGGGAAAGGAACTTGGCCAGAAAAGCAGGCATGGCCCGTTCCGCAGGCGTCCGCGCCTTTAAAGATCCTATTTGCGGATAACGGTCGAGTACCTCGGGACCATGAGGAGCAGCTCCTATCTTCGCGGAGAGATCAGTCCCCGCAGCATGCCGCCCCATGTGAACACCCGTCTGCCACAGCTTGCTCTTGCTGACGTCGATTACTCTTCCTTTGTAAGCAATGTAGACAGGATGTCCTTCCTTGCCGTTGCTCCTGGCAAGAGTCTCTGCATCGATATCCTTCACGTGGTTACCTCGCCGCTTGCAAAGATAGCATGTTCACCAGCAGCAGGGCAAGCAACGTAAGCGGATAGAGGCTTGCCCTGGTAAAGAGTGCATCAACATCGCTCATCTTTTCACTGCACCATACCTGGCACGCGGGCTGAACCAGGAGAAAGTATCCCGTCAGCAGACTGCCTCCTGCACAGAAGATGGAGAACTGACCGGTCGCGAAGGAGAACAGGTATGTGCCAAGGCCAGTGGCAATGGCCAGAGACACGAGAATCAATGCGGATGTGACCCTGGGCCCGCATCGGACAGGAATCGTCCTGTATCCCAGTTCGGTATCATCCTCTATGTCGTGCCAGTCAGCTGGAAGGTTCTGACCGCCGATCTCCCAAAAGAAGAGCCACGAAAACAAGAGAAACAGGAAGAGCGGGGATGGGGTCGGGTCCACAGCGAATACAGCAGCTATGCCCCCCAGTGTTTTGACAAGACCGCTCACGAGCACGCGCAGATGACTCACTTTCAGCATGAGACAATAGGTGGCTTCCAGTACGACCCCGCCGAGAAAAAGGAGGGCGCAGGCCGGGCCGAGCATGGAAGCGCCTGTAAACGCTATCGCCGCCCAGAAGGCGGCCCACATCAAACCCTTTCTAAAGCTGAGAGCGCCCTGGGCCAGGGGATGGCGGACGAAGACAGTATCCAGGTAATCACCCGTATCTTTGAGGAGGCCGTTTCGCACACGTTCCAGATCTGTCCGGTAGTCTACCAGGTCATTGAGCGCGTACACGGAAGTGTACCCTGCAAACGCGGTCAAGAGCCCGATGCCTACAATCCATGGAGAAGGAAATGCGCCAAGCCAGAGCAGAGCCGATACCGCAGGAGTGGCAAGATCCAAAAGCCCGTGCGTGGTGCGGGAGAGGGCCAGAAAGAGTTTTACGTTGGAGAGTAAGGCGCGCGCAGGCATGCTTGTCTTCTTCACGCGATCTCTCCTACAGCGGCTTCTGCAACCTCGCGTCGTTGATCAGCGAGTCGCCTCGGCTGCTTCATCCACGTGATGCGGAGTGCATTTCCGATAACGGTAAAGCTGCTCCCGAACATGGCCGTCACCGCGATAAGCGGGTTGAGCATTCCAGTCACTGCAAGCGGTATTGCCGTGACATTGTAGAGAAAAGCAAAGAGCAGATTCTGCCGGATAGCCCTTGTGGTGAGCTGCGACAAATCGAGTACGTCGAGAACTCGCCCGGGGTCACCGGTCAAAATGGCAATGTCGGATGTTTCCCGAATGAGATCCGCCCTGACTCCACACGCCAGCGCAACATCGGCCTGAGCAAGGGCGGCCGCGTCATTCAATCCATCTCCGATCATACCTACCTTGTGTCCTGCGCGTTGTAACGACACGACGAGATGAGCTTTTTCTACCGGGAGCATCTGTCCGCGGTACTCTCCTATTCCGACGGATGCTGCGACCGCAGCTGTTGTCTCCTTTGCATCTCCTGACACGAGCCACACGGCCACGCCCAGGTCCCGCAGCCTATCCACCAGCTCAGCAACACCCTTTTTCACCGGATCGCCGAAGACAAGAATACCTTTGACCTCCCGTTCCCAACCGAAAAAGAGCACGGTCATTCCCTGTCTCTGCCATTTAGTCGCCGCGTCGTCAAACATGGCACGCAGCGCCATCTCGTGCTCTGCTATGAAGCTACGGTTACCGATCACGACCTTATCATTACGAACGATTCCTTTTACGCCGCGGCCCTGGACCTCTTCCACCCGCTCTGCTTCACAGATATCTATCCCTGACTGGCGCGCTCGGAGCACTATTTCCCTGGCCAGGAAATGGGAAGAGCCCAACTCCAGAGCGGCCAACCGCGATAGCACATCTTCTTCGGAGAAGCCTCGCGTAACCACCTTCTGCAGTGAGAAGTTGCCCTCCGTTACTGTCCCGGTCTTGTCGAAGATCAGAACGTCGATATCCTTCGCCCGTTCCAAAGCTCCCGGATCACGCACAAGAAGACCCTTTGATCGGCCGATGCCGAGCATCGCTACCTTCACGAGCGGCGTTGCAATCCCTAGTGCGCAGGGACACGAAATCAAGAGAACGGTCAAGGACCGCAACAGGACCTCATCCGCAGGCACGTGGCGGACAGATAGGAAGAGTGCCGCTACAGCAGCGATCAAAAGCACTGCGGGCACGAAGTAAGCAGTGATCCGGTCCGCAAGGAGCTCGACCGGAACCTTCCTGTCGAGGGCGTCCATTACGAGCGAGACCATCTGCCGCAAGGAACTTTCCGACCCCGCACGCGTGGCTGTCAGAACGAGCTCTCCGTCTTTCAGAAAGCTTCCTGCCATGACGTCTTCCCCGGAGCCCTTGTGCAGCGGTCTCGACTCTCCTGTCAGAATCGACTCGTCGATCAATCCCCTTCCTTGCTCAATCCTGCCGTCGACCGGAACACGCTCTTTGGAACGGACCACGAAGCGATCTCCTGGCTTCACTTCATCTACACTGACCCACTCTTCCCGACTCTCCTTCTCAAGTCGGACCTTCTGGTAGGCCAAGCTGTGGAGTTCTGCGATGCCTGCCGACACCCTCTGGCGAGCCCATGCCTCGATGAATTTGCCCGCCAGCACCAGTGTCACAAGCATGCAGGCTGTGTCGAAATAGAGCTGCATGCTTCCCCTCGCCATCTGAATGACGCTGTAAAAATAGGCTGCAAGGACACTCATCGCAATCAACGTGTCCATCGACGTCTTACCGTACTTCAGGCCCGATGCGGCTTTCCACAAGATGGGAAACCCGCCGTAAAAGACGACCGGCGTGGCCAGCGCCAGCAAGGGATAGGAGAAATAGGCAATCACCGCAGATGACAGGTCACGAAAAAATCCAAAGTAAAGAGCACATGAAACCATCATCACGTTTGCGCTGAGAATCGCGGACACACCAAGGCGGGTAAGCAGGTCGTGTCTTCCCGACGCGTCGGATCTGTCTTCAGAAAGCTGAGACGCTCGATAGCCAAGCCGCGCCACTCTGGATGTGATCTCCACCGGACTTATTACATGAGGAAGGTATTTCATTTCAACCCCATCAGAAAAGAAAGAAACATGGGGCTCCTGCACGCCCGGGGTTCTTCGGAGTACTTCCTCGATCAACCATGCGCACGCGGGGCACCACATGCCTTCGAGGCGTAGCCGGAGATCAAGGGCAGGGAGGTCAGCCTCCGGATCGATGGCCGGGGCGACAGCGCCCTCTTGTCCATTCGACGGTCCATTGGACGGTCCGTTCGAAATGATACCCGATTCGACGCAGACGCGGTAGAGCTCGGTCTCTTTGAAACCTGCCGGAACCGAGCCTCTCTCGGCGGAAAGAATGAGAAAGACCTGCCTGCACCCGGGGCAGCAGAAATGAAGCGTTTTCTCCCCGATTAGCTCCTCGACCTTCAAACGGCCGAGAGGTAAGCCGCAGAGATCGCACGTGTCAGGCAAAATACCTTGCTCCTTTGACCAAGAGAATGATTCCCATGACTATCACAGAACAGGCTGCAACACGCTCGCCCGTGATTCGCATCCGCAACGTAAACAGGGACGCGGATAGTCCGGTAAAGAAAAGTGCCGGAACCGTACCCAGGCCGAAAAGGGCCATGGTCATGAATCCATGGACCGGACTCGACGTGGTGGCGGCTTTCACAATCATAGCCCACGAAAGCATACAGGGCAGAAATCCCGCGGCAAATCCCAGAGCCCATTTTGAGGCGATTCGATCTGAAGCCAGCAGTTGCGGAAGTGTGCGGCCAACAACACCGTTGGGACGAAAAGAGGGCACGGAAAAAAAAGGCACTGAAATCACCTTGAGGAGTGTCAGACCGAAAAGAACCATGAGAAGCCCTCCCGCAAGGGTCACGCTGCTTCTCAGGCCCGCAAAGAAGTGGCCAAAACCGACCGCATACCCGAGCGCGGAAGCTGCTGCGCCAAGAACGCCATAACAGAGAATACGCCCGGTGTGAAAGGCGAGATGATGGGCAAAACCTTTTGACCACACCTTCGTTACATCAGGCATTCCCTCCCCCGAAAGCGGCTGTATGTGAAGGGAGTAAGCCACGACGAGGGGGCCGCACATACCGAGACAGTGGAGGCTGCCGGCAAGGCCGACCACGAGAGGAGCAAGGATGTCGAGGATCATCCGCCTTTTCCTTTTAGCGACCTGATGTAAACGACCACAGCCCAGGTATCCTCATCGGAAACTGTAGTAAAAAGCTTAGGGTGTCTCTTGAACCCGAGCCTTATCTTTGCGTAAAGCTCTCCATCACTCTGGTCCTGCACGACCTGCGAAGAAAGGTCTGCGGGCAGCGGTACGAAGCTCTGCCCGACAGTGCCGTTGCCATCCGCCTTCGGTCCGTGGCACTGGACGCAGAAGTAGCTGTAAGCCAGGGCGCCCTGTTCCGCAGACGCCTTCGAATACTGAAGAGGATTCTTCAATTGATTCGGGTCGGCCGCAACGAGGGTTTGGAAGCCGTCCTGAACGGGGATCGTTCGCGCGTCTATTTCGGGCATCTTTTGCCCGTACGTCTTGATCACGTCCTGATCGTACATGCGGCCGTAGTCACAGCCGCAAAGAAGAGCAAACATGAGCAAGGCAAATCCCTGCAGCATCACGCGCGTCGCGGTCATGGATTTTCCTTTCCGACATTGACATCGGCCTTCAATGGCTTCTGCGACACGTGTTGAGGCTCAGGCGCAGCCGTTCCACCGGTTATGGGTTGATTCGTGGAATAGACCGACTCTCCCGGGATGTCCTCCACCGTGCCGAAGTCCCATCCAGGCGGGCCCTTATCACCTATCATGTAGAACATGAACAAGCCGTACAACAGAAAAAATAACGCCAGCCCACAGACATATACCCAGCTCTTGATTTCAATCCAACGTTCCTTACCTTGTGCTTCCCTGCCTTCGTTCACACTACCCTCATTCTCGACATCTCTTCAGCTCACTGCTTACTGCTAACTCGCCACTGGCCACTCTGTTTTCATCACTCGACACTCGTCCCTCGACACTTGCCACTCTTCTCACACCGGTCCTCTCTGCACCCCGAAAAAAATCACGTAGAAGATAAACCAAACCACAAACCCGATGAAGAGAAAGAGGAGTAGAGGAGGGACAGGATTGTTGCCGATCTCAAGCCCATCGGGATAACCTGACTCCCGTTCCTCCCCTTGTTTTCGAGGCTTGGTGAACCTGGCGCTTCGAAATCCGAGATAGATAAGTATGGCGCAGATCAGACCGAGGAAGATGCCGAGGATCAGGTGCTGCGCGTCGAGCATGCTGAATAATCGCATCCCTATCCTCCTCCCGGCCTGAGGAATACTGCGATCAGGGTGACGAGCAATCCCAAGCCGCCCATGCAGAGGACACCGAGCAGGGCCCAGACCTCACGCGTGGGCTTTGACGGGTGTGTGATGAGCGGCGGGCTGATCTCGCTCCGAAGCGGCAGATACCGGGCCCTCTCCTGGTCGGAGAACTGTCCATGCTTGAGCGCCCAGAAAAAGGCCGCAAGGCTGACCCACAGGCTCACCACGATGAGCAGCACCCAGGGGAGATAATAAGGACTCATGTCATTTCCCTACCTTTTGCGGCGTAATGTAAGCCGCGTCGATGCCGCGAGGCTCGCCGTGAGCATCGCTCTGGCCGATGAAGGTGACCGCCACATAATTGCCGACATCCCATATCTTTTCTGACTCCAGCTCTCGCTTGAAGTAAGGCATGGCGGTGCCGGTGATACCGTTCATGATCTGATAGTACAGGATCCCGCCCGAGACGCCCCGATCTTTCAGGATGGTGAAGTTGAGCGGCGGCGGATAGAGATACGGCTCTGCGGGCCCCATACCGTCCCCTACAGGACCATGGCATCCGATGCAGAAACTTTGATAGATCCGATGGCCCCGCTTGAGCCCTACTTCCGTTGTCGGGTAAGGGTTGGGCAGCTTCCTCCACGGTTCCGGCACCATCGAGTGAAGCCAGTCCACGTTCTTCACGGGTCCCGACTGATAGGCTTCCACTGCCTTTGCTTTCCAAAGACGCTGCCGTGCAACCCGAAAGTCGGCGTCCCTGAAGCCGAGGGCCTGCTTATATGCGATGAGCGCTTTGATTTTTTCCTTGCCCAGATACTCGAAGGCGGGCATGATCGATTCGGGTCTCACGTAGCGAGGATTGGCGTAATGGGCCATATGCCAATCGTCCGGATGCTCGCCGCCCTCTTGGGAGAGGTCAGGCCCCGTTCGTTCCGAGCCCAGGAGGTGCGGCCGTTCCCTAACGTAGTCGCCTGACCTTGCAATCCTCTCTGCCCCGAGGCCCCAGTCGATGATGCGCACGAACTGCGTGTGGCAATAGGTGCAACCGTTTTCGATATAGATTTGTCGTCCCTCGTTCTCGAGAGCGCTTCGGGCGCGGTATATTTCGGACGGCTTCTCGCTGATGGTCGCCCACGGCAGGATAACGGAGATAAAGAGTACGGATGAGAACACGATGAGCCCGCCGTAAATGATAAGCTTCAGTGTCATCCTCACGGCTCTTCCTCCGTCACGCTTGAGCCATACAGGCTCCGCCCTATGTTATAAAGCCCGACGACCGCACCACTCATGATCAAGACGCCGAACCCGAGACGCCACACCCAGTAGATGTGGAGCTCCGGGAGGATCACGTAAACCGTCTTACCATACAGCCACCCGGTACCCTGGATCAGCCCGGCCATGGTCAGAGCGAGAAAAAAGCCGGAAAGGCCGGTGAGCACGAGCCAGTACTGGATGTCGGCCAGCTTACGGCTGTAAAGAGGCCTGCCCGTGATGCGGGGAATAATGAAATAGATGCCGCCGAGGCCGATAAAACCTGCAAATCCGAAGACGGCGATATGGGAGTGACCGACTACCCAATTGGTAAGGTGCGTGACTGTCTGGACCGACGGAAGCGCTTGGAAAGGACCCTGGAGGCAGACAAAGAGATACCAGACAAGTCCTGCAAAGACAAACTTCCCGCCCACATCCGTGTGGATCTGCCCGAGCTTCCCCCGCATGGTAAGCCAAAGATTGATTAGTACGGCAAACACCGGAATGAGCATGCCGATACTCCCCGTTATCGCAACGATCTTTAACCACGTGGGCGCAGGCGTCTGCAGCAGATGATGCGTACCGATGTGAGGGTAAAACATCAGGA